>DHHJ01000021.1 GCA_002403205.1 Anaerolineaceae bacterium UBA4775
CTTGCTGCGGGGAGGTTTCATTTTTCAAGCAATTTCTGATGGAAAAATCACCTTACTGCTTTGGAATCCAGGTTCAAAGTTAAGGATGTCAATCAGGTTGCACCTGTAACCTGTGTACCCGACCGCCACCAAGAGCATCATTAGGATGAAAAACCAACTAACTGAACAGGATATTCAAGACATCATCCATAAGACGGTCCGCCAAACGCTGGGGTTAAGCGCTCCCGAGAACAAGCCCGACCAAACTGCCCCACATCAACCCCCGCAACAGTGTTCTTCATCGAAAACCTCTGAAAAACGCATTGTAGCCTTGGGGACGGACCATGGCGGGGTAGACTTAAAAGCCATCCTCAAACAAGACCTGATCGACCTGGGTTTTGAGGTCATCGATTGCGGTACACACACCAAAGATTCTGTCGATTACCCGGATATTGCGTTAAAAGTGGCCGAACTGGTCGCCAGTGGCGCAGCCTGGCGGGGTGTGATCATCGATGGCGCCGGGATTGGCTCGTGCATGGCTGCCAACAAAGTGCCCGGTGTGCGGGCTGCCCTGTGCTACGACCACGCCTCTGCGGTCAACAGCCGTGAGCACAACAACGCCAATGTGCTCACATTGGGCGCTGGTATGATCGGCGTGAACCTCGCCAAGCAGATCCTCAAAACCTGGCTTGCGACTGATTTCGGCGGCGGCAGACATGCCCGGCGTGTGGACAAAATCACCGCCATTGAGAAGATGAACCTAACAGATGGGAAGTGACCATGAAATATGATCTCGAAACCGTACAGGCGCTGGTTGAAATCATCACCAGAGAGGTCCTTCTGGCTTTGGCTGAGCAGGAAGCACAGGAGAAATACCCTGAAGGTGCGACCTGCAAAGTTGAAGTTGCCGATGGTGTCAAAGTCAAAACCTGTTTTGATAACGCTGGCCATGTCATCAGCGCGGGGGCAGAGCGCCTCACCTCTACGCTAGGCGTGATCCCGGCTGATAAATCCCTCGCCAGTATGATCGATCACACCCTGCTTAAGCCAGATGCAACGGCGGATATGATCGCTCAACTGTGCTTCGAAGCCCGCAAATATCATTTCGCCTCCGTATGTGTCAACCCCACCCATGTAAAATTATGCGCTGAACTCTTGCGCGATACCGATGTTAAAGTGTGTACCGTCACAGGGTTTCCCCTCGGGGCAACGCCGCCCGAAGTAAAAGCCTTCGAGACCCAAAAAGCAATTCAGGATGGCGCTACGGAGATCGATATGGTCATCAACATCGGTGCGCTAAAAGCAGGCGATCATGAATTGGTCGCTCGTGATATCCGTGAGGTGGTTTCGGTTGCTCATGCCGCCGGCGCCCTGGTGAAGGTGATCATCGAAACCGCCCTGCTCACCGACGAAGAAAAGATCGTGGCTAGTTTGCTCGCCAAAGAAGCCGGTGCGGATTTTGTGAAAACATCCACAGGCTTTTCAGGTGGCGGTGCCACGGCGCACGATGTCGCCCTCATGCGCAGGGTGGTTGGCCCGGATGTGGGTGTCAAGGCCGCCGGCGGGATTCGCACCCAGGCGGATGCTGAGCAAATGGTTGCGGCTGGCGCCACCCGGCTCGGGGCAAGCGCAGGGGTCAAGATCATCCAGGAAGAGCAATCTCCGCCTTCATCCGCATCTGAGACGGATGCTTCCAGCAAAGCCTACTGATTTGGAGATAACCTCATGTTGATAGCGAAAGTGATCGGGACGACGGTTTCCACCATCAAAGATGAACAATTGACCGGGCAAAAGCTGCTCATCGTCCAGCAGACTGATGAAACAGGCGCCCCGTTCGGCAAACCCTATGTCGCGGTGGATACCGTCAATGCAGGGATCGGCGATCTGGTGCTAACCGCTCACGGTTCCAGCGCCAGGCAGACGAACATCACCAAAGACCGGCCGGTGGATGCCGTCATCATGGCCATGATTGATTCGTTAGAAGTTGAAGGAAAATTGACCTTCCAGAAAGTCTGATTCTGATGACTGAATACGACAAAGATTTACGTTCAATTCAGGAAGCCCGAGATCTTGCTGGGCGCGCATTCGAGGCCTGGAAGCAGTGGTCGACCGCTTCACAAGACCAGGTCGATCGCGTCTGTTCAGCGATGGCAGCAGCAGCCCTGTCCGCTTCTGAACGGTTGGGCATCATGGCTCAAGAGGAAACCGGCTACGGAGTCTCAGAACATAAACACTTGAAGAATATCTTTGCGTCAAAAAATGTGTGGGAAAGCATCAAAGACCTTAAAACAGTGGGGGTTGTCGGCCATGACCCGGATAAACGGATCTATAAAATCGCCTGGCCTGTGGGCGTTGTTGCAGCACTGACGCCCAGCACCAACCCTACATCGACTGTGATGTTCAAGATCTTGGTTGCCGTCAAAGCACGTGATGCCATCGTGATCGCGCCCCATCCGGCTGCCGCCAAATGTTCCTACGAAACTGCCCGTATCATGGCGCAAGCGGCAGAGGAGCATGGGGCACCCCCCGGGTTGATCTCGTGCATGCAGCATGTCAGCCTGCCGGGCACCCAGGCACTGATGGGGCACAAGTACGTGGCGCTGATCCTCGCCACAGGCGGCACCCCGATGGTCAGGGCGGCCCATTCCATGGGCAAACCCGCCTACGGCGTCGGCCCCGGCAATGTACCGGTCTATGTTGACCGCTCTGCCGATCTTGAGAAGGCTGCCCGGTACATCGTGGCCAGCAAAGCCTTCGATTGCTCAACAATCTGTGCCACCGAACAGGCTGTGGTCGCCGACCGGCCGATCGCCAGCCGCTTAGCCTCCCTGATGGAGCAAGAAGGCGCCTACTTCACCGACAGCGCCCAAACTGAACGCTTAAGGTCACTGCTCTTTCACCCCGATAGCAGCATGAATGTCGCCACCGTCGGCAAACCGGCGGACGACCTGGCGGCCATGGCAGGCTTTGAAATTCCGAAGAATACCCGCATCCTGGTCACCCGGTTGGAGAAAACCGGCAAAGAAGAACCCCTCTCTCGTGAGAAGCTCACCACGGTCTTAGGGTGGTACGAGGAAGAAGGCTGGGAAGCCGGCTGCGAACGCTGCATTGCGTTAATTCAATTCGGCGGACGCGGGCACAGCTTGATCATCCACGCCACCAACCAGGATGTGATCATGGCTTTTGGGCTTGAGAAACCCGTCTTTCGGATCGCCGTCAATACCATGGGAACGCTGGGCGCTATCGGTTTGACTACAGGTGTGGAGCCATCCATGACCCTCGGTGCAGGGGGTGTGGGCGGCTCGATCACAGGTGATAATATCACTGCTCATCACCTGTTTAACATCAAACGCCTGGCTTATGAATTGTCAGCTGCCCCGGCCGCTGCCATGCTCCCTGGGAAACCGAAGGCCCGCCCTTCTGCCCGGGAAATTGAAAAAGCCGTCCGGGATGCCGTGGAAGAAATATTGAATACAAGGTGAAGACCAACTTAACAAACGAAAGGATGTAACAAATGGCATTAGATACAGCATTAATTGCACTGGGGATGGTTGAGACCAAAGGTTTGGTAGGCGCGATTGAAGCCGCCGACGCCATGGTCAAATCCGCCAACGTGGTCCTGATCGGCTCGGAATATGTCGGCGGTGGTTTTGTCACCGTGATGGTGCGCGGCGATGTAGGCGCAGTCAAAGCGGCCACGGATTCAGGCGCTGCTGCTGCCAAACGTGTCGGCGAACTGGTTTCGGTACATGTCATCCCCCGACCCCACGAAGATGTCGAGATGATCCTGCCGCAAAACACCAAGGGCAGCATCGGTGGGCGCAGCACAGAAGCCAAGAAATAAGCCAGGCCTGACCTGTGACCGAAACGTTCCTGAACGCTGCGGGACCAGACCCGGAGGTACTGCTTACACGCGCCCATGATGTGATTTTGCCCAGCCCCAACGGCCATAAACCGCCGCCTATCCCCCCCGCCCAAGGTGACTTGCATGTCGGGGTGGACCTGGGCACGGCTTATACCGTCTTGGCGGTACTGGATGAACAGGGAATCCCCATAACCGGGGAGTACCGCTTTACCCAGGTTGTCCGTGACGGATTGGTGGTCGATTACATCGGTGCAGTGGATATCCTGCGGGAGATGAAACACAACGTTGAAGCGCGCCTGGGCAGAGACCTGACCCATGCCGCCAGCGGCTTCCCCCCGGGAGTCCCCATGGCTGAGGTGCGTTCCACAGCCAATGTAGTTGAAGCGGCCGGGATGGTCTGCTCAGACCTGATCGATGAGCCCACCGCCGCCAACAACGTGCTTAGCATCCGAGATGGTGCTATCGTCGATATCGGCGGCGGCGCCACGGGCATCGCCATCTTCAAGGATGGCCAGGTCGTTTACACTGCAGATGAAGCCACGGGCGGCACCCACATGTCCCTGGTGATCGCGGGCGGCGCTGATCTCAGCTTTGAGGCAGCGGAAGAAAAGAAAAAAGACCCCGCCCAGCAATCCAGGCTCTTTCCGATCGTCCGCCCGGTGATGGAGAAAATGGGCACGATCATCGAAAAACACATTCGCGGGCAAAACGTGGATTCGATCGTCCTGGTCGGCGGCACCAGTCTCTTCCCGGGCATCGACACGGTCATCGCAGAGATCACCGACCTGCCCACCCGCGTGGCAAGCCACCCGTTGTTCGTCACCCCGGTCGGGATTGCCATGCACGATCAGTCTACTTATAAGTATTGACCTTAAAGGAGTGATTATGGCAGAAAACTTTTCATTACGCTGCTACTGTTTTATTGACCGGATGCAAGCGCAATATTCCGCCTTCGTCGGCACCGTCACCCAGGGTGACCTGCCGGTGGAGGGGATGGCTTCGCTGTATGTCGAAATGGCACCTGGCAACGAGGTCTTTCGGGTGGTCGATATTGCCGTCAAGGCCACCGAAGCCAAACCTGGTGCTCAAATCGTTGAGCGCGAATTTGGCATGTTCGAAGTGCATTCTCTCAACCAGGCTGCCGTCCTGGAAGCCGGCCAGGTCGTTCTCGACCGCCTGGGCCTGAAGAAGGAAGACCGCATCAAACCCCAGGTGGTCTCCAGCCAGGTCATCACCCGTGTGGATTCCTACCAGGCCCAGTTGCTGAACCGCTTCAGGCGGGGAAGCATCCTCGTGCCGGGCGAGACCCTGCTCGTTTTGGAGTGTGCGCCGGCCGCCTACATCAACTATGCCTGCAACGAGGCAGAGAAGAAAGCCAATATCAAGATCATTCACATTTCCTCGGTCGGGCGCTTTGGGCGCATGTGGTTATCGGGCAGCGAAGCAGAGATCATCACAGCAAAGAATGCCGCCATCCAGGCCCTCGAAGCGCTGGAAGGCGTGCAGGGCTGATCAACCCCGGCCCATCGGAAAGGAAACGCAATGGCAAAACAATTCTACACTGAGCGAGATATCGAAGATCTGGCTGCACGCGGGGTGTTCACACTCACGGTATGCGACGATGTCGTTCTGACGGAACTGGCTTATGAAAAAGCCGAGCGGTTAGGCGTCAAACTGGTCCAGTCTCATCAACTCCCGCCGGCATCACCCGTCAGACCTTATCTTTCCGAACCAGTTGCCCAGCCCACGTCAAAACCTAAGGGCATGGGGCAGGTTTCCTTGCATGAGGATCAAGGCTTGCGCCAGCGCATCCGCTCTGCCGTTGTAGCCAAGCTGGGCAACGAGGTGGATTCGGCTTTGCTGGACGCCATCATCACCCGAGTGCTGGCCAACGTCGGAGGCCGGTAGGCCATGCTGTTCGGACGGGTCCACGGCACAGCCGTTTGCACGGTCAAATATCCAGGGCTGGAGGGGATTAAACTGCTGGTCGTTCAGCCCCTCAACAAGCACCTTGAACCCATCGGCGCACTGCAAGTCGCTGCGGATGTGGTTCAGGCTGGCATGGGTGATCTGTGCGTGATGGTTCGCTCTCGGGAAGCCGCCCTGGCCATGCCCGACATTCAATTTGTGCCGGTGGATCTTGCCCTGGTTGGGATCGTAGATGAATTGGACCTCCGTCCCGAAGGCGACTTCGATTTCACCCTCAAACCCGGGGCCACCCGGTATTCCTGACAGGACAGCTCATGATACTCGGTAAAGTCATTGGCACAGTCGTGACCACCATCAGCCACCCGCACTACGATAACCGCCGCCTGCTCGTCGTCCAGCCCCTCGTGGGCGAGGGTGACCAGGCCGATGGTGATTTTATCGCCGTCGACCACACCCATGCCGGGATCGGCGATACGGTGCTGGTCAATCGTGAGGGCAATGGCGCACGGCAAGTGCTTAATCTTGAAAATGGGTGCATCATCTCGGTCATCGTCGGAATCGTCGATGAGGTCAGGATCGTTTAGCCCAAACATGCTGCTCAGGGCAATTTCGAACGAAATCTCTCCAGTAAAAACCACAACTTAGTTCATCCTCCGTACCAAACACCCCATCGGCTGGAAAAGGTTATAATGGGTCGATGGCTCCACCCCAAAATGGGCCCTGCCAATGATCAAAGACACCATCGTAAACATCGTTAAATCCCTCCGGCACAATAAAGCCGTCCAAATTACATTGGTGCTCCTGATGGCCGTTGCTTTCGTGGTCATCATGATCAATTTTGACCTGCCAGAGGCCAAAGACTTTATCCGTGCACATCGCAGACAGGCCGCATTGATCAGCGTGGGGATTTACTTCCTGTTGGGCTTTACTTTCATCCCCTCCTCTCCTCTGACGTTATTTCTCGCAGTCTTTCTGGGACCCCTTGAGACGGTGGCTGTCGCGACTGTAGGCAACACCCTCGCCGCCATGCTGGAATATCAGATCGGTGTCACGGTTGGTGACATCTTCAACTTCGAAGCCCGTATGGACGACCTGCCCTTCCGGCTTGGTGAGCTACCCATCACCTCCCCCCTGCTATTGATGACCGGCCGCTTATTACCCCTTGGCAAGCGCGGTTTCAGCATTGTCTGCGGCGCCTATCAGGTTCCCCTTGGCAAATACCTGTGGACATCCGTGGTGATGTATGTCATCAACGCCTCTTTCCTCGCCTTTGGTGGCGCAGGCTTGGCGAGGCTGTTTTGAAACACCACCCTGAATGTTTATGGCATTGGCGTTTCCCTTGTGAATTCAAACCGCAAAACAACGATCGCCAATGCCCGATACACAGCTCCCCATACCCAGTACCTGATCGCCCAATACCTTGACACGCCCTATTTCCAACTCCCCCGCCCTTGTGCTACACTATAACAATGAGCAAACGACGCAAATTCATCCTGTCCGCTTTGGTGGTCCTTGTGCTTGCTGCTTGTGCGGGTCCAGCAGACCAACCTGCTGTTGATCAAACCCATCCGCCGATCCTGTTGGCCACAGCCACGCCCCCATCCACCCCAACGCCGACTGCCACCCTGCCTCCACCCCCCGAGGTACTGATCACCGAGGGCGATCACGCCTTGTTTGTCGGTGATTACAACACCGCTGAAGCCATCTTCCGGGATGCCCTCACCCGCAGTGATGATCCCGACCTCATTGCTCAGGCTCAGTTAGGCCTGGGGCAGACTTATTTCAACATGGGTGAGATCAGCACCGCGTTAAACCACTTCCGCCAGGCTGCTCAGGCAGACAACCCGGTGATCGCAGCGCGCGCGCAATACATGCTCGGGCGCACCTTCACCCAGCTTGAGCGCTACGAAGAAGCCCTTGCGGCATATCAGGCCTACCTCGACATGCGCCCCGGGTTGATCGACTCTCGTCTCCACGAACTGCGTGGGGACTTGTTCAGCACACTCGGGGATCAGACATCTGCCATTGCCAGCTACCAGAGTGCCTTCCTCTCAGACCCCACCGGGGGTAGCGATGCCATTGCTGTAAAGATCGCCCGTGCTTATCAAGCAAGCGGTGATGATGAAACCGCCTTATCGCTTTATCGTGATATTTTCAATACTGCCAGTAGTGACTATACGAAAGCACAGATGGCCCTCCTCATCGGGCGCATTTACCTCGCCAATGAAGATTACGATCAAGCGTACACCATCCTGCAGGAGTCAGTCCAGCGATTTCCTTTCGCCTATGATGCCTATACCGCCCTCGTGATCCTAGTGGAAGACGGCATACCTGTGAATGAATACGAGCGCGGCCTGGTCAATTACTACGTCGGTAACCACATCCTGGCGATTGAAGCCTTCGACCGCTACCTGGCTGAAGAAGAACAACCCCTGGCCGATGCTGCCCTTTACCACAAAGGCCTTGCCACCCGCAGCCTCGGCGGGGAAGAAAACCACCGTGCAGCCATCGACCTGTGGGAGACTTTGATCATCACCTACCCCACCAGCAGCTACTATATCGATGCCTGGCAGTCCATTGAATTCACCCATTGGGCATTCCTGGGGGATCACCAGGCTTCGGCCAAAACCTCCCTGGATTTTGTCGCCCAGCGCCCGCAATCTCCAGATTCGCCCGACTTTCTCTTCCGCGCTGGCCGCTCCTTCGAGCGGGCAGACATGCTTCAGCAAGCCGCTGAAACCTGGGCGCGGGTCGCGGCTGAATACCCAGAATCAGCCGAAACCTTTCAGACCACCTTCTTCGCCGGGATCGCCCTCGTCCGCCTGGGAGATTGGGAAGGTGCACAGGCGTTGTTCTCACGAGCGCTCGTCCTGACGGCTGAGCCCGCCGAGCTGGCCGCCGCCCACCTGTGGATCGGCAAATGCCAGCAAGCCCAGGGCGACATTGCGGCCGCCCTTGATAGCTGGAAGATTGCCCAGACCGCCAACCCCTTCGGCCATTACAGCATTCGCGCCGAAGACCTGCTCATCAGCCGTGAACCCTTCTACGAGCCTGCCGAGTACAAGCTCGACCCTGATCTGAGCCCCTACCTGCCGGAAGCGGAAGCCTGGCTCAGGGCCACGTTTGAGCTGCCCCCAGAGCTTAACCTGGAAAGCCCGGGGATGCTCGCCTACGACCCGCGCTTCCAGCGCGGCCTGGAATACTGGGCCTTGGGTGACTATCCCGCTGGGAAAGCAGAGTTTGACTCCCTCCGCCTTGAATTTGCCGAAGACCCCGCCCAAACCTTCCGGTTAATCCCAGCCCTGGTTGAGATCGGGCTCTACCGTTCAGCCATGGTCGCCAGCACCCAGCTATTGCGCTTGGCCGGGCTGGAACGCGGCGACGCATTACAAGCCCCTGAATTCTTCTCAAGAGTGCGCTTTGGGGCTTACTATCTCGATTGGGTCTTGCCTGCAGCTCAATCCGAAGCCATCTCGCCCCTGCTGCTGCTTGCGGTCATGCGCCAGGAAAGCACCTTCGAAGGCTTCATTCGCTCAGGCGCAGGCGCACGCGGCCTGATGCAGGTCATGCCTGCCACAGGCGCTCAACTGGCTGAGAACCTGTCCTGGCCAGAAAACTACACCGTGGATGACCTCGACCGCCCGAATGTCAGCATTGTTTTCGGTGCCAGTTACCTCAGGCAGCAGCGACAGCTCTTTGAAGGCGACCCCTTTGCCATGCTGGCCGCCTACAATGGCGGGCCGGGGAATACCCTCTTTTGGAAAGACCTCATGCCCTACGACGATCCGGACCTGTTTCTCGAGGTCGTGCGCATCGAGGAGACACGCAATTACATCCGCCTGATCAACGAGATCCATTACATTTATGGCTGGCTGTACGGCGAACCGGAGGAACGGTAAAAAAAATAGGGCAGCACCTATCGGAATGCCTGCCCTAAGATTAATTAACTAATTTTACAACTCTCAAGCGCACATCCAGCCAGTTCGCGACCTCCCCGAGCACCTGCAGGTGTTCGGGTTCGTTAAAGAATTCGTGACGCTGGCCTTCGTAGAATTGGAGGGACTTATCCAATAGTCTCACCCTATCGTAGACCAATTCCACCTCTAGGGGATCGCTTGCTGCGTTTTCCCAAGCCATGCACGATTAGAATCACCATCTTAGCCTTGCCCTCCCGCAGCCATGAAATATCGATATCTCGCACACCTTTGAATGCAGCTTCATTGTGATTCATGAGCTCCCCTCCTCAGATGATTGAATGATTCGATTAAATCCAAATTTACCCGTGTGGATATTTTATTTGCAGACTGGACTATATCTTACAACACATCAGCGGACCAACCCTGGCCAGGAATTAAAAATCAGCCCACAGGCTTTAGACCTACGGGCTGATCAGCTGTCCGTCTGGTTTTAGATCAACAACTGCAGCGGCTCTTCCAGGTACTCTGCCAGGACAGCCATGAATTCGGCGGCTTCAGCACCATCGGTCACCCGGTGGTCTGCAGAGATCGTTGCCTTCATCCGGGAGGCGATCACCAGCTCACCATCTTCAACCGCAGGCACATTCTGCACCGCGCTCACTGCCAGAATGCCTGCTTCCGGCGGGTTGATGATGGCGGCAAATTCATCGATCCCGAACATACCCAAATTGCTCACCGAGAAGGTTGAGCCTTCGATATCTTCGTTCTTCACCTTGCGGTTGCGCGCCCGACCGGCCATCTCGCGCACCTCGCGTGCGATCAAACGCAGCGGTTTCCGGTCGGCGTCCTTGCAGACAACCGTCATCAAACCGCCTTCCACCGCCACAGCCACGCCGATATTGACATGTCCATACCGCCGGATATGCTTGTCATCTTCAATGGAGGCGTTTAGGTTCGGGTACTGGCGCAGCGCCAGTGCCACTGCCTTGAGGATGAAGTCATTCACCGAGAGCTTATCCTCCTCGGGCAGCAACTGGTTCAGCTCCTTGCGCAATTTCATCAGCGCACCGGTCTTATACACACGCGTCAGGTAAAAATGCGGGAAGTTCTGATTCGAATCCTGCATACGCCGGCCGATCGCCTGCCGCAACCGGCTCATCGCGATCACCTCATCCTCGGGAATTTCACCTGTGGTGAAGGCCGTCAAAGGCTGCAAAGTCTTGCCGACCGCCTCGGCTTCTTCCTCCCGGCCCTCAGCGCGCATCGACTCAAGGTATTCTTCGATATCCTTCTTGACGATCCTGCCCTGGGGGCCGCTGCCCTCCACCTTCGTAAGCGGGACGTCATGGTCTTCTGCCATCCGCCGTGCCAAAGGCGATGACCGCGTTCCGCCTGCCGGTGTTACATCGGGTTCTTCTGCCATCTCAACGGCAGCTTCCGTTTCAGGCGCTTTTTCTTCCTTGACGGGTTGTTCTTCCTCGGGAGCAGCTTTTTGGGGTGCCTTTACACCCGCTTCCCCCAGCAGGGCATCGATGTCCTCATCGGACAGCTCTTCACCTTTCGCTGCCACCACAGCAATCGGCGCGTTGACGGGCAAATCCTCCCCTTCACCTGCCAAATGCCTGAACATGACGCCTTCGAAACCAGATTCAACCTCCACTGTCGCTTTATCTGTTTCGATCTCAGCGATCACATCCGCTTTCTCCACCGGATCGCCTTCAGCTTTGACCCACCTTACCAGGGTTCCCTCAGCCATATCAAAGCCCAATTTGGGCATCGTCACCAGCTCAGCCATAAATGACCTCCTTCGCAGCTTGATAAATATCTTCCGTTTGCGGCAGGGCCAACTGTTCCAGTTTTGCGTTGTAGGGCAGCGGGACCTCTGCCTGAGCCACCCGTTTCACCGGGGCATCGACATAATCAAAAGCCAGCTCGTAAATCCTGGCTGAAACCTCAGAGCCAACTCCGAATGCGCGCCAGCCTTCCTCGACGACCACAGCTCGGTTGGTGCGTTTGAAGGAAGCAATCACCGGGTCCATGTCCAGGGGGCGCAGGGCGCGCAGGTCGACCACCTCGGCTTCAATGCCCTCATCAGCCAGTCGCTCTGCAGCCGCCAATGCCGCCGGCACCATCTTTGAATAAGCCACAATGGTGACGTCATCACCTTCCCGTTGAACCTTTGATTTACCCAAAGGCTCGAGGTAATCCTCATCCTCCGGCACCTCACCTTTTGACTGGTAAAGGGTAGCGTTTTCAATGAACAGCACCGGGTCATCACTGCGGATGGCGCTCTTCAACAAACCTTTGGCGTCCGCCGGCGTCCCTGGTGAAACCACCTTTAGCCCGGGGAAATGGGCAAAGATCGCATCGGGCGTTTGGGAGTGCGTGGCGCCCAACTGGCGCCCGCCGCCGCTGACCGCGCGGATTACCAGGGGTAGTTTAAACTGCCCGGCAAACATATAATGCAGCTTGGCCGCCTCGTTGACGATATGGTCCATGGCTACATAAGCGAAGTTAATCGTCATCAGCTCGGCGATAGGGCGCGTCCCGGTCAGGGCTGCCCCAATCGCACCGCCCACGATGGCAGCTTCAGCGATAGGCGTATCCCGGACGCGCTTCTCTCCAAAATGATCATAAAATCCTTTGGTGACGGCATAAGTGCCGCCCCACACGCCGACCTCTTCACCCATGATGAATACGCGCTCATCGCGTTCCATTTCTTCCCACAACGCTTTTGAAATTGCTTCACGCATTGTCATTCGTGCCATCTTATTTTCCCTCGCTTATCTTTTCCAGGGCGTATCCCCGATAATCCACAGGTGTGGGCTCGGTGTAGATATGTTCAAACAGGGTTTCATCCTCGGGGTCAGGGCTTGCTTCGGCAAATTCTACGGCTTCCTGGACGATCTTTTCGGCCTGCGCGTCCTGTTCATCCAGCACTTCTTCGGTGGCGACATCTTCATCTATCAAGTAGCGTCTGAAGATGCCAATCGGGTCCTCTTCCTCCCACTTTTTCACCTCATCTTTTGCGCGGTAGCGTTCAGGGTCTCCCATCGAATGGCCGCGATAGCGATAGGTCATTATTTCCAGCAAATAAGGCCCGCCCTCTTCACGAATGGTATCCAGAACCCGTGAGACATTTTTACGCACGTTGATCACATCCATGCCTTCAATGCGTTCGTTGCGCATGCCATATCCTTCGGCTTTTTGGCGGATTTCCGATACCGCCGAGGCACGATCCACAGCAGTGCCCATGCCGTACTGGTTATTCTCACATACCCACAGCACGGGTAAGTTCCACACCTTGCTCAGGTTCAATGCCTCATGGAAAAAACCAATATTGGTGGCGCCATCACCAAACACGCAAATCGTGATGGCTTCGTCGTTGCCCTGGTAGACATCTCCAAGAGCCAAACCCGCCGCAATCGGGATATGAGCGCCCACAATGGCATGGCCGCCCCAAAAATTCTTCTCTACATCCGCCATATGCATCGAACCGCCCCTTCCCCCTGAGCATCCATCCACTTTGCCCAGAAGTTCAGCCATCACAAATTTCGGGTCAATCCCGCTGCTGATTGCCCACCCATGATCGCGGTAGGCCGTGATGATCCGGTCTTGCGGCTGTCTGACGGAGCCAATCCCCGCACATACCGCTTCCTGGCCGATGTAGAGATGCAAAAATCCGCCGATCTTGCCCTTCTGATACAGTTCAGCAGAGCGCTCCTCGATCCGGCGGATCACGACCATTTCTCGATACAGGTCTAAATAATCCTTTTTTTCCATATAGTATCGTCCCTTCAGATAGCGATTAATAATAGCTACTTATCTCGCAAGTGATTAATTGGTTGTCCTTGACAATATAAAGTATACCGCAGGATGCACCCACATTTAGGCTTAAATATTGTACATTTCACAGCCATTTCAAGTGATCGCTTAATGAAAAGTGATGAATACTGTCCAGTCACTTCCTTTTTGCTGGTGAGTAGAAAAATAGCACAGCATAATCAGCACAGAATCAGGCGTTCATCCACCATCACAGATGATTGTCATTTAGTAACGGTCTTGCAGCACTTTTTGAATGAACATGCGGCTTTCAGTGCCGATCAGTTCTGGTTCAGGGTTTTATATATCACGCCCAAACATCAAGCATTGTGTACCGACCAGATCGGGCATTTTCCGTATATGAGATAAGCATCGATCGCCAATTATCCATCGCAAGCTCAGAACCATCAGAAATAAAGAACAAGAGCCGGACACCCGGAATGCCCTGCCCTTCAACCTGCAGTGCATTTTTTCGACTGTTTTCATTTCCTGGAGCATGTTTTTCGTCAGTGTGGATTGATAAAAACCGCACAGAACATCTCGGCTTCATCATCCGACAGGTATTCTTTTTGTATAGACAGAGATTCATCACACACATCTGGACTTAACCTTGTTATCCCGGTTCTGCTTAAGAAAGCCATCAGGTTGATCATGATCGCTGGCGGTTTTTGCAGGTAGCGATAAGTTTCTGGCACAGCAGGGTCAAGGCCAATGATCGCCAGGACCTCATGAGGGAATTGATTCGCCCAAGCAATCGCCTCAAGAGCACCCATTGAGTGGGCAAATATCACATAAGGCGGTGTTATCCCTGCCAACTCTAGCGCTTTCCGGTTTTCGGATAAGAGTGTATCCATTTCGCGGGGTGTTGACCCGGTTTCACTCCATCCATAACCCGATCGCTCAATGACGGCGATGCGGTACTCATCCGACAACGGGTCATAAAGCAGTTCAAAGTTGAGGGCTGGTGAGCGTGCTCCGCTTCCGACGATAAAAACAAGCACCAGGTCACCCGCTCCTTGCGAATACACATGCATCTGAGGCCCATTGACAGAGACCATCATTCTTAACGGTGGAAAGGCGGTCTTTTCTTGAGCTGATCGTTTTCTGTGATTGCTCAAACTTCCAATAACAAGCAAATTGATGATCGCCAAGATTCCCAATTCAAGCCATTTCAAAACAATTAAACCACTTTATATATTGACCTTCACGCTATCACAGTTTATTTCATCACAACAACCTGATAAGTTTATATTGATTCTCAATCAACACGCTCGAAACCAGAACAACGGCCAGGCAGTCCACCGACAATTGTGAACGATAAGTTGCAGATGGAAAAATTATTGGGATTAAAAAGAGGGGCCCTCTAATCTTGGTAAAACTCATGTATTTTATATCACTTCTGTTTAGCACTGGTTCTTAACTGCAGATATTCTTTTAAAGCATGATTGAAGGGGAGATATCCAAATAATTGATTAAACTCAGCAGCTTCTCTTTAAAAACCAAAGGCTGCCGTTGAAACGGCAGCCTTTGGAATGAATTTAAATCTGCTTAATCATTGTTGATCTTTGCTTGTGCCGCGGCCAGCCGGGCCACGGGCACACGGAAGGGTGAGCAGCTCACGTAGTTGTTGCCAACCAGGTGGCAGAACTCAATCGAGCTGGGGTCACCACCGTGCTCACCGCAGATGCCAACTTCAAGGTCCGGTCGCACTTTGCGACCTTCACTGACAGCCATTTCCATCAGGCGGCCAACGCCTTTGCGATCCAGCACCTGGAACGGGTTCTGGGGCAAAATGCCCTGGTCAACGTAGGTGATCAGGAAGTTCCGCTCGGCGTCATCACGGCTGTAGCCAAAGGCCATTTGCGTCAGGTCATTCGTGCCGAAGGAGAAAAACTCAGCCACTTCAGCGATCTCACCTGCCGTGAGGGCTGCCCTCGGGATCTCGATCATCGTGCCGAACTTGTAATCCAGTTCTACATTCTTCTCAGTCATTACGTCCTTGGCGATCGCTTCCAGCTCTGGTTGCACCCGCTTGAGCTCGTTGATATGCCCCGTCAGGGGGATCATGATCTCAGGGTGCACATCAATACCATTGTTGGTGGCATCGCTGGCCGCTTCAAAGATCGCCCGCACCTGCATGCGCATGATATCGGGGTACACAATCCCTAAGCGAATACCGCGCAGACCCATCATTGGGTTACTTTCATGCATCTTGTTAACCGCATCAAGCAGGGTCTCTTTTTCTTCTAAGCCCTGGGTTTCACCATTGACCCGCATTTCAGTGACCTCAACCAGCAGATTCTCCTGTGAGGGCAGGAACTCATGCAGCGGCGGGTCAATCAGGCGGATGATCACGGGCAGGCCGTCCATGGCCTCAAACAAGCCATAAAAATCTTCTCGCTGCGAGGGCAGCAGGTTTTCAAGGGCATTGTAGTATGCCTGCGCTGCCTTCGAGTTGTCCAAAGTGGCTTTGGCTTCAGCCAGCTCTTTCTCAACCATCTTGCGTGAATCTTCTGTCAGGTCACGCCCTTCAAGTTTGCCCGAGGCCAAGAAACCTTCCAGTCGTTCGACCATATCGATCAATTTCTGGGCTTCTTCAGCGTTGAGGATCATTTGCTCCACATGCGGCAGACGTTCTTCTTCGAAGAACATGTGCTCAGTGCGGCACAGCCCAATCCCCTTGGCGCCAAAGGTGCGAGCACGCCGTGCGTCTGCGGGATAATCCGCATTTGCCCACACTTGCAGTCGGGCAATTTCATCAGCCCAACCCAAGAGGGTCATCAGTTCGGTCTGTTGTTCAAGATCTGGGGTGGTCAGGTCCAGCTTACCAATGTATGCCTCACCTGAACTGCCATCCAAGGAGATCCAATCGCCTTCTTTGACAACCTTGCCGTTTGATCTCAGCTCACGTTTATCCAGGTTGATGGACATCATCGATGCACCGACGATACAGGGCACACCAAACTGTCGGGCAACCACGGCTGCGTGGGAGGTTGCACCGCCTTCACTGGTCAGAATGCCTTTGGAAGCCAACATGCCGTGTACATCATCCGGTTTGGTGAAAGGCCGCACCATGATCACATCCTGGCCTTCTTCCTTAGCCATGCGTTCTGCGGTGTCGGCATCAAAATAAACCTGCCCAACCGCTGCACCGGGAGAGGCATTCACACCGCTGGCGAACAAACGGTCATCATGACGGGCGGCTTCAACGGTTTCAGCATCAAACTGGGGATGCAGCATTTGGTCAACCTGTTCTGGTTCCACGCGCATGACAGCCGTTGCCTTATCGATCAGGCCTTCGTTGACCATCTCGACAGCAACTCTGATGGCTGCCCTGGCTGTTCGTTTACCATTGCGGGTTTGCAGCATCCAGAGCTTACCATTTTCAATGGTGAACTCAACATCCTGCATATCGTTGTAGTGATTTTCAAGCTTCAAGGTGATCTCTTCAAATTGCTTGAAGACTTCCGGTGCTTCCTCTTTTAACTCCGCAATCGGCTTGGTGTTGCGGATACCAGCCACAACATCTTCGCCCTGGGCGTTCATCAGGTAATCGCCATACAGCTTCTTTTCGCCAGTCCCGGGGTCACGGGTAAAAGCGACACCCGTGCCGGAATCCCAGCCCATGTTGCCGAACACCATTGTCACGATGTTGACGGCTGTGCCCAAATCGTCTGGAATGTTCGCGCGGCGGCGATAATCGATCGCCCGCTTGGCGTTCCACGAGTCAAACACGGCTTTGGTGGCCAATTCCAGTTGCTTTTCCGGGTCTTGTGGGAACTCGAAGCCCATTTCTTTCTTGACCACAGCTTTGAACTTCTCTGTCAGTTCCTTCCAATCCGCTGCATCGAGGTCGGTATCGGATTGAACACCCTTGGCTTCCTTGTAACCATCCAGCACATCTTCAAAGGCTTCATCGGCGATGCCAAGCACAACAGCGCCAAACATTTGAACCAGGCGGCGGTAGGAGTCGTATACGAAACGCTCATTTTCGGTCAAGGCGACCATACCTTCAGCGGTTTCATCGTTCAGGCCGATGTTCAGAACCGTGTCCATCATACCGGGCATGGACATCTTGGCCCCAGAGCGGCAAGACACCAGCAGGGGATTCGCGGGATCCCCAAATTTCTTGCCTGTTTTCTCTTCAACGGCTTTCAATGCTTCCAACGCCTGGTCCCACATCCCCTTTGGGAATGCTTTATCATCCTGGTAGGCGATGCAGGCTTCTGTGGTGATGGTAAAACCGGGGGGAACAGGGACGCCAATGCGGGTCATCTCGGCCAGGTTTGCACCTTTGCCACCAAGTAAGCCGCGCACGCCATCCCAATCGCCGGCATATTGCTCAGCTTCCTCAACTTCATCAAACAGGTAAACCCATTTCTTTTCTGCCATTCTTCCTCCTAAATTTGTATGTGTTTCTTAATAATGACCACGGTTTTTGTGCAAATTGGCTTTCAAACACTTAATTTTACCATTAAGGTTTGCGATTCTCCAATTTTGCGATGACTTTTGGTTAAGGTTTTGTAATCTATACAATGAAAAAAGCGGTTTAATTAATCCGTAACCCCCGCACCTCCAACCAGCCCAGATCGCACACTGCAAGATAACCAAATTTAATCTTGCCCGTCGGGTCACACCTGAAAAACTGGTTATCGATCCAGATCACCAACCCCAACCGTCCTGGCGGGGTATGCGGTGTGCGGAGCACCTCTCTCTGATCCACGGTGAACACTGCCCGATCCTGTGTCCATTCCAGTTCATAGCTGTGCCATTCTTGCACGTTCACCGACAGCGGTCGCGCCGACTCGGTGACAAACAAGCGCGCCCATTTTCGCATTAACCGAGCGGCGGCTGGCCACAGCATAAGCAGCACACCCGGCGCTGCCAGGATGGATAACACCGTTGGCAGCCGTGGGGAACGGAAGGTTTTTGCCTGAAAACCCGCACCAGGCTGGTCATCACGCAAGGAGAGATAGTTCTCCTTCGAGCCGTAGAAGAACCAGGCAGCATTTGGCAAAACTGGCAGGGCACGGGCCATCCCACCCCCGCCAAACCCAATACTAAAGGGGTCATTCCATAAGCCAAAGCCCCAGGTGCCGGCTAAATCAGGGGCGGAGACCCGCGCTTCTAGGGTCATTTTCAGCGGTGGCCTGTGAGGGAATTTCCTGCGGGGCAGGTTTGAATAATTATCCACCTGCGCCAGCCCATATTTGCCCGTTGGGATTTCTGGCAAAACCAGCTGCATCACCTCGCCTGCCGAACCCTCCACCCTGCCCCCATTCGCCAGCCGTTGTTCAAGCGCATTAATCATCATGTTTCTCCAGGACCACCACAGGTAAAGTGTAGGAGTCTGTACGATGTGTCACGCGATTGACCTTAAAACCAACCCCCCTTGCGGTTTGTGTGAATCTATCGATTGCCAACTCAACCCCAGCCCCCAGCCACAGTTTAGTAAACATACGAAGCAGACTGGACTTGAAATGAACACTCCATCCCACCACCACACAGTAGCCATCTATATTGAGCACCCGATAAATCTCGCCCAGGGTCGCTTCACGCAGAATGTAATTTGACGGAAAGGTGATGATCACATTGGCAAAGGATCCCGCAGCCAGGGGGATCGCTTCTGCATTACCGCGTACACGACTGACGTTTTCCTTGCGTCGGCGCAGCTTACGCGCAGTCACCTTGTGCATTTGCGCTGAGGGTTCCAAACCCGTCACCTGGCAGCCTTGTTCTGCCATGGCCAGCAACAGCTCACCCGTGCCGAAACCTACTTCCAGCACTGCGCCCGGTTGGAGGTACCTCAGCGCATCCAGGCGCCACTGCTGCCAATAGCCAAAGCTGACCACCCAGGCAACCGCATCATAAGCCCAGGCAAGCGGACCATACAGCTGTTCAGTCGCCCACAGGTAGGCTTCAGCGAGCCATGAGCGGCCTTTTCCTTTGCGTGAAGTCATGCTGTTATTTTAACATGTTGGGTTCAATAATCAGTATAATCACCTTTACATGCAGCATGCCCTTTTTATTCCATCCAGTAACCCAATGATAGCCAATGCGTGTTACCGGTGATCAAAACACACTTGATGAGATCATGAAACCCTTTCCAGCGATCGTCCTGCTCTTGATCATTTGGCTGAGCGTGGCAGGTTGTGCGCCCCTCAGCCCACCAGAGCCTGCTGATGCGGTCACACCAGTCTTTCTGCCCACCGTGACCAACCAGGCAGCCCTAAGCCCAACACCCTCCCCCACACCCCAACCTGCAGTAGCCCCATTTTATCCGCTGACTCCCGATCAAGGGCCGCTTCTCCTGCTCCAAACCGGTTTTTTCGAATATCATTACCTCAATCCCATCACACAAGCGCGCTTTCCTTTTGAATTGCCGATAGCCGACTCCCAGTTTCGGCTAAGGGCAAATCTATCACCCAGTGGCAATCGCATGTTCTTCCCGCTGGATGATCACCGCGGCGTGACTGTCGACCTGCGGACTGGTGCAGTTTTGCACACGTATGATTTCGGTGGCCCAGAACTGTTCAACCCCGAGCAGGTCGCCGTCGCCGCTGAATCCTTAGTCACAGAATTGAACCTAACCCACGCCGGCTTGCTAGAAGCCGTTACACAATCCCACCAGAGTTCCAGGGCGCTCTTACGCTGGTATCAAAGCGACCGCTACCATCTCTCCGTGAAAGATACGGGTCCAATCACCACCAGCCTGTACTTGGACGACCACCAAACCGGTTCTCGCTTGCAACTGGAAGACCAGCCAGGATTTGTTGAGGACTACAGGGTCGGGCCAGATGGAAACCACATCCTGTTGAAAAAAGGCTTTGTGTTTAAACCGGGTGCTTATCGAGATAAAGCCTACTACCTCCTGAATGTGGCTAATCAAACCCTCCAGCCCATCCCGCTGCCAGAGGATATCGAAAACCCGTCCCTGACCTGGTTCAACGCCGAATCGCTCGGTCTCATCCACCACGCTTTCATGGCCGGCGGCGCGGGGTATTCGCTGATTGATACGCAAACCCTGCAGGCAAAACCCATCATCACCGGTGAGTTTTCAGATCTGCGCTATTTTGGTGAGAACTTGTTAGCCATCCAGCAGAACTCTGACCCTGAAAGCACAACCTTCACTTTGTTCTCACTGCAAGGGGAATTCGTGGCAGCCCAAACAATTGAAATGCTGTGTTTTTACCAGTACCCCGCGTCAGACTGGATCATGTTTGCGTGCGAATTGAAAAGCTACCTGCTGGATCAGAATCTGAACTTTCAGCCCTTCAGTGATGATGTCCTGAACCTGACTCTATCGCCAGATGGCAACACCTTCGTGATGACCAACCGCTCAGAACAGAGCTTCCTGCTCGACACGAACTTGATCGTCCAATCCGAACTGACCCTCGCAGAGCAGCCTTTGGAGATCCAATGGCTCCAAAATTCAAGCGGGTTCTTATACCGCACCCACGGCAGACTGCATTATTACGATTTAGCAAGCCAAACCAGCCGTTTGCTGCTCGAATCAGATCTGTTCAGTGATTACGCCAATATCAACTTTGTCTGGGTGAACCTGGATTAAATTGTCCCTACATGCGGCGCCTGGTAGACAAAGCCGCTGTTAAAAAACGGGTCTTTATCCGGATTAATCAACACACATTGCCTGAAAAATCCAGTTTTCCGCAACCAAAAATTGCGTCTGCCATCATACCTTTCCACGGGTTTTGGAGGGTATTGTATAATAAGATTTGGGTCTGAACCGCCCGGCTTGTTACAGGGCACATTTTAAGGCGTACATACAGCAAACCGCACACCACGAGGCGAGGTCTCCATGAAAATTCTCATTTTAGGCGGTAAAAAATTCTTGGGCATTGCCCTTGTTGAAGCGATGTTGGAGAGAGGCCACACACCCGTCCTCTTCAACCGTGGACGCACCAACCCGGCTCTCTTTCCCAAGGTGACCAACCTGATCGGAGACCGGGACGGCGACCTGAATGCCCTCAAGCGGCGAAAATGGGACGCCGTCATCGACACGAGCGGTTTTGTCCCTCGCATCGTGCGCCAATCAGCACAAATGCTGTCGGGCAAATGCGAGACGTATGTGTTTATCTCGTCGGTATCCGTATACACCGATTACAGGACCCCTGACATTTCCGAAACTTACCCCCTGGCACAGCTGGACGACCCGACCACGGAAGACTACACCGGCGACGCCTACGGCCCCTTGAAAGCCCTGTGCGAATATGAGATCCAGCAGGCGTTTGATGGCCGCGTGCTGGTGATCAGGCCCGGATTGATGGTCGGACCCAACGACCCCTCCGACCGGTTTAGCTACTGGCCCTGGCGTGTTTCCCTGGGTGGCCAGGTTTTAGCCCCATCCCCCCCCAGCGCCAACCTCCAATTCATCGATGTGCGCGATTTGGCTGCGTTCATCATCAAGCAGATCGAAGCCAAGAGCGAAGGCGTGTTCAATGTAACCGGGCCCCGCAAACCAGCAACCTTTGGTTCGCTGTTGGTGGCCTGCCGTGAAGCGTCCCTTTCGGATGCCAGTTTCGTGTGGGTGGACGAAGACTTCCTGCTCAAGGAAGGGGTCAAGCCCTGGTCTGATCTGCCCCTGTGGGTACCCACCAGCGATCCCGCCTTTGCGGGGTTCTATAACATCAATATCAACAAAGCGCTCAAAGCTGGTTTGACCTTCAAACCGCTATCACAAACCGTCAGCGACACCCTGCATTGGCTTAAAACCCGACCATCCTCTCTAAAGCTAAAGGTTGGGATGGATATCGCAACGGAAACCGAATTGTTACTCAAATACCACAGAGAATCATCAAATTAACCAGCAGCCACAGGCTCATTTAGATTCCCCATAAGCCTGCCAATGGACTCGCGCCGGATCATACTGGGTGCGTGCAGGTTTGTTTTCTGCTGGATAACCGATATAAATCACATTCAAAGGCGTGACATGCTTTGGGAGCGCCAGGATCCCGGAGATTCGCTTCTCAAAAACATGCACAGGGTGCACGCCCAGCCAGACCGTACCCAACCCCAGGCCGACAGCAGCCAGTAAGATATTCTGTGTAGCAGCGCTGCAATCCTGTACCCAGAATCTGGAAGCTTTGAAGTTCTTAAACACTGACAGGTTGCCGCACACGGCAATCGCAGCCGGCGCGTAGAATTTGGCAAACATTAAAGCAGAGCGGATCTTTCCAATCACTTCGGGGTCGGTCACAACGACAAACTCCCAGGGCTTAATGTTCATCCCTGATGGCGCGGCCATGGCGGCCTTGAGCAGAAGCTCAAGCTTTTCTTCTTCAACCGGTTTATCCTCGTATTTACGGATGCTCCGCCGTGCATAAATCGTATCTTGAATGTTCATTGTCTCTCTCTACAGATAAGTAAAGGTCAATATCGGTCAAATGATCGTCAAGATCACCCGCCTTTTGGTGATCCATTCTAACTGTTGACCACCCGCTCCATCAGGGAGTGCAGTGCGCTGCCTAGCGCATCCGGTGCCTCCAGCATCGGCATATGTCCCACACCCGGCAGGCTCACAAAATCCCCTTTGGGCAGGGCAGCAGCCATCGCTTTGGCGTTGTCCAGGTCTGCGATTTGATCATCCTCTCCAGCCACCACCAGGGCAGGCACATCAATTTTTCGCAGCAAAGCGGTTCTGTCGGGCCGCTCGGCCATCCCTTCCAGCGCACCGATCAGCCCATCCGGGCTTGTTTGGCAGATCAACTGATAGGCTTCATCAATCACAGATGGGTAATGCGATAAACGCGGCGCCAGACCTTCTGCCACGGCAAGGGCCCCTCGCGAACGCACCTCTTCGATCAGGTCATACCGCCCAGCGCGCTTTTCCGCCGAATCCGAGCCTGCGTTGGTGGTGATCAACCCCAACCCTGCCAGCCGTTGTGGGAAACCCTCAGCGAAGGCCAGCGCTACATAGCCACCCATCGAATGGCCGCAAATCACAACCTTTTCAAACCCCATTTGGTCAATGAGCTGTGCCAAATCTTGCGCCAATGTTGATATCTGGTAAGGCCCCTTGGGGGCATCGCTGCCGCCATGCCCGCGCAGGTCCGGCAGGATCACCTGCCATTTGGTCAGGTGTTTGGCTACTAGATGGTGCCAGATCGAGCGGTCCAGCCCAAATCCGTGCACCAACACAAGCGGGGGTTCTGCCCCTTCCCTGGTTTCATATGCCAGGCGCACACCGTTGACCTCAATGTTCATCCTTGTCTCCTGACCATCCCTCATCCAGGTGTTTACGCACAAAATCGTGGGCTTCTTCGATTGTGCCGATCACCCCGCTGGCTTGCTCCTCAATCAGCCGCTTTATCAGCCGTCCCAGGCGTTTGCCGGGTTTCAACCCAAACTCACGCTGGAGGTCATACCCGTCCAATAGCGGGACAGGTGAGACGATCACCTCGTGCTGTTCCCACCATGCCGAAAGGCATACGCGGGCGACGTTCAGCGTGTTGACCCAGCGTTCACGCGCCAGGTCCGTACCATACGTTGCCAGGGTGTCCGCCAGGGTGTGCAAAACAACTGCAACACCTGCATCACCGGAACCCTTAAAGAACCGATACATTGACCGGTGGTCGAGCGGCGAGCCAGGATCTAAAAATGGTAACAAGCGCATGTGATCTCGCACCACTCTGCGCACCCAATCCCCTTCAGCATTACTCAACTGAAGCCGTTTGGCCGCCTCATAAGCCAAATCTGCCCCCACAGCAGCATGGCGATCAAAGTGCAGGCGCCCATCATCGCCCGTTTTCACCGTCAGGGGTTTGCCAATGTCGTGCAGCAAGGCGGCGAACATCGCCAAAGCCTTTTTCGAACGCCCAGGAGTGATCTCTTCCTTATAATAAGCGTCAATCGCAGCGGAGAATACCCCCAGCACTTCCAGGGCATCGGTGGTCAGCCAGCCGTCCTCGCCAAATGCATCGCCATCACCAACAAGGGCGCCAAGCAGGCGATGGTAAGCCTGCACTGTCCTGAGGGTGTGCTCAAATAATGAATATTGATGCGGGGGCGATGCTGGAATGGAGACCAAATCCACCACTTGCGGGATCAGCGTATCAAAGATTCCCATAGTCTGGCAATCACGCAAGCTGTCAACAGGGGCTGGTCCTGCAAGTAGTCGAAATAATTCATCGCGCTGGCGTTCGTAAGACGTTCGGGGCAGGTGAACTGCCGCATCCTGCAAGGCCGCTTCCAAACCTGGCGCATAACCCAAGCCAAATTGGTGTGCCAGGCGCACCCCACGCAGCACACGCACCGGGTCATCCGTCAGCGCATGCGGGCTGCAGGCACGCAACACACCCTGCTGCAGGTCGGCCTGTCCGTCCAGCGGATCAATCAGCTCCGTCAGCGCATCCAGGGCAAGTGCCATGGCGTTGACGGTAAAGTCACGGTTATGCAAATCCTCTTCCAGGGTTTCACCAGTGAATTGAACAAAATCAAGGGGAAAGAAGCGGTTATCTTGGTCATGGTACACCACCCTGGCGGTGTGCCTTTCATCATCTAAAACAAAAAAACCAGCATTCAGGCGTCTTGCCAGCCTTTTTGCCAGATTAACCGGCTTTTCAGCCATCACAAAATCGAGGTCATGCAATGGTTTGCCCAACAGGGCATCGCGCACAGCGCCTCCCACCAGAAATGGCACTTCCTTCGGGCTGCACGCTTCCTTGATGCAATCAAATAATGCCAGGTGCTCAGCCTCAAATACCGGCTTCATATTTTTCCAGGTCTACCACGCCGATGAAGGGCAAATTCCGGTAGTACTCATCCATGTCCAGTCCATACCCAAACACAAATTTGTCAGGGATCTCAAACCCGCAGTATTTGATCGAAATGTCCACCTCACGCCGCGAGGTTTTGTTGAGTAAAGTGCACACTTCCAGGCTGGCCGGGTGACGCGTTTGCAGCAGCTCAATCACCGAGGCAAGGGTGTTTCCGCTGTCGATAATGTCCTCAACGATCAGCACATGTTTATCCCCGATGCTGGTCGTCAGGTCCAGGGTGATCCGCACATGTCCGTCAGAAGCGCGTGAACCAACACCATAGGACGAAACCCCCATGAAATCGATGGCCACCAAAGGCTCCATGTGCCTGATCAGATCGGTCAGGAACATCACCCCACCCCTAAGAATACAGATAGCCAGGATCTCCTTCCCGGCATAATCCCGACTGATCTCCTCACCCAATTCCCGGATTCGGGTCTTTAATTCATTTTCATGGATCAACACTTCAGCTAAAAATGAATGATAGTCTTGCATAGCACTCCTGAGATAAATTAATCCCGTGGGACCTCGTGATGCGCCCGGCAACGTGCCTCATACATCTCTTGGGCACCAACCACTACGATAGGTTCATTATAATGGGCGGGTTTGCCATCCACCAGGCGCTGCGTGCGGCTTGCGGCTTCACCGCACACCATACAGATCGCATGTAGTTTATCCACCCGCTCTGCGCGTGCGATCAACTCTGGCATGCAGCCAAAAGGCTCACCCCGAAAATCCGTATCTAACCCTGTAATGATTACCCGCAAGCCTTGTTCTGCCAAATCTTCTACGACTCCCACGATGCCGGGGTCAAAAAACTGGACTTCGTCCACACCTACCACCGTCGTTCCTTCCACAATTGAGTCTTTAATTTCCTGCGAATCATTGACAGGCCGGGCATCCACATCAATGCCGGAATGCGAGGTAACCTTGGCATGATTGTATCGGTTGTCAATGATTGGTTTGAAAACCTGGACCTGCTGTTTCGCGATTCTGGCTCGTCTCAACCGGCGAATCAATTCTTCCGTTTTGCCGCAAAACATTGACCCGCAAATCACTTCAACCGATCCAACGTGATGTTCCATTAAAGACTCCTCTGGGTGATATAAGTACAGGCAGATGTTTGATCATCTGCCTGTTAAGTTTACCGGATTTTTTGATTCTGGTTTGATTTTATACGGTGATTTCTTCAGCCGCTTCAGGAATTTTGTATCCCATTTGACGCAGAGTCTTTTTGAGGTCGATCAGGGACTTTCGGCCAAAACCGCTCACGTCCAACATGGCCTGTTCGCCGCCTTCAAGCCGTTCAAGAATGTCGCCGATGGTATTCAAGCCGGCGTCAATCAGCACGTTTTCCACACGGGTGCCCAGGTCCAAGTCGGCCACGGGCCGATCAAGCGATACTTTGCCTTCTTCTTTGGCCTGCTGTTCATCAAGAAATTCCTGGCGAACCTGCAGACGCTTGTAGAAGCGGTCAACCTGTCCCTCACGGTCCAAAATGCGCTGCTGCTGCCCAGTGTAGAAGGGATGGCAATTTGAGCACACCTCGGTGCGGATTTCCGGTTGGGTTGAACCTGTCGTCCAGGTTGTACCGCACGAACCGCAAATGACCGTTGCTTCGGGGTAGTATTCGGGATGGATATCTTTTTTCATAATGACGTTACAATCCTTTCAATTCTCAGCTTGCGCTATTCTTCCTCGGGAATGGTAACGACATGCACTTTCTTGCGTCCACCTGGCATTGTCTCAAAGTGGACCAAACCTTCAGTGGTCGCAAAAAGGGTGTGATCTTTACCCATACCTACATTCCAACCGGGGTGAACCTTGGTGCCGCGCTGCCGCACCAGGATATTCCCGCTGATGACGTATTCGCCGCCGAATTTTTTAATGCCCAATCGTTTCGATTTGCTGTCACGACCATTACGCGATGAGCCGCCGCCTTTTTTATGTGCCATGATTCTTACTCCCTTTCAATCGATTCGATCAGCAAGCGTGTGTATTGCTGTCGGTGGCCGGATTTTACCCGATAGCGTTGTTTCGGGCGATATTTAAAGACCAAGATCTTGCGTCCTTTGAAGTGATTCAGTACCTTTGCATTGACCTTTGCGCCTTCAACTAAGGGTGTACCGACTGTAACGGCATCATCATCAACGTAAAGGAGAACATCTTCAAGGGTGAGGGTCTCGCCCACCTCGTTCGGCAGCCGATCGACTTCGATCGTACCACCTTCAGCGACACGGTACTGCTTGCCGCCTTGTTCGACAATCATAAATTTCATTTCATTACTCCAATCTTCACTTAGCCGGCCACGCTTGCGTGGGACCGCCAGGGACCGGGAAAGTTGGGGTTACAAGATTTTACCCCAGCATAAACGTCCTGCCGGGGCAAGGTTACATGATTATAATCGCATCAGAAATGAAAGTCAACCGGTCGCGGATTATTACACAACGTGTTCAGAGTTTTCCTAAGGGTCCCAATCCCTTACCACAGTGCCTGCTTTTTAGCCACACCTCACACCCTGCAACCATAGGATGACTCTCTGACCTGCCCGGCCACCACACGCTTTATCGCGGCTTGTCACAATCGAACACTATGCAGGCCGTTGAGGTATAATTGAAACAGGTCACCCAGTACCGATCAACGCACAAGGAGCACCCATGGTGCTGCGCAGCTACCTCACCCAGCTTAAGGAGCAGCCTGCTCATTGACCTCCCGCTTCATTCCTCTGTCAAGGCAAAGTTAAAATGTC
>DHHJ01000029.1 GCA_002403205.1 Anaerolineaceae bacterium UBA4775
TTATTGGAATTGTTCAACACCCTCAATAATAGCTGAACAAGCTAAGTTTATGTTTTTAACGGTCGAATTCTCTACCACCTGTTGACCGAAGATATGCCCAATGGGAGTAAGACAACCTAATTATTAGTCGCTCCATTAGTTCTGTAGAACCGCTTATTGCAGCCCCCCTACAAAGTAGTGAAACTCCGCCTTGTATTTCTAAACACATACCATCAGGGGATGAGAAAAAAGGCATCTCAGGATTGCGCGAATGATAAATAAAAGTGATACCTTCAGGCAACGCGCCAATTGGCTGTATTGTAAAAACCCCTGGGCGGATTAGTATCCAAGCTAGCCCGAGAATAATGACTGTTGCCATTACAATATACAAACCCTTGTTGGATTTATTGGTAGTGCTGTTGTCAGTCTGTTCTGCTACTGATTCATTTTCCATATCATTATCCCGATTTTAGTAATTTTCATGCAGATGTTGGTCCAATTTATTGGGATTGGAATTCAACAGGACACCTTACAGACAAGGCAAAATCAGTTGGTGCAACTTGGATATAGTATTGTCCAGTTGCGTTATCATTAGCTAGAATTTCTCGGAATTCACCTGATACACCTCGCAATCTTTCCCAATAACAAGAATCCATTAAGTCTTCCCCGGCTTGACCTTTGTAAAGCCCAGGTTGAATATCTCTTCCAACAATGTACATACCCGTGTCAAGCTTGGTTAGGAATTCTTCCGGTTCTGGAATGCCATCAATGTGAGTTACAGCACACTTGACAGTGAATGCGAAATCCGTGTCCTTTATCTCAACATAAAAATTACCCACGCTGTTTTCATTGGCAATAATCGAATCAAAATCCCCTGAAAGATTACTTAATCGTTCCCAATAACAAGAACCCCAAATATCATCACCTGCTTCACCCTGGTATATGCCCGGTTCAATCTCACTGTTAACCAAAAAAGTCCCTGATGAGTACAAATAAGGATTTTTTGTCGCTGTTGGCTTTGGTGTTGAAGTTGGTTTAGGTGTTGAGGTAGGTTTTTTTGTAGCCGTTGGTTCAGGAGTATAAGTCGGTTCAGACGTATTTGTTGCTTCAGAAGTCTCTGAAATTTCGACTACAGTTGTTGATTCATCTGATTCTGAAGATTCTGAAGCAACCTCATCAACCAAGTTGGGTGATGAAGTAAGACAAGCTATTAACAATAAACTTATAGACACTAATAAAATTATTCGTTTCATAACAATCCCTCCCAGACTTTTGATAATTACCATTATAAACGAGAATCTGAGGTGGTCAACACTCTCCCAGATCATCCTTGGAGAGCGTATGGCAAAAAGGTCAACGGAAAGCCTATTCATGTGCCCAATTAGGACATTTTAACTTTGCCTTGACACAACACCCTCAAGAAATATGCCCGGCAAAACCTTCAACACAAGAATATTGGTTTATATTTTTCCACGCATTCTCGGGTCAAGGACATCCCGCATAACATCTCCTACCAGATTCCAACCCATTACAAACAGTGTCAGGGTGAGACCGGGATAAACCACAATATACCAATAGCGATCCAGACTGGTAATCCAATTGCGTGCGAAACTTAACACCTGTCCCCAGTCAGCATAACCTATTTCAGTACCAATGCCAAGGAAAGACAGCGCTGCGAAACTTAGAACGACATCACCAATGGCAAGGGTTGCCAAAACAAGCGTTGGGAAAATCGCATTCGGTAAAATATATTTCGTAAGAATACGTCCATTTTTAACGCCAGATGCTTTTGCAGCCAGCACAAAATCGCGTTCTTTAATGGAAAGGATATCAGACCGAATGACGCGCGCGTAACCCATCCAACCAAACGTGATCATAGCGATTATTGGAGGCAGCAGGCTTCTTCCCAAGATTGGTGTGAGAATCGATGAAAAGATCAATGCCATCATAATGTACGGTAAGGTCATAAAGATATCTGTGATCCTCATAATCAGGTTGTCAATCCAACCACCATAATAGGCTGCAACAGATCCTAGGATGACCCCAATCAGAACAGTGGCAATGACAACAACGATGCCGGTCTCGAAAGCCGTCCGAGCCCCCCAAACGATACCATAAAAAATATCATATTGACCTTGAGCCGTGCCCAACAAATGCACCCACTTATCATTGCCCGTGAGCGGCTTATACCAAAAAGGAATTTCTGGAACGTTCGAGTTCCACGGCGATCCAGGGGGTTGAGGCTCCCCGCTGAAACCATCCCTGGGTATTTTCATAGGGTCATTACCCACAGGGGGAGCAATGACAGGCGCAAAAATGGCCACCAAAATAAAAATTATAATCAGGACAAACCCAATAATGGATGCTGGCGTTTTAAATAACCCAGTAACAATACGGTAATTATCGGGGCCCAACACTTGTTCAAACCAACCAATTTTGCGGTCGGATTGGGCCTCTTCCAGCAGTCGATTGTCTCCTGTTGGGTTAGTTGTTTTTTCGGTCATGGACTGCTCCTCAAGATAAACGGACCCGAGGGTCAATAAATGCATACAAAACGTCAACCACGAGATTAGAGATAATTAGGATTAGCCCTGTGAAAATCGCTAATCCAAGGATTGTGACTGCGTCCAACTGTGAAGCCGCATCAGCAGCCGCCTTACCGATCCCGGGATAATTAAACACCGTCTCAGTAATCACTACGCCGCCTAATAGCCCAACAATACTTGAGCCCATCATTGTCACAACAGGCAACATAGCATTAGGTCTTGCATGTTTATTGATTACATCTCTTTCCTCAAGGCCTTTGGATCTGGCTGTTGTAACGTAATCCATGCGGAGCGTTTCCAGCATCGACGAACGTGTAACTCGTAAAAAAGTTGCCCAGTTGATATACGACAGGGTAATGATTGGCATAATCATGTGCCGCATCGCGTCCCAAAAAATATCAAAGCGGAGATTCAAAAGAGCGTCAACACTCAATAAGTGGGTATACTGCTTAAACTCACCCGAGTAAATTAACCGACTCACCCAATCCGACATCTTCCCGGGCAGGAACCACTGGTTATTAGCGTAGAGAAGCATTAACAATAACAAGCCAAACACAAAAACCGGTAAAGATGTCCCGACAATGCTATAAACTCGGGCAATTTGATCGATGAATTTATTCTGGTTCACCGCAGCCTTTACGCCTAACCAGATCCCAACTGAAATCATTGGGAATATCGTCCAAAGTGCCAGGTCTAAGGTGTTGGGAAACCTGGTTTTGATAATATCAATCACATCTTGGGAAGCTGTTCGCGAGTATCCAAAGTCCCCAAAAAGAATCCCGCCTTCACGTTCTCCGGTAAGCGGATCCTTAACCCCTGTCAGCCAGCGCCAATATTGAACAAAAAAAGGATCATCCAATCCATATTTCTTAATAACACCCTCAATTTGCTTTTCGTTCTTAGGGAAATCTGTAACATACAGCGCTGAGCGTTCAACCGGACCGAGCAATTGGAGCATGCCAAAAATGATCAGAGTCACCCCGATCAACAATACTGGCACAAGGAGAAGACGACGAATTATATAATTTGCCATTCCAAACCTCTTACCTCATTTTTTCCTTCCAAAATAAATGGAAAAACTTTTTTCTAATCAATCTAAAGGAAAAAATTACTTCGGGTGTGGGAACTATTATCAGCTCCCACACCTATTAAATCTTTCGACTATGGAATTCTACTGGATATTAAAGTTGAACAGGATCACATCCATGTTTAACCCAGGCCGCCCATAGTACAGCGTTAGGGGTTGAGCGCTGGGCGTGTCGCAAATTTCAAAGCGATCAAGGCCCAATTTCGCAGTATCGACCGAGCAAACCGGCACCGGGTCATCGTAGGTATTGGTTTCCTCGTTGTAGATTGCAATTTCTCCAACCATTACATCAACCGCGGCGCGGTTCTCAGCAGGAACCGCAATGAAATCGGCGTCGCCAGCCTGAAGCATGGCAAAGCGGGTACCGAATTCAGAAATGTTCAGGATCGCAACCCGTTCCGTCTGCGCAGGCTCGCCCCAGTATTCATCAAACTGTGTGAGAACAACTTCCTGCTCTGGCGTCCAGTGGTCGAGTTTGTAAGCACCGGTGCCGTTAGTAATGGTTCTGAAGGGATTGGCAGCATCGTCCATGGAGTAGTAGTTCTGCCAGGTGTCGCAACTGCCATCCCAGCCACCGTTCTCAACGACCCATTCCATATCCAAGATAGCACCCCAGTTATTAGCGATGGTTGCCAGGAAGGGGCCCCAGGCCTGGGCAAGGGTCATTGTCACTGTACCGGCTTCGTTGTCGGCCACAATCTTGGATTTAACCGTTTCGCAAGCGTTCTGCAAATCTTTCGGATCATTGGCTAACAGGGCTTCGCGATCATCGGCGGATGCAAAATCATCTACAATCCCGGTGATATCGTCAACGCCGACACCAAGGAAGGGCTCAGCCAGCAGCCACTGTGGGGTCGAATAGCCACCCTGCAGCAAACCACGTTGGAATGAATAGGCCACATCGGAGGCTGTCAGGTCGCCGCCTTCGTGGAATTTGACACCCTCGCGGATATGGAAGGTCCAAACAATGCCATCCTCTGAGACCTCCCAACGCTCAGCCAACTGGGGCACGAACTCATCGGTCTTGACGCCATCATAGAAGACAAGGGTCTCATAGATGTTCTGTAGAACCTCGCCGCTAGCGGTATCGTAAGCGGCTGCCGGGTCAAGGACCAACGGATCGCCGAACGAAACCCAATTAATGATATCCGGATTGGGAGCATCTTCCGTCTTGTACATGGTCTTATAGATCTCACCCGAGAAGATTGGGTTGGTAACACGACCTTCAATCCATTTTTGCACGTAATTATGGGAAGTCGCCAATACAACAGGTACACCCACCGCTTCATCGTAATACAACTGGTTAAACTCTTGATAGACCGCATGCCGGGCATCTGGATCGATCAAGGATACACCTTCATCAAGCAGGACTTTGAATTGCGCCTTGAGATCCTCTGGCAATTGTTGGCGTGCGCCATAGGTGCCAGTCGTATAGGGCTGATACCAGTTATGGGGATCATGAATGTCCTCTAACCAACCGCCTGTCATGATCGGGATTTTGTAAGCGCGCTGGGCTGTCAAATAGGCAGGCCACGGCAAACCTAATACCTCAATAACGAATTTCTCGTTAACCTGAGCGAGGTTAGCTTGCAGGATTTCTGCATAAATTTGCCGGGTTGTATTGCCGGTGTTATAAAGCATCTGGAGCCTGAAACCCATCTCCCAGATATCATCAGGATCCTCACCAGCAGGGATGCCGTCTTTATCGACATCTGCCAGTTTGAATTCTTCCGCTGATTTTTCCAGATCGAACTCATAGTAGGGTGCATCCGGATCATAACCGGGCATCCCAGGCAATGACAAGACCTTGGACTGGACGGCCTCACCCATAAAAACTTCGTTGGCCACAATATTGGCATCAAATGCATAAGCAAATGCTTTTCTGATGTGGACATCATCAAAGAAGGTGCTGGGAACGCCGTTCCCATCCAGTTTGTTGGACCCAATATAAGGGTTCAGAGCAACTAGTACGGTTTCTGGCTCTTCTGTAGCAGGTTCTCCCGTTATGGGTTCGTCTTCAACGGGAGCCTCAGTAGGTGTGGTACTGCAAGCCGATAATACTAGGCTCGCAACCATAATCAAGGCTATCAAGAAATGTAGTTTTTTCACGGTTTCCTCCTCCGTTTTAAAAATATTGAATGGGTTTTCTAAACATCTATTGACTTATCATTAGGTATCCTGAGTATCCACCTCCTTTCCAGGGACTTTGATGCAAGCCACAAAGTGACCGGGGCTGATTTCACGCAACTCCGGTTCGACTTCAGCGCATTCGTCACCCGCAATCGGACATCGTGTCCGGAAGCGACACCCTGAAGGCGGATTTGCCGGAGAGGGCACATCCCCCTTCAGAACGATCCTCTGATGGTCCACATAATATTCCGGGTCGGCCACAGGTATTGACGAGAGCAACGCCTGAGTATAGGGATGCAGAGGGTTAATATAAACATCATTGCGATCCGACAATTCAACGATAACGCCCAGGTACATGACCGCCACACGATCACTGATGTGACGGACCATTGAAAGGTCATGAGCAATGAAAAGATAAGTGAGAGCCAACTCTTCCTGCAGGTCTTCAAGTAAGTTGACCACTTGTGCCTGAATAGAAACATCCAATGCGGATATTGGCTCATCACAGATAATAAAGGAAGGATTCAGCGCTAGCGCGCGGGCCACGCCAATCCGTTGACGCTGACCACCCGAAAATTCATGCGGATAGCGGCCGGCATATTTTTGATCCAACTTAACCAAATCCAAAAGCTCGCTGACCCGAGCGTCAATTTCCTTACCGCTGGCCATGCCAAACGCCAACATGGGGTCGCCAATAATTTCCCGCACCGTCATCCGGGGGTTAAGACTGGCATAAGGGTCTTGGAAAATCATCTGGAGCCTTTTACGCTTCTGCCGCAATGGCTCTGGTTTCAATTGCGTCAGATCAGTATCTTCAAAATAAACATGGCCGGAGGTCGGTTCATACAGCTGAAGGATGGTTCGTCCAAGCGTTGTCTTTCCACAACCCGACTCCCCGACCAGCCCAAGCGTTTCGCCCTGTTCGATTTCGAGAGAAACCCCATCTACCGCTCTGATTGCACCCACCTGACGGCGGAAAACACCCCGAGTAATAGGAAAGTGCATAACGAGATCTTCTACGCGTATCAATGGACCATTATTGAAACTCATTATCGTTCCCTTCCAGTCTTGATATCAACCCAACATGCTACTTTATGACTGTCGCCAATGGGGAAAAGCAGAGGGTTTTCTGACCAACAGCGCTCTATCACCCAAGGACAACGTGGTGCAAAAGGACATGCATGGGGTATTTTATAAAGGGTAGGGGGCATACCATTAATCGAGTATAGTCGTTTCTTCTCTTGAACCTGAATTTGGGGAAGGCTATTTAGTAATCCAACAGTATAAGGATGTGATGGACCAGCATATAATTTCTTCACAGGTGCTTCTTCAATGATAAAACCGGCATACATTACAGCAACTCGATTCGCAATACTGGCGACAACGCCAAGATCATGCGTGATCCATACAATCGACATGCCCAATTCTTCACGGAGCTGGATGACCAGTTCAACAATCTGCGCCTGGATGGTCACATCCAAAGCAGTGGTTGGTTCATCGGCGATCAGGATATCCGGCATACAGGCAAGCGCCATCGCAATCATCACACGCTGGCGCATCCCCCCCGAATATTGATGGGGGTAATCTTTAAGACGATCAGATGCTCGCGGGATGCCCACTATACCAAGCAATTCAATTGAACGATTACGCGCCTGTTTTTCTGTCAACCCCAAATGCAATATCAGTGGTTCTGTCAATTGCTTGCCAATGGTCATCACCGGGTTCAACGAAGTCATTGGGTCTTGAAAAATCATGCCAATATGTGCCCCTCGCACTTTTCGGATCTCATCCTCACTTATTGCTAACAAATCGCGGTCTTTATAGTTAGCCTGACCTGCAACGATCTTCCCTGGTGGCATGGGGACCAGCCTTAAACATGAAAGCATTGTCACGCTTTTACCACAACCACTTTCTCCCACAATGCCCAAAGTTTCACCTTCATCCAAAGTAAACGAAACACCGTTGACGGCATGAACAATTCCTTCGGGTGTATTAAAGTGAGTTTCCAGCCCCTTTACGTCTAATAGTCGATTTGTCATTAATTATTCCTTATAGCGTCATTATTGTTATTGCTCCACTTATTGTTAGAGCTGCTGAGCAATATCACAACTGCGGACTTACGCATCAAGCGTCACAACTGTAACGGGTTCATGATATAAAACCCTGCCTGACAAACCACAAATTCTTATCCTAATTCATAGCATATCGGTTCACTGCAGATATGACCACCGGTCTCCTGAACACTTGTTCACAAATTATAGGCTGTGAGTACACCGTCGTGCATTTTACCCATGTCCCCTCAAAATCTATTAAAAAGTCCATTTGCGCCAAGGGGGCGTCAAATGCGACCAACGTTAATTTGTGGGACTTGGTTAAAATTTCGCCCAAATCTGTAACTACTGCTAAGCGCATCCGCCGCTTCACTAACTCATCAACCTCTTTATTCTGAGTCTCTCTGGCGAATTGGAATAAGTTTTCAAGCGCCCGAACAGGTTCGCGGAACTGTTTATTGACAAGGTCATCTCCTGCAGAGCCTGCTGCTCCCATTAATAAGCCGCATGCCAAAACGATGACAAGCATAGACCCTTTATACGAGGACATCATAACGGTTTCGATAATATGAGGTTCCACCAAACCACAAAGGAAAACCGGTATAGTAATGACAATAATGCCAATGATTTTTAATTGATTCACGTGGGCAACCATGGGATAGTTGAGCCACCCCTTTAAACCCGGTTGAAAAACTTCAAGGAGGTAAGGTGTACTAACAAAGGGCAACCAGATGATCAACCAGACCAGTATCAGACTGAAAACAATCCAAAGTATCAGGGCGATCCAACTTTTAGCGATTTTCGCGCTCCCCCATCCAACCAGGCTGCCAAACAGGCAACTTATCATTACCCCTGGCAAGAATTTAATCCAAGCGTAAGTAACATGCAAGTTTGCCAAAACAATTCCATCTTTTCCCCAAGAAGCGATTGAAAAGGCAAGGCCTGCAGTTAAACCATAAACAGCCCCTAGCCTGTGTTTCTTTCTGTTGAAACACAAAGATAACCTCTTCACGTTTAAAGATTATATCATCAACTTTTAAAAACGGTTCTTTTGCCTTGACACACAAGAGGGTAATTTTTAATGTGGGCCGGGTGAAGAAATGCCCCACCTTGTTGTGATGTGCCCCACTTATGTTCATTATTATCCCCCGTTTCGCTCATTTGTAAATCCTGGAAATTCATGCTTCTGACCGGATGCCTTGATTGTTGTCAATTCATCGATCGGACGCCTTAACTGACCTTTGATGGTATATTTAATACACCAATCTCCTCCAGAAAGGTAACGGTGTGACCAAACCATGATACCCATCCGAGATGAGATCAAACCCCGCCGCTTTCCCCTCGTCAACACCCTGCTGATCCTGGCGAATGTTGCCGTGTTTGCCTGGCAGTGGCTGGCAGGTGCAGGCCCCGGCGGCTCGCAACTGTACCAATTCGCGTTCATCCCGTCCAACTTCCTGGCCGCACCCACCGATTTGGGTAATCTCCGCAACATCTTTACCGCCATGTTCATGCACGCGGGTTTACTGCACCTGGCGGGCAACATGCTCTACCTGTGGATCTTCGGTGACAACGTGGAGGACGCCTGGGGGCATGTCGGCTACCTGCTGTTCTACCTGGCAGGCGGGGTGACAGCGACCCTGGCACATGTTTTCACCAACCCGACCTCGGTCATCCCCACCGTGGGTGCCAGCGGTGCCATCGCGGCGGTGCTGGGGGCCTACCTGGTGCTTTACCCGCAGAGCCGCGTGCTCACGTTCATCCCCATCGGCTATTTCATGACCCTCAAACTCATCCCGGCAGCAATTGTTTTGGGAGTCTGGTTCATCCTGCAGTTCTTCAACGGCGTGCTCTCATTGGGTGGCCCCGATGTCGGCGGGACAGCCTTTTGGGCGCATATCGGCGGGTTTCTCGCTGGTGTGCTGCTGGCCTTGCTGTTCGGAAAGCGCCGCAACAACCGGCAGCAGCGCCGGTGGTCATGACCAGGTGATGTGACCCCAAACCCTATAAGACAGTCCCTTAGCCCGCAATAACCCGCCCTTCTACGGCGCTCGCTGATATCATCCTGCCCAAGCGCACTGGCCTCACCCACAATCACACTCCACACTACGCCATAACAGCTTTCCAATCCGTCCCAACACAAGTCCAACCCTCGCCTAACTAGGGCCATTCGGTCATCAGTGGTTAAAAATCCTAAAATTAAGCAGTAAAAGAAAAATAGAAAACATGATTCACGATCAAAAAAGGAGAACAAATGGATTTTTCAATGCTGCTTAAAGCCCAATGGAAAAAAATGCGCGGCAAAATCAAGGAACAATGGGGTGACTTGACCGATGACGACCTGGACAAGGTCGATGGTCAACTGGACCAGCTGATCGGCGTGATCCAGGAAAAGTACGAGCTCACCCGCGCCAAAGCGGAGTCTGAGGTCACCCAATTCCTGACCGAGAAATAACCAGCGCTGCCAAGGACGCTTGGCAAGGTTTGCAGTGCTTGCCGAGTGCCAAGCGGCCGGCTTCTGCCACATACGGGCAGACCATCTACGATCTTAATATACCCACATCTTCACACGAGTTTGACTCATCCCGCGTGAATGTGGTAGGATATTCCTAATTACATACCAGCACGGGGAGCCTGACAGACCAGGCTGAGAGGAGGACGGCAGTCCTCGACCCGCATAACCTGATCCGGGTAATGCCGGCGGAGGGATAAGATGCGCACATACCAACACCCTCCCCGGTAAAGGAAGGGTGTTTTTTGATGAAAAACAAGGCTGAAAAAGCAATCCTGTTTGTCAACGGCGATCTGCCCGCGCCAGACGAGCTGCGCGCCCGGATCTCCCGCGCAGACCTGCTGATCGCCGTGGACGGCGGCCTGCGGCACGTGGAAAACCTGGGCATAACCCCGCACCTGATCATCGGCGACCTCGATTCAGCCGATCCAGACCGGATCGAAGCCTACCGGGTCCAGGGTGTCGAAATTCGCAAATTTCCTGTTGACAAAGATAAAACCGACCTGGAATTGGCCCTGGATGCCGCACTGGGCTATTCACCCGGGACGATCTGGGTGACGGCTGCCCTGGGAGGGCGCCTTGACCAGACCCTCGCCAACATTTTCCTCTTAACCCGCCCTGACCTCGCCGGCCGGGATATCCGCCTGGTGGACGGCCGCAGCGAAGTTTTCCTGATCAGGGAGTCCGCCCGCATCCAGGGCGAGATTGGCCAGCGCGTCTCCCTCCTGCCCCTCAACGGGCCGGCAGAGGGCATCTGCACGGAAGGCCTGCAGTACCCCCTCGACGGCGAAACCTTGTACCCTGAGAAAACACGCGGGATCAGCAACCGCATGGCTTCCCCTACGGCAACCATCACGCTGCACAGCGGGATCCTGCTGTGCATCCACGAATTCACTTTATCCGTAGAAAGGCATGGTTAATCCTATGAAACACAAAGTGACCCCCCTCTTACTTTTGTTGATCGTGACGATGCTTCTCGGCGCGTGCGCACCCGAACCCAGCCCGGGTGAACCCCAGTCGCTGACGGTAATGACCCACGATTCCTTCGCCATCAGTGAAGAAGTCATCGCCCAGTTTGAGTCCGAACACGGCGTGACCGTCAACTTCGTCCGCAGCGGCGATACGGGCACCGCCCTCAACCAGGCCATCCTCACCAAGAGTAATCCCCTGGCAGACGTGTTCTACGGGCTCGACAACACCTTCCTGACACGCGCCCTCGAGGAAGAGCTCTTTCTTCCTTACGACTCACCCATGCTCGACCAGATCCCAGACGAATTCAAAATCGATCCGGGCAACCATGCCCTCCCGGTCGATTATGGCGATGTGTGCATCAATTACGATAAAGCCTTTTTCGAAGCGCAGGCCCTGCCCATCCCCACCTCGTTGGAGGACTTAATCGATCCCCGGTATGCCGGGCTGCTCGTGACGCAAAACCCGGCTACCTCCTCGCCAGGCCTGGCCTTCCTGATGGCCACCATTGCCCATTTCGGCGAAGATGGTTACCTGGACTACTGGCAGGCCCTGGTCGAAAACGGTCTCACGGTGGTCAGCAACTGGGAGACCGCTTACTATACGAATTTCAGCGGCTCAACCGGGCAGGGACCCCAGCCCCTGGTCGTGTCTTATGGTTCCAGCCCCGCAGCAGAGGTGATCTTTGCTCAAACCGAGCTGGAAGAATCGCCCACCGGTTCGATCATCGGCCCCAATACCTGCTTCAGGCAGATCGAATTTGTCGGCATCCTCAGGAATACCGCAAACCCCGACCTGGCAAAAGCCTTTGTCGATTTCATGCTCAGCGTCCCCTTCCAAGAGGATATCCCCATGCAAATGTTCGTCTTCCCGGTCAACCCGCAGGCCAGCCTGCCAGAGGCCTTCCTCGAGCATGTTGACATCCCCGACCAGCCCGCCAGCTTGCCGCCCGAGCTGATCGATGCCAACCGCGAAGCCTGGATCAACGCCTGGCTGGAGGCCGTCCTGGATTGAACACTTTGCGCAAAACGCTTTTCCGCTGGCTAAAGCAGCCCACCTGGCGCGCCGCCTTGTTCTGGCTGCTCCCGGCTGCCTTCCTGGTGTATTTCTTTTACCAGCCCCTGCTGGCGCTGTTCAACCTGGTCATCTCCCCGACCTGGGGGTTTGACCTGAGCGCACTCGACCTCACCCCGGTCTGGCGTCCGCTTTCCTTCACCGTGGGACAAGCACTCCTCTCGACCCTGCTGACCCTGATCATCGGGCTGCCCGGTGCCTGGCTGTTTGCGCACTTCACCTTTCCAGGAAAGCGCACCCTCAAAATCCTGACCACCCTGCCCTTCATCCTGCCAACCGTGGTGGTGGCCGCCGGTTTTAATTCCCTCCTGGGACCGCGCGGTTGGGTCAACCTGGGGTTAATGGCGCTGTTCGACCTGCCCACACCGCCCGTGCGGTTCCTGAACACCTTTGGCGCCATCCTGGTGGCGCATGTGTTTTACAACACCACCATCATGATCCGCGTCGTCAGCAATGCCTGGTCGCAGATGAATATCCGCCTGCGCCACGCCGCCCAGGTGCTGGGTGCCAGCCCGTGGCGCACCTTCCGGGAAGTGACCCTGCCCCTGCTGCGCCCGTCCATCCTGGCAGGCACCCTGCTGGTGTTCCTGTTCAACTTCACGAGCTTTGGCGTGGTGCTGATGTTGGGCGGCCCCCAGTTTGCCACCCTAGAGGTGGAGATCTACACCCAGGCCCTGCACCTGCTGAACCTGCCCCTGGCAAGCATGCTCTCCATCCTACAATTGGCCTGCACACTGCTGATCACACTGGGGCACAACCGGGTTTCCGGGCTGGGCGAGATGGTCATCTCCCCTGCCACCCGCACGATGGCTGCGCGCCCGGCGCGCACCACTCTGGAGCGGGCCGTCATCATCCTGCTAGTCGCCTCGCTGTTCATCCTGCTGGTAGCCCCCCTGGCCTCCCTGGCACTGCGCTCGTTCGTCAAGCTGGAGCCCACGCGCGGCGAACGCGGTGAAGTCGAACGCGGCCTGACCCTGCAGTTCTATCGCGAGCTGGGGGTCAACCGCCGGGGCGATTTGTTCTTTGTCCCCCCGATTGCCGCAGCGCGCAACTCCTTCATGTTCGCCCTGATAACGATCTTGATCACCCTCAGCCTCGGCATTTTGGTCGCGTATGCGCTGCTGCAAAATTCCGCCATCAACAAAATCCTGGATCCACTGATGATGCTCCCCCTGGGCGCTTCGGCGATCACCCTGGGCCTGGGCTTCATCATCGTCTTCAACCGGCCGCCCTTCAGCACGTTGCGCTTCCCCATCCTGATCCCGATTGCCCACGCTTTGGTGGCCTTACCCTTCATCGTGCGCACCTTGAGCCCAGCGTTGCGCAATATCCCGTCTTCCCTGCGAAATGCCGCACGTGTGCTAGGGGCATCGCCTTTCAAGGTCTGGCGCGAGGTGGACCTGCCCTTGCTGGCGCCTTCCCTGCTGGTCAGCACCATCTTTGCGTTCACCATCTCGTTGGGTGAATTTGGCGCCAGCACTTTCTTGGTCAGGCCAGACTACCCCACCATGCCGGTGGCCATTTTTCGTTACATCTCGCAACCCGGTGCCCTGAACTACGGCCAGGCCCTGGCCATGTCGACCCTGCTCATGCTCGTGTGCGCATTGGGGATCTTCTTGATCGAACGGCTCCAAAAGCCGGGGAAGGACACTTTCTAATGCTCACGGTGAAAGCCATTGAAAAATCCTACGAAGGAGAACCCCTGCTGAATGGCGTTTCATTTGACGTGCACCCCAGCGAGACGATCTGCCTGCTGGGACCCTCCGGGAGCGGAAAAAGCACGCTGCTGCGCATCATCGCTGGTCTTGAAGAGTCCGAAGGCGGAGAAGTTCTTTGGAACGGCCGTTCGCTGGCCGATACCCCTGCGCATCAAAGGCGATTTGGGCTGATGTTCCAGGACTATGCCCTCTTTCCCCACCGCAACGTCTCCGAAAACATTGCCTTTGGCCTCCGGATGCAAAAACTACCCCCGCAGGAGATCCAAACCCGGGTGGACAGCGCCCTCGAGACAATCAATATGGCCGGCTTTGCCCACCGCAAGGTGACTGAACTTTCAGGCGGTGAACAGCAGCGTGTGGCCCTGGCCCGGGCATTAGCCCCGAATCCCCGCCTGCTGATGCTCGACGAACCCCTGGGCGCCCTGGATCGCACCCTGCGTGAACAGCTCAGCCAGGAATTGCGCCGCATCCTGCATCAATCCAAGGTGCCCGCCATCTACGTCACCCACGACCAGGAGGAAGCCTTTGCGATTGCCGATCGATTGCTCTTGCTGCACCATGGGGTCATCCTGCAAAGCGGCCCCCCGCACGATTTTTACCACCATCCTCGCAATGTGTGGGTAGCAAAATTCTTTGGCCTGGGCAACCTGGTCAAGGGCACAATCGTCGCCCACTCGCCACTGCAAGTCAAAACACACCTTGGTCTGATCCACCCCAGTTGCGACCAGGACCCGCAACCCATCGGTGCTGAGGCCACCCTGCTCTTTCGGCCCACCCAGGCATCACAAAGCCCCCAGGAAATGAAAAACCGCATCACCGGACGTGTGTTCGACCAGGTCTTCCAAAATGGGCGCTACCACATCACCCTGCAGATCAATGAACAGGTCCCTGATTTCCACGTCCTTCTGACCCACCCCGTTGAGATCGGCGCAGACCTGGCTGTTGCCTACCAGCCCGCAGATGTGCTCTGCTTGCAAAACGACTTTGGAGAAATATGACCGCACACACGCCTAACATTGTGGTGATAAAATTGAATACCGACCGGGAGGAAACCTGGCGCTACGAAGGGCGCATCCTCAGCCAAAATGACCACAGCGTCCTGATCGAAGCCTTTTTCAACCGACCTGATCTCCCTTTTCACGGGATCACCCTTCGGGAGAACGACCGGTTCTTCGAGCGGTACTACACAGACCGCTGGTACAACATCTTCGAGATCCACGACCGTGATGACGATCGGTTAAAAGGCTGGTATTGCAATGTCACCACGCCAGCGGAGATCACCCCTGAAAAGATCAGCTATATCGACCTGGCGTTGGATGTACTGGTTTATCCGGGAGGGGAATATCTCGTCCTGGATCAGGATGAGTTCAAAGACCTTAAGATCGGTTCGCAAATGCGAGCCAAGGCTCGGCAAGCCTTGGACAGCCTGATCCTGCTGGCCGAATCAGGTGATTTAAATGCTGCTGTTCACGCAGGAGCCCGCTGAGGGTTCCTGCGTGAACAGCGTATGAGGATAATCAAACAAAACTCAGGTAGGGTACCAGTTGATAAATGAGCTGGTCGTATTCGGCTAGCGAGTAGCCCAGCGCCACAACCAGCACCGCAAACAAACAACAGCACAGCAGTACAACTACAACAATGGCCAATATGATCCACAAGGTCTTATTGTTCTTTTTTTCAGGGACCGGTTCGAAGGTCTCTGGGGGTTCGGGAATATACGTAACTTCTTCAGACACGATTTCCTCCTATAACGGTTGTCACTTTATCACAAGTGGTTAAAAACTGGCGCCATTCGCAAATGGGATGAAACAAAACGGCAGGCTAACGATGCTCAGCAGAGCCAGTATCCCAAGGCAGATGCCAATCACGCTCAAGCCGATGTTCACCCAGCCCAGGATCATACCCCACCGGGCCATACCCTCACCGGTCAGCTGTCCACCGCTTTGCTGGATTTCCTTTTTGGCCATATTACCTGTGATGATAGCTGCAATCGCACCTAACAGCGGCAAAATAAAAAAGCTGGCGATACCGGAAATCAGGCTGATCACCGCCAGTGACGAATTCTGCTGATAGACCGGCGGGGGTGTTTGGCCGTAATCCTGATAAGACATGTTTAACTCCTTTTTTACTCAATTGAATTTATTATCAATGAAAAACTATCACCAAGCAGCGGACTACCGCGCTGGCCGGTGCTTTACCGACCGTTCAGAGATCCACCAGATGACCCACACCAGCAAGATCAACAAAATGGCCGCCACCAAAACCGGGATCACCACCGACAGCACCGAAAGGGTCGTGGCAATCACATCTTCCAGTATGCTGACGGGCACGTCACCCGCGCCTGCCGTGGTGACGGTCACTGCCGGGCGGACCACCATGGATTTCACAGCGTGCACGCTGCCAGCCACCAGCAGCCCCGCCGCTATCGCCAGGATGGGGTGCAAATCCGTGACCACATCGGTGCTGGCGGCAAACAGGATCGCGCCGGCCGTCGGGCGAACAAGGGTCTGAACGATGTCGTTGATGTGATTCACCGCCGGGATCTTATCCGCAAAGAATTCGACCAACGACAGCACGATCAGCAAACCAATGATCCACCAGCTCTCCAGCGCGCGCCAGCCGTCCGAAAGCTTGAACAAATCCGTGAATCGAGCCAGCAGCGAGACCACCAAAAGGGGAATATAAGCATTCAGACCAGCGCTGGCAGACAGACCAAAAGCTGAAATGATATTCATAACACCCTGCTCTCAATATTATTTTGTATGCTTAACATGATAACGGAGGCTGGTTATAAGCTGAATCCGTCCCATGTGCCGGTCAGCATGAACCGCACCAAAGAGATCGCACCGACCTGCAGCAGACCAAGGCTGTATCCCCCAACCAGGGGCAGCACAAGCTGTGAAAAGCGTGCATACGTGTTGTCGCGCTTAAACAGCATCACCAAAGCCACGCTGTACACCATGGTCAGGAGCGTCACAATGCCCCCAGCCCCCAATAGCGCCAGCGGGTAAAGAACCCAGGAAATTTCCATCAGGACCAGCACAACCAAAATGCTCCCCGCCGCCATTAATCCCAGAATTTGCTTCCAATTCCCCAGCGCTGATTGGTCTTCCCAGGTGTTGAACATAGTCTGGACAAAAGCCGGCCATAACACCGCCGAAACGGCCAGCCCCATCCCCGTCCCGGTGACCAGCCGGGTCCAATTTTGGGTTTGGTAGAGCGAAGGGATGGCTGGCACAAGCATGCTGAAGGAATTGAGCCCATCAAAAACCCAGGCCAATGCCAGCGCGCCAAACAAAATACTCGGCCACAGGGGCGGCATTTTCCCCTTTCTGCCCTGGGCAACCTGGTAAGCCAAACCCAGCACCGCACCCAGGAACAAACCCGAGCAGCGCGCACACAGCGGGAATGGCGCCTCATGGATGTGGAAGGAGCGCTCTTCAATCTGGTGGCACACGGCATAACCCACCGCAGAGGCTTTTCCAAGTAAGCCGCGCGGGGTCAGCAGCAGCCAGATTATAGTCAGCCCAAGGGCCAGGCCGAGTATTATCCAGCGCCAGGGGGCTGCGGCCTTGTGTGTGGTCTGTGTTTCATCCATGTTGAAATGAATTATAAAAGGTTCATAGCAGGTGCGCAAGGATGGGGGCTGTTTATTAAGCCAATTATTACCGGGTTGGAAAACGCGCAGGGGAGAACATGCAATCTGGCTGGAAGACCTGCTGAGAGCAACCGTTCAATGAAGACCTGATGGGAGGAAATCAAAGGCTGTCGCAATTAACCACTACGACAGCCTATGATTTTTCGGAATCACCATTTTTTACTAAGCTGGTTCAGCCAACCTTTCGTGCACTGTGGCCAGCCACTCAATGATCTTGATATTTTGCGGGCAGACCGCTTCACACTCACCGCATTCAGTGCAATGATCGGCCCGTGCTTCAGGTTTGATGACGTTGTTATATCGCCAGCCTGCATTTCCCCAGGCGTCAAATGACACTGCTTCGTTATAAACATCAAAAATACGGGGGATTGCCACACCGCTCGGGCAGGGCAGGCAATACTCACACTGCGTACAAGGGATCGGTGCCAGCGAAGCGTAGGCATTCCGCGCCTGGCTGACCAGTTGATGGTCGGCTTTGGTCAGCCTGTTCACACCCGACTCGGCGGCCAGCGTTAAATTCTCTTCAACGTGCGCCATGGCCGACATGCCGCTCAACACCAGCGACACCTCGGGCTGATCCCACAGCCAGTTCAGCGCCCAGGCCACCGGCGTCCAGACCTTCTCGCTCTTGGCCCAGGTTTCAGCTACCGGTTCCGGCGGGGGGGTCTTTGCGATTTGGCCGCCGCGCAGGGGTTCCATCACCACCACAGCCAGCCCTCGGTCTGCAGCCAACCGCAAACCCTTTTGCCCAGCCTGGTAGTCGATATCGATATAGTTGTATTGAATTTGCGCCATGGCCCAGTTGTCATAGCCCGTGACGATCTTTTCAAAAACGCTGTACTCGTCGTGGAATGAAAAACCGAGATGATGGAACAATCCTTCGGCCATTTTTTTCTCTGCCCACTCGAAAACACCCAGTTTTTGGTAATTTTCCCAGTTACGGGCATTCAAGGTATGCAGCAAATACACATCGAGATGGTCCACATCCAACCGTTTCAATTGAGCTTCAAGGAAACGATCAAAATCGACCTCTTCCTTCACCAGCCAGGAGGGCATTTTAGTCGCCAGGTAGACCTTTTCCCGGTAGCCGTCCTTTAACACCTGCCCGATGAAGGGCTCACTGCGCTCCTGGTGATAGCCCCAGGCGGTATCCACATAATTCACGCCGGAATCGATCGCAAGGCGGATCATAGCGGTTGCTTCTGGTTCGTTGATCTTGCTGCTATCACCATCCAAAACAGGGAGGCGCATCGCGCCGAACCCTAAAGCGGAAACTTCCCAATCCAATGAGCCGAATTTTCTGTATTGCATAATTACCTTTTCCAATTCTCGATGATGTCCGGGTCATTATACCAGAATCGGATTCATCCCATGCCTGGTATGTACTCTGCCTTTAAACCCTCTACAGGCGCAATTGACAAACCGCATGGGTTGTGTGATACTATCCTTATAATTGAAAAGCCCCTCAGCTTCCTGATCAGGCGCTATCCCACGAAGTGAGGAGGTGGTGTACAATGATAGACAGTAGTAGTTACTTAACAAAGGCTGTGGCACCCCTCCTCGATAGTCTTCGATAAGGGTGCTACAGCCGAAACTGATTGCCGCCCAGCCTTTGGGCGGCTTTCTGGTTAACCCCCAGCAAAACACAGTTACAATTAACGGCACTGGCAGCAGATAACGAGGGGTGCCCATGGGACACACACATATCTGGTGGATCCGACGCGATCTCCGCTTACACGACAATCAGGCGCTTGAAGCGGCGCTGCAAGGCGCCGACCAGGTGGTCCCCCTGTTCATCATCGAACCCGAACTGATGGAGAGCGCCGCGCCAAAACGGCGCGCTTTCCTGCTGAATGCACTGGACAGGCTCGATCACCAGCTCAAGACCCTCGGCAGCCGATTAATCGTCCGCCGCGGTCCAGCGCACACAGCCCTCCCTGCCTTCATTGACGAACTGAACGACGCTGCAGTGTTCGCCCAGGAGGATTTCAGCCCCTTTGCCCGTCAGCGTGACCAGGCCGTCGCGAAATCTTTGGATCTGCGGCTCTTTCCAGGCGTGGTCCGCCAGCACCCTGAAACCATCCTGAAAGAGGACGGTGACCCTTATATCGTCTACACCCCGTACAAGCAAGAATGGTACGGTCAGCCCCTGCCTACACCGGCAGATTGCTTGCCATCTCCCGCGGCCCTGCCGCCCGTCCCTGATGGGCTGGACTCCCAGCCACTGCCCCAGGCCGACCCTGTTCCGGGTTTCCCGTCATCGTCTGAGGCTGCCCTGGGGCGGCTTATTGAGTTCACCGCAGGCGCCCTCCTTAACTATCAGAGCCAGCGCAACCGCCTCGACCTGGACGGCACCTCCCGCTTATCCCCTTACCTGCGCTTTGGGTTGATCTCTGCCCGGGAGGCTGTTGCCCACGCCCACATTGCCTCCCTGCAGGCAAACACCGATGCTGCCCGCTCTGAAATCCAAACCTGGTTAGATGAATTGGTGTGGCGCGAGTTCTACACCGCGATCCTGTTTCACTTCCCCCATGTGCTGGAGCGCCCCTTTCGGGCGGCGTATGAGAACATCCCCTGGCGGAACGCGCCGGACGACCTGGCGGCATGGCAGAACGGGCAAACCGGCTACCCCGTGGTGGACGCATGCATGCGCCAGCTGGTGGAGACCGGCTGGATGCACAACCGGGGGCGCATGATCGTGGCCTCCTTCCTGACCAAGGATCTGCTGGTCAACTGGCAGGAAGGCGAAGCCTGGTTCATGCACAACCTGATTGACGGTGACCCCGCCGCCAACAACGGCGGTTGGCAGTGGACGGCCGGCACCGGGACCGATGCCGCCCCGTATTTTCGCATCTTCAACCCGGCCACCCAGGGGCTCAGGCACGACCCCCAGGGCGATTTCATCGCCCGCTGGGTGCCTGAACTGGCTGAGCTGCCTGCCCCCTACCGTCACGAGCCCTGGACGCTGCCACCTGCGGAGGCAGCACAATATGGCTTCAGCCTGGGCAGGGACTATCCTGAACGCCTGGTCGACCACAGTTATGCCCGCCAGCGCACCCTGGATGCGTATAAAAAAGCAAGGGGATAAATTGGCAGGTAGCTTGTGGTTTGTAGCTGGTAGCAGTTAGTTGGTAGTAGGTAGGTTGTGGATAGTAGCAAAAGCCACAAATGTAAATGGAAAGAAGAACAGATTTTCAGATCTTCCTGTTCACTCAGCACCTCTCACCATTCACCACGCTCATTTCCCAATACCCAAAACCTAATTCCTGCTTCCTAATACCTGATATTTGCCACCTAAGTCTGCAGCAGCCCGAACAGGTTCAACAGGAACTCCCAGATCAGGGCCAAAAGGTTATTGAACACCAATCCCAGGTGATTCGAATAGCTCACCAGGGTGAAATCGTGGCGATTCACCTCGCCCTGGCGCAATTCGGGTTGGGCCGCAGCGCTGAGGTACAGGCTCTTGGCGGCGGTCACGCTGATGTGTTGGGGGTCTGCCGTCATCGGCTGGAAGGACCAGTAGAAACCATCGTCCAGATTGGGGTCACCAGGTGTTGCCATTGAAAAACCCCGGCTGTGCCCCGATGAAATGATCACGTCAACCAGGGGTTCGCCGGAATGTTTATCGGTGATAAACCCAGCCAGCACACCGCCTGCCACCGGGCTGCAGGTGTGACCACCCAGTCGCACGTTATCGACCTGCCACCACCATTCTGAATTGGCATTGTAATAACGGAAGCGCACCCGCACATCGGGCTGATGGGCAGCAAGTGCACTGATGTCAATCACCTGGCGGTTGGGACCGCGGGAACTGTCTGTGACGCGATACACGCTTTGCCAGTCACCGCCGCCTACCGACACTTCTACCTCTCCAACCTCCTCGAGATTGCCCGGATAGTTAAAGAAGTCCTGGTCAAAACTGAGCAGCACCACCGGTTCGCCCGACAAATCAACCGAAGGCGAGACCAGGGAGGTATCCACATCCACCGGGCCGGGATAGTCCGAATCCACCATCGCGAAACCGCCCGTGCCGCCAGTCAGGTTGCCCCGTTCAGAAACGTCGTTAAAAGCCCATTTAGTGCCTGCCCCCGCATGATCCCGAACCTCCCAGCCTGCAGGCTGTCGCTCGCTATCAAAGGATTGGGTCAACGTATTTAGCAGCTCATACCCTGGTGCGTCACAGGTCTCTGCCACATCCAGGGCAAAATCCGGCTGATCGAGGCTGATCCCCGTTTCGTGGACCGACTGATACCCCTGAATGAGCGCGGTCACCGTGAGGTCATAGGCCAAATCATCGTAAAGGTCAACCTGGTAGCTGCCGTCAAAGGGATGGGTGAAGACCACTTCGCTGTGGTCGTCGGTCTCGATCAGCACCCGGGCATACAGCGGGAATCCATGCCCGCCCCCATCGGTGACTGTCCCGGCCAGGCTGACGAGATTGGATTTGGCCTTCAAATTAAAATGGGTCGTCGTGAACTGGCCCGGGCCTGGAACCGATACATCGGTAAACTCCACCCGGTGGTATCCATAAGCCGATGCGCTCAGCGTATAGGCTTCCTGGCTGTTGACAAATAACCGGTATTCTCCCTGCGGATTGGTCTTCGTCGAAACCCTTACAGCAGGATCACCCAGTGAGATCGCCTCGACAACCACACCAGCCAGCGGGTGGCCGCTTTCCATATCCGCCACCCGGCCAGTGAGGTAACCGCCAGCGCAGTAGGCCGCAGCAGAATTGACGGCCGCAAGGGCGTCGACTTCTCCCCAACCGGTGGCATGGTTTGGGACAAAACCAGGTCCTTCATCACCCTGCCCGGTATCGTAAGGGATTGGGCGAGCCGTCTCCAGGATCAGGGCTTCTGTGCCCAGGTAATCACCCGCCAAACATCCAGCAGACTCCCACAGCAGCGCCACCAAACCTGCCACGTGTGGTGCCGACATGGAAGTGCCGCTCCAGGAGGCGTAAGCCTGATCCCCGGAGCCAATCGCCGAGCGGATGTTAACCCCCGGCGCCACCACCTGGGGTTTGATGGAGGGATAGCCGTTGGCATTCAGATTATCCAGACTGTCCGTCGGGCCCCAGTTGGAATGGACTGCGTACTGACCATCATCCAGCCCGGTTGAGCCCACCGCCGTTACATGGTAAGAGCGGGCAGGGTTCCCTACGGTATTCAATCCAGGCGGGGAAGGATATCCGCAATTGCTGGCATTGCCATTGGCGAACACGGGGTAGATCCCTGCGGCCACCCAGGCATCAATCACGCCTTCAAACCAATCCCGGTACGCACGTCCGCAATCGCCCCAGGAGTTGTTCACAACCTGCGGGCGTAAATTCGGGTTGGGGTTTTCTCCACTCAGATTGGTGGGGGCGGCCATAAACTGGCCGCATTTGATCAGGTCGTTGCCCCAGGCCTGGCCGTTTTTGGCAATCGCTTTGCAGGCGATCCAATCCGCACCCGGCGCAACCCCGATTTCCTCCCCCTGCGCCCGCGCGCCAGTCATGATCCCCGTCACATGGCTGCCATGCCCGTTATCATCATACGGCGCATCCTGGTGGTTGACCGCATCCCACCACTGGTAATGGTGGCTGAAAATGCCCTCGCCCAGGTTGCCCCGATACGAAGAGATCAAAGCCTCGTGGGTGAAGTTTGCCCCTGTATCAATGCTCCCGACGACGACCCCGTTCCCCGAGAAGCCCAGTGACCACACCTGGTCGGCCTTGATCTGCACCAGGTTGCTCGCCGTGCCGGTGGTCTCAAGTTCAGCCGCCTCGCTTATATCTACATCAGGCTGTTCTTCAATGAAAACCTGGGGGATCGATTGCAGAGACTCGATCTCACGGAAATTGAGCAGCCCTGTCAGGGTCTCAGCCGTGGAAGATTGGACGGCAATCACATTTTGAACCCAGAAGGCCTCGTATGGCACAGCCTGCGCGTCAAGATAGGTGCGCACTTCCGCCTGAGCCTCTTCAGCCAGCCTGGTCAGTGTTTCGTACACAAACCAGCCGCGTGCCTCCCAAGACATGCTGTAAGCATCGCTCAGGTCAGCCCTTTCATCGAAATAGATCAAGTAATCAAGGGGTTCCGAGGTTTTTGACTTGGCCAGCAACGCCGGATCGACCCAGGGGATATCCTGATAGGCATCTTCCGCCTGGACGGGGATCTGTTCGCTCCCCCATAAGGTCAGGGCGATCATGGCGATCAGTGTGATGGTACCCAATCGTAAAGCCAGTTTGTGTTTCATATCCACTTCCGCTCCGTTGTCGTCACAACTGGTGGGCATGCTAGGCACCACCGGGTTCCATAACGCTTACCAGCAAGATTCGTACCAACCCCTTCATGCCGCCACGCGCTCGTGGCCTACCCGCATTCCTGCTATAATTTATCCAAAAAGGTGAGGGAAACCATGTCCCTGAGAGACCATTTAAATACGCTCCGTAAACATGGCCAATTGGTCACCGTCCACAAGCCAATTTCCAAGCATCTGGCGCTGGCTGGCTTATTGAAGGCGCTGGAGCCTGCGCCCGTCCTGTGCACCCGGGTCATCGAATCCGAATTCCCGGTGATCGGCAACGTCGTCAGCGATAAGCATACGCTGGCCGGGTACCTCAAGGTCCCGGTTGAAGCGCTCATCCCCACTCTGAGCCAGGCCATCGAAGGGCACACGCCGCCCAAGGTGACATCCCAGGCCCCCTGCCAGGAGGTGATCAGAGCAAACCCCGACCTCGATGACCTGCCCATCCCCTTTCATTGCCAGGGAGACGGCGGGAATTACATCAGTTCCGGTGTGATGGTGGCCGGACATCCCCGCTTCGGCCAAAATCTTGATTTTCACCGCTGCATGCAATTCTCCAAAACTGAGCTGGCGGTGCGCGTGGTCAAGGGACGCAATTTCGATGCTTTTTTGCAGGATCAGGGCCAGGTGGATGTGGCCATTTGCATCGGCGTGGCACCCAATCTTCTCGTTGCAGCGGCAACGTCTGTTGAAATCGGCCTGAACGAGCTGGAAATCGCCAACGCCCTGGCGCCTTTTGAGGTCATCAAAGCCCGCACCTCTGATCTGCTGATCCCCGCTGACGCTGAATTTGTGATCGAAGGCACGGTCTACCGTGACCGACGGCACGCCGAAGGCCCCTTTGTGGATCTGACGGAAACGCAAGACGTCATCCGCCAGGAACCGGTGATGGAAGTGAAGTGCATCACCCACCGCAAGGATGCCCTCTGGCACGCCCTGCTGCCCGGCGGGTTGGAACACAAGCTCCTGATGGGTATGCCGCGTGAACCCACCATTTTTCGGGCCGTTAACCAGGTTGTCGAGTGCCTGGATGTCCACATCAACCCAGGCGGGTGCTCCTGGCTGCATGCCATCGTCAAGATCCGCAAAACCCACGCCGATGACGGCCGCAAAGCGATCGAAGCCGCCCACACGGGTCACAGTTCCTGCAAGCACATCTTCGTGGTCGATGAAGATATCGACATCTACGATCCCCTTTCGGTCGAGTGGGCGCTGGCCACCCGCTTCCAGGCCGATCGCGACCTGGTCATGCTTGGCCGCGAGCGCGGCTCCTCTCTCGATCCCAGCGCCGAGCCCGGCACCTACGAAACCTGCAAAGTCGGCTTCGACCTGACTGCTCCCATCGACACCTCCGGAAAGCCCTTTGCCAAAGTCCCCTTCCCCCAAGTGGATATGGATTGGTATTTGGACAATAAAGGTGAGTGGTGAGTTGTGCGTGGTGAAGTGCCAGTGATGACGCGTGTGTTGTGAATGGATAGTTGTGAATGCGATTCTCTGGTGAACATTCCTACGCTTTGCCGTTAATCTTGTATCTTTTCCTACAAACCACCAACTACCTGCTATCAGCCATCAGCTACATCGTCCCCGCAGCGTAAGGCGGGATCAGATTGAATCTTTATTCTTTCTCTACAAACCACCAACTACCAACTACCTGCTTCTTCATTTTAGCTATCAGCTATCAGCTATAATATCCCCATGCACCTGACACCCGCAGAACAAGCCCTCCTGGCCGGCGAGTCCGGCCCCGCAGCCCAAAAGTCGCTGCAGATCCTGGCAACCCTGGGGCGGATCTATGGCGCTGAGCGCATGATCCCCGTCCGGTCGGTGCAGATCGCCGGGGTCAGCTACGACAACCTGGGCGAAGCCGGCCTGGCCTGGCTGGCGGAGATGGCGGCAGGGGGAGGCAGGGCCCAGGTCTTTACCACCCTCAACCCGGCAGGCATGGACGTGGAAAACTACCCTGCCCTGGGCATCTCGGAGGCATTTGCTGAAAACCAGCGCTGTGTTTTAGCGGCTTTTGAGGCCATGGGTGTCGTCACCACCTGCTCGTGCACGCCCTACCTGTTCGGCAACCTGCCCCATTTCGGCGAACACATCGCCTGGGCCGAGAGCAGCGCCGTCTGCTTTGCCAATTCAGTCCTTGGTGCCCGCACCAACCGCGAAGGCGGCCCCTCGGCGCTGGCCGCCGCCCTGACCGGGCGCACCCCCGCCTACGGCTACCACCTGGACGAAAACCGCCGCCCAGGCCTGCATGTGCAGGTGACCGCACCGCTCACCGACACGCCCGATTTTGGCGCGCTGGGCAAGGTCATCGGCGACCTGCTGCAGACCCGCAGCGTCGAGCGGGTGCCCTACATCACTGGCGTTCATGAGGACAGCCTGGAGCACTTAAAGTCCTTCTGCGCCAGCATCGCCACCTTTGGCGGCGTGGCGCTATTCCATATGCCCGGGATCACCCCCGAAGCGGATGCCTTGGGGCCGCCGTCCGAAAAGATAACCATTGGGCAGCGCGACCTCGAGGCTGCCAAAGCCGATCTGACCAGCGCCGAACCGGACGAGGTCGACTTCCTCAGCCTGGGCTGCCCTCACCTCACCCTGGGGGAGATCGAGCGCATCGCCCGGGGGTTGCAGGGCAAACAGGTCACCCGGGAGTTCTGGATCACCACCTCCCGGCCGGTCAAAGGCATGGCAGACCGCATGGGTTACACCGCCATCATCGAGGAAGCGGGTGCCAAGTTCGCCACGGATACCTGCTGCGTGGTGGCACCCATTAAGGGGCGCTTCACCGCCCTGGCGACCGATTCCGCCAAAGCCTGCTATTATGCTTATGCCAAGAACGGGTTCAAAACCCGCCTGCTGGATTTTGACGAGCTGCTGGCGGAGGCTGTCCGATGACCCTGCGCGGCCGTACCATCTACCCCGGGGAGGCCAGCGGTGAAGCCCTGGTCAGCCGCATGGGCATCTCCTTCTACGGCGGGGTCGACCCCGACTCAGGCCTGGTCACCGAGGCGGGGCACGACCTGGAGGGTCAGTCTATTGCGGGCAAGGTGCTGGTGTTCCCCACGGGGAAGGGCTCCACGGTTGGCTCGTATGTCCTTTACCGGCTCAAACACAACGGGCTTGCCCCTGCCGCAATCATCAACAGTGCGTGCGAAACCATCACTGCGGTTGGCTGCATCATCGCCGAGATCCCCTGCATCGACCAGGTCGACATCACGCAGATTGCCGCCGGCATGCGCCTGGAGGTGGATGCTGAGCGCGGCCAGGTGTCCTTCCAGCCCTGAGCGAAAATCAACCCGAAACCCTGTATAATGTGACCATGACCGACAACAAACGCATCATCCTTGCCATCACCGGCGCCAGCGGCGCCATCTACGGGGTGCGCACCCTCGAACTGCTGAGGGCGCTCGGCGTGGAAGTCCACCTGGTGATCAGCCCCATGGGTGCCCGCGTGATTCGCGAAGAAACCGGGCGAACCTCTGCTGACCTTGTCGGGATGGCGTCCTGCAACTACCAGCCGGATGACCTGTCTGCGCCGATCGCGTCCGGGTCCTGCCCGGTGGACGGTATGCTGATCGTTCCCTGCTCGATCAAAACGCTTTCCGGGGTTGCCAACAGCTATGCCGACAGCCTGATCGTGCGCGCCGCCGATGTGTGCTTGAAGGAAGGGCGGCCGCTCCTGCTGGCTGTGCGCGAGACGCCCCTTCACCCCGGCCATTTGCGCCTGATGTCCCAGGCGGCCGCTGCCGGTGCGCTTATCTTTCCGCCAGTTCCCGCGTTTTACAGCCAGCCGGAAACAATTGACGACCTGGTGAAGGCCACCGTCGGCCGTATGCTCGCCCGCATTGGGATTGACAACAGCGCCTACCAGCCCTGGGGGAGTGATCAGGGCTAAGCGATCGCCATCTCGTAGACCCGGTAACGCCGGAGCGGTGTGACCCCATCTTTAGCAGTGCATTGATCATGCGGTGGTTGTTTTCCAGCACGTAATTGATCTCCATACAAGCCAGCCGGTCCTTGAGGGCGTCATAAGTGGCTTTGTACAGCAGCGTGTCGATGGCCTTACCCTGGTATTCCGGGATGACCCCCAACGCCCACATGCGATACTGGCGGATTTTCCTGATCCCCATCAGCATTTTCGCCCATCCAAAGGGAAATAAGCGCCCGCGCATCGATTTGAGCAAAAAGAACTGCGTGGCGCAGTGGTTGAGCATCGGGTTCAACTTGGGGTCGAATTGCGCCTACTGCTCAAAACGCAGCGGTTGGACCCAATCGGGGGCATCCCGATAGAGCTGATATGGGAAGCGGATAAAGCGGGCTAAATCGGTACGGGTGTCTGCTGTGTGGATGTCCATACTGACCTCGGGTGAATAGCCACTGAAAGGTATCTCCATTTTATTCGACACTCCCAAAAAAATTACAGCAAGATTCTTGTTTTCCCGTGCCGGATCGAAAACTCTAATCTACCAGTTTTCATTTTTAATTAATAAAAACCCCTTCATGTGCTATAATCGAAAGAAATTAATTGAATTATCACAATACGCTTCAGATCCAATAAAGAGGGAAACGATAATGACCCAACTTGACCCCCATCGCCAGTCCCAAGCCAAACAGTACGCCCGTATCAAACGCCGCCTGTGGCTGGTAGATCAGAGCATAAACCTGCTATATGCCTTTCTGTGGCTGCTGACCGGCTGGTCAACCGCACTGCGGACCTGGCTGGGAAACATCGTCAACAACCAATGGTTCATCGTGGCTGGCTTTGCCGTCATCTTTGGCGGAATTTACTTCCTGATCAATTTACCCATCAGCTATTACGCCGGGTTCATCCTGCCCCACCGTTTTGATCTCTCCACCCAGCCACTAAAGGGTTGGGTGGTTGACCAGCTCAAAGGTCTCGCTGTGGGCGGCGTCCTGGGCCTGATTTTAATCGAGTTGGTTTACTTGGCATTGCGGGTCACCGGCCAGAGCTGGTGGTTGTGGCTGACTGGTGGCATGCTCCTGTTCAGTGTGCTGCTGGCCAATTTGACGCCGGTGTTGCTGATGCCGCTCTTCAATAAATTCACGCCCCTGGGTGATGAGCATTCCGATTTGGCTGAACGTTTAATGCAGCTCGCCGAAAAAGCCGGCACCCAGGTGAAAGGCGTCTTTAAAGTAGATCTGTCCCGGCGCACCAAGCAGGCTAACGCCGCCCTGACAGGTCTTGGCAATACCCGGCGCATCATCCTCGGTGATACCCTGCTCGATGAATTCACACCCGACGAAATTGAAACCGTGCTGGCCCACGAGCTGGGACACCATGTCCAGCACGATATGGCCTGGTTAATGGGATTCAGCACCCTGCTCACCGCCCTGGGGTTTTTCTTGGTTTCACTGGCCATGGATTGGGCCATCACCGCATTCGGGCTGACGGGTGTCGCTGACCCCGCCGGGCTGCCGGCCTTATTGATCCTGCTTTCCCTCTATCAACTCATCATCATGCCCATTGACCGTGCCTTTTCTCGCTGGCGGGAAAGCAAAGCGGATGATTACGCGTTGCAGGCAACAGGTAAGGCCGCAGCATATGCCACGGCCTTTACAAGAATTGCCAACCAAAATTTAAGTGATGTCGACCCGGAGCCCTGGGTGAGCTTCTTGTTCTTCAGTCACCCGCCGCTGAGTGCCCGCATCGCCAAAGCGAAAGCGTGGCAGGACCGGCACCCGGATTAATCTCATTGCCGCTCGAAGGGCGTTCCCAGCGCGGCAGGCGGTTGGGAGCGCAATGAGCGGATCAACTTCTTGACCCGGTTTCTAACCCCGTCTGGCAAGGTGGCCAGTAGCCTTTCCATCCATTCCGTGTTGCCCAGGTTGACCAACAGCAGGGTCAGGATCATCAAAGGGAACGGGGCCACCTGCAGCACCTGGGAAGGGATAAAGGTCCACGAGGACTGCAAAACCAGCCCAAGCCACTGCAAGAATGCGAATAAGTACGCCCCAAAAGCCACCCTGATCGGGTTCCAGCCGCCAAAGATCGTAATCGCCAGGGCAATCCAGCCGATGCCGTCCAAACCGGTGATGGTACCCTTCCATCCGGGCTTTACGCTCAGCGTATACAGCGGACCGGCCAGACCCACCAGTGCGCCGCCCAGGATGGTGTATAAATAGCGCATCATACTCACATTGGCACCCCGCACAAACGCGGCGGCCGGTTTTTCACCGATGCCCTGCAGCATCAAGCCCGGTTTGGTCTTGGAGATCCAAAACCACGTCACAAAGATCAAAATGATGCTGAAGTAGGTCATCAGCGATTGTTGGAACAGCAAAGGCCCGAGGATGGGGATATCCCTCAGCAAAGGGATCGGCGTGGACAGCATGATCGGTCCCTGCCGGCCCATGATGGGGTTCCCCAGGAGATAAGCCAGGTCACGGCAGGTGATCGTGAGAATAAAACCCACCGCCACCTGCGACTGCTTCAAGGTGATGCTGCTGAACGCCACAATCGCTGACACCAGCGCACCGACCAGGGCGCCGGCCAAGTATCCCAGCAGGATGCTGTCTGTCTCAATCGCCACCCAGAAACCCGCCATCGCGGATAAGATGATCAGGCCGTTCAGCGAAAGGTTGATCACCCCTGCGCGCTCGGTCAGCGTTTCACCAATGGCCGCCAGCACGATCGGCGCCCCCGAGGCAATCACCCCGGCTAAACCCAATAGAATAACGTCACCAGTCATAAAGGTTCCTACTGCTTTCCCAACACGCGCTGCTTGACGCCCTGCATCAGCAAGACGAACAACACCAGGCTGCCCTGCAGCACGCCTGTCAGTGCGGAATCAAGTTTCATCACAATGGGCAGCTGGATGCCGCCAATGTTCAGGGCGGCAAAGAACAGGGCAATCGGCGCAACCCAGATCGCCTGATAGTTGATCAACATACCGATCATCAACCCCATGAAGCCGTAACCGCTGGAAATCGACGGGATCAACCGATGATAAACAGCCACGACCTGCAGGGCACCTGCCAGACCGGCAAACACGCCGCACACCAAAAAGGCGAGCAGCATGTGTTGCCAGGTTGTAATCCCCAACCGGAAAGCGGATTTAATGCTCTTGCCGACAGCTTTCAAACGCAGCCCAAAATGGGTGCCCTGCAACAGGAAGTAGATCACAACCAGGCCGATCACCGAAAGCAAGATCGAATACCAGCTAAAGCGGAAATTCTGAAAGGTGGGCAGCCAATACACCTCGGGGAAGGGTTCTGTGCCGCTCATTGAAGCGACGCCTGGTCGGCTCCACGCGCCAAAGATCAGCCCGATATTCAGCGCGGTGGCGATAAAATTCAACCCTAACCCGCCGAAGATCTCGTTCACGCCGCTAAACACCTTCAACACCCCGGCTAAAACAGCCCAGAGCGCGCCGCCCAGCATCCCCGCCAGCATGGATAGGATGATCACCAACACGGGGTTGACCGGTGTATCCAAGAACATGCGGATCACGCCCGTGGTGAAGATCGCGCCAATTGTGATTTGGCCTTCAATGCCAATGTTCCACAGGCCAGCCGTAAATGTGACCAAAACACCGCAGGTGACCAAGACTATGGGTACCCACACGACGAAAACACTGGCAATCCGGGTGGTGTTGCCAACGGCGCCCTCCCACAGCAGGCTGAATGCCTGAATGGGGTCAGCATCGATCAGCAACAGGATCAGGCTTACAAACCCAAAGGCCAAAACCAAGCCCCCCAACTGGAATAAAATTGAAATATTACGCGTTCGAGATGGCTTCATAGGTCTCCTCATTAGCAATTTCCTGCTCCCAACCTTTTCCGCCAATCATTAGGCCCAGCTGGTCTAGATCGATCGCTGCCGAATCCTGCGGTTTTGAGACACGCCCGCTGAAGAACACCAGGATGCGGTCGCTGTAACGCAAAACTTCGTCCAGATCAGCGGATATAAAGAAGATCGACGTGCCGCGTTTACAGCGTTCTCTCAGCTTATCCCACATATAAATGGAAGATTCCATGTCCAAGCCTCGGGTGGGATGTTCCAACAAAATGATTGAGAGGGAATCTTTCAATAAGGATAAAGCTGCCCTCTGCTGGTTACCACCTGACAACGATTCAACAGGCGTATCAGGTCGGCCGATGATGCGGTATTCATCGATCATCTGCTCCGACAGGCTTCTAAAATAGGTTTTATCGATAAATAATTTCTGTTTTTCGTCAGAGGTCACGGTGAAGTGCTCAGCCAATGTCAGTCCTGGCACGAGCCCCTCTTCCAACCGAGAGGCTGGAAGGAACCCTACCCCTTTTCGAATAAACTCATGGTAATTTTTACCGGTCAGGTCCTCCCCGTTCACAATGACACGCCCTGAAACAGGCCGCTGCAGGCCGGCACACGCCCTGAGCAGCACATCCTGTCCGCTGCCCTCCATGCCTGCCAGACCGATCACTTCACCCGCATGCAACCGGAAGTTGACGTTCTCGATTGTGATCGGATACTGTTCAATGTAAAGGTTTTGCAATTCAAAGACAATCTCATCCCCTGAAACGGATTCGGGATCTTTCAAGATGATTAGCTTGCCGAACATCAACTCGACCAGTTGATCGGTATCAAAAGGTGACTCAACTTCTCCAACCAAGCAGCCATTGCGTAATACCGCCACCTTGTCGCATAAAACTTCGACATCTTCCAGCTTATGGGAGACAAACACAACGGTTTTTTCCTGCTGAGCAAGAACGCGCAGTGCGGCGAACAGTTTTTCCTTTTGCTGAACACTGATGCCGGTGGTGGGCTCATCCAAAATCAATACCCTGGCACCCAGCCACAACAGGCGCAGAATTTCCAGTTGCTGCCGTTCGCCCACGGTCAGGGTGTCCACATACGCTTCAGGATCCAGTGTAAAACCAAATTGCTCCTGCAGCGCTTTGAATTCCCTGATGATGCCTTTATGCTTTAACAGCAACCCCCCTTCCTGACCGGCGATGAAGTTGTCGATCACCTGCATGGGCGGGAAGTCCAACGGGTCCTGATGCAGCATGCCGATGCCAAATTTGATCGCATCAGCTGGCGACTCAATCTCGACCACCCGGCCGTCGAGGACGATCTCACCTGAATCTGGCTGGATGAAACCAGAGAGAATCTTCATCAAGGTGCTCTTCCCCGCCCCGTTCTCCCCTAAAATGCCATAGATCATGCCGCTTTGGATGTTAAAGTTAATATCCACATTGGCATGAACTTCACCAAAATGCTTATTGATTTGATTGAATCCAATTTTCATAATGAGATTTCTATATTTATAAAATGGGGAAGACGCATTGGTCTTCCCCATGATTGCTTATTTGGATCAGTTTACTCGGAACGGCCTTCGATACCTTCCAGCAGTTGTGGCAGGTACCAGATCTCATGGTCGGTGGCTTCTTGGCCTTCTGCCAGGAAGGTTGTGCCATCCTGGAAGTTCAATGGGCCAACCCACAAGTTGAGGCCGCCAGCCAATTCGTCAATGAATTGCTGCAGAAGGGCTTCATTATCGGGCGACATACCTGGGCCACTGACATAGCCGATGGCGGTTGTGTCGTGGTTGTTGATGTCACCCCAGTCGGGCGGCAGCCACTCGAAGACGGATTCCCAGGTGCCATTCATGGCGCTGGTAATGTGGCGCAGGTAGGCAGGACCCCAGTTGTACCACGGCACACCAAGGCAGACTTCAGGTGCCTCGTCGCATGCGCCGACATAGTCATACGGGATCGCATAAACCTGATTACCCTCACCTGTAGCTTTGCGAGCTTCAACCAGGGCTTCGGTCGTGTCAATTCCCGAGATGATCACGTCCACACCGGTGTTGATGAACTCATTCGCCACCTGGGTGGGATCTTCAGTGAAGCCAGGGATGTTGAACCAGAAGCCAATCCAGGTGACGCGGAAGTTCAGGTCAGCCGGATCGTTGCCCAGGTAATTCTCCCAGCAATATTGTGCGCCTAAATAGGAAGAGGCCACCAGACGGCGGGTCTCTTCATTGATTAATGGGCCAAGGTAACCGATCGAACCGGTTTGGGTGTGCAGAGCTGCATCACAACCGGCGATCATTTTGCCGTATTCCATCTCGCCCATCACGTTGACCATGTTGGGCAATGGGACATAGTTCTCACCCTCTGCCCACACGCTATCGCCAGATGCATGAATCACATAGACATCAGGGTTGTTCCGGGTGAATTCTACCGCATCATCTTTCATGTCATCCGAGTTGAAGACGACCAGCTGCGCGCCCTGCTGAACAAGCTCCTCAGCCAATTGAGCGGCGGTGGTGCCGGGACGGTCAGCAGTGTTGACCACATCCAGGTAGATCATGCGGGTGCCGGGCAGATTTTCCATCACATATTCCCCAGCTTCATGGTGTGCCTGGCTCCACCCTCGATCGTTGTATGGGCCAACCAGCAACATGCCAAACACGAATTCTTCAGGCTCTTCTACCGGTTCCGGTTCTTCAACCTGTGCTGGCTCTTCTGCCGGCGGGGCAGGTTCAGCCGACGGTTGGCAGGCGGTCAGGATCAGCGCGCTCACCATCAATACGGTTAAAACCCAAAAAACGAGCTTCTTTTTCATAGTTTCTCCTTCACTAATCATTTAACAAATGGACTTGGGTAGAGATTAACTGTGTCCTGTTCTTTTTGGGTCACCACCTCCATTTCTTGAATGAAAAATGCGATTGGTTGACTACGGTCTTGCATCAGTAACTTCCCACAGGTACATCATGCAAACGAAGTGAAAATGCAGATTCTTCGTGCGCATACCCTTTATTTTACTTGAAAAATATATGATTTCAGACGCAATTTGGATTGACCAGTTATTCCCTGTCAAGCTCACGCTCATTCCACTACCAGATCAACAATTTGTGGGGGCTGGCCAGGCTTTAGCGCCACCAGCCCGCGGTTTGAGAGATGCAGCTCTTCCAGCACGATCAACCCCAACAGGCTCAGTGTCATCTCAAAGGCTTCATGCGGTGAACCGGTTTTCTTCAATGCGGCTTCCACTTCATCAATCTGCTTTGCAGCCACAGCCACCGGCTCAAGGGACATGATCCCGGCCAGGGGCAGCCGCATCACCGTCTCGACCTTACCGTCGACAACGATGCAAATCCCGCCGCCGACCTCGATCAGCGCATTGGCTGCCAGGGCCATGGCATCATCGTCCGCGCCAACCACCAGCAGGTTGTGGCTGTCGTGCGAAACAGTCGACGCATAAGCGCACCCGGGGTTGAACTGGGTGCCCGACACAAATCCCAGGCCTTTGCTGCCCGTAACACCTGCCTTTTCCTCGTGGCGGTAGAATACCGCCGCTTTGACAATATCCCTTCCCGGGTCAGATACCAGTAACCCCTGCTCCGATTTCATCTCCACGATCAGCTCTTCGGTGTGCACCATCCCGGGGAAGATCTTCATCACCCTCACCTTGGCCGGGTTGCTTTCCACGGGGATTTGAAAGTCCTGCGCGCTCAGCGGCGTCAGGTGCAAGGAATTAACGGCCCATTGCGGGTACGCATAAGCAGGGATATCGATCGTCAGATTACCCTGTTCTGCCGCCAAAACGCCATCCGCAAAGACCTGGTCGATGGTCACCGCTTCCAGATCGCTCACGATCAGGATGTCGGCTGCCCGCCCGGGTGAGATCGTGCCGATCCAGCGAGCCTGTTCCAGCATTTGGGCTGCGTTGATTGTCACCATCTGGATGGCCTGCATTGGGGGCAAACCCAGACTGATTGCCTTGCGCACCACCCGAACGAGATGCCCTTCGCTGAGAATAGTGGCCGAGGTCACATCATCCGTCACCATGGTGAAGAAGCGTGTATCTATCCCGGGGTTCTCCAGCACGGACGGGAGCAGGTTCGGCAGGTCGAGCCAGGCTGTGCCATAGCGCTGCTGGGCGTACATCCCCCGTTGGGCGCGCTTCAAGGTGCCTTCGGCTGTGGTTGCCTCGTGACAAGCCGTCAGCCCGGAGGCGATAAAGGCATTTAAACCCCCATTGAGGTCAAAATTGGCGTAATGGCCTGTCAGCACCAGTCCTTCCTGCAAACCCCTGGCGGTAATCGCGTGGACGTTTGGGTCACCGTAGATCACACCCGGGAAGTTCATCTGCTCACCTTGCAGTTGCGCCCAGTGGTTTCGATAGGCTTCGGCCACATCGGCATCCTCGATCACCGCCCCTGCATCCTCAAATCCAGGGATAGAGGGCACGCACACCGGCATCGCCAGCAAAACCTTCACCGGCAGCTTTTCAGCGATCTGGTGGAACAGCTCTACCGAACGCAGGCCCAGCACGTTGGTCACTTCGTGGATATCCGGGCAGATTGTGGTCGTACCCTGGGGCAACACACCCGCAGCAAAGCTGGGCAGATCGACCATTGCGCTCTCAACATGCATATGGCTGTCGATAAACCCAGGAACGAGGTAACGCCCGCCCGCATCGACTTCACGCGTGTGCTCATCGACCAAAACCTCACTGGCATCTCCTACCAGTGCAATCCAGCCGTGCCGCACAACCACATCAACACCCTCTTCGATCTGGGCAGTGTTGACATTGACCAGCCTGCCGTTCCGGATGATCAGGTCTGCGGCTTGACGTCCCATGGCTGTTGCGGCCAGGTCCTGGGTGATCTCGTGATGCGGTTTTCGCTTGAAAGTGCTATCGGTCATGTGTACATTTCCTCCTTTAAATAAAACCAGAGCTGGGGTTAATCCCCAGCAAAGGTGTGGCGAGCCTAAATTGTTCCATGCTGAAAAAACATGTGACTGAAAAACGGTGCAAAAACAGGGTTGACACCAATAACATCATAGAAAAATGGTCGGTCAATTAAAGGGAATGAACGGTAAGTCAGGTGAGGCATTCAAGCCCCTGTGAAGAATCTTGGTTTATAGAACAGGTCAGCCTACAACACACCTGTTCGCCTCGAATGAACACCCCTGCTATGGTCTAGCAGGATTGTCCATAATCCTATCACAAATTCAGTGATTGGTGAGGAGTTTATTGGGGATTTGGTAACAGGGATTGGGGATTTGTTTAGGCGTTTTATTGCGGTTGAATACCAGGTCAGCCAATATCACGTCGGAAAGCCGCATCAATAAAGAGTGGTTAAGCTATTTCCCGATACCCACAGCACGCCATTCACAACCCACCACAAGCAATGTGGAAGGAGGTTGATTGCCTCCTTCCACAGCCCACATTTCTGCGCTACGCCTTCTCAACAGGGATGAAAGTGTGTCCAATTCGCCCCTGCACATTCCACGTTTCACCCTGCGTCATTCACCTGCCCATCAACGGGTATAATCCTACCTATGTCCATCATTGTTGCTGTAGATATCGAAACCACCGGGTTGAACCCGGCGGAAGACGCCATCATCGAGATCGGCGCGGTCAAGTTCAATGGCCACCGGGTCGTGGATGAGTGGTCCACGCTGGTCAACCCGCGCCGCCCGATCCCGGGTTTCATCACCCAGCTCACAGGCATCACCAACCCCATGGTGCGCAATGCACCCTACCTGCCCGATGTGATGGGCAAGTTGATCGCATTCATCGGGGAAGCGCCCATCGTCGGGCATAATATCAGCTTTGACCTGAGCTTCCTGCAACAAGCTGGAGCGCTGCATCACAACATCGCCATCGACACCTACGAACTGGCCGCTGTGCTGATGCCGACCGCCAGCCGTTACAACCTCTCCGCGCTGGCGCAACAGCTCAACATCCTCCTGCCCGCCACGCACCGGGCTTTGGATGATGCCAAAGCGACCCATGCCGTCTTCATCGCCTTGATGGATAAAGCCCAGGGACTGCCCCTACCCTTGCTGGCGGAGATCGTCCGCATGGGAGAACCCCTGGAATGGCAGGCCAACTGGGCCTTCCAGCAGGTGCTCCGGCAGCGCGCCAAGGAGCACATCCAGGCCAAAAAGGACCTGGGCGGCGCGACCGGCCCGTTGTTCGAAATACCGGTCAGCCTGGAGGGCCAGCAGGTGGCTTCTGAGCCCGGCGAAACCAAGATTGATGTGGACGATGTCGCGGCTGTGCTCGACCGGGGCGGCCAGTTTGCCGCATACCTGGGGCAATACGAATACCGCCAGCAGCAGGTCGACATGCTGCGCTCCGTTGCCGAAGCCTTGAACGGCTCGAAACATATGCTGGTCGAAGCAGGCACAGGCACGGGAAAATCTTTGGCTTACCTGATCCCGGCGGCTTACTGGGCCATGAAAAACAACACCCGGGTGGTGGTCTCGACCAATACCATCAACCTCCAGGATCAATTGATCAATAAAGACATCCCCGACCTGCAGCGGGCCCTCAACATGGAAGTGCGGGCAGCGGTGCTCAAAGGCCGGGGCAATTACCTGTGCCCCAGGCGCCTGGAGGCCATGCGCAGGCGCAAACCTGAATCCATTCCAGAAGCGCGGGTGCTGGCGAAGGTGCTGGTGTGGCTGCTGGAAAGCCGCACAGGCGACCGCACGGAGATCAACCTCAACGGGAACATCGAACGGATGGTATGGGCGCGTCTCTCCGCAGAAGATGAAGGCTGCAGGCTGGAAGTGTGTCTTAAGCGTACCGGCGGACGCTGCCCGTTTTACCGGGCGAAGATTGCCGCCGAGAATGCCCATATCCTGGTCGTCAACCACGCCCTGCTGCTGGCGGATACCGCCACGGGCAACCGGGTGCTGCCCCCATACAACTACCTGGTTGTGGATGAGGCGCACCACCTCGAATCGGCCACCACCAACGCCATGTCTTTCCGCGCCCGGGCAGGCGATATCACTCGCCTGACCCGCGAGCTGGGGAACCTTAAAACCGGAGTGCTCAGCCGGTTTGTAGAGCTAAGCGAAAAATCCCTCAAACCCGCCCAAATGGCGGCCTTAAGCCAGCTTGTGAGCAAAGCAGCAGACCTGGCCATGCAGTTCGACAGCCAAATGACCGCCTATTACCGGGCCTTGGAGGTGTTCCTCGAAGATCTGCGCGAGGGCCGTCCGCTGGGTACCTACCCCCAGCAGGAACGGGTGCTCCCCTCAACCCGCACCTTGCCCATCTGGTTGGATGTCGAAATTGCCTGGGAGGTTGCCAACGAAAGCCTCAATAAATTGCTGGCCATCCTGCGAGAATTGCGCATCCCGATGCGTGAACTGGCCGACAAAAATAACGAAGAGGCAGAAGACATGTGGGGCAGTTTGGGCAACATGTTCTCACGCATGGAAGAGATCCAGCGCAACCTGAACGGTCTCACCCTTGAACCCGATCACGACATGATCTACTGGGTTGAGATCCACCCCAGGGATATGAAGATCACCCTGAATGCCGCCCCCCTTCACATTGGGCGCATGATGGAAAAACACCTGTGGTACCAAAAAGCAAGCGTGATCCTGACCTCCGCCACATTGACCACCAACGGCGAGTTTGAATACCTCCGCCGGCGCCTGAACGCTGAAGATGCCGACGAGCTGGTGGTGGGGTCTCCCTTTGATTACGAAAAATCCGCCCTGGTGTATGTGGTCACCGATATCGCCGAACCCTCCGATTACAACGGCCACCAGCGCGCGGTCGAAAACGCGATCGCCAACGTGGCCAAGGCCTCCGGCGGTAGGATGCTGGCCCTGTTCACCTCTTACGCCCAGCTTCAGCGCACCTCCAACGCGATTGCACCTATCCTGACCCAGGCGGATATCCAGGTTTACGAACAGGGGGAAGGCGCATCCGCCAACACCCTTCTGGAGACCTTCAGGGACACCGAACGCGCCGTCCTGCTGGGAACACGCGCCTTTTGGGAGGGCGTGGATGTGCCCGGCGAAGCCCTCTCGGTGCTGATGATCGTCAAACTGCCTTTCGACGTCCCCTCCGACCCGATCGTGGCGGCACGTGCCGAGACCTTTGAGGACCCCTTCTATCAATACGCGCTGCCGGAGGCCATTTTACGCTTCAGGCAGGGGTTTGGCCGCCTGATCCGCACCCAAACCGACCGCGGGGTGGTGGCCGTGCTCGATAAGCGCGTCCTGACCAAACAATACGGCCGCTGGTTCCTGGAATCGCTGCCGGGCTGCACCTTCCAGCAAGGCCTTTTGGGCGATTTACCCAAGGTCACCGCGCGCTGGTTGAATCTGTGAGAATAGAATTTTATTTTTACATCACGCCATACCGAACTTAAACCTGGCGAATATTGAAAATTACCCCAAAAATTAATGCCCCTACGATCAAACCTATTGATTTTTGATCTATCCAGACAGCCAAACAAAAAAATCACAAAAACTCACCCCCCTTAACACCCTTCAGGGGGCAAGAAATCCATCCTGCACGGCCTGTGCCACCCAGGCCTCTGCCAGGTCTGCCAGGCGGGTTGAGCCATCCCGGATCAGGGCTATGTTCTTCTCCACCTGTGCTGCGGAGACACCTGTTGGATGCCATGAGTAACCCCGGTTGTAAATATTACTAAACAGGGGCAGAAAGCGGTCGATGGCTCTGGCGAATTTTGCTTCCGGTGTAACACGGTCCTCAAATTCGTCCCAAAGCGCCCGTAATCGGGGACCATGCCCGGATGCTTTCCCTCCAAAAATCAGCTCAGCCGCTTCAGCTTCGAGTTGATCCTGGTCTTGCTGACCAGAATCTTCAAAGATAGGGAAGTCACCGGCCTCAATTTCAACCAGGTCGTGCACCAGCAGCATTTGGATGACATGATCAACATCCACCTCTTTGTTGGCGTATGGAGCAAGGATCATTGCGCTCATCGCGGCATGCCACGAATGCTCAGCCGTGTTCTCATCGCGCGAACCATCAAACAGGCCGTTGGCGCGGATCACGGTCTTCAATTGGTCAATATAGGCGATAAAGGCAGTACCTGCCAGGATGCTGTTGGGGCGTGCCGGGTGTTCCATCTCAGGCAGCCACGGGATTATACATTTTCATCCACATTGTCGAATCCATTCAGCGGCGGAACGTAATTCCCCGGACCGCACAGCTCCTCGCTGGCCTTGATTTCCCGATCGAGGAAGTAGTTGAGCAGGATCCGCAACAAAACCTTGGTGAACAGGATGATGATATCGCGCGTGTTGGGCGCCACCGTCAGGCGCAAAATATCACTGCCGATAGCAAACTCCAGGCCGAGGTTGAGCATGTGCCCCAGGCGCAGACGGATGCGTTCGGTATAGTTGATCTGGCGGTTGATCGGGTCAAACAGGTGGCGGGTGTAGCTGACCGTTGCGCGTAGCATGGCCGTTACGATCACATACGCAGTGACCGTCTCAAGGAGGATGATCACATACCCCAAGACGTGTGTAAAGATGTGCTCTTCAGGGATCAGCGGGGTGTATCCCCCCGTGGGTTGACCCATCACAAGTGCCAGCAATCCCACCAGCCCGGCGATTAGGATCACCGGCAGGACTAAGTCAACACATTGCTGGATTCCGTTTTTCTGTCCTTCAAAATTATCGTCCACAATAATTGCCTCTCAAACTCACATTTCTAATCTATCAAAATTTCCTAATTAGTTTACCACGTGCAACCACTTTGGAGAATAACCTTCAAATGGGTAGAATCATAAAGTGAACCCTGTACCCAGCTATTAAAAGGAGACACATATATGAAAAAAGCATTTGTCACAGTTATTTTGATGGGAATACTCGTCCTGACGGCCTGTGTGCCTGCACAAGAACCGACATCAGGACCAACCCAGACATCGGAGGTCAGCGAAATGCCCACACCCCTTCCGCAACCCAGCCCCACCCCAACCGAGGCCGCGCCAGAACCTCTCACGTTGGAGGAGTCGGCAGAGACGATCATCCAGGCCCTGGCGGAGAAAGACCTTGAAACCGTAGCCGAATTTGTCCACCCGGAAATGGGCCTGCGCTTCTCACCCTACACCTACGTGGAAGATGATCACCAGGTATTTATGCCCGGCGAGCTGCCCGGGCTGGTCGGATCGGACCAAGTTTACCTGTGGGGTTTTTATGACGGCACCGGAGACCCGATCGAGCTGACCTTTGATGAGTATTACCAGCAGTTTGTGTATTCAGCCGATTTTGCCAACCCGGAAGAGATGGCAGTGGACGTGGAACTCGGCTGGAGCAACATGATCAACAATATTACCGAGTATTATCCCGGCTCATCCTTTGTGGAATACCACTTCAGCGGTTTCGAAGAGGACTACGACGGTATGGACTGGGTCAGCCTGCGCCTGGTCTTCCTCCAGGAAGACGGGACATGGTTCCTTGTAGGGGTAGTCCACGACCAGTGGACGATCTGATAGTTAAATATACAGGGGTACGCCACTTATGCGGTCGTGCCCCTGTAATGATTACTCAAACTCTGTCCAGTAGCTGGGCACAACCCACGCCTGGATGGAATCAATCGATTGACCCACACCGTAGCCGATCCACACGTCCGTTTCACTTGTGCCCCCGGGGGGAGTTGGGCCATCCGTCCAGGCCGACCCGCCGCCGATGATTTCCCCAGCCGCGTTGTAAACCAGCACATACACGTCCAATTCTGAGACCTGTTTGCTATAGGTGTTGGTAAAGTTCACCCGCACATAATTGTTAAAGTCACCGGTGACCGTTGCACTATTCACCCTAAATGGATTTGAGCTCAGCTCGTAACCAGGATCGGTTTCGCCCGGTAAAAACAGGATATCCAGGTCTCTCCCGCTGGTTTCCTCAGGTACGATCGAAATCCATGGGGAGATTCCCAATGTTTCCCCTGGCAGGATCATATCCACAAAGATCGAACCCACAGTGGCAATATTGCCATCTGCGTCATAAAAAGTAACATACACCATTGAGTTGCGCAAAACCGCATCGGTCTCGTTCTGGACCACCATTCCGCCCATCATATAGCCGAAATCATCTTCATAAAAATAAAAGTCCAACACACTGATCTCGGAGTAGAAGTCCGTTTTATCCACTACCAGGCTGCTGATGGTGAGGGTTGGAAAGACTTCCACACGGGTGACATCGCCAAACACATCCACATACCCATGAAAGCCCATGTAGTCATTCAGGTGGATGAAGTCTATGTAGGTCGACCCGCCACCCACGATCACGCCAGAACTGTCATAACCGACCATGTCCACCCTGATCTCTCGGTACGTGGTCCCAGACTGGTTGACCACCCGGCCGGTTACGATCGGGAAGCCATCATTATCCCAGTAGACGACGTTATCAGAAGTAAAGGGGTTGGCAAACTCCTCGGGGGATAATTTACCCTCAAAAGTCCAATCTACCGCCACAGAATCGACCGCCACACTTTCATCCGCAAGCCAAAAGGTGTAAACGACACCCCGGGTTTCATTGGGGAAAAACCAGGGCAGGAAGACATGCCCTGAATCGATCAGGTTACCGTCACGGCCGAGTAAGCGGATGGTAAACTCGACATTCTCATAAAGGATGTCACTGGCAGGATTTTCAAACAGGTAGCCCACAAAAACGGTGGAATCGTCCTGGATCCAATGGCTGTTCTCAAGGGCCACCAAACCATCTGGGACCTTGGTCGGCTCAGGTGTAGGCTCTACTTCTTGTACTGCCTGGGTTTCGATCATCAGGGTGGGAACAACGGTGGGCTCATCGGTCATCTCAACAATCACAAGGGGCTCCTCAGAAGGTGTGGCAGTGGGGTCCTGCCCGTTGGTGAAGCGGCACCCCAAGCCAACGATCAGCGGAAAGATGATTAACAGGGTCACGATGGCGTATTTCTTGGGCATGCTTTTCTCCTTTATGAGAACTGTGGATGAACTGCGTCGGTGAATGGAATTTTCCTTAATCGAACCTGGTGCATTTCTATGGAAATCAATTTACCAGTATATCATAAATCAGTTAGTTTTAATCTGAAAGAGATTTATTTTGTCGGATAGTGTTGATTCAATACAGACAGGATGCTGCAGCCAGTTATGCAGATTTTAGCGCCTGCCGGTTGAGCCACTTGAGGGCTTCCCTGGCACTCAATGGCGCCAGGGGTGTTTCGGCGACAAACGCGCGTACGCCCACGGGGTCGACCCGGGTATACTCGCGTAACGCCCACCCAATCGCTTTGTTGATGAAAAACTCTTTTGAGCCCAGGTTCTCGCAGATAATGGCTTTTAGCAGGTCAAAATCCGTCCCGGTTTTGTATTTGTTTTGGAACAAGATGCAGGTGCGCCGCAGCCAAAAATCGTCAGATTGACGCCAGCGCCTTAACGTGTCCTCACGCACATCCGGGAAACGCCGAAAATGGATCCCTACAGTGTGTGTGGCCAGGGAATCGACGGTATCCCACCACGAATTGGTCGTCAGCAGCGCTTCAAGCATACCGATAAACTCGGCCGGAAGTTGATCATCGAATTTGCCCAGCAATCCCAGGGCGGCATATTGAAATTCACGCTCTGGCATTGCCCACAACGCCAGCAGGACCATATCCAGATCCTTCAGGGTGGGCAGGCCATGCTCATCGGTGAACTCTCGCAGCAAAGCACGCTGCATGGGCATTTTGATTCCCAGGTAAGGGAACTGATCCCGCATGTAGGCTTGCATCGGCACCGCTGCAATGGGGTCAGCCTGGGATTGAAACAAGGAGCGTAAAGCATCTACATAAGCGGGCACGGTTCCTCCAGGGTGAGGGGTCGGGTGAGAATATTATAAATCCAATGGCTAGTAAGAGGGGTCTGCCCTTCTCTTCCGATGTGCTTGGTCTGCCAACTTCCGATGTGCTTGGTCTCCTGACCATGCACGGACAGTGGCCCGAACTTCCCATGGCAACTGTAGGGGCACGGCATGCCGTCCCCCTACGAATGAGGCGTCGGTTATTCTGGTGTAGAACCCCCTAATCTGAACATCAATTTCCTCACTCAGGACATTCGTCCCCAGACAATACCCTATTAGATATATACTCGGAGATGTGCTTGGTCTGCCAACTTCCGATGTGCTTGGTCTCCTGACCAAGCACGGACAGTGGCCCGAACTTCCCATGGCAACTGTAGGGGCACGGCATGCCGTGCCCCAACGAATGAGGCGTCGGTTATTCTAGTGTAGAACCCCTTAATCTGAACATCAATTTCCTCACTCAACACATTCGTCTCCAGACAATACCCTATTAGATATATACTCGGAGATGTGCTTGGTCTGCCAACTTCCGATGTGCTTGGTCTCCCGACCATGCACCTATTGAGGAGTAAACCTGCAAAGGTAAGCACATTACTAAGTCAATGTTGGGCCACTTGCATGCCGCCTATCGCCAAAACGGACGGGAAAATGGAAATTTAGCACCCCGGGCGGAAAGGTAGACACCACCCCGGTTGTTTACAAGAACGCCGTTTATTTTGGGAGTTTCAACAACCATCTGTATGCTGTGAACGCTCAAAAGGGAAAAGAGCAGTGGCATTTAAAAACGGAAGGTGCGGTTAATTCTCCCCCGGTGATCGACCAGGGCGTACTATATTTTGGCTCTTGGGACAATCACCTCTATGCGCTGGACTTGAAATCGGCCAGGGTGTTATGGTGGTTCAAAACCGATTGGAGGGTTGATAAATCCCCAGCCGTGGCCGACGGCGTGGCCTATTTGGGCACTGATAACGGCAACTTGTACGCGATAAAATAAGACCCTTCTTGCAACAACCGATGCACACAGTCAGGCATCTTGCCAGCTTTGACGCTTAACCTGTAAACTCGGATTCTGCCCATCCCAAGTCCCCTGCATCAACTGACCGCTGAGGTGCTGTGTTCTAGGATCTACACTGTTAAAAGAAAATGATTACCTTATCTCTCTGGTGTTCCCGCCGGCGAGAAACGCTATGCCAGCAGCTAATAGTGATGGCGTTGGGATATAATGCCGAACCATGCTGTGCTTTAGCATCAATTTGGTTAACATTGGTTCTCCTGTTGTGTTCCAAACTCGCTTATTTTTGTTATAATATAAGCAAGAAAGGAACAATTGCCATGAATTATAGAGAACGAATCTATGAGCGACTGAACCAGAATAACGGGATGATCACAAGCGCCTGGTGCGTTAAAGAAGGTATTCCCAGGATATACTTGTCCCGGATGACAAAAAGCGGTGAGCTGAACCGGGTATCCAGAGGTGTATATGTAACGGAAGGTGAAATTCCCGATCCCTACTTTCTACTGCAAAACGCCAGTCCAGTGTGTATTTTCTCCTATGTGTCTGCACTCCATCTATTGGATGAAACGGATCTTATTCCAAATTTTATGGAAGTGACGGTATATTCGGGCTATAATGCGAGCCATCTTCCAGAGAATGTCCTTGTGCACTACATTCAAAAGGACCTCCACAATCTGGGTGTGACAACAAAACTGACTTCATCTGGGCATTCCGTCAGAACTTACAACTTTGAACGAACGATTTGCGATCTTATCGCTCAGCGCGGGTATGTTGATCCAGAACTATTTTCAAAAACGATGTTTCGTTATGGGCGAAAAGCTGATAAAGATATGCATAAACTGATGAGGTACGCGGATCGTATGGGTATCAAGCATAGAGTGCGAGACATTTTTGAGGTGCTGCTCAATGAATAGGCAACAACTGACACACAAGACCCATGTCATTGCCGATCACAAGGGTTTGCCCTTCAACGTTGTGCTGACACATTACTTTCTTGAAATCATCCTCGCAAGAATTGCAGCGAGTCCAGTGTCAAAACACTTCGTATTCAAAGGCGGATTCCTGCTTGCGAATATATTGGGTATAGAGTCCAGATCAACGATTGATATTGATGTATTACTCAACGGGGTTGATATGTCTGAGTCGACGATTAAAACCCTTGTCAATCAAGTGTTAATCCAACCGGTCAACCCTGAAGTATTATGCGAACTGCAATCCGTTAAGCCGATCCGAGGTGATGATCCATACGGCGGTTTTCGCGTCCGGATTTTATGCAGATTGGATAATATTCGGCAGATCGTGCCCCTCGATCTGGCAACGGGTGATCCTATCACACCTAATGCAATTCACTATGAATACCATCCACTGTATCCAGGGAAGCCGATCAAATTGGCGTCATACAATCTTGAAACCCTAATAGCGGAAAAAATTGAGACGGTTTATAGAAGAGGGTTTGCAAACAGCAGGTGCAAGGATTTCTATGATGTTCATATCATTTGGAAGACAAAACGGGAACAGATCAAATTTAACGTGCTCAGAGATGCGTTTGCGAATACGTGTTCCCATCGCGTAACACAGGTTGACCAGCATGATTTCATGACCCTTTTAGCAATATTGAGTGGTGATGATCAAATGGAAAAACGCTGGAAGGCATTTGTGAATCGGAATTTGTACGCTAAAGAAATACCTTTTAGTGATACATTAAATTCAATTCGCGAGATTATTTCCATTTTGTTAGCATAAAACACTGGTAAATTTGATGTGGTCAGCAAAAAACACACACACAGTCATTAGGTCGAATGAAAAGGAGAGGGCAGATCAAGTTCGCATGCCCATGATCAAACTCACGAGCCTGATACTCTCACCCCGTGTTTCAACTGGTATCCTTGCCGACGAAACAATTGGCTATTGATTGATCAATGCCTATGGCTCGCCATCGGCACAATCCGCAGTAAAAATCTAAATCGCCCCTTATCTACATCCCCCCGTTAAAGACAAAAATCATAGGGCAGGTGGGAGTCGAACCCACACGGTACTACTACCGACGGATTTTAAGTCCGTTGCGTCTGCCATTCCGCCACTGCCCCAGATACAGGCCTAATTTTACCATTATCCATCATCTTGTGAAGGAACAAAAATAATCAGCCGGCCTTCCCAGCCACACGTTCTCCAACCACATGACAGTAATTGCCCTTTCCCTACACCCTACTCACCACTCCCCACTTCCTATTCCTTACCACCATTCACCATCCCCTCCCAATTGACCGCAGCACGCCATTATGGTATTCTGCTGCATATGAACATGCAAGCCAGTGCGCTGGCGCATCCCAACATTGCCTTTATCAAATATTGGGGCCTTGAAGATGAAGCCCGCCGCATCCCCGCAAACGGCTCTATCTCGATGAACATTGGGCCCTTAGCCACTGAGACGACGGTTTCCTTCGACCCCGCCCTTATGGAAGATGTTCTTATCCTCAACAGCCAGGTGGTTTCAGGGCAGGCGTTGATCCGCGTTCAGCATTTCATGGATCGCATCCGCCGGATGGCCGGCTCAACCCTGCACGCACGCATCACCAGCGAGAACAACTTTCCTGTTGGCGCCGGACTGGCTTCTTCGGCTGCGGGGTTCGCTGCCCTGGCTTTGGCCGGTACGGCTGCGTTGGACCTTGACCTCTCTGAGCGGGAGCTCTCAGCCCTGGCACGCTTTGGCTCCGGCTCTGCCTGCCGCTCCATCCCGGGCGGGTTCGTTGAATGGCTGACCGACCCCCTGACCGGCGAGACCTACGCCCAGTCGATCGCCCCGGCAGATCACTGGGACCTGGCAGACTGTATTGCCATCCTCAGTGAAGCCCACAAGCCGATCGGCTCGGAGGCTGGCATGCGCCGTGCGGACACCAGCCCGTTGCAAGAATCCCGCGTGCTGGATACCGACCGCCGTCTGGGCGTATGTCGGCGGGCGATCCTCGAGCGGGATTTTGCTGCCCTGGCGGCAGTGACCGAGTTAGACAGCAATATGATGCACGCAGTGATGATGACCTCCGAGCCGCCCCTGTACTACTGGCAGCCAGACTCGCTGGCGGTCATGCTCGCGGTCAAATCCTGGCAGGCAGAAGGCCTGCCGGTCACCTTTACCCTGGATGCCGGCCCCAATGTGCATGTGATCACCACCCGGCCTTTGATGGAAAAAGTTATCAGGCGATTGCGCCAGATTCCGGCGGTACTTGATGTGCTCAGTGCTGAGCCGGCGGGGCCGGCCCACCTGCTGAAACAGGACTCGCCAACCTAAACGGCGCAGGTATAATTAAATCCAACAGTTTAAATGTATGTCTCACGCGGTGTAAGCTACGTGGGTTCAAGAGGATACTATGAGTGTTTTGTTGATGATTTTACAAGTGGTGATCGTGATCGGGATCCTGATCTTCTTTCACGAGTTGGGGCATTTCCTGATGTCGCGTGCCGTGGGTGTGCCGATTGAGGAATTTGGTTTCGGCTATCCCCCACGTCTGGCAAAGATCGCCGACTGGAAGGGCACGGAAATCACCCTCAACTGGATCCCCTTTGGCGGGTTTGTGCGTCCGAAGGGAGAGTCCGACGATGGCGTTGTGGATGGGATGGCCGCTGCCCCAGCCTGGAAGCGGTTGGTGATCCTGTTCTCAGGACCGCTGATGAACTTCCTGATCGGCATCATCCTGCTGGTTGTGATCTACGGTGCACTGGGCACACCGGCCTCTGACCAGGCGATGATCACCCAGGTGGCGCCTGAGTCCCCGGCCATGACGGCTGGCTTGCTGCCAGGCGACATCATCACGGCCGTTGAGGGACAAAGAATTGAGGATATCGAGCAGTTGATCGACATCGTGGCAGAGCAGTCGGGCACCCCCATCACCCTGACAATTGCGCGCGGTGAAACGGTTGAGGATCTAACCCTCACCCCACGGCTCGATCCACCCCCGGGTGAGGGCGCAATGGGCGTTGGGCTGAGCAACCCGCTCAAACCAACCCCCTTCTTCCAATCGGTTGGCTATGCCTTTGAAGCCACAGGTTTTATTGTCCGGGAAACCTTGCTGCTGCCGGTCAGGCTGGTGCGCGGCACAGCTGACCCTGCTTTAGCGCGGCCGGTGGGCTATAAAGGAATTTATGATATCTACAGCCAGGCCGTCGAGATGGATCAGGAATCCGAGATCAGCACGGCTGAACCGCTGCCGGTGTTCACCCTGTCGATCATTGCCAATATCTCCCTGGCTTTGGCGATCACCAACCTGCTGCCCATCCCCGCCCTGGATGGCGGCCGCATCCTGTTCGCATTGCCGGAGCTGCTGATCGGTAAGCGTATCCCGCAAAATTGGGAAAATGCCATCAATACGGTCAGCTTTTTACTGCTAATCCTGCTAATGGTTGTGATCACCGTGCTGGATTTCACCAACCCGATTGTCCTGCCCTGAACTCAATTATTTAAGGAATAAACGATGGATGCATCCAATCAAAAGAAGTATGAATTTGACGCGGTCAAAGCAGCGCTGCTCAACAATGAGGCGCCCTTTCCGCCCACGATGATCTACTATTTTTCCGATGTTGCAGAGGATGAACTGGCGCTGCTGAAGAGCGTCTGGCCGGAGGTGTGGGTCGAGCGCCGCAGGGGTTTGCTGGAAGATATGGAATCTTTGGCAGAGAATGATACCCTGCTGTATTTTGATCCCATTGCCGTGATGTGCCTGGAAGATGCAGACCCTGTTGCGCGGGCAACCGCCATCCGCCTGTTGTGGCAATCACAAAAGGAAACCCTGGTACCCCTGTTGATTAGGCGCCTTACACAGGACCCCGAATCAATTGTGCGAGCTGCTGCCGCCACCGCGTTGGGAATGTTCGTGTACCTCGGTGAACTGGAAGAGATCAAAGCTTCAACCTACCAGCAGGTGCTGGAATGCCTGATCACTGCACATCTTGATTCTAAGGACACCCTGGTTTGCCGGCGTGCGCTGGAATCCCTTGGGTACGCCAGCCACCCGGAGGTTCCCGGGTTCATCAGTCGGGCGTATGAGTCTGACGATGAGGAATGGCTTCAGAGTGCATTGTATGCCATGGGCCGTTCTTATGACCGCCGGTATACGGATTTGGTGCTGCGCATGTTTGATCACCCTGATGCTGTTGTGCGCTATGAAGCCGTCCGGGCAGCAGGAGAACTTGAGGACGAGAAGGCTCGCGAGCCCCTGATTGATCTGCTGGAAGAGGGCACTGAGGACGACGATATTTATTTTGCTGCCATTTGGTCTCTTTCCAAGATCGGCGGCGAGGGTGTACGCGAGTTGATTGAGTTCGCCTTGGAAGACACTGAGGACCCTGAGGATATCCAATTTCTTGAAGAGGCACTCGAAAACCTGGATTTTACCGAGCAGGTGAACCGATTTGATCTGATGCGTTTTGAAGATGACGATCTGGATGACTGGCTGGATGACGACCAGGATGAGGATTAACCCCCAGGTCTGCATTGATCATTCACGCCACATGCCATCGCTTAGTTTTACCCGGCGATGGCTTTTAATTTGTGGAAAATTCAGCATTTTAGGTAGAATCAGCCCATCAGTACAGTAGAAGGTGCGTCCATGACCGAAAAAGAAAATCGCCGCTTGCATGCTTTTGTTGAGGGCTATGTTCAGGGGGTTGGCTTCCGCTTTTTTGTCCTCAGGATGGCCCAGAACTACAACCTGACCGGTTGGGTGCGCAATCGCCATGACGGACGGGTTGAGGTGATGGCGGAGGGCGCTTTGGCCGACCTCAACCGCCTGCTGGCTGAATTACGCCAGGGACCGAACAGCGCAGAGGTGAAAAAGGTCGATTATGAATTTTCAGCAGCCCAGGGGGACTTTGACCGCTTTAGCGTTTTGGCAACAGCCTGAACCCACCGAGGAACCATTCAACAATCTTAAACTTGCTCCCCGCCACCGGTGAGCAGCTGTACCTTTTTCCACGGCGGCAGGTCGGATTCTTCCGCCAGCATGGTCCGCAATTCGTAGACCTGGTCCCGCAGCAGGGCGGCGCGTTCAAACTCCAGCTCTTTGGCGGCGGCTTTCATCTGCTGTTCCAGCTCGGTGATCATCCTGTACAGTTCCTTCTGTTCCAGCTTACTGGCTTTGCCGCGGATATCTTTACCGTCCTCAACACCGGCCGCACGCGCCAGGCGGTCGGTCAGGTCCCTGACGGCTTTGACCACGCTGGCCGGTTCGATGTGATGCGCCCGGTTGTATTCAACCTGGATTGCGCGGCGGCGGTTGGTCTCATCAATAGCAAACCGCATGGCATCGGTGATCTGATCGCCGTACATGATCACCTGCCCATGCAGGTGGCGGGCCGCACGCCCGATGGTCTGGACCAGGGCAGTGCCCGAGCGCAAGAACCCCTGCTTATCCGCATCCAGGATGGCCACCAGCGAGACCTCTGGCAGGTCCAGCCCTTCACGCAGCAAGTTGATCCCCACCACCACGTCGAATACACCCAGTCGCAGATCCCGCAGGATGCCCACCCGCTCGAGGGTGTCGACCTCGGAGTGCAGGTAGTGCACCTTCAGTCCCAGCTCGAGCAGGTAATCAGCCAGGTCTTCTGCCATGCGCTTGGTGAGGGTGGTGACGAGGACGCGCTCTCCCTGTTCCACCCGGCCGTGAATCTCGCCGACCAGGTCATCCACCTGCCCCTGTGTGGGCCTGACAATCACTTCGGGGTCAACCAGGCCGGTGGGGCGGATGATCTGCTCGACCACCTGGTCAGCGATGGAAAGCTCGTAATCCGCGGGTGTGGCGGAGGTGTACAGGGTGATGCCCATCTGCTGTTTGAACTCCTCAAATTTGAGGGGGCGGTTGTCGAGGGCAGAGGGCAGGCGGAAGCCATAATCGATCAGCACCTGCTTGCGCGAGCGGTCACCGTTGTACATACCGCGGATCTGGGGGATCATCATGTGCGATTCATCGATCACCAGCAGGTAATCCTTGGGCAGGAAGTCGATCAGCGTCCAGGGCGGTGACCCGGCGGGACGGCCATCGATGTGGCGGGAGTAGTTCTCGATCCCGGAGCAATAGCCCACCTCGCGCAGCATCTCCAGGTCGTAGCGGGTGCGCTGTTCCAGCCGCTGCGCCTCAAGCAGCTGATTGGCCGCGCGCAATTCAGCCAGGCGCGCTTCCAGCTCGGTCTCGATGTTGAGCAGCGCCTGGGCCATGCGTTCGTCTTCGGTGATGTAGTGTTTGGCCGGGTAGATCTCGACTGCGTCCAGGTTTGCGAACACTTCGCCGGTGAGGGGATTGACGGAGATGATGCGCTCAACCTCGTCCCCAAAGAAGCTGACCCGAAAAGCGCGCGTGTCGTCGTAGGCCGGGAGCACTTCCAGGGTATCGCCGCGCACGCGGAACACGCCCGGTTTGAGCTCAAAATCGTTGCGGTTGTATTGGCTCTCCACCAGGCGCCGCAGCAGGGCATTACGCCGGTAGATTTGGCCCACTTCCAGGCGAACGACGGTGTCCCGGTAGGCTTCCGGGTCGCCCAGCCCATAGATGGCGGATACCGAAGCGACGATGATCACATCCTTGCGTGACATGAGCGACGTGGTGGCCGCCAGGCGCAAACGGTCGATCTCTTCGTTGATGTCGGTCTCTTTTTCGATGTACAGGTCGCGCTGCGGCACATAGGCTTCGGGCTGGTAGTAATCGTAATAGGAGACGAAATATTCCACCGCGTTGTTGGGAAAGAACTCTTTGAATTCAGCGTAGAGCTGGGCAGCCAGGGTTTTGTTGTGGGCCATCACCAGGGTGGGCAGTTGCACCTGCTGGATCACATTGGCCACGGTGAAGGTTTTGCCGGTGCCGGTGGCGCCCAGCAAGACCTGGTCCCGGAAGCCGCGCTGGATGCCCTCAACCAATTGGCTGATGGCATCAGGCTGGTCGCCCGTGGGCTGGTAAGGAGCGTGCAATTCAAAAGGCATGATTCACATCCGTCAATTCAGGGAAATGGGTTAGAAAGGGTGTACGGGTGGATTCTACCAGAAAAGCAACCGTTATTGCGTGATGATCAGCGGCAGGTAAATATTAATCGCATCGTTTCGCCAACCCGTGGTGGGTGAGGAAAAATCTGAACAGCCTGCGGCATTGCACGCCTTGACCCAGTAGTAATACTGCTGACCCGGGGTGGCAGTGAAGTCGTCCAGGGGGCAGGAGGCAGATCCGCTGGGCAGTTCGACGGCCCCTTTGGCACCTTTAGAGGTGTTGCGGAAGATCTTGTACGTGCTGGTGTTGTCACTTGCATCCCAGCAAATACGCACACGGTCAAAAAAGGTTCCGGTGCTTGCTATGGCGTCTGCAGGGGCAGCGGGCTGGGGAGCATCCGAGGGCTCAAGATTGACAACACTGACGGACCTCAGCGGCATGCCCATGTAACTGGACCCCCAGGTCATGGTGTAGATGTTTTCCGGGTTGGAGTCCCATGTGTCGCGGATATAGATGGTTGAGCCGCTGTAACCATAGCCCACAATGGAATGGCCTTCCAAATTCAACAACACGGGGTGGCCCGCATCAATTTGGTTTTGGAAGTCCTCTAAAGAAAAACCAGTTTCCACGATTGTATCGGCCTGCTGGTTGTAGCAGTCGGTGACCGTGTAGCCCCTGGCTTCGTAAAACAGTTTGCGGCCGTAGGTGCCATCATTCTCGGAAATGTAGTACGGCAGTTGGCCTGCTGGCATAGTTAGGCTTACCTCCATCGCAGAACAGTCCAGTGGGCTGCCACTGGGGTAATTCCAGAACCAGGTGCTGCCATCTACGTTTTGGTAGGGGTAAGCGGATTGGCTGGTCTTCATAAAATCACCGATGGCCGTGCCCCACGCATGATTTGGCCAGCTATTGGTGATGTAGGGGTCATCGGCCGTGCTTAAATAGCTGACCCAGTAATTGTCGATGGTACCGCGGCCAATGCGCCCGTCCACGCCATCTTTGGAGGCAACCAGCGGGTTATTGACATACCTGGCACCCTGGCCGTCGACCCAGGTCGGCCAGTACGTATCCGTGGGGGGCATGACGCCCCCGTTGGTGGGCCCGGTATACATATTGGGATAGCCGATGCGGTCGTAATGCCCGGCGATCATCGCGCCAGAAACGGCGGAGCAGCCCAGCACCCAGCTGTAGGAGGGGAAATAGGCCGGTATGCCCCTGGTGAGAAAGGGTGCCTGGATGGCTACCCGTTCAGATTCGTACCCCGGCGGGGGCATAGGGGGGCCATTGATGATTTCCAGTTCAAGAAGGGTGCCATCCGCCAGGGCATAGGTCTCAAGGGTAAGATAGGTACTGACCACGTCCGTCTGGAGGAGAACCGCAGAGTCAGATGGGATTTCATCGTCTTGCCGCTGATCGAGCGCAGTGGCGGCCAGCAAAGGCTCCATCGGATAGGTGATGGTGAACAGGAAGATCAGTAACAGGAGGGTGAAGGATAAATTTTTATTCATAGGTGTATGTAAAATCGCAAGTGAACCAGTAAGGGGTTGATTGTAAACCATAAAAATGCCCTTTTACCCTTGCAAGCGGGCACTCGAATGGGTTAATGATGATTGATGCATGTGGAAGCAAGTTATGTGCCATTTGGGGGCGCGTTTATCATGCTCGCCATGATGGCATGGTGCGTAAAAAACGGGGAATCGAGGGGCTTTAGGTGGAAAAACCGCTTATGCGGATGCCAGATCCCCCGCTGGGTGATGCCCACGCTGCTCGTAAACCTGGCAACGCGCGCCGGGAATAAAAAAAGCCCGGGTCAGGACGCCCGGGCTTTGATCCAGCGCAGGTTAATACTTAATTTGCTTCGATGAAATTCAGGCCCATGATCCCGGTCAGCCTGCCATCCAGGAAAAGGCCTGTGATGCGGTCACCGCTGGCGTTGTACCAGTTGAAGGTGCTGCGCACGATGCCGTCATCTTCGCCGATCCACTGCTCACGCAAAAAACCGGGCGAACCGAGCATGTTCGCCATCACCTCGTAGGGGATGACCTTATCGCGGTCGTAGATCGCCTTGAGCTGCTCGTATGTCTCACGCATAACGGTCGCCAGAGCGAAATCATCGGCGTGGGTGTTTGCGGTGACATTCTTTTTGTACACCCAGCCGTCGGTGGTGACGCTAATGTAAGCGGTCATGCCCGCCCAGGGCATATCGTAGAGGTAAGTCTGCTTGTGGCTCTCGCGCGGCTTCCATGAGTCGGTGCTTTTGCGGCCGGGAATGGTCATGATGCGGTCCAGGTCGGCTTCCAGCGTCTCACCAATGATGATGTTGACCCAGCCCTGGTAGACCGGACCGGCCATCAGCCCGCTGTAATTGGTGGGGACGTTGCCGGCGGGCTGCCCTGAGGGCGGCTCTTGTGCTGGTGGTTGGTCCTCAACTGGCGCAATTGCCACACCCTGCGGGTAGCCGACCAGCTCGACAGCATCGATCTCAACCCAGCCCAACCCCAACACGCTTTGATCGACCCAGATCACCACGGTGTCGGTGTAAAAGACCTCATCCAGCTCGATGGTGTGTGTCCACACATCCGGGCAGTATTCCACGGTCTCAGGATCGCCGTACCACAACAGCCAGGTTTCACCAGTGGTGTCGATCAACTGGATTTCCACCACCTGTGAGGGGTTGTGGGATTGATGAATGACCAGTTCGGTCGGGTTAACCGGTGTCTCGTAGTACAGAACGAGGTATTCCTCGGTGTCGGGCCGTGTGGAAGCCCAGGCCAGGGGATTATCCCCACAGACATCGACATCAGGGGCGCCGGTGGCCTGCATGGCCGACCAATCACCGGAGGTGTATTCCGAACTGGCCTCAGCCCCCACTGCCCACTGGCGGATGACCTGCCCAGGCGCGGAGACTCCGCCTGCAGTCCCCTCGCTAAATTTGATCGAGGCCAGCAGGGCATCGAAAATGGGGCGGACCCCAGGCCATTCTGATGCGGAGGACTCAACATTCACGTTGAAATAATCATAGGGCGTCAGCATAGTCAGGAACACAAGCCCTCTGATCGTTTCGCCATCCTTGGTCTCTTCGAATTCCATCATCAGGCCCTCAACACCGTCAACAAAGAAGGGTGTTGGGTTGTAATACGGTGAGCCTGTACCGAAGGGGTTGTCGAACAGCTCTTCTTTTGTCATGGGCTGGGGTAAATTCTGGTAAAGGATGGAGAATTTTGGCCTGACAGAGCTGCCCAGGCCGGGTTGGGTCATCGTGATGAAGCCGAAATCATCTTCAAAGTCGTACCCCGCGACCTTCTGGAAGGTAAACCCTCCCTGGCTGTGCTGATAGACCTCACCAAGCAAGAAGCTCTCTCCTGAGGTGACCTCATCGTCAAGCGATTCCCAGGCCTCATCATCAAGTGGTTCATCCCACTCCCAATCGTCAAGATCAAATTCGAATGGCTGGGCTTCGAAAAATGTGACCGATTTGAGCACCGCATCAAAGATGGGTTCCAGTTCCTTCCAGCGGGATTCAGGTGCCAGGGCAGTGATGTAGAATTCCTGCATCGGGTAAGGTGCGACGGCAAAGACCTTGCCTTTGAGGGTCTGGCCGCTTTCCTCCCCGGAGAATTCAACCAGTAAGCCTTGTCTGCCACCCACTTTGGTGTTTTTCGGCTTGGCGAACTTGATGTTTTCTGCCTCGCTTTGCATTTGATCGAGGATCTCCTGGGAGCTCATATCCTCTTCGGTCAGGCCGCCAAAGGCCATGATAAATGGGCCAACATCCTCTTTGGCATCAGGTGCCATCATGATCACCATGCCCCAGAAGTCTTGCGTTTCATACTCGGGTACCTGTTGCAGGGCAAACCCGCCCTGGTCAGATGTGAGCGTCTCCCCCAGGGGGATGTCTTTCCTGCCGTCCAGGCTGCACGCCAATGTGGCGATCAGCAACATGGTGAATACTACAACGAGAGGGTGGTGTCTTCGGGCCATAGGGTCTCCTTTTATGACAGCTTGCGATAAGTGTATTCACTTGATGATCAGTTTTGTCCGCAGGTGCGATTTACCCCTAGGAGGACCGGTGTATTGACTTCCATCATATATGAATTCTAGATTAATCAAGGTGAATTCACCGATCAGTTTCACACGATTTATTCCAGCACAACCAGTTTAAAGCATCAGCATGATTGTCAAACAGCTTAAAATTTCCCCAAGGTCCTTGGTCCGATAGCATCTCGGTGAATCGGCTGCTCATCTGCAGCGCTGCTTTCCGGATGACGGCCAAACGGATGTGGTAAATGACCAATTTCTGGAGAACGGCGCCTGCAACGCCTGAACTCAGGTCAAAGAATTGAGAGGGTAAGTTTTCAGCGTAGAGAAGCACCAAGGTCGTGTCCTCCTCATAGCAGGCTTCAATCAAAAGGTTGGCACCACCGGCATCCTTAAGGAGGGGGCACCGGCTGGCCCTTCAAGGAGGCGTTTTCCTGTGAAGGTGATGGGAATCAATGGGCTCATAACGTCCTTTTGATAATCTGTGGCTGCAAGACCACGTATGCTCTCTTGGTCAACCAGACCGGCAAGGCAAAACCGATATTTTAGGGCTTTACGGCATCCGTAATGCATTCAGCAAAGCCTCACGGGCTATTTCCGGCTCGGGCTCTGCTTCCGCGCTCAGACCTCCAGCTGGTGAATGCGTTTGTTAAGCCAGACCACGGTCTCCGGCTGGTAGTGGCGCACGATCAGCATGGAACAACCGACGGCCTCCATGAGCCTGTCGTCCAGCGGGCCGAAAAGGCTGCGGTGCGAAAAGACATCCCCGCCAGCACCGATGATCAGCAGGTCGTACTGGCCTGATGTGATTTCCCCCTGGATGCCCTCGCTGACAGACGGTGTCGGCTTGGTCTGGATGTCCATCCACTCCGGGATCTCGCCTAAAACCTGCTCAACAAGTTCCTGGGCAAACAGCGCTGCATCTTCCATTTTCTCCTCATCCAGCCCTTCGGGGGTCAGATAGAGTGCTGTGACGCGCACACCGGGTTCAAAGGCAAGGGACATGCTTAATTGGAGGCACAGACGGGTGTTGGGGCCGCCAGCGATGGGGACCAGCACCCTACGGATGTTTTCGATGCCCCGGTTGCGGAAAACGACCACATCCTTGCGCGCGTTGACCATCACTTCTTTGATGATGTTGTGGGGGATCTTCAGCTTGGTATCCTCTGATGGCCAGCCCAGCATGACCAGGCGCACGGGATTGGGGGACTGCAGCTCCTTGTAGATGGCTGATTCCACATTGTTGGCTGCCTTGATCTTGGCTGAGATAGCCACATTTCGTGCTTGGGCGATGGGTGCGGTCTGCTGAATTAAACCGTCTCGGGCTACCTTGCTCTGCTCCACAATGGCGTCAATCTCTGGCTCGGTGCTGGTCGTGGGCACCTTGATGACAGACATCAGGCTGATCGTGGTGTCTTCCTGGTGTTCTGCAAAGCGGGATGCCAGCTCCACCAGACCAGCGGCCGTGGCGGGGTTGATCGCAGCAATCAGCAGGCGGCCGCCGCCCACTTCTTCCTCAAATTTCGCCTGGATCAACGCCCTGCGGCGATAAACGCGGGAGATGTAGAAACCACCGGATAAAATCACGATCACCACGCCCAGGAACAGCAAAGCACGCGGGTTGGCAAAGGCGATGATCAAAACACCGCTTAGGGCTGCCAGGATTGGGGTCAGGGGGTAAAAGGGGACCTTGAACGGGCGGTCAATCTCGGGATATTTCTTGCGCAGTTGAACCATCGCCAGGGATGCCCAGATCAGCACAAACATATACCCGGCGCTGGAGATAAAACTGAGGAAATCGACCAGACCGATGATCGTCACCAGCCCGCTGATCACCGCCACCATCAGGATGGCGGCATAGGGTGTGCGCCAGCGGCTCAGGCGAGACAGGCTGCGCGGCCACACCTGGTCCCGGCTGAGGGTGAATGCTTCCCGTGTTGCCGACAACATGGCAGTGTTGACCGAGGTCAAGGTTGCTACGATGCCGGCTGCGGCCATCAGGGTCACGCCAAGGCGAGGCCAGAAAACCTGCGCGGCGTCCGTTAAGGCGGTTTCCGAACCTGCCAGGACATCATAGGGGATCACGCCGATGGTGACCAACGAAACCAGGGTGTAGACCAGTGTGGTCACACCCAGGCTGATCAAGATCCCGGTTGGGATGACCCGATAGGGCTCACGGATCTCTTCCGCGTCATCGGCAATGACTTCAAAGCCGACATAGGCGTTATAGATCAAGGCGATGGTGGTCAGCATGCGGCCGAGGTTGGCCCATATAGACCTGTCTTCGAACAGGACCCGCCCCGATTGGAAAGTATCCCAGGAGAAACCCTGGGGCCGGACCAAACCCAGCACAACATACAGTGTGAATATCACCAGCAAAAAAGCCCCCAGGGCAATTTGGAGGTTGCCCACCTGGGTGATCCCGCGCACGTGCATCAACCCCACTGCGAAGATCACGACCAGGGCGACCGGGATAATGGGTAAAAACGGGAAGAATACCTTTAAGGAATAGGCAAAACCCACGGCAGACAGCGCAGCATAAAAGGTGCTTGAAAGCCCGTCCAGTGAGCCGACCAGGAACATGACCAGGTTGTTCCCGAAGGCTTCTTTCACATAGGTCATCGCACCGCCGGTGACGGGGTAGGTGGTGGCCAGCTCGCAGTAGTTGAGGGCGATGCTCAATGAAAGCACCCCACCGATGATGATCGCCAGCACGGCATCGGGGCCGGCAATGCCTGCTGCATGCCCGGTGAGGACGAAGATCTCCGCTGCGATGGTACCGGCTGTGCCGAGCATGATCACTTGCAGAAGGTTGAGTTGGCGTCTTAGTTTTCGTTTGGCCATGGGAGGAATAGGTGAAAGGTAATAGGAATTAGGTAGGAGGTATTAGGTAGCAGTGTGGTGGGTATTAAGTCATTTAATTTATCTGTTGATTATAGCACAAATTGCTGTTTAATACTATATTCTCAATATAAAGCAATTCTCAATCGCCTAATTCCTCTCAAATCACCTTTTCAGTTCTTCCGGCCAGGTTGCGCAGCTGCTCGAGCTGCCCGATGTGGTAGGTGTGGTGGAAAAAGTAGAAGAAAGCCACATAGCCGCGCCGGTATTTCCCCTGCCAATAGTCAATCTCTTCGTCAAAATCTGCAGAGGACATCGTTTCCAGGCGGCCAGTGAGGGTGTGGGTTAGTTGAGCGTAGGTGTCGAGCAGTTGTTGCACCTTGAGCACACCAGGTCCCTCGCCTAGAATAGGGTCGGACCCGTACAGGTAACGATCAAGGCCCAGAAGGTCTGCAGGCAGCTCGCCATCGAGGGCCGTGATCATGTCGATCAGGTTCACCGACAGATGACCGAGGACCCAATTCAAGCAGTTCCCGGCTGGTTCAGGCTGGAGCAGAGAGTCAGCCTGGCTCAGGTCAGAAGTCAGTCTGAGCACCACATCCTGTTCGAAGGTGAGCATCTTAATAAATTCATCATTGGTGATCATGTTTCCTCTGGTTTGATTTGGGGTGAAAACCCCTGTTAAAAAAGGGCGGTTGGCGGACGGCTTTCCTGGCAGCGGTAGTCGATCGCCAGGCCTTGTTGGCGGGCAAAATCACGCGCAAAAGCAATGGAACGGCGCGAATAATCCACGCCGGTCACCCGCAGGCCCCGAAGTGCCAGACGGGCAGCATACAGCCCGGGGCCGCAGCCCAGGTCGAGCACGGAATCACCGGTCTGCTGCCCCAGGGTGGCAACGATCCAGGCTACCGCTGCATCGATGGTTTCCGGCTTTCGGCTGGCCAGGTCCGTAGTGGGGTCAAGATGGGTTGCCAGCATCTGCGTTGAGATGTCCGGGGCGTCCCAGAACAAGGGTTCACCTGGCGCAAAGGGTTCAGGCCTGACCCGGTATGGGGCCAGGCGGTCGGCGTAGCGTCCCAAGGACCGCTGGAGGTCATCTTCATACAGGCTGGTCAATGTCTTGCTCCCTTTGGTAATGGCAGGGTCGAGATTCATCAAGGATGATCAGACCTTAACCGGTCACCTGCGCGGCCGTTTGAACAACACCACAACATCCCTGGTGCGGCCGTAGCCCTCATTTGTATCAAAGGCAGCGGTCAGCGCCCATTCATCATGTCCCAGGCTGTTCATCAACGCTTCCTTTTGGGCGACATCGATCTTGCCGCCCCAGAACCCCTCGGTTCGCAAAGTGATCACTTTATATTCCCATTCCATAAATTAATCTCCTCTGGGTAAATTTTTATGCAAGTATTTTTCAATTGGCAGAACTTACCCAATCCAGCTTGGCGATGAAGTGCCGCAGCAGCTCCGGCGCCCAGGTGATCTCAAGGCCGCGGATCTTTTCGGACTGCCTGACCACGACGCTGGCTACCTCGCCGACGTAATCCAGGTGACTGCGGGTATAAACCCGGCGCGGGATGGCGAAGCGCACCAGCTCGTTGGGCGCGGTAAGGACCTGGCCGGTGTCAGGGTCGGGGTGTGAGAACATCAGGCTGCCAATCTCCACGGTGCGCACACCGCCCTCGATGTAGAGCATATTCGCCAGGGCCACACCGGGAAACTGTGCAGGTGGGATGTGGGGCAGGGTTTGGGCAGCGTCCACATACACGGCGTGACCGCCGGTGGGCAGGTAGACGCTCATCCCGGCAGCGCGCAGCACATCACCCAGGTACGCTGTGTGACGCTCGCGATAAGCCAGGTAGTCCTCACTGATGCCCTCCCGCAGGCCAACGGCAATGGCCTCCAGGTCACGGCCAGCCAGACCACCATAAGTCAGGAAGCCCTCCTGGATGATCAGGCGTTCTGCCAGCTTCAGTTTGAGGTTTTCATCGCGGCAGGCGATAAATCCACCGATATTGACAATGGCGTCCTTCTTGGCGCTCATTGTGCAGCCGTCGGCGTAAGAAAACATCTCCCGGGCGATCTCGCCCACGGAGCGGTCGGCGTAGCCCGGCTCGCGGTTTTTGATGAACCAGGCGTTTTCTGCGAAACGGCAGGCATCGATGAAAAAGGGAATCCCATGGCGGTGGTAGATCTCCGCTGTGGCGCGCAGGTTGGCCATCGAGACGGGCTGGCCGGCAGCCGAATTGTTGGTGACGGTCAGCATGCCGACGGGGATATTCCCCGGGCCGGTTTTTTGGATGAATGCTTCCAGTTTTTCCAGGTCCATATTCCCTTTAAAGGGCAGGTCACGCTGGGGGTCAGAGGCTTCGGGTACGGCCAGGTCAACCGGGTGGGCACCCAGGGCCAGTAGGTTGGCCTGGGTGGTGTCAAAATGGCGGTTGTTGGGCACGTATTGCCCGGCTGAGACCATCGTCTTGAACAGCACACCCTCGGCACCGCGCCCCTGGTGGGTGGGCAGCACATAGGGGAACCCGAGCACCTCCTGCACGGCAGCCTCGAAGCGGGCAAAACTGCGGGTACCCGCGTAGGATTCGTCCCCGACCATCATGGCTGACCATTGGCGGTCGCTCATGGCGTTGGTGCCCGAATCGGTCAGAAAATCGATGAACACATCCTCAGCAGCGACGCCGAACAGGTTGTTGTGCGCGTCTGCCAGGATACGCTGGCGCTCTTCACGGGTGGTTTGTTTGATCGGTTCGACGACCTTGATGCGGAAGGGTTCAATAAAGGGGATGGGCATGGGGTGGCTCCTGTTGTAATTTGGTTAAGTGGTATGCATTGCTATGGTCTTGTTTCATTGACCGGTGATAATTATAATGGCACTCTCCACCTTCTGAAAAAGTGAATCACGGATTGATAACAGGGAATTTTGCGCCTTGACTCTCCTGGATAAGGATTCTCCAAACGAGCAGGAAAGCAACCAGGATGAATATGAGCAAAACACTTATTTTTGGTTACTCACCCCCGGGCGAGGATCTCACTGCGCCGAAAGGTGCGCGCCCCCAAATACAGCAGCACACTCCCACCCGTCCAGAAGAACAACCCCAGCAGGAACGTGAGCAGGTTGCTGAAATACATCACCCCGGTGATCTGGGCGACCACCAAGGCCAGGATAGGCAGCACGATCACCCCGGCGATTTGATTGGCCTCCTGGAAGGAATTGACCTTGGAGGAGACCATCACTGTGGCACCCAGGCCTGTGGCTGCCGTCCCTGGCGCAACCCACAGGACCAGGATGACCCAGGCTGTGTTGGGGAAGAAGACGCGCCCCATGGTCGGCCAGGCTGCAATGTTGGCGGTCAGGGCGTAGAGCAGGAACCCAACCAGCGAGACGCTGACCGCCGGGATCAGCGCGGAGAGCACCTTGGCCGTGAAGAGTTCAAGGTCCGTGGTTGGCGTGTAGATCAGGGCTTCCAGCGTTTTACGCTCCTTCTCTCCGGCGAAGCTGTCTGCCGCCACAACACTGGCCACCATCAAGGGGATGATCAGGAACAACGGCGCCAACATGTACACCAGCATGAAGACAATCATCATTTGGTCAAAGGAATACCCCTCAAACTGGGCCAGCATAGCCGGCGGTAGCTGGTTCAGGAACAGTTCGATTTCGGACATGTTTCCCCCGGGCAGTTGATTGATGATCGGGGTGAAGTACCCAAAGGCACCGGGCAGGATGATCATGAACAGCATAGGGACAATGATCAGGGGCAGCAGCACCCCTTTGCTGCGGGTTACAGCCAGCATATCCCGCCGGATAATGGCTCGAATTGCGCGCCAATTCATCGGTTCACCTCCGGCTTGTTTTCATGCAGGGCAAAGTAGATATCCTCAAGGGTGGGGTCTTTGGGCGTCAGCCGATAGAGCGGGACGCCTGCTTCCACCAGCCGGGCGACCATCCCCGGCACCTGTTCCCTGTACGTGAGCGATAGCGAGATGACGGGCTGACCTTCACCCTGGATAACATCGTAGACATCGGGGAGTGTTTCCAGGGTGCGCAATGCGCCCGGGAGGGCATCGTAAGCGGTCTCAAATTCGAGATGAACGCCCTTCCACAACTCCTGGGCCAAGGCTGCGGGACTACCCAGGGCGACCATTTTGCCATTTTCAAGCACGGCCACCCGGTCGCACAGCCGCTGGGCTTCTGCGAGATTGTGAGTGCATAAAAACACCGTGTGGTCGCCGTTTTTCGAAAGGTCCTGGATGAGGGTGTGCACCTGGCGGGTGATGACGGGGTCAAGCCCGGAGGTGGGCTCGTCCAGGAAAAGCAGTTCGGGTTGGTGGATCATGGCGCGCGCCAGGGCCAGCTTTTGCTTCATCCCCTTGCTGTACTCGCTCACTCGGTCGCCAGCACGTTCAGAAAGCTGGAACAGCTCGAGCAGGTCTGCCACCCGTCGATCGAGATCGGCTGCGGGTACATTGTACAGCGCGCCGAAAATGGACAGGTTCTCGTAACCGGTCAGACGTTCATCCACCGAGGGCGTTTCCGTGAGGACGCCGGTGCGCTGGCGCAACAGGGCGCCATCCACGCTGGGGTCCAGCCCCAGCACCTGGGCCTTACCGGAAGTCGGCGTCAGCACGCCGTTCAGCAGGCGCACGGTGGTCGTCTTCCCGGCGCCGTTGTGGCCTATAAAGCCCAGCACCTCGCCTGGATAGATCTCCAGGTCGAGATGGTCCACCGCGGTGATCTCGTCGAAGCAGCGGGTCAACCCCTGGGTGATGATCGCTGGTTGTTTTTGCATCTTCACCTCTCTGATCGATGGTGATGGATAGCATGCTATTCATCATGTTGATCTTCACCCTCATCCACCGCCGCCTGGGCGCGCATCCTGCGCAGTGAAGCCCGTACAAAGAAGAACACGCCACCCAGGGTGAAGGGTGCGCTGCCGATCAGCAGGATCAGCATCCAGCGCGGGGCAGTGCCCAGGCGTGTATCCAGCCACAAGCCGACCAGGATGGCCACCGTCGCGAGGGCGAAGGTCAGGCAGCCCGCCTGCAGGGGGATCAACCCCAGGGGCAACTTTTTATTTCCGTCGAGTGGTTTCCCTTCATTTCGATCTTTGTCCATCTCGTCCATTGTTCCTCCCAACCAATCCCTGCCGACTGGCTTTAATATCCGCTTACGGTTGGGGCATAGGTATTGCGCTGCTCATTGGTTGTTTCACTTGCTTCTGGCCTCCAGCGGATGGTGACTGCCCATCACCTATCAGCAATCAGCTATCCGCTATTAGCTATTAGCTATCAGCTATTAGCTATCAGCTAACAGCTATCAGCTATCACCTGTCCGCTAAGATCTATACGCTACGCCCGCAACCCTGCCCAGCACGAACAGTGCCCCCCACACCACCAGCCCCACCAGCCCGAGCCAAATCACCAGCCCGGAATCCAGCCCCCACAGGTCGATCACCTTGATTTCAAAGTCGACCACTGCCACAGGCACCGGAACCAGTTCGTCGAGGTCTTCGTCATAGAACCCAAAGGACACGAACATCTTCCCGGGAATCTCCCCGGGCTGTTCGCCCGTCACCTCCCAAAACAGCACTAAGTCCTGCTCGTCGGCTATGTTAGCCTGTGTGCTGCCGGGTGGGTCCAGGCGCAGCGGGTAGAGGGCTGGCTCGGCCAGCACGACCTGTCCCTCCCTGGTCTCTCCAGCGGGGAGAGGCTCGTGATCCAGGTCGGTCAGGCGGAGGTGGATCGTGCCGGTCTCGCCGCTGCGAAGCCAGCGCGGCCAGTTGATCTTGAGCGAATAGGCTGAATAGCTGGCATACCTGGTCTCCCCTGATGCTGCCGGGAGCGGTCCTGCCGGGATTATGAACTGGCGGGCGTCGGTCGGTGCCGGCCAGACCACCCAGCCAAGGGCGAACAGCCCGATGGCAAGACATACCAGGCTGAGGGCATAAAGGACCTGGCTGAGGGTTTTTCCCTTGTACCTAGTGTGGATTTTCATCTCAACCACATTAAGAAAGCCATGCTGAGCAGCAATGGGACTGCCAATATTGCGGCCAGCAGCCCATTTTCAGCCCTCAGGGCAAGATACAGACCAAAGGGCAGGACAACCTGGATAACCAGCAGGACCACCTTGGTTTTCAGGCCATTTTTTTTCATCTGTTCTGAGATCAGGTCTAAAATTGGCATGTTTTTCCCGTTAAATCAAGTGAATCAATAAGGCTGAGATCGATACGGTCAACACCAGGATCAATCCATACAGCAGCAGCTTGCGCATCACGCTGCCCTCCTGGCCGGTCAAACCCACAGTGCTGCAGCCCACAATCACCTTGGCAGGTGCCAGCACGCTCCCCAGCGAGCCGCCTGCAGTCTGCGCAGCCAGGACCAGGGGAACGCTCAGGTTGAGCAGCTGGGCTGAGTTCTGCTGGAGTACGCCGAACAGCACATTGGAGTTGGTATTGCTTCCGGTGATGAACGCCCCTAAAGCGCCAATAAAGGGTGCGATCACCGGGTAAAGATCCCGGCTGAAACTGACGCTGAGTCCTTCTGCCAGTAAATAGGTCATCCCGCTATGCAGCATAATCGATGCCACGCCGACCATGGCTAAAATGCCCAGGCTGGCGTTCACACCGCTGCGGGCGACCCGGGTTAAGATGCGTTTGATGGAGTCGGGTTGTAAATAACCCGTGCGGCGATAGATCAGCAAGGAGAGCAGGCTGCTATAGAGCAGGATCGATCCAACATGCCCAAACAAGTTGATCGTCCGCCCTGGCCCGGCCTGAGTCACCCAGCCGTAGCGGGTGGCCACCGCCGGGAAGTCCAGAGAGAAGGTCACCTGGCCAAGAAAGGCTTTAACAGGGGGGACCAAGTTGACCGTGAAAGCCAAAACGACCAGTAAACCATAGCCAATCAGCGAAAGCCACAGTGATTTGCCTGCGTTTTCGCCTTCGCCAGGCCTGGCCAGCTTAACGTTGTGGACGTTGTTGTGATAGGCGGGCAGGCGCAGCAGGAGGAATCCCACGCCCAGGCCAGCCAATCCGGCGCCGGTGCTGCCCAAAGTCCACATGCCGTTGACGGCCAGCAGGTATTGCACCACGCCCATCACGGCGGAGATCAACAGGACAGGCAGAAAGGCCCGTTTGAGGCTCTTCCAGCCATTGCCGGCCACCGCCACCAGCAGGCCGCTGGGAAAACCTGCCAGACCGCTTAGTATCGCAGAGAGCGGGGCGAGGGCTTCGGCAGAAAGGCCTGTCACTGCCATCAGCGATTGGAACGAGGTCCCTAATGAGCCAAAGGTGACCGCCCAACCATCACCCAGGGATGCCATCACAACGGCCTGGATGGGCGTGAATCCCAAACCGACCAGCATCGGGGCACACACCGCCACCGGCACGCCAAAACCGCCCATCCCCTGTAAAAAGGTGACCATCAGCCACCCGATCAACAGGGACTGCATGACCTTGTCCTCGGTCAGGGTGGGCATGGCCTGCCCGATCATGCGGATGGCACCTGCCTCCTGGACAATATTGAACAGGAGCAGCGCCGTCCAGATGATCATCAGCACATCGATGCTGAGAAGAACGGCTTTGATCTGCGCAACGGCCAGCAGCTCGAACCCTGCCCCAAAGAACAGGATGGCGACCAGGAGCGCTGCCAGCCAGCCGGCAGAACCTGCGCGGCTGCCCCCCCAGCGGAATCTGAGCATCATGATCAAAACCACCACCACCGGCGTTAATGCCAGGAGCCAGCTCCAAATCGATAATGAAAGGGTCATATTTCTCCAATAATTAGATCATTTAAGCATAATACAATTAATCCATCAGGACGGTCGGCTCGCCGATCAACTCAAAGGTTGCCGATAAGCCCGCAGCCTGGCCGGGCTGCCCGCCGCCGACGAACAGGGTGAAAGCACCGGGTTCAACCACCCACTCACCGTTGTCGGTGACGACGGCAAATTGGCGGGGATGGATGGAAAACTCAAGGTGTGCAACCGCGCCTGGCGCCAGGTGAACCCGTTTGAAACCCACCAGGCTGTGTCGCGGTACGGGCACCGAGGCTGCCTGGTCGCTCAGGTAGACCTGAACAACCTCATCCCCGGCTAACTGCCCTGTGTTGTGCACATCGCAGCTGACCTGGAGAGGTGTGGGCTGGTGCATCTGCCCGGGGGTTACAGACAGGTTGTGGTAAGCAAAATCTGTGTAGCTCAAACCGTAACCGAATGGATACAGCGGGGCCCCTTCAAAGTAAAGGTAGGTGCGCCCAAGCATGCGGTAGTCCTCAAAGGGCGGCAGCGCTTCAACGGAGCGATAAAAGGTGACGGGCAGCTTGCCGCCCGGGTTGGTGTCGCCAAACAGGGCTTCTGCCACAGCGCGTCCGCCAGCCTGGCCGGGATACCACGCCTCCAGGATGGCCGGGACATGCGCGTCCGCCCAGTTAAGCGCAATCGGGCTCCCGTTGAGCAGCACCAGCACCACCGGGGTGCCTGTCGCCGCGATTGCCTTAAGCAAAGCCTCTTGCTCGCCGGGCAGGTCCAACGTGTGACGGTCGCCGTGGCTGACTTGCCCCCCAGGGTTGCCCTCGGACTGGCCTTCTTCGCCTTCGACGCGCTGTGAGAGGCCCAACACCACGACGGCCAGGTCCGATTCAGCAGCGGCTTGCACGGCCTCAGAGAAGCCTGACTGGCCTGGCGCAGCAATATCACAGCCGCGGGCATAGCGCACCTGGGTGCTTTCTGGCACCATGTTCCGGATGCCCTCCAGCACGGTGATGGGTGACGAGGGCTTGCCGTAATAGTTCCCAAGCAAGACCAGGGGATCATCGGCGTTGGGGCCGATCACGGCAACCGACTGGATGTCTTTCTCCACAGGCAGGATGCGCCCTTCATTTTTAAGCAGCACCAGGGATTGGCGGGCGACTTCCAATGCCAGGGCCTGGTGAGCGGGGCTGTCGACAGCCTCGATCGGGATCGCGGCGTAGGGCACCGTTTGTGGGGGGTCGAACATCCCCAGCCTGAAACGGACTTGGAACAAATAGGAAAGGGCTGTATCAATCTCACGTTCAGGAAGCCAGCCCTGCCCGACGGCCAACAGGAGGTGCTCGAATGTATGGCCGCAGTTCAGATTGCAGCCTGCCTGGACAGCCATCCCGGCAGCCTCTTCAGGGCTGGGGACGAGCTGGTGGTGTGTGTAGATATCTTTGATCGCGTCGCAATCGGAGACGGTGTAACCCTCGAAGCCCCAGCGCTGGCGCAAAACCTCATCCAATAAGAAGGGGCTCGCACAGCAGGCTTCGCCGTTGACCCGGTTATAGGCACCCATCACACCGGCCACGCCCGCATCTCGCACGAGCGCCTCAAAGGCTGGCAGGTAAGTCAGCAGCAGGTCCCGCCGGTCAACCCGGGCATCAAAATGGTGCCGGTCAGCCTCGGGTCCGCTGTGGACGGCGAAATGTTTGGCGCAGGCGGCCGTTTTGAGGTGGCGCGGGTCGTCCCCTTGCATGCCGCGCACGAACTGGGTCCCGATGCGGGCGGTCAGGTAGGGGTCTTCACCGTAGGTCTCTTGCCCCCGGCCCCAGCGTGGATCGCGGAAAATGTTGATATTGGGTGACCAGAAGGTCAGGCCTGTGTAGCGGGAGTGGTCACCGCATCGCAGGGCTTCATGGTGTTTGGCGCGCCCCTCGTCCGATATGGCGGTGGCCATACGGAAAACAAGCTCTTCGTTCCAGGTGGCCGCGATGCCGATCGCCTGGGGGAAGACAGTGGCGGTCCCGGCCCGGGCGATGCCGTGCAGCGCTTCGTTCCACCAGGTGTAAGCGGGGATGCCCAAGCGCTCGATGGCCGGGGAGTCGTCCATCATCTGGGAGATCTTCTCTGCGATGGTCATCCGGGCGATCAGGTCACGGGCGCGTTCACCGGGCGGGAGGTTGGGGTTGCGGTAGGCAGGTTGTGTGCTGGCGGTCAATGCGGGCTCCTGTAAGAATGCGTGCAGACATTATAAACCACAAAATTGTCGGTGGTGAATGGTGGGTGGTGAATGGTGAAACAGGATTTGGTGCCAGGGATTATTGCCCACTACCTTACCGAAAATATTAACAGGTTTAGAATCAACCGAAAAGGAATTTCAGGCCGAAACCGACATGCAAATGGTTCAGTGATACCTTCAAGCGCTAGGTTGTCTTGGAATACGAGACCAGCATCACCGGAAAGGCTTTACAGAAAAAATCTAACATCGAGGGAAAAGGAAATATAAAGATTTTCAATAACAGTCTTTGTTCTAGTGATTCTGTATCGCAGGTTGCGTAGCTGATAGGTTGGAACCGAATATCAGGTTACCGAATTTCCCAAGCATTATCCTTCAGCAAGGTAAAATTAAATCAACACACCACTCATTAAGCATGGGAGTAAATTTATGAAAATTGGCGTTGTCTTCCCCCAAACCGAGTTCCCCAGCGATCCTTTAGCGATCCGGGATTTCGCCCAGGCTGCTGAAGACCTGGGCTACACCCACCTGCTGGCTTACGATCACCTGCTGGGCGCCAACCCCGACCGGGAAGGCGGCTGGTCAGGGCCCTACACCTATACAGACCCATTCCAGGAGCCGCTGACCCTGTTCAGCTACCTGGCCGGACTGACAGAGCGTTTATCCTTCATCAGCGGGATCATTATCCTGCCGCAGCGTGAGACGGTCCTGTTCGCCAAACAGGCGGCGACCCTCGATGTGCTCTGCCAGGGCCGGCTGCGCCTTGGTATTGCCCTGGGCTGGAACAAAGTTGAATACATCGCCCAGAACAAGGATTTTCACAACCGGGGCGCCCGCATCGAAGAACAAGTGCAGGTCCTGCATAAACTGTGGACGGAGGAATTGGTCACCTTCAAAGGCCGCTGGCACACCATCCTGGATGCCGGTTTGAATCCCCTCCCCGTCCAACGTCCGATCCCGCTATGGTTTGGCGGGCATGCCGACCCGGTTTTACGCCGCGTTGCCCAAATGGGCGATGGCTGGCTGCCCAATTATCACACCCCCGAAGCTGGCGCTGAGGACTTTGAACGCCTGCACACCTATGTCGCCCAAGCAGGGCGCAGCATGGCGGAGATCGGCATTGAGCCGCGCTTGCGGTACAAGGAGGGCAACCCGGATACCTGGCATCGGCTGGCCCAGGGCTGGCAGGCTGTTGGCTCTACCCATCTGACCGTGATCACCATGGCCGCTGGCTTTTCCACCGCGCAGGAGCACATTCAAGCCATCCAACGCTATGCCGAAGCGTTGGAGATCACAAAACAAAGCTGACCCTGGGCTGAAACCAAATCGAACTAAGCCAGCGGCAGGGTAAACGTGAACACAGAGCCCTGGCCCAGCCCGGCGCTCTCCGCCCAGATTTGCCCGCCCATGGCCTCCACCAGCTTTTTAGCGACGGTTAAACCAATCCCGCTGCCGCCCGCCTGCCGCGAACGGGAGTCATCCACGCGGTAGAACCGGGCGAACACCTTCTCCAGGTGTTCAGGCGCCATCCCGGCCCCTGTATCCGCCACGCTGATGTGGGCCATATCACCGACACGTTCTGCCCCAACAAGCACCTGCCCCTCGCTCGGTGTGAACTGCAGCGCATTGCTCAGCAAGTTGATCATCACCTGCTCAACGCGGTCTTCATCGGCCAAAACCAGCAGTGGTGTGTCGGGCAGCCTAAGGTTGAGGTCCACGTCATTCGCCGAATAATTGACTGACACGGTGTGCACCAAAGTCGTTAAAAGCTGCCTGGCATCCACAGGAGCGACGTTCAGCTCGATCATTCCTTCTTCGATCCGGTTCAATTCTTGCAGGTCATCCACCATCCGGCCCATGCGGTCCACCTGGCGGTAAATCCGCTCGTAGGTGGTCGCATCCGGGGACAGCACCCCATCCATCAATCCATCCAGCGATCCTTTGATCACCGTCAGTGGCGTGCGCAGTTCATGCGCCACGTCGCCGATCAATTTTTGGCGCATATCTTCAACCTGCTCAAGCTGGGCTGTCATCCGGTTGAAGCGCACAGCCAGTTGACCCAGTTCATCCTGTGATTCGGCCGCAAGCGCTCCCTCTGGTAAACGCTCTTCATAATGACCCTGGGCAATGCGATCGGCTGCTTGGGTCATCTGTTGCAGCGGCCTCACAAATCGCTGGCTCATCACCACGCTCAACACCAGGGCGATCAACGCCGATGGCAGAATGGCATACAAAATGGCATCATAGATGATCTGGTTGAAAATCGCGAACAGATCGGTAAAAAACCCCGACCAGCCCATCATCCTGCCCCCCATCGCACCCATCCCGCTCATATGACCCGTATCCTCCAAACCATGGCGCATGAACAGCCGGTTCATGCTGGCCATGTGGCTGCCAAAGATCCCAGGGAGCAGGATCCTGATCACAAAGGCCATCACAAGGATGGTGACCAGCACCAAAACAAAATAAGAAAAAAAGAATTTCCAAAACAAACGTTTTTTAAAGAACCCCATTACAGCACCCGTTCATCCTCAAAGCGATAGCCAACACCCCACACGGTTTCAACGAACCGCTCATCCAGTTTCTTGCGGATATGGCCGATATGCACATCCACAACCCGGGTTTCGCCATAGTAATTGGTCCCCCATACATGCTCCAGCAGCTGCTCCCGGGTCAGCACCTGCCCGTTGTGTATCATCAGCGTCTGCAGCAGGTCAAATTCGATCGCTGTCAGCTCAAGCGGTTTATCTTCCAGCCAGGCTTTATGGGCGCCCTCATCCAGGCGGAGATGTGCCGTGCGCAAGACCCGCTTCTCGTTATCGGGGGTGTGTTGCGTCAGGCGCCTGAGGGCAGCATTGACCCTGGCCACCAGTTCGCGCGGCGAAAAGGGTTTGGTCAGGTAGTCATCGGCACCCATGTTGAGCCCCACCAGCTTGTCAATCTCCTCTGTTTTGGCGGTCAGCATGAGCACATACACATCCGACTCCCGCCGCAGGGTCGAAAGCACATCCAAGCCGCTCATCTTTGGCAGCATGATATCCAGGATGACCACATCCGGGGTATGTTCTCTGGCTGCCCGCACCGCCTGCTCGCCGTCGCTGGCCCCGATCACCTGGTAGCCTTCCTTTTCCAGGTAGGCCAGCAGCAGCTCCCGGATATCATCCTCATCATCAACGATCAAAATTTTTGCAGGCATATGCATATCCTCGGGATTGTGGCACTATCATCCCAATTTTACCCAAACAGGGCACAGATAAACATCCTGTGCCCTGTCATCAAAACGAGAACTTAATTTTCAGGCGCGCCGCACCGGGGACAGACTTCCATTCCCACCGGGACCCAGCCCCGGCAATAGGCGCACTGGTAAGGTTTCGTACGCACGCCGCACTGCGGACACCAGGTGAAATCACTTGTGATCTCCCAGCCGCATTCCGGGCAGTTCACCCGCACCCGGGTTTCCTGCCTACCCGATAAAGCGGGAACTGCTTCAGGTAAGATCAGGGACCCTAATTTGATCAGGTCTGAGCCCATTCCAAAGCAAGGCATAATGCGCTTAATCCCTCAGCGATTCACCGCAATAGGGGCAGACCTGCCAGTCAGGTGAAACTGCTTTGCCGCAGTGGTCACAATGTCGCGTTGTGGCTTCAAATCGGTCTCGATTGGGCTGCTGCAAGGCTCTCACCAGGAAAAACACACCCACAGCCACTAACACCATAAATCCAAACAGGACGACCAACAACAATAATAATCCGCCACCCATCCCCATCATCGGCCCCCCCCATCTAAAACCGTGGTGATGCCAATTGCCAAAACCCCAAACATTACTACCTCCATTCATCCAATCCATGGGCATACCCTGCAGGCGCAGAAAACCCACGCCCAACAAGGTCACCAAACACAGGATCAGAATTGTTCCTATGCCAATAATCCAATACCAAATGTTCTTCATCGATTCACACACCGACCTTAATTACCAGCGCCCGCGGCGCCCCATGCCATGGCCGCGGCCACCCCGGAAAACGTCCTCCTCGGTGTCAAAACCGTGGCAGCTGCCATCGCCGGGTCCGTAGGCCTCGCCATCCATGTGCTCAAGCATCCACTGGTAATGCGCTTCACTGAGCCAGCCGTTTTCGATCGCTTCGGCCAGAAAGGCTTCGCGGGTCTCTGTCATCAGCTCAAAAAAGGCTGTTTCGTCCATCCCGGCATCCAGGGCAACCTCGGACAGATGCTCACCGGATGCAAGGCGGTCTTCGATGTCTTCCACGCTCAAGCCGGTAGCGTCGGCCACCGCCCCAACCATGGCCTCGTGCATCGGCTGTTCTTCTGATGACCAGCCGCGCCCATGCATCGGGCCCCAAAATTGGCCAGAATCATCACCCCGTTCAGCTTGATTGAAAGGCTGCCCGCCATGGGCAAACCCGGCAGCAAAGACCACGCCTGTGGTGATCACCAGCAAAGCCACAGTCACAAGGATCGATATGCCAATTGCTTTTTGTTTGTTCATAAAACACCTCACGATTAATAGGTTACTTGGTTGTACACTTAATAAATAGCGTTAAATTGTAAAGAAAGTATAAAATTATTACGAAGCATGGATAAAGATTACCGAATACGTCTTTATTCTTGAATAAAATCGGAAAAACACCGATAAAGTGACACTCAGGGGGCTGCTTTGCCCAAAGGCGCCGTACAGTGCGGGCACAGCCCGTGCCTGGCAAGTACTTTACCCCCGCAATATGCACAGTTCACACAGCGCAGGTCAGCGCCGCAGCGCGGGCAGGCAGAGAATTTCCCCGTCAGCTGCCAGCCGCATTCTGGGCAATCCGTATCGCTTCCCGCATCCGCATTTTCACCGGGTGAGCGGATTTGCTGCCCGCCTGCAGCCCATAAATTCGCTAAATCGCCCTGAGATGTGCTCGCCATGGGTTCAACCCGCCTTTCTGTGTGTTTTTTCTTGATTCTGATTTTAGGATAAGACCGCCCCAATATCAATGCTGCCGGTTGAGGGTGGAGAAAATCTGACCTTTGTTGGATGCCACTTTGGGCAGGCAAATGGATCAGCAAATCAACGTTAGGGCACGGCATGCCGTGCCCCAACCGGCCCCGCATTGCGAAATTTTTGTCTGGGTAAATGGATAATGACGCCTTCGTCCGGTGAACCCGGAATACCCGCACGCTGTGAAAAGAAAGATCGCAGCGAGCATTCCATCGGCCGAGGTAAAAATAATCCCCAATCCGAAACATCCCATAGGCTCACCTGCGAACAATCATCAATTGCGAATTCAAAATAATCGAGAAAATTTTATTTTGCGGGGCTTTTCTTGGCTTGCAGACCTTTGGCACCTTCATCAGCGAATTCCGGCGCGTTGGCCAACTTTTATCCCCTCCGTTTCATGGCAACTAACCCCGCATAATCGGAAAATTAGATTAAAATATCCCTATCAATAAATCCTCACCCAAATGAAAGGACCCGGATCCATGACCAAGAAAATTCTTCTCGCTTACGGCACAGTCGCCGGCTCAACCGCTGAAGTTGCCCAGGCTATCGCTGAAGAGATGACCGCTGCCGGCGTCCAGGTAGATGTTGAACCCGTGGAATCGGTTAAAGATCTGGCCGGGTACGATGCGGTTGTCGTTGGAACGGCTGTGCGGATGTTCCACGTCCTGGGTAAAACCAGGCGTTTCATGCGCGAACATCGCAAAGAGCTGCAAAACGTGCCTGTGGCGTACTTTTTAGTCTGCCTGATGATGGGAGAGGAAACCCCAGAAAACATCCAAAAGGCCACTGATTTCGCCAAACCCATGATCGCAACCAAAGTGCCCATCAGCCTGGGGCTGTTTGGGGGATGCATTGACCACGAAAAATTGACTGATGTCATCGGACAATCTATGAAAGTACTCCCGGAACAAGACCATCGCGATTGGGACAAAATTCGTGCCTGGGCTCGGGAGATCTATCCGCAACTGCTCGGTACCGATTAACTTTTCGTCACAGCCAATTCGGTTAACACATCAGCGGATGACTTGACCAGTCATCCGCTGACGTTACTCGGAAGGAGCCTCAAAACCAAAAGGAGTGAGAGAAAATCTGAATTTTGTCCATCCTGGCTGATTTGTTGATCAACCAGACGGTAACAGTATAACGGATGGGGTCCACAATTGGCTTAAGAACGTGTTAAAAAAATAACATCGTTTGGTTATCAATTCCTCTGATGAATGCGGTCGGTTCCCCCAATCGCAATAGCAAGTTTAAACTTCACCCCCCAGGTTGATCAACCTGGGGGGTGTCATTTCATTTGTGGTCAGCAACCAGCATGGCTGCTGTGGAAATTACTGCACCTCCGCTACCAATTCGTTGGCGGTTTCGGTCAATCGGGCGAGGATCTCTTCGACCTCAGCCTGGCTGGTGGCATTGTACAGTTCGGCAGCGAAATCGTTCAGGGTGCGCCGCACGGATGACCACGCCGGGAAGGTTTGCGGCTCTGACGGGCCAATTGCAGCCAGTTCAACACCGGAAGCCCACACGGGGTTCTCTGCGGCATAGTCCGTCATCATCGCCTCGGTGGTGTACTGCGTGCCGTAGTAACCACTGGCGGGAATCCAGCGCGCCTGGATTTCGGGCGAGGTCAGCCATTTGATGAACAGCCACGAAGCCATTTCGCGCTGCTGTGTGCTGGGGATCACACCCAACATCTGCTGGAAGGCGTTCACTGCCAAGGTGCCATCGGGCCCGGGAGCGGCCATCCAACCCCACACATCAGCATTGCTTTCATCTGCAAAAGCCGCGGCATAGTACGGAGCGCCAGCGGTCGAGCTCATGGTGATGATGGCTTTGCGCTGCGCCTGCTCAGGGTTGGGATAGCTTTCGGTCTGCCAGACGCAGCCCTCGTTCTTCAGGTCCAAGATGAACATGGTTGTGTCAATCGCTTCCTGCGAGGTGAAGTCATAAGCATCGCGAGCATCATTGAGCTCATTGCCGCCAAAAGCATACAGCCAGTGCAGCCAGTTGGTCGCATTGGGGAAGAACACCATACCACCGGTACCGGCGAAATCGCCGCCCTTTTCTGTATTTTCAGCGGCTGCTGCGCACACCAGGTCCTTCAGTTCAGCCGATGTGGCGGGCAGTTCAGCAAAGCCCAATTCCTCAGCCCAGGTGTAGTTCAATACCAGAACATTGGCGGATTGGGTCATCGGGTACGCGATCCAGGCACCATCAGGTGTGCTGCCAGCTTCCTTGAGGTGGGGGTACAGATCCGCTAATTCCTCAACATTCAGGCCGTATTCCGGGTCGTCGATATAGGGAACCAGGTCTGCGATAAAGCCCACAGAATACCAGTCTGCCAGAGCATTCGTGTAAGCCATGACCACGTCAGGCAGATCGCCTGATTGGATACCAGCGTTGACCTTGTCCTCAACATCGCTGTAACGGCCCTGGTCCAGGGCATTGACGGTGATGCCATAAGGATTGGTGTCATTGAATTCGTCCACCAGTGCCTGCAAAGCCTCACCGGGAGCATCCGTATAGACATGCCAGAATTGCACGGTGACACCTTCGAATGGTGGTGCTTCCTCAACGGGTTCCGGCTCCTCGACTTCCTCAACTTCTTCCGGTTCTTCAACGACCGGTTCCTCTACCACAGGTTCCTCTACCACCGGCTCCTCAACGGCTGGAGGTGTTTCGGTGGGGCCGCATGCTGCAAGCACGAGGGAAAACAACATAACGATTGCGAGTAAAATGCTAAACTTTTTCATGAATTTTTCGTCTCCTCAAATAGAAAATTTTTGTAATACGCATTTGTGCTAAAAAAGACTTTAATCCATAGCCTCCTTCCTCATTTATACCCAGTTTAACCTTTCAACCCTGATCTGGCAATACTATCGGTGAATTGTCGCTGGGTGAAGAAATAAATCACCAAAATCGGGATAATGGTAATAAAGGCACCCGCCATGGTTAAATTGACCAGTTGGCCAGCTTCATCGACAAAGTTCATCAACCCGACGGAAATCGGGCGCCAGTCGGGGGTATTGGTCACCAGCATCGGCCAGGCGAGTGAGTTCCAGGTACCGATGAAGGACAACACCAGGATGACCATCAGCGGGGCCTTCGATAAGGGCAAAACCACCTGGAACAGGAAGCGCAGATGCCCGGCGCCATCGATTTGGGCAGCGTCGAACAGCTCATCCGGCACCTGGGCAAAGAACTGCTTGAGTAAAAAGATTGAAAAGATGCTACCCATAAAGGGAATCGTCAGGGCAGGCCAGTTGTTGATCCACGGGATAGGTCCAATCCGCCCCAGCCAGGTGACCGTGAGGAAGTTCGGGATGATCAAAACCATGGCCGGGATCATGATGGTGCTTAACATCACACCGAAGATCAAATCGCGACCGGGGAATTCCATCCGGGCAAAAGCGTAAGCTGCAAAAATGCTGAAAGTGATCTCGCCTGCCAGGGTGATCAATGTGATCAAAATGCTGTTGATAAAATACTCAGAAAACTGTGCCCGCCGCCAGGCTTCGGCATAGTTCTCAAAATGCAGCTCTGATGGGAAAAACGCAGTTCCCAAGGCTTCACCCAGGCTCATTAAAGAGGTAGAAATCATCCAGATGAACGGGATCAACGAGATGAACGCACCCAGCGATAGGACAATGTAGATAAAAATCTTCCTGCGCGACGCGTAAGAAAAGCCTTTCCGTCTTTTATGTCGATTATCCATAAAACACCCGTGAACCTTGAATCCGGTTATTGATGAGAGTCAGTGTTAAGATGATTCCAAACAAAACAAAGGCCATCGCCGATGCATACCCATACCTGAGCTTTTCGAAAAATTCAATAAAGATCACCAGGCTGAAGGTGTCCGTCGTCCCCAAAGCCAAATTGCTCCTGAAGATCCAGATGGTATTGAAGGCCTTAAAGGTCCCGATAATACCGATCAACGACAGGAAGTAAGTGGTCGGGGAAAGCAGCGGAAAGGTGATGTGCCGGAACACCTGCCACCCGTTCGCACCATCCACCTCGGCAGAATCATTCAATTCCTTGGGGATGTTGCCCAGCCCGGCCAGGTAAATCACCGTGTTGTAGCCCACAAAGGTCCAAATGGAATGCAGGATGATCACCACCATCGCCAGGCTGGGTCCGGCAGCCCAGGATGGGACGCTGAACCCGATCAGATCGCCGATGATCGTGATGATGCCGCGCGGCTCGAACAGCCATTGCTGGGGCGGTAACCCCAGGCTGCGCAAGAACATGTTAACGGGCGCCGTTTGACGGTTGGAGAACATCTGCTGGAAGACGGCCGCGCTGGCGATGGACGGTGTGACATAGGGGATGAAATAAATGATGCGGAAAACATTCGAACCGACCAGTTTTTGGAACAGCAGCACCGACAGGAATAAAGAGATCACCAACTGCAGCGGAACGGTACCCAGGGAGAAGTACACCGTGACCTTGAGGCCGTCCCAGATCTTTTTATCACCGGCAGCGATGACCGCCGGCAGCTCGCCAATCAATAGCCATCCCCCAACCAGCAGCACCATCGCTCCCAACGCATGCAGCCAAAACAAGCCGTCGCTGGTTTGCTTTTCTGCCCGCCGCCAGATCAGCCACCCGGCAGCAAACAGGATCAGCCCGCTGCTGATGGTGATCACCTGGGGCCAGATGCCCGGGTCGGTGCCTTCCGCCAGGGCCGCGGCGTAAGCCGCATTGACCTCCTGCAAGGTGAAGGCCAGCAATCCGATGCCGATGCCCAGCAGGGTAAAACCCATGCTGAAGTAAGCCTGATGTTTGAGGTTGTTGCGGCTGCGCCAAAAGTGCAAAGCCAGCACGCTCAGCGCCAGGGTCGCCAGCAGGGCTAACAGGAAGGTCCGCCAGGCCGGCAGGACACTTTCCGCGCGCAGGGCCTCTCCCAACAATTCAGCAAAAACAATTTCGTCGCGTTCCAATCCGCGTACCTTGAAGGCAATATCCAGCACTTCGGGCAGGGCGCGGTAAAACCAATTCAAGAAGGAGAAGATCATCGCCGCAAAGGCCAAACCCGGCACAATGGTCAGCCACGGCCGGTCTTGATGCTCACGCTTGATCTGCAACACCCGCCTGATCAGGAAATAAACCCCAACCAGGGCACCTAACCCCAAGAAAAAGGCCACCACATACGCCAGGTTGCCAACCGCGTTGACGTAGTTGGTCAGACCGATCATATCACTGCGCACAATGCGCCAGCGGTGCAGGCTGACATACAGCGCAAAAAACACCGGGAAGATGCCGAACACAAAAATTAGGATCGATGCTGGTGCAATAAACAAATAAGCGGTTAAATATTCCTTTAAACGTCGCCCCCGTCGTCCTGTGAAAGTTCTCTGAAGAAAGTTCTTTTTTTCCATAGGCTCTCAATCAAAACATATGATGTTTGGCACCCCTTAAGCCGCATCCTTGATCAGTTCACCAACCCACCCTGTACATCTTACCCATCCAGGGCAAACTTCTGCAGGTTCGAAAAAAAACACATCACCTGACTTCCTAAGCCTTGATTATACCGGAAAATGGATGCCATTTTAGAAGAAACGGGTCAGTTTACCCGCCATTAACCCGCAGTCGTTATCAGGGTCACGCTTGCCGGTACGTCAACCGCCCAACACCTCGGCCAAAGGGCGCACGGCCACCCCCGCCTTTAGCAGTGTTTGCTGCACCTGCTGCGCATTTTCAGGGGCAGAGGCATGATCACCATGCAGGCACAGGGTATCGATCCGATGGGCCTGGCCATTAAAGAAAATCCCCTCCCTGACCAAACGCAAGGCATTTTCGGCCACTGCCTGGGGGTTCGCAATCAGCGCGCCCGCCCGATCCCTGGGCATCAATGCTCCATCCGGCAGGTAGGCCCGATCCGGGAAGGCCTCGTTGGCGACCTGCAGCCCAGCCGCAGCCCCTGCCATCACCAGCGCGGAACCCGCCAACGCCACCAGGATCAGGTGCGGGTCATACGCTGCCACAGCCCGGGCGATCACCGCAGCAATGGCCTCATCCTGCGCGGCCAGGTTGTACAGCGCGCCATGGGGTTTAATATGGACAAGTGCTGCCCCAGCCACACGGGCGAAGGCTTCCAGTGACCCCAGCTGGTAGGTGATGGCACAGGTGAGCTCGTCGTCTGAAAGCGCCATCGCCCGCCGGCCAAACCCGGCCAAATCCGGGTAACCAGGGTGCGCGCCCAAGGCGACACCATGCTCAACGGCCTGTGAAACCGTGCGGGCCATCACGACCGGGTCACCGGCATGAAAACCGCAGGCAATGTTCGCTGAGGTGATCCACCGCATCATCTCCGCGTCTGCACCCAGGGTGTAACGGCCAAAGCTTTCACCCAAATCACAATTGAGGTCTACCATCAAATGCCCGTCCATGTGTCCTCCTGAAATAACGCCTTAGAATCAAGCCCGACCAGGGCCTGCTGCCACGCTGCCTGTGCGTCAGCCACGGAAAGCGGGGTGAAACGCAGCGCACCACGCCCGGGTTCAACCTGCGTCAGCAAAGGCAGGTCTGCCCTGGCTACAACCGCAATGCAAGCATACCCGCCCGTTGTGGGATGGTCGGGCATCATCACGATCGGCTGCCCGTCACCCGGCACCTGGATCTCTCCCAGAACCATGCCCTGCGAGACCAGGTCCGCGCCCCGCTGATGTGCCAGCGAGGGTCCGTTCAAGCGGTAGCCCATACGATCCGATTGTGGCGAAACCGCATAAGACCCCGCCAGAAACGTTTCCCAGCTCACAGGTTGAAACCGCCCCGCATGCGGACCGGGAACCACCCGGATCAACGGCCTGGATGTGTACGGCGGGCGCAAGCGTGCTGGCAGCGAACGTCCCGCCAGCAGAAACGCGTCCGAGCTGGGGGGCTGGAGTGGCAGGCGGTCGCCCTCAGCCAGCCTGCGGCCCAGGCCGGCTGCGGGGTAAGCGCTGCGCGACCCCATCCACACCTCAGACTGGACCCCACCTGCCGCCGCCAGGTAAGCCCAATTGCCGCCGCCTGATTTCTCCAGGCGAATGACATCGCCGTTCTTGCCCAGGAAAGACATCCACAGCGGGATCGCACGCCGATTCACCCACAGCCGGTAACCCGCACCGCACACAGCCAGCAGGGCATTCCCCTCCAGGGCAAATTCAGCGTTTGAAAAACCCACCTCCACACAGGCCGCGCCAGGTGCATTGCCGACCAGCCGGTTCGCCGCCCGAAACGCCCACCCATCCATTGGGCCAGATTCGGGCATGCCAAAACGCTGGTATCCCGTTCGGCCTGCGTCCTGGACGGTCATCATCAAGGCCGCCTGATGGATGTGCAGGGTCATGGCAGGTCGCTATCCTGGGCGGGGATGAAGCGCACTTCATCGCCTGGTGCAAGGGTGAAATATGGTTCGTGGAGGGGGTCAAACAGCACCTGGCTCGTCCGACCGATCAATTGCCAGCCACCGGGTGATGCCAGGGGATATATACCGGTCTGATTACCGGCAATCCCCACCGAGCCTGCCGGCACATGTGTGCGGGGCGTGGCCAGCCGCGGCGTGGTTAAGTCTGGGTCCAGCCCGAGCAGGTAGGCAAAACCTGGCATAAACCCCATCATGCCCACCCGGTACAAGCCCCGCGTGTGGCGCTCCACCACTTCGGTCTGGGTCAGGCCGTGGTACGCGGCCACAGCGGGTAAATCCGGCCCATCGTCGCCGCCGTACTGCACGCTGATCTCCACCAAACGCGGTGAACGCTCGACCGCCTGCACATCTGTGACCAGGCAGGCCTCAATCCAGCTGATGACGGTAGTCAACGCCGCCTGTGCTGGGTCATACAGCACCATCAGGCTGTTGAAAGCCGGGATCCACTCCACAACACCCGCCAGCGGCGTATGCTGCAGGCGCCAGTCAAGCGTGCGCACCTGCTGGCTGGCTGCCTCCGACAGCACCTCGTCGAAGGTGATCAGCACAGCCCGTTCTCCAACAGGCGCAAAACGCGGGAATTTTGCCTCGTCAGCGGTCATCGGGGTGTTTGTGTCTCGCATTCTGGATGGAAGCGGTCAGGTGCGCGCCGATCAACACGATCGTCCCCGTCAGGTACACCCAAAACAACAGCGCCACGATCGTCCCTAAAGAGCCATACACGAGCTGGTATTGCGAAAGCCCGCTGCTGAGGTACCAGGCAAAGCCGTTATTCAGCAGCACCCAGGCCACGCCGGTGACCAACCCACTAAGCATCGACGCCCTGCGGCTGACCGACACGGTCGGCACCCATTGGTACAGCGCCCAAAACATCAGCCAGTTGAAAAACACCGGCACCAGGAACACGCCGATCTGCCAGAAGATCGTCTCGTGCAGCTTGACCCCGTTGAGGGGAATATCAATCACCGGGATCAGCCCGGATAAGGTCGAGGCGACCAAAGACAGCAGCAGTAAAAGGCCGATGCCGAAAAAGATCAACAGTCCCCGCAAGCGCCCTTTAATGAAATTCAGCAGTTTTGCCTGTGGAAAGGCACGATTGATGTTCCTGGCCAGGATATTGAACACGCTCGTTGCAGACCAGACCAGGGAAATCAGGGCCACAAAGGTGACCGCTCCTCGCAACCTGAGCACGTGGTTGATGTTCTGGATCACCAGGTCCTCAGCGCCTGGCAGGACGCCCTCCAGGACACTCAACAAGTTCGCTTGCACCACTTCTGTATCAACAAAATAGCTGCCCACCACGATGAACACCAGCAGCATCGGGAAAATGGAGAAAAAGGCATAGTATGCCAGGCTGGCCGCGGTTTCAGACCCGCGTTCCTCGGTAAAACGCTCAACGGCTATGCGAATGATTTCCAATACCCCGCCGGTAAGGCGATCGGCGCGCTGATACAGGCGCTCGAGTTCACTTTCAATCTTTTGATAGATCTTTTTAATATCCATAATTGAATTTCGTGTGCGGTTTTTGCCTAATTATACTGGGTTATGGTTGTTCCACCTGTGTTCACTGATCGGGATGGACAGAAAAGGTAAATTTGACCTCGTTGGATGATCCTCAGCTCCCAAATCGTCATGTATAATTGCCCTTGGCCCGACCAGCACATCGACAGGAGCATTGATGAAAATCAAGACGATTCAAAACTACTACACGGCACGCGGCTTGCAGTGGCCAGATGCCAAGGACGCATTGTGGTTCTTTCTTTCAGAAGTGGGGGAACTGGCAGATGCCTACCTGGCCCAGCATGCAGCTGCGCTGACCGAGGAAGAGGTGCACATGCTGCAGACCTTTGCCGACGAAGGCTTTCATGCAGATGAGATCGTTTCGCGCGTGGATGGTTGGGTGCGGAATAACGACCGGGTCAAAAAAGAAGATATCGCGAAGGAAGTCGCGGACTGCGAAATGATGCTGGCTGTTTTCATGTACAGCCTGACCCAAACCTCTCCCGATGATGCGTTGCTCAAAAAGATGAAGGAGAAACTCGGCTCCCGGGCGGATCTGCTCACATGAACACCCTGCTGCCCAACGAGGAATCAATCGCCTTGGCACGAATACCCAGTTGGCCTAAGGACAGGCCTGCCAGTCTGTCCTTCCCGAAAGGCGCGTCCCTGCACTCCATCTGGACGGGGATGGGTCACTGCCGCCAAACCGATGCTGCTCCCGGGTGTCGCAGTAAAAAAGGGGCGGCACATACGGGATAAAGCACATAGACAAGTGTGCAACAAAGCCTCAATTAGGTATGCATATAGAGGTCATCAGGTAAGTGAGCTTATCAAGCAGATGGGAAAAGATTATTCCCGCGTCAGTAAATCACCGTTTTTACAGTCAGCCACATCCAGAGTTCATTGTGGTTCGCTTGAATATTCATCGCGATAATCGTCCGGAAGCACCATCCGCACACCAAAGACCAAATGTGAAACCGTGTGATACCCTCACGTTGACCAGCAGCCACAGGTCACTGATGCGATACGATTTAAATGATCATTGAAACCAACAAGGCTGCCCATTCAAAAAGGCAGCCTCATTTTTTTTCTTCAAGGCCCGAAAATCATTACCGGGCAAACTGAGTTTAATTATCCGTATCCAATGTGAAGGTCTCGCGCAGCTCGCCTGCCCGGACAGTGTACTCACCTGCTGGCAAACCGGCCACATCCAGGTCAACCTGCTCGTCAAAGGGCACAATGGCCATCGTGCAGGCGACATCGCCATCGGGTCGCTGGGTGACGATCCGCACAGTAAAGGTGTCACCTTTCCTATCAGCTTGGACTTCATGAACGGTCGTGCAGCCATCGGGCAGGTAACCCGCCAGGAGCACCTGCACCTGGACCGGATCCGATTCCATGATCAAAACCGAGATGTCTTCCACCACGGCATCCGAGGTGAAAACCACGTCCTGATCGCCAGAAACCGGTTCCCCAGCGGGGACATTATCCACATCGAAGGTAAAGGTCGCCTGCTGGTCCTGGGCGGTCACGGTATATGTGCCGGCCTCAAGGCCGTAAACATCCAGGCTGATGCGCTCTTCAAAGGGGACCAATGCTTCTGTGCAGGCAATGTCACCGGTTTGTCGGCGTGTGGTCAGGGTCAGAATGAATTCATTTTCCTGCCTTTCGGCAGTGATCTCAACCAGTTCTACACAGCCATCCGGCAAGTAACCCGAAACCAGGACATTCACTTGAAGAGGGAAGGATTCGAGCAGCAGCACATCTAAGGATTCAACCGTCGCTTCCTGCCCGTATGCGTATCCATCCTCTGACGGGGGCGTCCCAACCACCGGTGGTCCAGCCGGTTGTCTAGTCTGACAAGCCGACAAGAGCAAACCGGCTAACAGGGTCATCAACAATGCAAATTTAATCGTTTTCATGGCGTTCTTATCCTTTCTCCAATATTTTCTCCCTTATTTAACGTGAACAATCTTTGTTTTGTTCCATACTGAGCCTACTTTGCCAATATAAAAGCGAGGTTGAAGATGAAGACCGTTGATGTAAGCATCAGCCACACTATTCCTGCAGGAGCAATTTCAGAGTGCCTGCTCTGAAAAACAGGGAGGGTACGCTTCCGAAGAATGGAGATCGATTTGCTGAGCAGGGAACACACCTGCCAGGAATCCCGGCAAGCCATCTAATCAGTACGCCCCAAATTGGCTGCAAATTCTTTTAAAAAATATCTCTCTGGACAAGAAAAAGCCCCCGGAAATCGATTTCCAGGGGCAGGCAAGGTTGCGTAGCCATCAAGCTCATTGCTGCAAATACGTGTAGCGCGCTTTAAGGACATGCATGATATAGTTTTGCCACAGGTTGATCATGTCCTGGGTTTTGTAATCGTGGGTTGAAAAGGTCTGCCAGATCATGCGGCCTTCCATGCATTCAGCAATGACCCCATAAGCCGAATGTTCCTTCTGCTGCGTGCCACCCAGCAAAACGCCATCGGAGCCCGGGACGATCTTGAGCAGATCACCCACATCTCCGTACCACAAAACATCATAGGGAATTAACATGCTGATCAGGTTAGGCTCAGAGAACAACGGGTGAGTGGGGTCCAGAAGGTACACCAGGTAGGCATTCAGGTCACTGAAAGTTTCGCGCCACCAATCGCGATGAAAAGCCAGGCCACAGCGCTGCATCACCGGCTGGATGCGCCCAAAGGCCACATCATCGATATACCAGAGCTCCAAAACGATCCCGGTGCCCCGGTCCATTTGTTCTGAAAGCGCATCAAAATATTCACCGGAGATGTTTACCCTTGATTCCGCGCCGATCACGATCAGGTCCCACTGGGTCGCGGAGTTCATGTTGGTGAGCAAATCTCCCATGGCGTCATTGACATGGGTTGTGTTCCGGCCCAGGCCCAAACCATCAACCGCGTTTTGAATCACTTTGGCATCCCCCGACCCATACATATCATCATACAGGAGGATCTTGACCGACATGAGCCAGTCTTCAAAGGTTTGTGTGGGTTTCGGTTCAACCACAGGCTCTGTTGCTGTTGGCTGTTCGATCACGACTTCCGTCGCTTCCGGGGTTGGCGGTTCCACCACAACTGCCTGCGTGTAAGTAAGGTACGGTGTGAAAGTCGGCAGGGACGGCGGTTCAACCACTGGCGCGGCTGGTTCTGCTTCAGCCAAGCGTGTCTGTTCCACCGCCATACTGGTCTGCTGAATAGCCAAAGCCACCCGTGTGCCTTCCAGTTCCTGGCTGCCAGAAGAAGAGGGCAGCAATCGGTCGCATGAGGTTAATAACGCGCCCAACACCATCAGGCCGATCACAAGTATGGTCAACCGTCTCATTTTCACCTCCGGAAGGAATGTGTTGTTCCCATTATAATCATATTTTTATTATTTATGATTAATTTACTTTTATTAAATTTTGAGTGCAAATGAAACCTCACAATCACTGGCCGAACATCAAATTCGCACGCACTGCTGTTGCTAAAAACAGGCTTTCAGAGGGTATAACGAACTGGTTTTTCGTCACAAGAAAAGGCCACATCAAGGTGCTCCGCCGAATTGCCAAGTATACAACAGGGTTTAAAATCGTCACAGTTCAATTCAGGGTAAAATAAACTCAGAAAAAGAGACCGATGGATGGGACAGGTATGGAAAAAAAAGTAAATGTACGCACAGCGTGGGATGCTCATAGGCATTATCATCGGCGGGGGCATTGGCGTCCTGCCGTTTGTGTTCACCGATGACCCGCTTTATTTCATCCTCATAGGCGTTGGCCTGGCCCTGGGTTTGATCATCGGGGCAGGTGCGGACCGCCAAAACAGCCGCCGCTTCGATCAATAATCGTCTCATAAGGGTAAATCGCAATGATATCAGCTGCTGAACGAAGAAGAATTGTAATATTTTTAGTATTCGCGTTTGGGATTTCCTGGGCGACCGGGTTGGTCATTTATTTGACTGGTGGCCTGGAAAACAGCCCCATCTACCTCATCGGCAATGGGCAGATCAGCCTGGCATTGATCCTGATGGCGACATTTTACATGTTTGGGCCTGCCCTGGCCAACATTCTCACCCGCCTGGTGACCAAAGAAGGCAAACAAAACCTGCTCCTGGCTCCAAACTTTGACCGCAGCCGCTGGCTGTATTACCTCGCCGTATGGGTGCTACCCGGCGTGCTGACCATTTTGGGGATGACCCTGTTCTATTTGCTCTTTTCCAACAACTACGACTCCGACCTGACCCTTCTGCGGGAACAAATGCACCTGGCTGGCGCAGGGGATATGAGCCCCTGGGTGATCGTGACCATTCAAACCGTGCAGGCGATCCTGATTGCCCCATTGCTGAATGCCCTGCCCACCTTCGGTGAGGAATTTGGCTGGCGGGGATACCTGCTGCCAAAACTGATGCCCCTGGGCGGTCGTACAGCAATATTATTGTCTGGGCTCATCTGGGGGGTGTGGCACTGGCCGATCATCCTGATGGGCTACAACTACGGAACGGAATACTTCGGCGCGCCCTTCCTCGGCCCCCTGGCGATGGTGTGGTTCACCGTTGTCGTGGGTGCCCTGCTGAGCTGGGTGACGATCAAATCGAAAAGCGTCTGGCCGGCTGTGATCGGCCACGGTGCACTGAACGGGATCGCAGGATTGAGCCTGCTGTTCATCCAGGGTGAGCCCAGTACCATCCTCGGCCCCACGCCCGTCGGCTTAATCGGCGGGGCAGGCTTTACCATCCTGGCAGTGATCCTCTTTCTACATCCCATTGCCCTGGAGCCAAAACCTGAAATCGCCCAGCCCGTGCCTCATGCTGAAGTGGATTAATCCTCCCAGCCCTCTTCACCGATCAATGGCACGAACACCACAGGGATATTGGTTGAGCGTTTGAACCGCGCTTCCTGACGGTCCCACACCTCAAGGCGCTGGGAATAGCGCGGCCCCACGGGGATCACCAGGCGGCCGGCAGACGCCAGCTGGTCCAGCAGCGCTTGCGGTACTGACGGTGCAGCAGCAGCCACGATGATGCGGTCGAAAGGGGCTGCGGGAGCATATCCCCGCGTGCCGTCTCCCACCACCACCTGGACATTCTCATACCCCAATTCACTCAGGATCTCCTCGGCTGTCTCTGCCAATTCTGGGTGCCGCTCAATGGAAAACACCTCTGCAGCCAGCTCGCCCAGGATTGCGGCCTGGTAACCGGAACCGGTTCCCACATCCAAAACACGGTGCTCAGTCTGCACATCCAGAAGTTCTGTCATCAGAGCCACGATGAACGGCTGCGAAATGGTTTGCCCACGGCCAATGCGCACCGGGCTGTCCACATAGGCATAAGGCCGGGCATCCATCGGAACAAAGCGATGCCTGGGCACCTTGCGCATGGCTGCGAGGACGCGCTCATCCCTGACGCCTTTGCTGGCGATCTGGTGTGTGACCATTTGCTCACGTTCATTCTCGTAGGTGTCCATTTGTTCCCTCCACGATCAAGTGCCTGGCGATCAGCCGGTCTACCTTGCCCATCGGGTAATCGGGCAGATCAGCCAACCCTGCCCAGGCCAAAGCCTGGCTTTCCATCGGCTGGGGGCTGCTGCCAGGCGGCAAAGCACATAAAAAAGCATACAGGGTGATCCTGAAATGCGTGTAGGCATGCTCATAACGCCCCAATAACTCACCAACTTCAACGTCAACGCCCAACTCCTCCCGGATCTCTCGCTGCAGGCAGGCTTGCAGATCGGCATCATCCTCCTCAAGGGTTCCCCCAGGGAATTCCCACAGCCCGCCCAGCAACCCCTCAGGTAGACGCTGGGCCAGCAAAACTCGCCCGTCCTGACGGATCACCGCAGCGGTCACGGTCAGGTGGGGCGGTTTTTTTCTCGTCGCTTTAACAGGCCTTTCCGCCTGTAAACCAAGCTGGCGTGCCTGGCACCACTCGGCGACGGGGCACTGGCCGCAATCCGGGTTCTTTGGCCTGCAGACCAATGCGCCCAGTTCCATCAGCGCCTGGTTGTAGTCGCCTGCCCGTCCGCCCGGGAGGTGTGCTTGGGCCAATGCCTGTACACGTTCTTCTCCTTCGGCCGAGCGCACCGGCACGCTGATGTTAAACAACCGCGCCAATACCCGGCGGACATTGCCGTCCACCGCGGCCACGTCTTCACCAAACGCGATCGAAGCGATCGCCCCGGCTGTGTAAGGGCCAATACCCGGCAGGCGCCGCAGGGCTGCGCTCGAAGTTGGCAGTTGGCCGGAATGGTCCTCCATCACCTGCCTTGCTGCCCGGTGCAGGTTGCGCGCCCGGCTGTAATAGCCCAGCCCCTCCCAGGCTGAAAGGACAGCTTGTTCATCGGCTGCTGCCAGGGATGCAATCTCCGGGAAAGCCGCCATCCAGCGGATGAAATAGGGGATGACGGTGTCCACCTGGGTCTGCTGGAGCATCACCTCCGAAACCCAGGTGCGATAGGGGGAATTAGCGCAACGCCAGGGCAAGTCCCTGGCGTTGTGTGCGTACCAATCCAGTAATGCCGGGACGAACGAGGTCAAAACTGAAAACCGCCTTCCAAAGGTGCCACCTTCAATTCATAATTCTTGACATAATTGAGCAGCCGATGATTCAATCTGAGCCATGCCTCGGAGTGGATGATGTTTTGCGCTTTTTCCAAACCGGGCACAACCGCACCCACCAGAATTTGGGGTTGATCGCCATAGATGGTCACCCAGGCATCGCTGAGGGCCATGCCCAGCTTTTGTACCCCGGGCATGAAATTCCGGACAACAAACTCAAAATACTCCTGTTCGCGGCCTTCGACGATATCCCAGGACATGATCACTTTGACATTCATAGCTGACTCCTTTTGCTCCGATGCGTCTCTGAATGGCTAAACGCTCAAATCAAGGACCATCACACGAATCTCCTCAGGGAGCGAGCTGGTGTTTGTGAATTTAATTGATTCTTCCGTTTCAACTGTCGTGAGCCCCATTTCCTTCAGGAACTTTGAAAGGGGGTCCAATTTGACCAGGGATGCACTCATCCCGTAATGCATCGGGATCACGATGCTTGGCTCGAGCAAGCTGATCACCTCAGCAGCCTTGGACGCGGTCAAGCTGGTTTGCCCGCCAATCGGGACCAGGGCAATGTTCACCTCGCCCAGGCCTTCCACTTCGGTCTGGCTGGGCACATTGTTCAGTTCGCCCAGGTGGGCGATCGTCAGGCCGTTATAATCGATCACATACACGGTATTGCGCAAGTCATCATGGTCAGCCTTCTTCTTCCGACCGTTGATCCTGACGCCCGTGATGAACACACCGCCAATTTCGTACTCGCCTGGGCCGGTAATCTCGAAGGCTTTGCCGCGAATCGCCTTGACGTAATTGTGGGCGGGATCATCACAGCTCACCGTGACCACATCGGCGCGCAATTTTCCAGGGTCAATCCCTACCACCTGCGGGTCGTAGGGGTCTGTCACCACGGATGCCATACCGCGTTCGTTGATGCGAAAACAAGAATGTCCGTGCCAGGTAATTTCCATAAAACCTCCAGTCTAATACATAGAATTATACAACGTCCTGGCAAATCGAGACGAAACTGCCAGGAAAGCAGGTAAATTTTCCCCTGCGAAACATTTGGCTGTCAATAATTCAGAAAAGCGCTCTTGCCACAGCCGTTGATTATAGACAAGGCCTCCCCCGTTGATGTAAAATACCCATATCGCCATTTTTGTACAAATAAAAGGGAGTAAACCCCATGACTTTGAATTTAGGTGAACTGTCATTTTTCCTGATCTGTGCCTTAATCGGGCTGGCGATTGTCATATTACTCTTATTGCTGCGCATCCTCAGGGTGATCCCCGAATACGAGCGCGGGGTGGTCTTCACCCTGGGGAAATTCTCCGGCGTCCGCAACCCAGGCCTGAACATCATCTTTCCGATCATCCAGCGCCTGATCCGGGTGGATATGCGCCTGGCGACCGCAGAAGTGCCCCGCCAGGAGGTAATGACCAAAGACAACATCCCCATGCTGGTCAACGCGGTGGTCTATTTCAAGGTTATCGACCCTGAAGCGGTGATCATCAAAATAGAGGATTACATTTTCGCCATCCGCCAGTACACCCAGGCGGCACTGCGGGATGTGATCGGCAACAACGAGATGGACACAGTCCTGATGGAAAGGCTGCAGATTGCCGAAGCGATCCGCGAAATCGTTGACATGGAAACCAGCGATTGGGGTGTGGATATCGAATCGATCAAGATCCAGGAGATGGAACTGCCTGCCGAGATGAAGCGGGCCATGGCACGCCAGGCTGAGGCTGAAAGAGAACGCCGCGCCACCATCATCGCTTCCCAGGGCGAACTGGAAGCATCCAAGAACTTGCGCCAGGCTGCAGAAGAACTGGCCGCCTCTCCCGGCGCACTCCATCTGCGCACCCTGCAGACCGTCCGGGACATCTCTTCCGATCCATCGGAGAAGATCGTGCTGTTTCTGCCCGCCGATCTGGCCAACCAGGCCGGTGCCTATATCAAAACGAATGAGGCTTAGCCGTGCCCGAGCTCGATAACAACCTGCGTTACCTGCAGATTGCCTTCAACTACGACCTGAACCTGGTGCGCCAGGTGCTGCCGCACATCCCCCGGAGCGACCGCATCCTGATCGAAGCGGGCACCCCTTACATCAAACGGGAGGGTATGTCTGGCCTGCGCCTGATCAGGCGCTATTGGTCAGGGCATTTGGTCGCGGATCTCAAAGTTGCCGATGGAGCGCTCGGCGAAGTGGACATGGCCCACCAGGCCGGCGCCACAGCAGCCACGATCTTGGGCACAGCCCCCACGGAATCGATCAACCTGTTCATCGAACACTGTGAAAAATTGAACATGCTGTCGATGGTCGACCTGATTGGCGTGGATGACCCCCTGGATGTCCTGCGCCCGTTGAAAAAAGCCCCGGATATCGCCGTGATCCACCTTGGCAGGGATGAGGAAGCTACCCAGGGCAAGGTGATCCGCTACCGGCAGGTGAACCGCATTCGCAGCAAATTCAATTCACTGATCTCTGCTGCCGGCGGTGTAGACCTGCGGGAGGCGCGCAGCGCGATCTTTAATGGCGCAAATATCGTCGTCGCCAACCTCGTGCACCCCGGTGATGACTGGACGGGGATCAAAACCACCGACAACATTGCAGAGATCACACGCCAATTCCTTGAAACCATCTCGTAACGTAAAAGCACTTGTTTGGTCAGCAGAAAACACAAAACGCCCTGGAGATGTTAGTAAATCTCCAGGGCGTTGAGGTTCGAACTTTATTCTTTAGAACCCTTCCAGGTAGCTCAAATCCGCCACACCTTCCGCCAGGGCGGCAATGCGCTGCATCAAGCCCAGGCGATTGTGGCGTATGGCTTCATCTTCTGCCATCACCAGCACCTCGTCAAAGAAACGGTTGATGACCGGCACCAGCGGCACCAAAGCATTCAAAAAGGCGTCCACAGTGACCAAAGCGCCCATTTCCTCTTCAGCACCTGTAAGGGCAGCAAACAACTGCTCTTCCGATTGGGTTTCAAAGCGGTCCGGGTTCACGCTGAAGGTGTCTTCCTGGTCGCGGATGATGCGCACACACCGGCTGAAGGCAGGCAGGATCTCGTTCCAATCCGGGCGGACCACCCAGGCCGAGAGCGCGTCGACGCCCTGCACCACCGCGTAGGGGTCTGTACCCTTCTCCGCCAGGATGGCGTCCACTACGTCATAAGGATAGTCCATTTCCAGCAGCATCACACGCAGGCGGCGCTGGATGAAGGCCAGGCAGGCCTCAAGATCTTCCCTGGTCACATCCACCGGTAAACCCCGGGCAGCGGCGCCCAAACCCGCTCGCAGATCAAAATGCTGCTTCCAGGCGATCAAATTCTGGCAAATGCCCAGGGCAGCCCGGCGCTGCGCAAAGGGGTCCTTGGTGCCTGAGGGCGGCAGACCCACAGCGAACAAGCCCATCAGCGTGTCCAGCCGGTCGGCCAACCCGACCACCAGGCCTGGTTTGGCGCTGGGGAGTTTGTCTTCAGCGGAACGGGGCAGGTAATGTTCAAAGATAGCTTCAGCAACCCCTTGGGGTTCACCGCTTTGCAAGGCATAATAGCGCCCCATCACCCCCTGGAGAGAGGTCATTTCCACCACCATGTCGGTGGCCAAATCAGCCTTGGCCAAATAGGCTGCCCGCAGGGCAGTTTCCATGTCTGTTTCCGATAATTTCAACATTTCGCCCAATACAGGGACCAACGTGGTCAGACGGTGGGTTTTTTCCAGGAACGAGCCCAGTTTCACCTGGAAGGTGAGGGTCTTCAGGGAGTCCACAAAGGCTTCTAGCGGCTGCCCCAGGTCCTTTTGGATGAAGAAGGTGGCATCATCAAAGCGCGCCAAGACCACCTGCTGGTTGCCATCGGCCACGATATCAAGGTGGTCTTCGGTCCCGTTGCTGATGGTGATGAAATACGGCATCAAATTGCCTTGCGGGTCTTCAACTACCAGGTAACGCTGGTGTTTTTTCATCACGGAGGTCAACACCTCGGGTGGCAGGGTCTCCAAAAATGCCGGGTCAAATTCACCGAGCAGGGCGAAGGGCTTTTCAACCATGTGGGTCACTTCAAGCAGCAGATCAGGGTCATCCTGAACCTGTCCGCCGACGTGCGCGGCCAGGGCGTTTGCCTGTTCCCTGATTTGCGCCTGGCGTACTTCCGGTTCGAGGATGATGCCGCGGGCATCCATTTTCTCCAGGTAGTCCTGCGGCGATTCCACGGTAAACTGCGGGGCTGCTTCGACCCGCAGCCCGCGGGTCGTTCGGCCGCTGGCACAGCCGGCATACGTGAAGGGCACCACGCCTGTGCCATGCAGCGCCATCAGCCAGCGGATAGGGCGCGAGAAGGCCACGCCGCTCTCATTCCAGCGCATCGATTTGGTAAAGCGGATGCTGGCAATCAGGTCAGCCAGGGCAGGCCCCAAAACCTTGAAGGTGGGTTCACCCAGCTCTGTGACCGCAGCCACAGCGTACTGGCCGCCATCCAGATCTTTAACCGCCAGATCCTCCACAGCGATGCCTTTGCTGCGGGCAAATCCCTCAGCGGCCTTGGTGGGGTTACCCTTGGCATCAAAAGCGCGTCCAGCAGGCGGGCCTTTGACCTCCATTGATAGGTCCGGCTGGCGGGCAGCCAGGTCGTCGATCCACACCACCAGGCGGCGCGGCGTGCCCATCACCCGCACTGCGCCATGCGCCAGGCGCAGGCTGGCCAGCATGGCTGGTACACTCGCCGCCAGCTGCGATAAGGCTTCCGAAAGGTCTCCTGCGGGCAGCTCTTCGGTGCCCACTTCAAGCAGGAAGGGTGCAGTTTCCGTCGCGATTTCCGTCCCCGTCCCTTCGCTGGCTAGCTCAGGCTCAGCAGTTGATGGTGCCAGCCAGGGAAAACCGGCAGCCTGGCGTTGCTCGAGGTAGGTTTCTGCCACACGGCGGGCCAGGTCCCGGGTGCGGCCAAACAGCGCCTGGCGCTCCGTGACACCCACGGCGCCGCGTGTATCGAGAATATTGAAAGTGTGCGATGTCTTGAGGACGTAATCGTGGGCGGGCAGCACCAACCCGGCGTCAATAGCCCGCACTGCTTCGCTCTCAAACAAATCGTACATTTTACGCATGTTGTCCACATCAGCCACCTCAAAGTAATAGGTGCTGTGCTCCCGTTCACCCATCAGGTTGATGTCCCCAGAGGTGCGCTCGGGGTTCCAGCGGATATCCTTGAAATGGTGCACGCCCTGCAAGGTCATCGCAATCCGGTCGAGCCCGTAGGTGATCTCAACCGACACCGGGTCAAGGTCAATCCCGCCGCACTGCTGAAAATACGTGAATTGGGTGATTTCAACCCCGTCCAGCCACACTTCCCAGCCCAGGCCCCATGCGCCAATGGCAGGCTGCTGCCAGTTATCTTCCACAAAGCGGATATCATGCCTGGTGAGGTCGATCCCCACGGCTTCCAGTGAATCCAGGTAGACCTCTTGGGGATTGCCCGGGTCGGGTTTCAGGATCACCTGGAACTGGTAGAACTGCTGCAGGCGGTTGGGGTTATCGCCGTACCGCCCATCGTCGGGGCGGATGGAGGGCTCAACGTAGGCGACGTTCCAGGGCTCAGGCCCCAACACACGCAGGAAGGTGGCAGGGTTCATCGTGCCTGCGCCGACCTGGGTGTAATAGGGCTGCCAGATCAGGCAGCCGCGTTCCGCCCAAAAATCCTGCAGTTTCATAATGATGGATTGAAAATAAACCGATTCATGCATAAGGTGTCCAGCTCCACGGGTGGTTGCTATTTTACAAAGTGATCAAAAAAATTAACCCCATCATTATACCATCGTCAAAAGGCAGCGAATACACCGCGCTGAGGGGTCACAGCACGGCCTGGGCGCCAAGGACGGGTACAATTCAGCACCTGTGCTCAAAATTAGGATCATCAAGGCCCGGTCCCCCATCCAGTCTTGCCCACACCGCCTACAGGTGCTTATGGCCGGACATGGTAATCCCCGCTGATCACCCATTTGTAGGTGGTCAATTCCACCAGGGCCATCGGGCCGCGGGCATGCAAGCGCTGGGTTGAAATGGCCACCTCCGCGCCCAGACCCAGCTGACTCCCATCGGTGAAACGCGTGCTGGCGTTAACATAGACTGCGGCCGAATCAACCTGCTGGACGAAACGATCCGCATGCGCTGGATCCCGGGTCAGGATGCCATCGCTGTGCCCGGTGCTGTGACGCTGGATATGCCCAATTGCCTCCTCCAGGCCGGCCACCACCCGCACACCGAGCACCAGGGATAGCCATTCCGTGTCAAAATCCTCCGGTCCAGCCAGGCTCACCTCGGTTCCGGCAACCGGTTGCGCCTGGAACGCATCCAGCGCAGCCGGGTCGAGCCGAAAGGCCACCCCGGACCCCTGGAAATGCCCGATCAACGCCGGGACGAACCCTTCAGCAATGGCATGATGCACAAGAACCGTATCCAGCGCGTTGCACACGCTCGGACGCTGGGTTTTTGCATTGTGGATCACCTGTAAAGCCGCCTTTTGGTCTGCAGTTTCGTCAACAAACAGGTGGCAGATGCCGATCCCGCCGGTCATCACCGGGATGCGGCTGTTCTCGCGGCAAAACCGGTGCAAACCTGCGCCCCCGCGCGGGATGAGCATATCCACTTCATCGCCCATCTGGATCAGCTCAAGCAGCAGGGCTCGGTCGCTGGAATCAATGAACTGGACGGCGCCTGCAGGGATCTCGCAAGCTTCCAGCGCTTGATGGATCACCTTAAGCAAGGCGCGGTTGGAATGCAGCGTCTCTTTGCCGCCGCGCAGGATCACTGCGTTGCCTGACTTCAAAGCCAGGCTCGAGACATCCACCGTCACATTCGGCCGAGATTCGTAGATCACCGCCAATACGCCCAGGGGCACACGCTGCCTATGGACCTGCAGGCCATTGGGCAGCACTTTCTGGTCAAAAACCACCCCGACGGGGTCTGGCAACGCTGCCACCTTGCGCACATCATCCGCCATGCCGCGCAATCTGGATTCCGACAACCTCAGCCGGTCAATCAACGGCGGTGCCAAACCCGCTTGTTCGGCCAACTCGATATCCACAGCATTGGCAGACAAGATCTCAGGCGCATGTTCGAGCAGCAAATCCGCCAATGCTTGCAAAGCGCCGTCTTTTGCAGTGCGGTCAAGCACTGCCAGGGTGTGCGCGGCCTGGCGGGCAGCTATGGTGATTTCATGCAGGTTGATCATCTGTCCTCAATTCCTCTTTATTTACAGCACAACCAGGTTATCATGGTGGACCACTTCTGATCCATAAGCATAGCCCAGGATGGCATCAATTTCATCAGACTGCCTGCCGGAAATCCGGCGGACATCATCTACATCGTAATTGGCAATCCCCACGGCAACGGTGTGTCCCTGATCGTCGGTGACGGTCACACTCTGCCCCCGCGAGAACTGCCCGTCCGTGCGCACGATCCCCACCGGGAGCAAACTGCCCCCCTGGCGCAAGGCCCGCACAGCCCCGTCATCAATCACCAGGACACCCGAAGTGTCCTTAACACCGGCCAGCAAGTAGCGCTTGCGGCTCTCAAGGTGTGACCCAAGCGGGCTGAAGTACGTCCCGAGGGGTTCACCGGAAACAGCGCGGGGAATCACGCCCTCGATGGCGCCGTTGGCGATGATCACCGCCGCGCCTGTGCGCCTGGCCAGGTCTGCCGCCTGCAATTTGCTCGCCATGCCGCCAGTCCCCAGCCCCTGCGCACTGTCTCGGGCGGATGCCACGATCTCTCCCGGGATTTCAGCCTCCTCGATCCGACTGATCAGGGCAGCCTGGGGATCGACGCGCGGGTCAGCGGTGTAAAGCCCATCCTGATCGGTGAGCAACAGCAGCAGGTCTGCTTCAAGCACATTTGCCACCAGGGCTGAGAGGTTGTCGTTATCCCCAAAGCGGATCTCTTCCGTGGCGGTGGTGTCATTTTCGTTGATGATCGGGATCACCCCGTAGCTGAGCAGGGCTTCGAGGGTGTTGCGCGCATTCAGGTATCGCCGCCGGTCGAGCAGGTCATCCCGGGTCAACAAAACCTGGGCAATTTGCTGCTGGTACAGGGAAAAAAGCTGGGTGTAAATTGCCATCAGGCGGGGCTGACCGATAGCAGCCAGCATTTGCTTGGCTGGCAGAAAATGCGCCAGGTCGGGGTAGGCCAGCGCCTCACGGCCTGCCGCGATCCCCCCTGAGGTGACCAGCGCCACCTGGTGCCCATCAGAGCGCAATGCCGCCATCTGCCGGACCAGGTCAACCATCCGAGCCAGGTTCAAATGGGTCCCGCCAGCCGTCAGGGTTGAAGTGCCGAGTTTTACAACAATACGTTTCATATCGAAAATTGCTTTCATAGATCGGTCCAGCGTGCCTGTGTGATTAAAAATTTCCCCCATTATAAACACTTTTTACATACACAGTGTGCAGCTATTCGTCACCCGTCACCTCGCCAGGGGTGCCTCCTCGAAATTGGGCGTCACCTGTGGAACCCTGGATCTTGCGCAGAAAATCAGGCGTGTTCAGGCGGCTCTCCAGCAAATAGGTAAAATACGCTTCCACCAAGGCGGACATCCCCGCGTTGATCTTTCCAGGGATGACAACCGCAGATACGGACTTCCAATCCGAGCGTTGAAAATGGCGCAAATAGCGCAGCACATCCTTGCTGACTGACCAGGCTTCCGAGCGAGCCTTCCCGCACCTGGGGCAAGCCACACCGCCCCCCAGCGGCGAAAAAAACTGGTCCTGTTCACGAATGGGTTCAGCACAGTCGATGCAGGAAAAAAGCTGTGGGCGGTAGCCCAACAAATCCAGTAAACGCAGCTCGTAATAGCGGATGGCGGTTTCAACATTCGGTCCTGATTCCAGGCGCGCCAGCGTTTGCGCCAGCAGGCGGAACAAGGCCTGGTTGGGGCCCTCTTCGTAGGTGAAGCGGTCCAGCACTTCAACAACGTAAGAAGCCTGCGCCATGCGGCGCAAGTCCGCCCGCAAGCCATCCATCATGTTGATGGCTTCTGCCTGGGTGATGATGTGCAGGTCTCGCCCGGCGGCCAACAGCAAGTTCACATGGGTGAACGGCTCAAGGTGCCCGGCTTTACGGGAGCTGATCTTGCGGACACCCTTGGCGATCGCGGAGATCTTTCCCCGCTCAAGGGTGAACAGCTTCAGAATACGGTCTGCTTCACCATATTCGAAATGCCCTAAAACAATCGCCTGGGTACGGTAGGTACGGCTCTCACGGGCAGACATGGTCCATCCATCAATCCTGTTAAAAAAAGCGCCTGCAGGCAAGCCGGCACGCGCTGTCATCAGTGAACACGGCCATTTAATCCCGGGCGGCCTCGAGGTCAGCGTTGCCAAAGGCATACGGCAGCAGGTCGGCCACGGTCAACTCGTGCACAAGGTTCCCGTCTAGATCGGCAATCAGCACGACTGTTTCCAGGCCGAACTCTGCCAGCACCTGCCGGCACGATCCGCAGGGCGTACCCCCGTTTCGGGTCACAACTGCGATGGCCTGAAAATCCTTCTCAACTTCCGATACGGCTTTAAACACCGCCACTCGCTCCGCACAGATGGTCAGGGGGTAGACTGCGTTCTCAATATTGACGCCGTCATAGATCTTGCCCGATTCGGTCAACAGGGCAGCACCGACCGCATACTCAGAATAAGGTGCATAAGCCCTGTGCCAGGCATCCAATGCCCTCTTGATCAATGTGTCACGCATTTCATTTGTCAGCATGTTCTTCTCCCTTTTCAGTGGAGGGCAGCATTTCTTTTTTGGCGCGCACCTTGGCGATCCGGCGGCCAACCACCTGTTCGACGATCAAGGTCAGGTCGTCCAGCTGGATGTGTTCACCGCCCGTAGGCACGTCACCGATCTCGCCGTAGATAAAGCCGCCAATCGTGTCGGCATTATCCGTAGCGATGTCCGTTCCCATCACCATGTTGAAGATATCCAGGTCAACCCGCCCCTGGAAGATGTATTCATCTTCAGCCATCTGGGAATAGGGCAGCTCTTCGCTCTCGTCATACTCATCACGGATCTCGCCGATGATCTCTTCAACGATATCCTCCAGGGTGACCACCCCTGCCACCCCGCCGTATTCATCCACCACGATCGCCATGTGCATGCTGCGGGACTGCATCTCAGCCAATACCTCGTCCACCTTCTTGGATTCGGGCACGAAATAGGCCAGCCGCAGCAGCTCGCGGTGATCTGCAATCCGGTCTTCATCCTGCTGCGGGCTGAGCAGGTCTTTCGCATACAGCAACCCCACCACGTTGTCGACCGTGTCTTCATACACGGGCACCCGGGAATGCCCTGCCCGCACAAAGGTCGCCCGGGCTTCGCCCAGGGTATTCTGGATATCGAGCGCCAGAACATCGATCCTGGGAACCATGATCTCCTTTGCAAGGGTATCGCCGAACTGGAAGATGGAGTAGATCATCTCCCGCTCGCCCTTCTCCAGGGAACCCTCAGGCTGCCCCACCTCAACCCAGTTTTTCAAATCCTCTTCCGTCATGCTGGCCAGGGTAACCCGATTGGCGTTGGGCCCCAGCACAGACAGCAGCACCGTCGAAAGCGGTGTGAACAGGAAGTTGATCAAACGGCCCAGAGCCCTCAGCCGGATGGCGATGCCTTCCGGGTCGGTTAATACCCGGGCTTCAACCGCATATTCAAGAATGCTGAGCAGGATCATCCACACCAGCAGGTAAAGTAAAACCAGCCAAACATTGGCAGCAGGAAATGTCGAGAGCAGGGCAACCACAAACCAGCCCGCCAGCCCAAAGTGCAGCAGGGTTGCTGCCATGCGCAGGCTTGTGCGTAAGCGTGGCTCCTCGATCAGGCTGACGGTGGCCTCCACAGCTTCCCCGCGCCCTTCGCGCAGGTTGAGCAGGTATGGCAGCCTGGCGTGATTGAACCCCGCTTTGACCGCAGCAACCAATCCGTCCAGCAAGACCAGGATGGCTAATATGAACCACAACAACAGATTATTTGTCACTTTTCTCCAATTTACGTATCGTTTTCGCCGGGACACCAATCACCAGCGTGTCATCAGGGACATCCTTGGTCACCACGGAGCCCGCCCCGGTCACGGAGCGATCCCCAATTTTGACCGGCGCCACCAGCATGGTATCGCTGCCAATGAAAACTTCATCGCCAATTTCGGTGGGATTCTTCTTTTCGCCGTCATAATTGCAGGTGATCGTGCCAGCGCCAATGTTGACATCCCGGCCAATGGTTGCGTTGCCAATATACGAGAAATGCCCCATTTTGGTGCCCGGGCCCAGGTACGAGTCCTTCACCTCACCAAAATTACCCAGGTGAACGCCCTCATCCAAGACGGCACCCTTGCGCAGGTGGCAGTACGGCCCCATGGTGACGTGATCGCGCACCTCTGCCATTTCAAGCACCGAGGCGATCAATTGGACGTGGTTACCCACTTTTGAATCAATCACGGTCGTGTCCGGCCCAATTTCACAGTCTGAGCCGATTTCCGTCTGGCCGCGCAGATGGCTGTTGGGCAGAATGACCGTATCCTGCCCAATGCGCACATCGGCCTGGATATAGGTCCGCTCGGGGTCGACGATTGTCACGCCAGACAGCATCCAGCCCGCGTTGATGCGTTTGCGTAACACCTTTTCAGCTTCGGCCAGGTGCAGGCGGTTGTTCAAACCGATCGCTTCGTCTGGGTCTTCCAGCACGAGGGAATCCACCGGGTATCCGCCTTCAACGGCCAGTGCGACCACGTCGGTCAGGTAATATTCGCCCTTGGGGGAAACCGGGATGCGTGCCAGGGCTGACCAGAGCCAGTCTGCATCAAAACAGTAGGCACTGACGTTATACTCACGAATGGCCAGCTGCTCCGGCGTGGCATCAGCCTGTTCAACAATGGCGGCCACCTGGCCGCTGGCATCGCGCACCACCCGGCCAAACCCGCGCGCCTGATCCCCGATGAAACTGGTCATGGTCACCGGGCTGCTGCTCGATGCGTGTATAGTAATCAGCCGTCTGAGCGATTCTCCCCTCAGCAGCGGCATATCGGCGAAGGTCACCAGGAGCGTATCGGCTTTGGATTCCAGCACAGGCTGCGCCATCATCACGGCATGCCCCGTGCCCAACTGCTCTGCCTGCAGGACGTACTGGGCTGCATCCCCCACAGCAGCCTGGACAGCTTCTGCGCCGTGCCCCACCACCAGCACGGGCGGCAAGTCCACCAGCTCTTTCACGGCATTCAGCGCATACCAGACCATGGGCTTGCCCGCCAGGGGGTGCAGCACCTTGGGGAGTTTGGAGCGCATGCGGGTGCCTTCACCCGCAGCCAGTATGATCGAAGCTAAGGTCATTTTCATGTGTCCTTTAATTATACACGCCTGCCTTCCGGGTTGGGAAGGCGAAGTTAAACGCAAACCCACGGCCTAAGCCATCTCCTATCGGAAATGCCGGGCTCGTGGGACGTCTATCGGGGTCAGTTTCTTGATTAATCAAAGTGTTGGTTTAAGATGGCCGGGGCACCAGGATTCGAACCTGGATCAACGGATTCAAAGTCCGCTGTGCTGCCGTTGCACCATGCCCCAGAATTGTAGCCCTGATTCTAACACATTTTGAGAGGATGTCCAACCTTTGATTGGGAGACACGGGTCACAAATTGGCTGCTGGCATTGAGGCAATTAATAAATACAAGATGGTTAAAGCGGCTGTGCAGACAACACTGCGATCATGTGCGTTTTTTTAATTGAGGGCACCACAGAGACGCCCCGCTGAAAATTCTCTACAGAATTAACCACAATTAAAAAAAAAGAGGTTAATCCAGTGGTGAATTAACCTCGTGAGTAACAACCGGTTATCCTACTTGAATTGGTCTTTGGACTTTTGCTCTTTGCGCTTGATCCTGACCAGGGACACCATCCCGATGAACCCAATCAACATACCGGCCACAGACAACCCGTAAGCCAGGAAGTTTAAAAAGAATGTTGACCCGAGCACCTGCAATACCATTAGCAAAGGTATTATGACGCTAACCAGCATCATGCTACCGCCTAAGATAATGAGCTTCCAGGGAGGCCACTTGATGATCATCGGTACAACCAGCAAGCCACCATCTGATTGGGTTTCGGTGTGAAATGCGGTGGCATTTCCACTTCACACAACCCATCGATTTTGTACGGGCAGCGGGGGTGGAAGCGGCAGCCCGAGGGCGGTTTGACCAAACTGGGCGGTTCACCCGGCGGGACATCACGGAAGCGCGTGGCATTTTCTGCGTCCGGGTCGGATGTGGCCTCCATCAACGCCTGTGAGTAGGGGTGCAGCGGGTCGTGCACAATGCTGTCGATCAAGGTCTTTTCAACGGCCTGGCCGGCATACATCACGAACACCCGCTCCGAGAAGTAACGCACGGTTGAGAGGTCGTGGGTGATGTAGATCACCGCCAAATCATGGCGCTTCTGCAGAGATTGCATCAAGCGCAGGATTTCCACGCGCACCGAGGCGTCCAGCATCGACACGGGCTCATCAGCCACGATCAATTTGGGCTCCAGCTCCATAGCGCGTGCCAGCACAATCCGCTGCTGCTGGCCTCCGCTGAGCATGTGGGGGAACTTTTCGAGGAAATCCTCTGGCGGGCTCATCTTGACTTCTTCAAGCACACGGTAAATGCGCTCCCGCCGCTCTTCTTTGTCCTTGATCCCATTGATGATCATTGGCTCCTCAAGAATGGTTTGCACATTCATGAAGGGGGGCAGAGCGCCATAAGGGTCCTGTTGCACATAGCCAACATTTGAGCGGTACTCACGCATCTCAGACGAGCGCAGCTTGCTCAGACGTCGGCCTTCAAAATAGATTTCGCCGTCAGTGGGTTGGTACAAGGCCAGGATGCTCTTCATCAACGTGGTCTTACCGCAACCCGATTCACCCACGATCGCGATCGTTTCGCCGTAATGCAGGTCAAAACTGACGCCATCCACAGCGTGAACATAACCGGAGATGCCGAAACCAAACTTACGCAGCTCGAACCAAATTTTTAGGTCCTGAACAGAAAGCAAAACATCGTCTTTGCTCCGCATGGTTTCTGCCTTGCTTTTTTCGGCCTCATGTGCTTGTGTTACTGTATTATCCATCGTCATTACTTCTCCTTATTTCACATGCAGCCAGCATTTAACTGTACGGCCTTCAATATTGACGGTTGGCGGCTCTTCATCACACGGCTCAAACCGAGAAGGACATCGGGCGGCAAATCGGCATCCAGTGGGTGGGTTGAGCAGGCTGGGCGGCTGGCCGGTGATAAAGTCCGGTTCCTGCCGTGCTCGCAGCCGTGGCACGCTGTTCATCAATTTGATCGAATAGGGATGCAGTGGCGCAGCGAAGAAACGATGGGCATCGCCTGTTTCGACGATCTGCCCGGCATACATCACAGCGACATCGTCCGCCAGCTCGCTGGAGGTGGCGATATCGTGGGTGATGAGGATAAAGCTCATCCCCAGCTCCTGCTTAATGCGCTTGAGCACATTGAAAATGTTGGCCTGTGTGAGCACGTCCAGCGCTGAGGTGGGCTCGTCTAAAACAACCAGCTCGGGCAACGACACCAGGGACATGGCAATGGCCACACGCTGGCGCATCCCGCCGCTTAATTCAAAGGCATAACGGTCAATAAAATCAAGCGGCACGCCCACATGATGGAACATTGTTTTGGCCTGCTGCAGGGCAACATCCTTGCTCATATCGTTATGGATCATGGCCGGCTCCGCCACCTGTTCACCCACTTTTAAAACCGGGTTGAGCGAGTTCATGGCAGCCTGGGGCACCATCGACATCTTCACCCAGCGCATCTTGAGGCGATATTCTTCATCCTTTAACGACATGGTGTCCAGACCGTTCAAGAATATTTTTCCGGTATAGGTATCCACATTTTTCGGCAGCAATCGCAGGATCGCCTTGGCCATGGAGGTCTTACCGCACCCAGATTCTCCCACAATCACCACTGCGCGGTTACGGTTGAGTTTAAAATCGACACCATCCACCGCACGAACCACACCTTTGGTTGTGCGGAAGAACAGGCGCAAATCCTGCACATTTAACAAAGTATCATCAGACATTGATCTTATACCTCTCTCAATTTGGGGTTGAAGATGCGGTCTAACGCAAATCCAATCAACGCGAAACCCAAACCTGTGATCATCAACAAAGCTGCCGGCTGGAGCACCCAGTAATAATAACCGTTATACAATGCGCCATTCATTTGGGCGTCATTGATGATCTTGCCCCAGGTGGGTAAAACTGGGTCACCCAATCCTAGCAAGGATAACGAAGCCTCCAGGAACACATATGAAGGGATGGCACTGATCAGGCCAGGAATCAGGATCGGGATGATGCGCGGCACCAGGTAACGAGAGATGATGCGCCAATTGCCCGCGCCGTATGAACGGGCAGCCTCGATGTACGCGGCTTCCTTAATTTGCAGGAAGATCGCCCGGTAATTCTTGATCGCAGCACCAAAAATGCTGATCAGGATCACCACGCCCAGCATCACCCAGATGCTGCGGCTGTAAAACACCCCCACCATGATCAGGATCGGCAGGAAAGGCAAAACCATATAGATCTCGGTGATCCGCTGGATGATCTCATCCACCACACCGCCAAACCACACCCCTACCGCGGCAATGAACATCGTGGTGAATGTTGTCCCCAGCGCAGCCAACAAGCCAAATGACAGGGCAATTGGGGCACCCCACAGCAATGCCAGGGAGAGCTCTCGCCGTCGATGATCCGTACCGGCCACACCATGCACCTGTCCCATGCTGATGAACCTGGCGTCGATATCGGACTCTTCTTCAAACACGATCGTGTCAATATGCAGTTCGTACGTGCCTTTTTGTACCTCTGGTGGATCACTTTCCGGGATCATCAGTAACCCGATACGGGGCGGCAATCCACCCAAACTACGCACAAGGCGGTCCTGCAGATCAAAACGAACTGTTTCTGATCGCCGTGAGTTGATATCGCCAATCTTGATGCGCTCCCCTTCAGGTGTATACCACGTCAGGGTCACAAAGGGGGATTTTTCTTCATAAGTTGCCGTCAAAACAACCTGGAACTCCTGTGGAAAATCATCATAAGGATAGTCAAATTCAAACACCATCTGGATATCCCACATATCTGCGGCAACTTGTGTAACGGTCTTCTCAATCCCATGTTCCGGGTTTGAGCTATCGATCACCATGGTCTCAGGCAGCTTTCTGGACGTGAACCAGTTAGTGTAAATCGGCTTGGCTGTCCGGGGGACATCACCAATCACATCCTCACCGCCCCGCCAGTATTGAATGGCCTGGCTATAGGGGATGGTAATGACCACATAGATGGATAGACCGATCAACAGCAGGATCATGACCAAACCAATGACCGCCGAGGGGTATTGCTTGATGCCATTGAAGAATTTTTTCATGCTTTCGGCCCTCCACTTCCCACGCGCACCCGGGGGTCAACCAGGGCGTAAATGAAATCCAACAAAAACACTGTCAGAGCCAACAAGTAGGCATAAATCACGTTCGACCCGATAATCACCGGTGTATCAAACACCTGGATGGCCGAGTAGAGCATGCGGCCCAATCCCGGCCAGTTGAAGACTGTCTCCGTGATGATCGCACCCTGCCACAGGCCGATCAGCATCAGCGCAAAGCTGGTGATGATGTTGGGCAGTGTTGGGCGCAGAATATAGCGCCGTTCAATATCACGGGCGGGCAGACCTTTGGCACGGGCCAGCTCGACGTAATCTTCCATCGAGAAGATCAGGAAGAACGTGCGCCAGCTAAAGACACTGGCGAAGAACCCGCTCATCAACCAGGATGCCACAGGGAGGATCAAATGCCGGCCCAAACTGAGCGCGTAGGCGATGGGGTCTTCTGGCGGGGGTGCAGCGACCATACCGCCAAAAGGCAGCCAGCCTAAAACTGCCGCGAAGATCAGCAGTAAAAAGATGCCATAAAACCAGGGAGGTGCAGAGGAGGTCGGTGATAGGGCAATCACAATCTTATCAAGAAATGACCCATAATTCCTGGATAAGAACAAGGCAAAAATCAGGCTGAGAAAGAACAGTGAAAAACTCGCCGTGGTCATCAACAACAAAGTAGGGGGCAGGCGTTCAAGGATGATCAGCCGCACAAAACGTGAGCCGGAATCGCTTGAAATATGTTGTGCACGCCCCAAATTCAGCGTCAGGGCATTGTACAAAAACCGAAAACTCCGGCCGATGAAGGGTTGATCGAGCCCCAAGCGTCTTTCCTCTACCTCGACGAGGTCATTGATCAGTTGCTGACGTTCAGCCACAGGCAGCCTGCGAGTTTCTGGATCCATGCTGACCTGCAGACCAATGTTGTCACGGATCTGCGCCTTCATGATTTCATCCACATAGCCGCCCATATTGGCAATCAGGATGGTCAGGTACATCCCAATCGTCACGGCTAAAAACAACGAAAAGAATTTTCCAACAGAATAACGCAGGAGTCGCAAGAACGCGTTGGGTCGTTTCTGCGTCGATTCGACCGGTGCTTCCGTTTCTTCAGTTGAAAAGGTTGTATCTGTCATCGCGCCTCTCGCTTTCTTATAACAGACAGAAATTAAGCATACTGGGGGCGTGGCGTCCGCCCCGCCCCCAGTATGAAGTGCTATAGAATGCTCAAACTAACTACTCAACGGTCACAAAGGTGAGTGCATCTGAAACAGGCACAGCAACCAGGTTGGAAACAACCACAACCTCAAGTGCGTTGGAACCTGTCGCCAGAGCGCTGGTGATCTCGGGCGTGAGGACGATCTCGAAGAGACCATCTTCAACAGCAACTGCCTCACCCACATGGGCGATTTGGTTGGTCGCATCAACCACCAGGAAGCTCACGCCGGTGATGTCCGCCAGAGGATAAGGTTCACCCTGGAAGGTCACCACAACTTCGTAGACCTCTTCGTCGCCAACGGTCACGCGTGCTGAACCATCCACCTCAACAACTGGGATGGGTGCGTTCGCAAAGCGGTTCCAGCGGGAAGAGAGATCGGGGAACAGCGGGTTGTTGTTCAGAATAACGGTACCCTCAACCGGGAAAGCACGTTGCAGGTAGTATGGACCGGTGCCGATCCAGAAGTGCCCGTAACGGCGATGCCATTCGGTCAGGTTCTCGATACGCTGTGCAACTTCGGCCTCGTCCACGAATTGGCTGAAGGTCGGTTCGTAAGGCATACCGCCCTCTTCCGTCCACACATCCAGCCAGCTCTTCATGATCTCAACCGTCGGGCCAGCAATGAAGCTCAAGCGGTCAACGTCCAGCTCGGTCTGCTTGGCCTGGGAGAAGACAGCCTCGCCAGCGGCATCTGCGAGGATACCGAGGTACAGGTTGTGCCAGGCGCCAGTGCCCTGATTATAGTATGGCCACCAGAAGGTGACGGAGTTTTCGGCGTCACCCTGATAGAAGTCTGAATAGGTTTCAATGACCAATGGATCGGTCGAGATAATCTTGACGCCCTTGAAGGAGGACATGAAGGAATTGAAAGCCGGAACGGCTGCGGTATCAAAGATGGCGCTTTCTTCCTTGGCACGATCAAAGGTCAGGATCATAGCCATCAGGAAGTCACCTATCGAAATGGGGCTGCCATCGTGCCATTTCACCACATCAAACAGGTCTTCTTGATAGTAGACTGTGCTCTTACGGAGTGCGGTGACGGGGCCAGGTGCTTCTACTTCCTCGCCCTCTTCAGCTTCTGCTTCAGCAGCTTCAGCTGCGGCTGCAGCCAATTCGCCTACGGTGATGAATTGCTGTGCTTCAGCATCCCAGTCAGCCCAGGCGTCCTCGGGGACGACAATTTCGGGCTCGAAGCTCAGGTCAACCCAATCCAGGGTCACAAAGACCGGCAGGCCTTCCTGAACGACGACTTCAGCGCGGTCAACACGGTTGGGAAGCCACAGACCGGTGAAGGGATCCGGGTAGTACGCCATTTCGGAGGTACCGCGGATCAGGGTCATGTCATAGATCCAGTTGGAGCCAGCGATCGGGTTCCAGGGCTCGGTGAGAATGCTGGGCATGGCCATGGTCAGTGAGCCACCCTCTTCGCCTGCGCGTTGGATGGTGAGTGCCCACAGCCAGCCGCCGCCCACGTTACCGTACAGGTCAGCAGCAGCGGAGATGTTGGTCAGCTTGGGGGTGATCGCATTGCGGTCAACCAGCCACAGGCGTGCGCTATCCTCTAAGGAGAGCTCCAATGTCCGTGCAATCAACTCAGCGCGCTCTTCGCGGGAAGCGTAATCGGCGTAGTTCAGCCGGTCAGCCAGTTCATAGAACTCTGGGTCGTTATCATAATTCTGCCACAGCGGCGAGGGCAAGCCCATGTCGGTGTAGAAGAAAGCAAAGTTGTCGGCAAGGTCTCGTGGGATCACGGTGGTGATCCAGCCGCCGGTGTAGATGTGGAAGCCACCCTCGTTCGGGTTGCCGCCATACCAAATGGGTGAAGCATCGGCAGCGGACTTGTAGTCACGGAAGACCTGGAAACCAATATCCTCAAGCTGGTTGCCAACATAGTCGCCGATGGCGAGGCGCTCGTCCTCGATGCGGATCAGGATGCTGACCTCAACCGGTTCACCCTCATAGGTCCACACGCCACCTTCCAGGGTTGCGCCCAAAGCTTCCATCTCGGCAGTGATCAGTTCGCCGGCGAGTTCTTTGTTATAGGCGTATTTCAGCTCAAGGGCACGAATTTCAGGGGCAAACTCAGCGGCATCGTTCGATGCGCTGTTGAATGCGGTCCAGCGGGGGGTCGCCAAGCCACCCATGATCTCCTGCGCAACATATTCGCGGTCGATCAGGTGGTTCATGGCTTCACGGATGGCGGGCACGCCAAAGGGATTCAAACGACCATCTTCCCACACTGGGCCGGTGGTGTTGAAGCTGAGCTCGTTGTAGGAGCCGGAGGATCGATAGTAATCGATATTCGGGGCGGCTTCAACTTTTCCAGCGGCTTCGGGGTTGCTGACGGTGTAGACAAAGATGTCAATTTCCTCAACCTCGAGGCGGGTGATGGCGGCATCTGTGTTGGGCTCTTCGATCACGATGATGGTGTCGAACCAGCCACCTGTGCGCGTTGAGGGCTCAACTTCGGGAACAACTTCAACGGGAACCTCAACCGGCACCTCAACCTCGACCGTTTCAATCACCGTCTCAACAACGGTTTCAATAATCGTTTCGGGTTCAGGAGCGGCAGCAGGCTCGCACGCGGCCAAAACCATCGCCAGCGCCACTACGACGCCAATTAAAGCTAACAGTTTCTTTTGCATTTTTTCTCCTTCTTAACAAATCGGTATTTGTCAGGATTCTAGTGGATCAACTTGACATTTTTTACTTCTAATTGGGGTCTTTGTCCGGGACTTGCACCACCTCCTTTGACAACTGCCTTGATCAAGCGAACATCATGAAGTGATTAAGATTAAATATGCACACCAATAATCATACCTTAACAGGCGAATTTCTGCACGGTTTTAGACCAAAAATATAGCACACATCCTTTTATTCGTCAAGAAATGAAGGCACCCCCTGACCCCTCCATAAACGGCCTCAGCACATAAAAATTTTTCTGATCGCGCGATAATCTTTGCCATTCTGTATTTGTGATTAAGAATTATAACATGAAATTTTGATAATCTGGAGAATCGCCGCCAGAAAATGGCAGTGGGGTGATTGGAGGGGAGATAGCAGGAAACATGGGTTGGGGAATTTGGTATTAGATCGTAGGTAATAGGTTTGAGGTAATTAGTTATTAGTAATTAGTTATTTGTTATTAGCTAAGTCCTATCAACTACCAGCTACATCGTCCCCGAAGCGCAGCGAAGGGGAACAGCTACCAGCTACATCGTCCCCGAAGCGCAGCGAAGGGGAACAGCTACCAGCTACCACAAAACAAAGGCTGCCCTGGTGGAGGGCAGCCTCTTCTTTTTATATTAACTTGCCTGGTTCAGTTCTGGAAAAGCGGGAAGTAGTACAGCCAACCAGCCCTGGCCGAGCGAGGGCCAATGGTATCCGGGGGGCCAGCATCGCCCATCACCTCAAGCCAGTAATAATACGCCTGACCGGCGACCAGGTCATCATCGAAGAAGGTGTAGGTATCACCAAGTGGTTGTTGGCTAGCAGTGATCAGCGCATCATTGAGCTTTTCTCGCGTACCGCCCTCGCTGGTGCTGCGCCAGAGGTTGAACCCGGTGATCTCCGTTTCATCGGCGGTGGTCCAGGCCAGCTCGATCTCACCGCTGGCGGGCAGGTAGGTGGCGCTGAAGTCGCTCACGCGCACGTTGGTGGGCGTATGTTAGGACAAAGTAGTACTGTCCTATTTGAGCAAGGTTAAAATGTCCGATTGCAGGTGAAAAAGCTTATAGCTTATCGCTGATAGCGCATAGCTGAAAGGTGAAAGGATTTCGTTGGTGATGTGCAGCATGCAGGTGGGTGGCAGGCATTTTGTGCCTGTGGTTTGTGGCTATTAGCTTGTAGCTGGTGGTTTGTGGCTGGTCTTTTTTAGTTGATTGCTTAGGATCCCCATATTACTCACGCCTTCAACGTGACCATCAACCCACCAACTATCCACTACTCACTACCAACTACCCACTACCCGCTACTCCCTCCACACCTCGATCACCGGCGGGGCGGTCAGGGGGAGCGAGGGCAGCGCCGCCACGAAGGCGGCTTCCGCTTCCGCCAGCCGCGGCGCAGCGTCACCCGGCAGGGCCAGGGCGGCCGCCGTGCAGGCGGCGTCGTACCCGGGGTCGGCCAAGCCGGCGATGTTGGTGCCGATCCAGCCATTGGCCGCAGTGGGGATCGCCCAGCTGGTGTACAGCCCGCAATCCGGGCCGGGCAGGGGCTGCCAGGCGATCAGCGCCAGGTCAAACTGGCGCCCGAACAGGGGTCCGTCTGGCCCGGGCGCATACAGCGCATCCAGGGGCAGCGTGACCACCTCCAGGCCCACGCCGCAGGCCGCCAGCGCAGTTTGGATGCTTTCCGCCATATCCTGGTGGAAGGGCGAAGGTCCGGCCAGCAGCGTCAGGGCAAGCGGGATGTTGTTTAAAACAGCCGGCACGTTCTGGGCGATGCGCGGCGTGGCCGGGTCCCCGTCGTGATCGAGCCAGCCGGCCTCCGCAAGCAGCGCCGCGGCCGCAGCAGGGTCATACAGCAGGCTAGCTTGCAGGGATGACCGCCCCGGGGGCAAGAAGCTCGGCCAGGGGGTGCTGGGACTCCCGCCTAACATGGTCTCCCGGTCAAGGCAGGCAGCAAGCGCCTGGCGGGTGCGCGGGTCGGCGAAAAAATCCGGCCGTTCGGCGAAGACCGGGTTGGCCAGGCCGTCATACTCGGCGGGGCGGATGCCAAACACCAGTTGCGTCCACGCGCTGCCCGGTTCAACGTGCACCACGTAGTCGCGCTGGGCCTCAACCGCGGCCCGCTCGGGGGCATCTACCATCCCCAGGGAAGCGTCCAGCACGTCGCAGGTGCCATCCTGCAGGGCAGCCCAGCCGGCCTGCCTGCCGCCCTCAAGCGGGCGCAGCAAAACCTGGTCCACACCGCTGAAGCCCCCCACCTCGAGGGATGAACCCGGTCTGCGCGCCAGGCGCACTTCGCCCTCACCCCAGGCCATGACGGTAAACGGCCCATAGCTGACAGGCGAGCCGGCCCACAGCGCGTCGGCCGCGACGGCGTCCAGGTTCGCGCCCGGTTCAAAAGCCCGGGCTGGCAGCGGCGGCCAGAAAAAGCGCCCCAGGTCTGCCGTGGCAAACCCGGGATAGCCGACCCAGGTGACAGTGCGTTCATCCAGCGCGCCGAAGGCCTGGGTGTGGGCTTCCGCCCAGCCGTAGGCAGGGGAATCAGGGTGGCTGGCCAGCCGGTAGCTGAAGACTGCGTCCGCCGCGGTCACCGGCGTGCCGTCAGACCAGGTCAGGCCGTCCTTAAGGGTGAAGTCGAGCGCCATCTGGTCCATCTCCAGCGGTGCCAGCCCGTCCCAGGTGATGGCGCAGGCGGCCTCCCGGCAGCCGCTGGGGCGCACCCAGATGCCCTCGGTAGCGGTGACCCGCTCGCCGCGCGCGTCGATCACGGTCTGCCCGCGCCGGATGAGCACAGGCTCCATGCGCAGGCTGCCGTCGTCCTCAGAGGGCACCTTTTCCACGGTTAGCGGCGTTAAATCCCCTGCCACCAGCTCGAAGGCTGGCGGGAAAAGCAAAGTGTTGATGCGGTCCTTGGCGGCCGAGGTGCCCCCGGCATAGGGGAAGGAGGTCTCAGGCAGGCTGGCAGTGCAGATGTTCAGCACCACCGGCGGGATTTCCGTCGCGGTGGGGCCGGGCAGGGCGGTGGGATCCGGCAGAGTGGGGGCCAGGGTGCCTTCATCCGGCGGTTCTTCCGCCGGCGCGCTGCAGGCGGCCAGCACGAGCGTCACCAGCAGGATCATCATCAGGGCTTTTCTCATCGGGTTATCCTTTCAGGTGCCTGGTCAATCCCAGTCCCCTTCTTCGATCATCTCTTCAGATTCGTCCCCAAAGCGCAGCCGCAGGTAGGATGTGTAGCGCTGCGGCGCCACGTCTCCGGCTTCCACGGCGGCCAGCACAGCGCAGCCCGGTTCATGGGTATGGGTGCAGTCGGAAAACTGGCAGTCCGCCACCAGGTCGCGCATTTCAACAAAATAGGCGTCCAGCTCCTCCGGTTCGGTGTCCCACAGCGCCAGGGAGCGGATGCCGGGCGTGTCGGCCACATACCCGCCCACGTCCAGGGGGAACAGCTCACGCACACGGGTGGTGTGCCGCCCTTTAGAGGTCGCCTCGCTGACCGTGCGCACCCGCAGGCCCAAATCGGGCTGGATGGCGTTGAGCAGGCTGGACTTGCCCACGCCCGATGGCCCGGTCAGCGCGGAGAGCTTTCCTTTTAAGTGCCCGCGCAGCTCGTCGACTCCTTCACCGGTGACGGCGGAGGTGTAGACCACAGGGTAACCGAGCTGCTCGTACAAACCAAAGGTGGCTTGCGCCTGGGCGGGGGTGACCAGGTCGACCTTGTTGGCCACGACCAGGGCTGTGACCATCTGCTTTTCGGCGATCACCAGGAAGCGGTCCAGCATGCGCAGGCTGGGCGCAGGCTGGGCGCAGGCGAACACGGCCACGATCTGGTCGGGATTGGCCAGCAGGACCTGGCGGAATTCGCGCTTGATCCCTGTGCGCACCCGGGCAAACTCGGCTGTGCGCTCGTGGATCGCTTCGATCACACCGCTGCCATCCTCCTGGGGGGTGATCGTCACCCGGTCGCCGATGGCGACAATATCGCCCTCCTGCTCACCCTGTTTAAGACGGCCCCGCAGCCGGCAGGTATACTCACCCTCGTCCGTCTGGACGGTTAAAAAGCCGGATTGGGCACGGATCACCAGTCCTTCCAGGGTCTCAGGCAAACGGGTCATCCTACGGTTCTTCACCCGACCCGCCACCCTCCTCGCCAATGGGCGTCTCTGTGGGAATGGGCGTCTCAGTGGGAATGGGCGTCTCAGTGGGGATGGGGGTGTTGGTGGGGACGGGGGTCTCAGTGGGGATGGGCGTGGGCGAGGCCACCACATAGGCATATGCCTCCCAGGGCATCACCCGGCCGATATCCGCATTGTTCGAGAAATACAGCGAAACAGCCCGCCGAAAGACCGGTGCGGCCATCTCCGAGCCTTCCCCGGCGTTTTCCAGCATCACCACCACGGCGATATCAGGCCGGTCGGGGTTATTCACCTGGGTATAGCCGGCAAACCAGGCATGCGGTGCCCCAAAGGGGTTTTGGGCGGTGCCGGTTTTGCCAAAGGAGCGGTAACGCATGGTGGCCAGCTGGCGCTGGGCGGTGCCGCGGGGGTTGGCGATCACCTCGCGCATGGCATCCTGGATGATGGCCAGGTTCTGGTCAGAGATGCCCAAATTGCCGTTGACCTCCGGGGCAAAGGTGTACGAGGGCGTCCCTTCGGGCAGCCCGATCGCGTCGATCAGGGTGGGCTGGTACAGGGTGCCCCCGTTGGCGACAGCCGCGGTAAAAGCGGCCACCTGTAAGGGCGTGACGGTCATCTCGCCCTGGCCAATGGCCAGTTGCACGTTTTGCTCGCAATTGGTCACCTGCGCCGGGATGTTCCCGGGCTGCTCCCCCACTTCCACGCCGGTCGGCTGGCCCAGGCCAAAATTGCGCGCCGTGTTGATGATGGCATCCGGGTTGCCGGTCAGCATGAGCTGCTCACCAATGGTGTAAAACCACGGGTTGCACGAGCGCATCAAGCCTTCAGGCAGGGTCAGGTTGCCGCTGGGCGGGACCTCTCTCTCGAAGGTCCAGTCGTACAGCTCGTTGCCGCACACCACAACGGAATGCCCGCAATAGATTGAATCGGTCTGGTCAAAAACGCCCGTCTCCAACGCCGCGGCCATGCTGATGATCTTGAACACCGACCCCAGGGGATACTGTCCGCTGGTGGCCCGGTTGAAGACCGGGTCATTGGGCTGCACATAGGGGTTCTGGGCATAGATGAAATTCTGGTTATTGATGTCAAACAGGTTGGGGTCAAATTGCGGGTTCGAGACCATTGCCAGCACACGGCCGGTATCGATCTCCATCACCACGATGGCGCCGCGATAATTGCCCAGGGATTGCTGCAAGCGGTACTGCAATCCGGGGTCGATGGTGGTGGTGATCGACTGCCCCGGCGAAACGCCGCGCTCAGCCAGCCGGGTGATGATCTGCCCATCCGGGTCCTTCAGATACAGGGTGGCCCCGCGCTGGCCCGAAAGCACATCCTCGAAGGCCAGTTCCAGCCCGGTGGCGCCAAAGCGCTCGTTGGGTGCGTAACCCAGCCGCAGGTAGCGGTTCATCTCTTGTTCAGAGATGTAGGTCAGGTGGCCCACGGTCTGAGGTGCCAGGCCGCCGTCAAAGTAAAAACGTGAGGTGTAATAATTCAGGAAAACACCGCTCAGCGAGCTGAGGGCGCCCATGTTGGCGTCCACATCGGCACGGGTCGCTTCGCCCAGGGGTACATAGTCAAACGGCAGCGCCGCTTCAGCCATTTCCCTGATCTCGTCCACCTGGTAGATGGTCAGGCGGGCCATGGTGGTGTAGAACAGGCTCATCAGGTCGGGGTTGAGGTTGCCCGGTGTGAAACCAATCGCCACGGCTTCTTCCTGGGCGGCGATCGGCGAGCCATCAGAGGCGTAGATCTCCCCGCGCGGTGTTGTCTGGCGCACGATCTCAAGAACATTGCCGCCCACCAGGTCGGGCATGATCAGCCCTTCATCCCAGGCCACGTGCCACGCATTGGCCTCGCGCACCAGCGACATGGCCAGTTCCCGGCTCAGGGTGCCGAAGAAGTTTGTGTTGTAATTGACATTCAGCCTGACAGAGGCGAAATCCGGGTTGGTCTCGCGGGAGATCACCTGGTAGGTGATGCCGTCGTCGAACAGCAACGTCAGCGCGATGGCCGTCTGGGTGTAGCGGGCCGTGAAGTCCTCCAGCGACACTGCCCGGCGGCTTTCTTCCGAGAGCAGGTCGTACATCTGGGCGTAATCATCCCGCCGCCAGGCGTCCATGAAGGAATCGACCGCCCCGTCTACATCCGGCGCAGGGGTGATAAAAACCTGCGGGTCGGGCAGGGTTGCGGTTGCCGTGGGGGTTCCCACCGGATCAGTGACGGGCGTGCCCGGCGTGCACCCCAAAAGCGCCAGTAAGATCAGCAAAATGAATGTGCGTTGCACCTTAATCATCAACATTCTCCAATAAGTGCAGGGAAAGCCCCGCACCCGGTTGTTTCACGGTCATTGATTATACTGTGTCATTCCTCGCTTGTGGCGGGTTCCGGCTCTGGCTCCGAGGGCACGTACGGCTCGCTCTCCCAGGGCATCAGGCCGCCGGGGTCCTCGCCATCGGAGAAATACAACGCCACCGCCCGCCGGAAGACCGGGGCAGCCATCACGGAACCCTCGCCGCTGTTCTCAACGATCACGGCCACGGCAATATCCGGCCTGTCGGGGTCGTTGGCCCGGGTGTAACCGGCAAACCAGGCGTGCGACCGCCCGGTGGGCGTCTCGGCCGTCCCTGTTTTGCCCGAAACGGGGATCGATAAGCCCTGCATCGCCCAGTAACCGGTGCCGCGCGTCTCCTCGGTCACCAGGCGCAGGGCCTCGGTGACTGCCGCCAGGGTGGCTTCGGAAACGGGCAATTGCCCCTGCGGGTCGGGGGAGAACACGTAGGTGGGTTCCCCGGTGAGCGGGCCGATGGCTTCGATCAGCGCGGGGCGGTTCAGCGTGCCGCCGTTGGCCAGCGCAGCGAAAAACGCCGCCACCTGCAAGGGTGTGACCAGCACTTCACCCTGGCCGATGGCAATCTGGGCGCTGTTCACACAGGTGCCGGCCGTTGCAGGGATATTTCCCGGCGCATCGGCGATTTCAATCCCCGTCACGGCGCCCAGGCCAAATCCGTAGGCCATCTCAGAGAGGACCCCGTCCATGTCTTCTGTGTACAGGTTCTCCCCGATGCGGTAAAACCAAGGGTTGCACGAGCGCATCAAGCCCTCCTGCAGGGTCAGGTCGCCGCTGGCTGCCGTGCCATACCCCAAAGTCCAGTCATACAGGGTGACCGAGTCACACACCCACAGGGAGTGACCGCAGAAAAAGCGTGAACCCGGCCGGTACAGGCCCGATTCAAGCGCGGCAGACATCGAAATCACCTTAAAAACCGAACCCAGGGGATACTGCCCCTGGGTGGCTCGATTGAACAGGGGCTGGGCCGGGTCGGTGAAATAAGATTCCATCAGGCTGCGGTCAATTTCCGTCAGGTCAAAGGCATTCGGGTCAAAAGACGGGTTTGAGACCAGTGCCAGCACGCGGCCGGTATCGGCTTCCATCACAACCACAGCCGCGCGCAAGTCACCCAGGGAGGCTTGCAGGCGCATCTGCAGGGTTTTATCCAGGGTGGTAGTGAGCGACTGCCCGGGCACCGGGTCGCTGGAGGCCAGCAGCGACAGGATTTCGCCGCCAGGCCCCATCAGATACAGGGTCGCGCCGTGCTGGCCGGCCAGCTCAGGTTCGTAGGCCGCTTCCAGCCCATACGCCCCGATGCGTTCATCCTGGCGGTATCCCAGGCGCAGATACTCATCCAGTTTCTCCTCCGGGATGAACAGCAAATACCCCAGGGCATGGGGGGCGACCCCACCATCGAGGTAAAAACGTTGTCTGAATTCGTCAATGCGCACGCCGCTCAAGCTGCGCAGAGTTTCAATATGCGGCGCCACAGCCGACTGGGTCAGGGAGACCACGGGCAGGTACCAGTCATCCGGGGTGGCCGCGATCACCCGGGCCAGGGAGTCCGGTGTGTAATAGCTGATTTCCGCCAGGGCTGCGTACAAGCTATCCGCCTGTTCGGGGAGGATCTGCCCCGGGACCACGCCGATGGCCAGCGCATTTTCATAGGCTGCCAGGGGCGCGCCATCCCGGTCAAAGATCCGCCCGCGTGAGGGGAGCTGATGCAGCAATTCCAGGCGGTTGCCGCCGCGCAATTCGGGAAAGACCAAGCCCACCTCCCACTGGATGCGCCAGCTGCCCTGCTCACGTGTTAGGGCCGCAACGGTGTCACTGCTGAGCGTCCCCACCAGGCGGGTGTCATATTCCACCCGGTAAGCCACCTCAGCCCGGGCATCATCCACCAGGGTAGAAAGCACACTGGCGCTGACCGACCGCAGGGTCAGGGTGGTGGCAAAATTCTCATAAATTTCGGTGAATTCCTCCAGGGCAAGCGCATCCTGGCTTAAGGGGGATAAGAAAGCGTACATCGCTGGGTAATCTTCCACCTCCCAGGCCCCCAGGAAGCCTTCAACCGTCTGTTGGGCGGCAGCAGCCATGGCGGCATCCCCCCTGCGGATGGTGCGGGTCGCCTGGGGCGTGACGGTGCCCACCGGAAGGCAGGCGGCCAGGACGCTCACCAGGGTCAGCACCACAAGGGATTGAAATCGCAGCCAGCGCGGGTGGGGTTTCATCCCGTTACCTCAATCCCGCCCCAAGATCGCACGGTAGACCGGACAGCGATAGTCCAGGGCAGCCTGGCAGCGGTCGGGCAGGTCTTCGGGAACATCCTGGTCAAACTGCCGCATTCCAACGGCCAGGTGGCACAACGGGAAGCCCATCACCGAAGCGTAACACCCCTGCAACCCTTCTACGGGATGGAAATCTGGGTTCTGAATGCCGTAAGCGCCTGCCTTGTCAAAGGGATCGCCCGAGGAGATATAGGCTTCGATCTCGGCATCGGTATAGTCCCGCATGGGGACATCCGTGCAGCATACAGCTTCATAAAACTGCCCGGTGCGCGGGTCGAGGATGGCAATGCCCGTGTAGACCTGGTGCGTCCGCCCGCGCAGCTGTTGCAGCATCTGGCGGGCTTCTGCGGGGTCAGCCGGCTTGCCCAGCAGCACACCCTCATCGACCACGATCGTATCCGCAGCGATCACCAGCCCGCCTGCGTTTTCAGCCGTGACCGATGCCTTCTCGTGCGCCAAGCGGCGCACATACGCAACCGGCGGCTCGTCCGGGTGCTGGTCTTCAGCGATGTTCGCCGGGGAGACCATAAACGGCCACCCAAGCAAGCTTAAAAGCTCACTGCGCCGGGGCGAATTTGACGCGAGGATTAACTTTCCCATGGCGGGGATTCTAACACATCCTATCCCTTCCTTGTACAACCTGGCCGGGGCATGCAGTATGCGCGCATATCAAACCTGCCCGGAACCCGGGCAGATATGGGTGTCATCGTGACGATTCGGGCTGAAGTGGGGCAACCCCCACACCACACCGCACCCCGTCCGACCGATCAGGCATGGGCCGCCCTGGCGATCTCGGCCAGGTGCTCTGGGCTGGTGCCGCAGCAACCGCCCACCACCCGGGCACCTGCTTCGATCCAGGTTGGGACCATGGCCCCCATCTCCTCAGGAGTCAGCGTGGAGGACAGGTCCGGCGCAACAGGTGCGCGCCGGATCAGTCTTCCCCTCTGCGGATGGTAAAGCTATCAAAATCCCGCGCCACATGCACCGTCGGGAAGATCGTTTGGGCTTCTTTTAAAATATCGCTTTCGCGGTAGCGGCGGGAGAGATGGGTCAGGAACAACTGCCCTACCCGGGCATCGGTAGCCAGTTTGGCGGCCTGGGCAGCAGTCAGGTGGTCAAATTGCTCTGCCAGCTCAGCTTCTTCCTCGGTGTAAGTTGCCTCAACCACCAGCGCGTCCACATCCTGAATATAGGGCAGCACTTTTTCCGGGTTGCCGGTGTCTCCCACGACAGCCAGGCAGGTGCCCTTGAGTGGTTCGCCCAGCACCTGGTCGGGCTTGATCTTACGGCCATTGGGCAGGGTGACGGATTCTCCCATCACCAGGTCTCGCCGCCAGGGGCCTGGCGGGATATTGAGGGCTTCAGCGGCTTCAGGTAAGAAAGGCCGGCGGGTGCGCTCTTCAAAGCGGTAGCCCAAAGAATGGGAGCCACGGTGGTCTACCGGAAAAGCCGTGATCGTAAAGCGGTCCGATTCCCAAAAAATACCCGGTTTGATCTCTAGCAGATGAACCGGCGCGGGGCCATTATGACCGCGCAACACCACCCCGAAGATCAGGTCATGCACCCGGTCAAGGGTGTGACGGGTGCCGTAGACCTCCATTTCTTCGATCACATCCCAGCGCAAAAAGGTCGAAACCAGCCCGCCCAGGCCGAGAATATGATCGAGATGGCCGTGAGTTAACAGAACCTGGTTTAACCGTTTAAATCCCACGCCTGCGCGCAGGATCTGCCGTTGGGTCCCCTCACCGCAATCCACCAGGAAGCGGAACTCTTCGTGCTGAACCAGCAAAGAAGATAAACCCCGGTGCACCGAAGGCGCCGAGGCGGAAGTGCCTAAGAATAATATTTCAAACAATCGCGATGCCTGTCAGCCAAACACTTAGTCGTCGCCGAGCCCGGCGATCATGCGCATCAAGCCCAACACGCCCAGACCCACCTGGATGCCTTCTCCCGCTGTGAGCTTGGGTGCTTTGTGTTCGCTTTCCGCCCGTTTGATCAACAGCAGGGCTGAAATGGCACCGGCCACCGCGCCGATGGCAACGCCCAAGAAGATGGTCTTCGTTTTCCAGTTGTTTTCCATAGTTTAATTCCTTCCATACTTTGTGTGTCATGCGAGGCGGCCAGCATCCGGGGGATAAAGGGCATAGATCAGCGTGGCGCTGCTCTTTCAGGACCCAAGGTGATCATCAGGCCCGGTTTCGGCCTGAAAGTGCCCTCAAAAATGCAGACACGGTCGCGCCTGCGCTCTTCACCGCGATGACGGGTGCAGCTACCTTATCTGCCCCAATCCTGATATAAACAGCAGCCAAACCCACATACTGCTGAGCGAGGTAGGTGTAATTCGGCAAAATTTTCAACAGCCGCGCCAGAAAGTAAGCCAGCGCACATAAGATCAGCGCCAGCACCAGGGCAAACAGCACCGCAGGCAAAAATAGCCAGATCAACGAGGCATCTGCCCATTGTGAAACCGGTCCGCCCGCCTGTGTACCGAGCGCGGTTTGGATCACCAGGGCGAGGATCACCAGGATGACCACAACGCCCACACCAACCGGGACCAATATTTGCCAGAATCGCTGCTTTTGGTGACGTCTGAGGCTTTCGCTGACGAGGGTGTCAGCCATTGTTGGGGAAGTTTGCTTATCCATGGTTTCTATTTTAACATGAGTCAGGCGATTAACCAAAATGAAGGCCCAAACTGTCCGCAGGTTCAACCTTACCCTCGGATAAATTGTGATCGCAGCACCCTCCCGCTCAAAAAAAACCATCCTTACAGGGTCGCATAAAAAAATTCCCCCTGCCATCACCCTTCATTAATTGTTTTTTTATTGTATAATTACTCACAAGAATTAAGTCGCCAGACTTAAAAGCAAATTAAGAAAATTGTTTATCTGCCGCCCCAAATTAAAGCGGCTGCGATCGGAAAATCAAAGAGAACCGTACGAGATTTTTTCGCCGGCATCCTGGCTGGCATATTATTGATGATGACGTCGGTTTTGAATTGAGAAGCATCGGGGAAATGGGTACCTTTACCCCTTGCCATCGTCAAGATTAGAGTCAAGCATAGCGTTGAGGATAGATATGGTCTTTCATCTCACTTCGGTCACATAGCCCGACCACCTGGGTTCGTATACTGGTATGAAGAACCCGCCCGAGAAACATCTGTCCAATACACAATTTTAGCCAATCAGGGAACCTCGCTGATCCGACGGCCGTAGCCACTATGGGCATAAAACGGCTGTCTTTGGTTTAAGATAGGTGCTATGGAACGGGAAATCACGGCCATCAAAGCACAAAAACACAATCGGCAAAGAGTGAACATCTATTTGGATGGTCAGTTTGCCTTTGGCCTGTCTCGTTTTGTGGCTGCCTGGCTTAAACCTGGCCGGAAGCTGACAGAAGCGGAGATCGAAAAACTACAGCAGGAAGACACCTTTGAGGTGGCCTTCCAAAAAGCACTGGCGTTCATCAACCATCGCCCACGATCGGTCGCGGAAACCAGGCGCCGATTGCAGGAGAAGGGTTTCAGCGAGGAAGTGGTTGAAACCACACTTGAGAAACTGCTCGAAAAAAGTTGGCTGGATGATCTCGACTTTGCCCGCCAATGGATCGAGAACCGGAATGCCTTTCGCCCGCGCAGCAAACGGCTGTTAGCCTACGAATTACGCCTTAAGGGTGTGGCAGATAACGAAATAAACCAAGCGCTCGAGCTGCATGCCGGAGACGAAACCGCCCTGGCTTACCAGGCTGGCATAAAGAAAGCAAAGCAATGCCGCCAGGAAGAAAAACCGGATTTCGTTAAGAAGGTGGGTGGCTTTTTAGCCCGCCGCGGCTTTCCCTATGGCATCGTAAAACCCACCGTTGAACGCCTCTGGGAGTCATTTGCCGTTCCGGCCAGTGAGCGTATCGATGAAACTGAAAAATTGGAGTAACTATGACACTAAACCCTTTTGTATTTGTAGCCATCATCCTGGGCGTGTTAGGCTTGGGCGGCTTGATCGGTTATATGATCAAACAAAATCAGGAAGAAGCCAAACGCAAAGCCCAAAACCTGAAAGCCGATCATATCCTGACCGAAGCCAAAGAAAAAGCCCGGGAAATTGAGCTGGAAGCCAAAGACACCGCGCTAAAGATCACGCAAAAGGCCGAGGAAGAGCTCAACCGGCGCCGCTTTGAGCTCAACCGCGAAGATGACCGCCTGCAAAAGCGCCGTGAAGAGCTGGACCTGCGGTTGGAGAAATACGAGGAACGCGAAGCACGCCTCAACAAACGCCAATCCAGCATCGACAAGCGCGCCAACGAGATCGACAAACTGTACAGCGAGATCATGGAAGAGCTGCAGCGTATCTCGCAAACGACCAAGGAAGAAGCCCGTGAGATCCTGCTGGCCGAAACAGAAAAAGAAGCCCGGGCGGATATGGCCCGCATCATCCGCCAAATCGAAAGCGAAGCACGCGAGAAAGGCAACATCCGCGCTCGCGAGCTGATCGCCGATGCAATCCAGCGGGTGGCATCGGAAAAAGTTGCCGAAGTGACCACCTCCGTGGTCAACCTGCCAAACGAAGAAATGAAAGGCCGCATTGTCGGCCGCAATGGCCGCAACATCCGGGCCTTCGAACAGATTTCAGGTGTGGATGTGATCGTGGATGACACGCCTGAAGCGGTCACTGTCTCGTGTTTCGACTCCGTCCGACGTGAAATTGCCCGACGGTCCTTGCAGCGCCTGGTGATCGACGGGCGCATTCACCCGGCAAACATCGAAAAGATCGTCAAAGAAGAAAACGAGCAAATGGATGATGATATCGCCGAAGCCGGCGAACAGGCCGCCTACGATGCCGGTGTGGCCGGGCTGCATGTGGAAATCCTCAAGAAATTGGGCCGCCTCAAATTCAGGACCTCTTACGGGCAGAACCAGCTGGCCCATGCCGTTGAAACCGCTAAAATTGCCAGCGTGATCGCCGCCGAGCTGGATGCCGACGTTGAGGTGGCCAAAGCCGGGGCCCTGCTGCATGACCTCGGCAAAGCCATGGACCACAACACTGAGGGTACCCATGCCAAAATTGGCGCCGAGTTTGCCCAGCGCTATGGGGTCAACCCCAAAGTGGTCAACATTATCGCCTCGCACCACCACGAAAGCGAGCAGGAATCCGTTGAAGCGGTCATCGCAGAAGCAGCTGACGCCATCTCCGGCGCACGGCCCGGCGCCCGCCGAGAGGACCTCGAGCAGTACATCAAGCGGTTGCGTGCCCTGGAAAACATCGCCAATAGCTATAACGGCGTTGAACGCAGTTACGCCATTCAGGCGGGGCGCGAGGTACGCATCATCGTCAAACCCAACGAGATCGATGATGTCGAAGCCAACCGCATGGCCAAGAACATCGCCCAACAAATCGAAGAGACCATGCAATACCCCGGGCAGATCCGGGTCACGGTGATCCGTGAGAGCCGGGCGACTGAATACGCCAAATAAACCCTGTATCCAACTAAAAAGCAGTCCCATTCCATTGGACTGCTTTTTTCTTTTAATAAGTGCTCCGCCAAAGAGGGGAGCAGACACACGCCGGCCACAATCGATCAGAGAAAGGGGTTGTTCTCGCGTTCAAAGCCCACGGTGGTTTCTGGCCCATGGCCGGGCAGCAGCCGGGTCTCGTCCGGCAGGGAGAACACCTGGGTGCGAATGCTTTCCAGCAGGGTACCCATATCACCGCCAGCCAGGTCAGTCCGGCCAATGCCCTGGCGGAAGATCACATCCCCGCACAGCAAAGCGCCCAGGCTTTCCACATAGAACATCACATGCCCGGCGCTGTGACCGGGTGCCAGGCGCACCTCAACCACAGCCGGCAGGCCAGCATCCAGCCCCAGGCGCATACCCGCTTCAAAAGCCAGGGTCACCTCGGGCAACGGCGGGATGCTCATACCAAATTGACTGGCACCTCCATCCTTTGTGTACCAGGCCAGGTCGGCCGGGTGCAGACCCACGGGCAGCGGCGGGTGAGTGGATTGTGCGATCTCGCCCGCGCCGGCGATATGATCGAAATGGCCATGGGTCAGCCAGATCCCGCCCAGGTTCCAGCCCTGGGCTTTAGCCCGAACCAGAACGCTTGCGCCGCCAAAGCTGGGGTCAATCACCACCGCCCTGCCGCTGTCGTGATCCCCCAGCAAGTACACATTGTTGGGCATAGGGCCCAGGGTCATGCGGATGATGTCAAGTTTCATTTCAGAACTCCTTAATGATCCGGGCTTCTCGTTTATGACGCCCATTAAAATACCCCCGGCTGACCAGGAATGCCACAATCATGACCCCTAAACTGACCGGGTAGACCGAAGCAGGGCGCCAATCGTACAGGAAACCCGCCAAAATCGGTGCGACCATGAAGGCCATGGCATTGACCGATTCCACCATGCCGAACGCCAACCCCATCTGTCTCTCTCGGACCACAGGCTGCACCAGCGCCACGGTCATCGCCCGGCATAAGCGGTATCCGCCCATGAAGAGGTAGCCCAAACCGTACCAGATAAAGCCCGTCCCGCCCCAGATCAAGAGCGCGAACAGGGCCAGCCCGCCCTGGCCGATCATCATGGCGGTGCCTGCCGGTATGTTACCGAAGATCAGCATCATCAGCACACTGCCCAGGGCGCCGATGGCGCCAAGCTGCCCGATGCTGCCCAGGTTCAGGCCACGCTGGTTTTGCAGAAAGTTCGCTGTCAGGGGCTGGGGTAGCGTCACGGCAATCATCACCAAAGAGATCACGGCCAGCATCCTCAGGAAACGCCCGTTTTGTAGCAGGTTTGTATCACCCTCCAAAACGGTCCCGTCCTCCACAGGCTGCTTGCTGACGAACAACACGATCAGGGTGGAAAAGGCAAACAGGATCCCGGCAGCAAAGTAAACGGTGCGCAGATCGTAGGTTTCCGCGATCACGCCGCCAAGCACCGGGCCTAACACGGCACCGATGTTATATGTCGCTGAGATAAAGCTGACCGCCCTGCCGACAGACCACTTCCCGCGTGCCCCTTGCACATAGGTGTTAAGAGGCGCCAACACCGAAGAGGTGACGCCATACAGCAACAAGCCGGCCACAAATGCGCCGAGGGACGGCGCCAGGGCCATGATCCAGGTTGCCAGCAGCCCCGAGATCCAGGAAAACCACATCAACGGCCTGCGTCCGATCTTATCGGCCAGGTAGCCGGAGGGGATCTGGGAAAGGCTCATCACCAGGCCGTTGACCCCCAGGATCACACCAATCATGATCGGGTCTGCACCGAGCTGCTGGATATACAGGGGCTGAAAAATTAAAAACATCCCCTCGCCAACACCCCAGATCAGCATGGAGGCCGATAAAACCTTGAGGTCGCGCGTCATGGCCGGTCCTTTAGCCGCCCAGAAAATCTTCCAGGGGCAAAACCGCCCGCGGCAGATCGGTGAGCGATTCCAGCCCGTTTTCTGTCACCACAACATCATCCTCGATGCGCACGCCGCCCTTTTCGGGGAGGTAAATACCAGGCTCCACGGTGAAGGTCATCCCTGGCATCAACGCCAGGCTGCTGCCATCGTAGATGTAGGGCGCTTCATGCGCTTCCAGCCCGAGGCCATGCCCGGTGCGGTGGATAAAGGCCTGGCCATAACCTGCCGCGTCGATCACTGCACGGGCAGCCCGGTCTATTGCGCCGGCTTCAACGCCAGGCGCACCGGCGGCTCGCCCGGCCTGGTTGGCTTTCCGCACGATCTCCCCAATCGCAAGCAGCTCAGGTTCAACTTCGCCAAAGGTGAAGGTGCGGGTGATGTCGGAAAGGTAACCGTCGACATTGGCGCCCCAGTCCACCAGCAGCAGGTCGCCAGGCCGCAATGGCCGGTCTGTGGGCACAGCGTGCGGGTTGGCGCTGTTTTCGCCAAAGGACACGATCGGCGCAAAGGGCAGGCCAGGGTCAGACCCCGCCTCCAGGAGCTGGATGATGAGCTGGTTGGCAACATCTTTTTCGGTCATCCCGGCCTGCAGGCGCGCCAGGGTTGCCAGCAGCGCAGTTTGGGCGATTTCAGCGGCCTGGCGCATTTTCTCCAGCTCGGAGGCATCTTTGATCATGCGCAGGTCAGCCAGGCAGTCGCTGGCGTCCTCAAAGCCTGTGTCTGGCAAGGCGTCGGCCAGGTAGGTCAACTCCAGGTAACGCATGCGGGTGGCTTCAACCCCCAGGGATTCACCGGGCAAATGCAGGGCTTCAGCCGCCCGGCTGAAGGCTGCCGGACGTGTCTCGGGATCGTCACTGTATGTGTAATGCCTGATTTCAAAGGGCAGCCCAGCCAGCTTGCCGGCTTCTAGCTCTGGCAGCACCAGCGCCAGCTCGCCTGTGGCAGTGACCAGCAGCACCGTTGGGCGCTCCATCAGGTGGAAATGTAAACCTGTCAGGTAAGCCAGGGTGGGGCCCGGGTTCAACGCCAAGCCAGCAAGCCCGTGCTGACCGAGCAACTTGATCAATTTGTCCAATCGAAACTGCATATACCTGCCTCCTTCACCGACAATGGGGGTAATTATAATCGATGGTGAGAGGGGGTTAGTTATTGGGTATTAGATATTTGGTACTAGGTTTTAGGTTTTTTATAGTGCTTGTAGTGCGGTTGTCTGGATAATTGCCCTGCTTTTCATCCTTACCCCTAATTCCTAATTCCTAATACCTATTTTCCTAATCACCTATTCCCAAAATTCCTCATCACCTTTCCCTTCTACACTCCCTTGACTCACCCCGAATATCCAATATAATTATGATATAAATTATCTGATTAAACCGGAGCAATCATTTGATGTCACACTGCTTATGTCTGAGGCGGGGTCGCTAACCACCGCCCGGACAGAACACACTGGAAACTTCACACAGCCAGTCGGCCTGGGCAGCGGAGGACCCCGCACAAAAATTGCGGTGCAATACTTTCGCCGCCGTTGCCTTTTAAAAGACTGGCTGTCGCTATTTAACAATCACAGGACAAGAGATGCACTTATTGGAGAAACACATGAAAATTTACAACAACATCACCGAACTGATCGGAAACACGCCCCTGGTACGCCTAAACCGGCTAACAGATGGGGCCGTGGCAGAAGTTGTCGTCAAGCTGGAGTATTTCAACCCCGCCCACAGCGTCAAAGACCGCATTGGCGTGGCGATGATCGATGCAGCCGAAGAAGCAGGTTTGCTCTCGCCCGACTCCATCATCGTTGAACCCACCAGCGGCAACACGGGAATCGCCCTGGCCTTCACCGCCGCTGCCCGAGGCTACCGCTGCGTTATCATCATGCCCGAAAAAGTGAGCTACGAACGCAAATTGATGATGAAAGCCCTGGGCGCAGAATTGATCCTCACACCCGATCAGGAGGGCATGAAAGGCTCGATCGCCAAAGCGGAAGAGCTGGTGGCCTCGGACCCGCGCTACTTTATGCCCAACCAATTCAGCAACCCTGCCAACCCGGAAATCCACCGCCGCACCACCGCTATGGAGATCTGGCGGGACACCGACGGCGAAGTGGATATCCTCGTGGCTGGCATTGGCACCGGCGGCACCATCACCGGCACGGGTGAGCAATTAAAAGCCCTCAACCCAAACATCCAGGTCATCGCTGTGGAGCCAGAAGCATCGCCCGTTCTCTCGGGTGGTGAAAAAGGCCCCCATCCACTCATGGGTATCGGGGCGGGCTTCATCCCCCCTGTGCTCAACACGAAAATCTACGACGAGATCATCCTGGTGACCGGGGATGACGCCTTCGATACCGCCCGCGACCTGGCCGTCAAAGAAGGCCTGCCGGTCGGGATTTCCTCTGGCGCGGCCGTTTGGGCTGCCTTGCAGGTGGCCAAACGACCCGAAAACAGCGGCAAACGCATCGTGGTGATCGTGCCTTCCTTTGCTGAGCGCTATTTGAGCACCCCGCTGTTTGATGACTTAAAAAACAGCCATTAACCCAGTGAGGTAAGCGTATGGACCAAGTTACAATTATCGAAGGAGCCATACCACAGGAAAACGACCACGGCTCAGAGATGGGATTAATCCGCATGATACTGGAAGACATTCGCTGCGCACTGCAACGCGACCCCGCTGCACGGAATGGGATTGAGGTCCTGTTCAATTACGCCGGTCTGCATGCGATCTGGTTTTACCGGGTTGCGCACTGGCTGTGGACACATAAGCTCTATTTCCCGGCGCGCTGGCTGTCGCAATTTGCCCGCTGGGTGACGGGGATTGAAATCCACCCCGGCGCAGTGATCGGTAGGCGCTTCTTTATCGACCACGGGATGGGGGTAGTGATCGGCGAGACGGCTGAGATCGGCGATGATGTCACGCTCTACCATGGCGTGACCCTGGGCGGCGTCAGCCTTGAGAAGGGCAAACGCCACCCCACCCTGGGTGACCGGGTGGTGGTCGGCGCGGGCGCAAAGATTCTCGGTGCCATTGAAGTGGGCAAAGGCAGCCGGGTCGGCGCCAATGCCGTGGTGGTCAAACCGGTCCCGCCCAATGCCGTGGTGGTGGGGGTCCCGGGCCAAATCGTGCGCCGCACCAAGCAGCCCACCGACGAGATGCCCGACCTGCATCACGACCAGCTCCCTGACACCCTCGGCGAGGCCCTCCGCCAGGTTATGGCCCGCCTTGAGCGCCTGGAAGAAGATGTGCATGGGCATCAGGACGGGAAAATCAAAACCGATGAAAAAGGGTATTGGATCGGCTCTGATTTCAGCATATAAATTAAATAAAACGATCCCGGGTGCAACTGTACCCGGGATCGTTCAGCATTAACGGGAAAATTGATCAATCGCCGGAACCTGAACGTCCACGGCACAAATCCAGGGTCTCGACCGCGTGGCGCAAGTGGGGGATGACAATGCTCCCGCCAACCACCAGCCCCACATTGAAAGCATCGTAAAGTTCCTCGTCTGTCCAGCCGGCGTCCACGCATTGCAGGATATGATAATCGACGCAATCGTTGCAGCGCAGCACCAGGGAGGCCACCAATCCCAACAACTCCTTGGTCTTGCCGCTTAAGGCCCCATCCTCGTAAGCGTGGGTGTCCAGGTTAAAAAAACGTTTGACGCCCAGGTGATCGATCTCGGCAATCCGCGCGTTCATTTCTCGGCGGTAACTCTGGAATTCGTTCAATCGGTTTGTCATGTCGCTTACCTCATTGTGGTCAGGAGCAGGACCACACTCATTTTTTCCTCAGGATGGTTTCACGCAAGGTGCCAATCAACACGATCAACATCAGCACCGTGCTCCAAAAGATGATCCCGTCGGTGTGGCCGATCTCCTCGGGGTCAAGGAAGTCCTCCTGTCCAAGGATGATCACCTCAGGCTCCGGTGTGACGCTGAGGTCCTCTTCTGAAGGCATTGTAGCCAGGGTCGGCACCATGGTGCGCTCACCTATGGGCTGGGAGATTGGACTGCGTAAAGCCAGCACAGCGATGATGAGGACGACCACCAGCATCACCGCCAGGGTCCACATCAACCTTGTTTTTGCATTGGTTTCGTTTAAATCCTCGTTTTGGCCGGTCATCACTGATCTCCCAGGGTCTCAATGACCTGCTGCGCTGCCTGGGCGGGGTCCACCGCACCTTGAAGGACCTGCCGGCTGCCTTCACGCAGCAGCGGGCCAAGGCTGAGGACAACATCATTGGACGGCCGCAACACGGTCATCAACGCAATCTGGTTAATGGTTGAACGGGTCCTCTGATTTTGCCAGACCTGGAGTGAGGAAGGTCGGGTCGGGATATAACCGGCCGCCAGGGTCCACTCTGCCAGGAACTCAGGCTCGACCAGGTATTCTGCCAGGGCAACCGCCATGGGATGACGGTGTTCCTGTGCAGAAGCAAGCGCCCAGCTCATCCCGGTACCCAAGGAAACTCCGCCCTCTGTACCCGGGTAAATGGGAACGAGGGTGGCGTCCTCTGGCGATTCTTTGAGCACATCCGAAACCCAGGTAACAGCAAAGTCGACCTGACCATCCTTGAAAGCCGTCCAGACCTGGCCTGAAGTTTGATACTGCGCTAACCAATCCGGGAAAGTGCCAGCCTCAACCCCAGCCTCCATTAAACGGTAAACTTCCGTCAGCGGGTCAAGCTCCAGTTGAGGACGCCGCTGTGTATCCTGCAAAAGGCCGCCTTCTGCCAGGTACAGGGCCATGGGGAACAACGATTGATCGTGTTCGGCAGGGTAAGCCAGGACAAGTCCGGTTTCAAACAGCTCAGCCCAGCTTTCGGGACGTTCAGGCGTGGTTTCAGCCCGATAAACCAGCGCCAGGGCATCAGCCGCAAAGGGCAGCCCAAAAGTACTCCCCTGGATGAGGGCCATGGCGCGGGTGAAGCCGTACCAATCGGCATCATCCGGGCTCTCGGTCATCCCATCCATGGAAAAGATGAGGCCTTTCAAGGCCGCAGTCTCCAAATCCGGCCGCGAAAGCGCGATCAGATCGGGTAAAGTGTCCGGCGCTGCCGCACTGCTGGCCGTCAGGGCATCCAGCAAGCCTCCGGCACCGCTGGCGGCTTTAACCCGAAGGTTGATTTCAACCCCGTTGATCTCTGCAAAGGCAGCCAGCCTATCTGCAAACAGGGCACTGGCAGCGGTTTCCAGGTCCGGGTCCATTTCTGGCGGCACCCACAGGGTCAGCGAGGTGACCGGCGGCAGGGTCGCTTCGGTCTCCGGGGGCGTTTCGGGCGTTGGGGTGATCTGATCGGCATCATCCGGTTGGGTCGTGGGCGTTGGGACATCATCTACCAGCCAGGGAATCTCAACAGGAAGACCCTCGCATGCCGCAAGCAGCATTGCAAGGATGATCCCCAGGCTCAGTAGAATGCCTTTCCTTTTCACGTTCGTTTCCACGTTTTCTCTACAAATGTCAATCCAGCACAATCGGCGCGCTCAGCAGCACAACCAGCAGTTTAATTGCATTTTCAACATCATCAGAGTCTACCATCTCGGATGGCGAATGGATATATCGGCAGGCGATCGAGACGCAGCCTGCGGGCACGCCTCCCCGGGTCATCTGGATGGCCCGGCCATCCGTCCCCCCGGCTTCCAGCACCTCCAGCTGGTAAGGAATGTCAGCCTTTTCAGCAGTTGTGACCATCCAATCCACCAAGCGGGGGTCGGCAATGAAGCTTGAATCGCGCACTTTGATTGCCGGGCCGTCGCCCAGGGCGGTGGCCATCTTTGGGTTGACGCGCGGCGTGTCACCGCTGCGGGTCACATCCACGGCAAAACCCACATCGGGATCAACGCCGAAGGCAGCGGTCGTTGCACCGCGAATGCCAACCTCTTCCTGCGTGCTGAACACAAAATGCACCTCATGGGGCGTGGCCTCCAGCCGTTTTAACGCTTCAACCGCCACGGCGGCTGCCACCCGGTCATCCATCGACTTGGCCACCATGCGCTTGCCAAGGTCCAAAAACGGGCGTTCAAACCCGCATACATCGCCAACCTTCACTGGGCAATCCGCTTTGCTGGTTGCCCCTACATCAATAAACAGGTCAGAAAGCATGGGCATCTTTCCCCGCTCGATACCGTCAATGCCGATCACACCTCGGGTGCCGTCCATGAACACCACACGGCCGCCATAGCAGGTCAGGGGTGAAATGCCGCCGATATTCGTAAAGCGGACAAACCCATTTTCGTCAATATGGGTGACCATCAAGCCGATCTCGTCGATGTGCGCAGAGACCATCACACGCATGCCGTCTTCCGTTTGGGTGCCTTTTCTGGCGATCAGGCTGCCAAGGGCATCCACGCGGACTTCGTCGGCATGGCCATCGATCGCCTCGCGGATCACATCGCGGATCGCGTATTCAAAACCGGAAGGCCCGGGGGTTTCAACAAGCTTTTGGATTAAGGATTTCATCAAGTTGCTCCTGAAGGGTAATCAATTCAACAGTCAATTAATCTTTACGGTCTTTTAGTCTCGCCGCTCGCCAGCCAGCAGGCCGGGTGTGACCCTGCTGAGCGCACTGTGCAGCAGGCGCAGGCTGTTCGCCCAGTCATCCAGGCGGGCGATGCTGGCGGCCGTGTGGGCATACCGAATAGGCACAGAAACAGACACACTGGGAATCCCCGCCCGAGTCTTGTGGATCGCCCCAGCATCTGTACCCCCGCCGCCGGGCTGGCGCAACTGGCAGGGGATCCCCTCCTGTGCGGCGGTCTCAACCAGCCAGTTCACCAAGCGGCGGTCGGGAATGGTGGCAGAATCCATCACATAGACTGCCGGGCCGGCATCCAGGCGGGTGTTGAAGCGGTCATTTTCATCATCTTCGTCCCAATGCGGCAGATCGTAAGCCGGGGTGGCATCAACGGCCACCGCCATGTCGGGATCGAGCGCATAGGCTGCCACACGCGCACCCCGCAAGCCGACTTCCTCCTGGACGGTGAAAGCCGCTAAAAGGTCAATCTGATCCGGCGCGTGTTTGAGAAGTTCAATCAACGTGGCCACCCCCAGGCGGTCATCCAGGGCTTTGGCACGCAGGCTCGGCCCGAGGACCTCAAACCGGGTAGCAAAACCAGCCCGGTCGCCGGGTTTGACCTGGTCACCGATCTCCGGCCCGAGGTCAATACGCAGGCTGGAGACCTCAATTTTCTTCTTACGTTCATCGGCTGTGGTCATGTGGATCGGTTTGGCACCGATCACACCAGGCCGGTGCTCACGCCCGACCATCACCGATTTGCCCGGCAACTGGCGCTCATCAACGCCGCCAACCCGTTCGAATTCGAATAAACCCTCATCGTGCTTCTTGACGATCATGAACCCAATCTCGTCCATATGGGCAGCCAGCATAACTCGCACCCGGTTCTCGCCCCGGCCAAACCGGGTGGCGAGCACATTCCCCAGGGCATCCACCCTGACCTCGTCGGCAATCAGTTTGATTTCTTCGAGCACGATCTGACGGACTTCATGTTCGTCTCCCGAGACGGCAACGGCGTTGCACAGTTTTTCCAGCAAAGCAATTTGGCTGGCACCGACCTCCGGCACCTGGCCTGCAGATATCTCAAGTTTCTTGGTCATCAATCACTCTTCCCATTGGATCTGGTCAAGGGCATCAGGGGTCAGGTCAGCGATGACCGCTGCCATCAGCCGCCCGGCCCGGCGGATATCCTTGAGCGAAACGGTTTCAACCGGCGTGTGCATGTACCGCAGCGGGATCCCCACCACCATGCAGGGAATGCCTTCAGCCACCACCTGGATGGCCATCGCGTCGGTGCCTGACATCTTCGGCATCAAGTCCCGGTGATAGGGGATCTCAAACGCTTTGGCTTTTTCCTCAAACAGGCGGTACAGCGCCGGGTGGATGTTCGGACCGTAGCCAAGCCCGACACCCTCTCCGAAGGGCAGGCTGCGCCAATCGGAGGAACCCGGCCCTTTGGCAAAACAGACATCGATCACAATGGCGATGTCAGGGCGGATGTCAAAGGGTGAAGTGAAAGCCCCGCCCAGGGTCGCTTCCTCCTGGGCAGATGCGACGGCCCACACATCCCAATCATGGGCGCGGTTGTTCAGTTCATCCAGGCACAGCGTTGTTGCTGCCACCGAAACGCGGTTATCGAGGGTGTGCCCGGCAAGCGCTTCACCGGTCAGTTCCAGCGGCTCCTGCGAAAAGGAGATCGTATCACCAACGCGCACCTTCTCCTCGACCGACTCCGGGTGCAAGCCCACATCAACCAGCAGATATGGCAACGCCACCGGGCCGTCGCCTGCTTCTTGAGGCAGCAGGTGCGCCGGCGGTTGAACAACCATGCCGGGCAGTGTTTCCCGGCCGTGCACGGTTACCAGCTGGCCTGGCAGGATGCGGTGGTCAATCCCGCCCACCTGGGTCACGCGCAGCAACCCGCCCTGGATGCCGGTGACCATCAATCCGATCGCATCCATATGCGCAGAGATCAAAACCCTGCGCCTGGGCTCCGGCCCCTGGCCGGTCTTCAAGCCGTGCAAGCTGCCGATCTTGCTCACCATCAGCGCATCCGTGAGCGGTTCCCAGGCCTCATGGACGATCTCCCTGATCGGGCTCTCAAAACCTGAGAGCCCCGCTGCAGACAACATCGTTTTTAAATGGGCTAACAAATCAATCATAAAATTTCATTTCCTTGTTGAATTTTGATCAAAACGCTCAATCACCTGTTTCGGTCGGTATTTCGGTTGGCGTGGGTGTCGGCGGAACGGCCGTCGCTGTGTCCGTGGGGACGAGGGTCTCTGTCGCGGTGACTGTGGGTGTGGCAGTATGTGTTGGCGTGGCTGTGAGCGTTGCCGTAGGTGTATTGGTGGCCGTCGGTGTGATTGAGGGCGTGAGGGTGATATACGGTGTGGGGGTGATCGTCGGCGTCCGTGTGGCCGTTGCAGTGACCGTCGGGGTCATCCCCTCTTGCCCTGCTTGGTTCACCTGCAAAATCACCAGACCCAGGCAATAACAGGGAATGGTGACCAGGATGATCACCATTAAGATGTAACGAACCCGTTTTTGTCTGCTCAGGTCTTCCAAAACACCTCCAACCAATCAAATCATAACATCAGGTAACGGGCTGGGCAAGGTAAATCTTGTGGTCATACCGCTGATGGGGCCTTATCCAGGCTTTTTGGCAGTGAACCACACCCGGGGCGACGTTGTTTGCAGTTCAGAGCGTTTGCTCAGGCTGCCAAACATGTCGATCACCTCAAACCCGGTTTCACGCAGCAAGAACTGCACGTCGGCGACCGGGTAACCGCGCTCCTGGTGGGTTTCCTCGATACGCTCCCATAAGCCATTGTCCAGTTTCTTGAAGATCGTCAACGCCATGGTGGCCACCAGGTTCTCGTAATCAAACTCATGCTGGTGCAGTTCAATGAAATCGTCCGCCTGGTTCTGGATATAGGTTTTTTCCCGCATCCAATCCACCGCCAGGCCGTAAATCGTGTTCATATCGAAGATGTACAACCCGCCCGGCCTGAGCGCATCATACGCGCAGCGGATGGCATCGTGCAGGTCTCTGACCGATAACAAGTAGTTCATGCTGTCAAAAAAGCACGTGACCAGGTCAAATTCCTCTTTGAAGGGCAGATGGCGCATGTCCTCAATCCTGAAGTCGACTGCGGCATCCCCCTCGCGGGCACGCGCAACCGCCAGGGCGATCATCTCCTGCGACCGGTCCACCCCGGTGACCTGGCAGCCGCGTTGGGCCATGGACACGGCAAAACTGCCTTCCCCGCAGGCCACATCCAGCAGGCGCTGGGGCTGGAAATTCAGCGCATCCAGGTATTCCGGCAGCACAGAGGCCGCCAAATTCTGTGAAAAGCGCACATACGGCCCGCGCTGATAAATTGAGGCAAAACCTTCGTAGATTGGCATGGTTACCGGGTAATTATAACTGCGATTGTGGTAGGTGTTAGGTAATAGGTATTAGGGTATGAATGTGGAGTAAGTTCTATGTTAAAAATTGAACAATGCCAGATCACGTAATCCCAAATTCACTTATCCTTTTAAACCGTTAAGCAAACAGCTCTTCCCGCTCGTATTTTTCGTCCAGTTTGGCGATACCATACGAACACAGCGCGCCGAAGACAAACAGCAGCGCAGAGAGCCCGATCTCCCAGCCCCTGACGCCTGCCGGGATGATCACGATGGTCGACCCCACCACCACACCGAGGATGAAATGGTAAATCACCGTGTAGAATTTCTTGAACAGCCAGGCGATCAGTTTGGCTAAACCCAGCACAATCGCGATCCCGCCCAAAGCCAGGGGAATCACCACCCCCAGGTCAAGCACACGCAAGCCAGCCGCCATGGGATGATAGATCCCAAAATAGATCAGGAAGTTCGACGGGCTCAAACCCGGCACCACCACCCCCAGGCCGATCAGCGCGCCGCTCAACACCCAGTTGGCAAAGGAGGGCTCCAGCTGAATGGTATGGATGGTCTCCATCCACGACATCAGGAACACCGTGCCGACCGCGAAAGCAGCCAGAACCAGCCAGTGCCACCAATCCCGGCCCTGCTTGCCCGAGGTTTTGAGCAGCGAAGGAAACGTGCCGGAGATAAAGCCGATAAACAGCCAGGTGAACAAAGCAGGATAATGGGTGAAGGCAATGTCGACAACGGCGGCAAACGCGACCATGCCGATCACGCCGCCAATCCCCACAGGGATGAAAAACAGCACATTTTTAACAAAACGATGCTTTAAATTGCCCAAAAACCGGATCAAGGGCTCATAAATGCCGAATACCACCGCCAAAACACCGCCGGAAAGCCCCGGGGTGATGAAGCCAATCCCCACCATAATGCCCTTCAACAGCCGTAAAACCCAGTCGATCACTGGGTTGTTTTTCCTGGATTGATTGACCACTGTCATTTTTCTCTGCTCTCCTCACGTCAAGATTTGCACAAAAAGCCCATCTATCTTACCCCCACAAGCGCTTAACTGGAAAGTGCCCATCATAAGCCCTTCAGTTCGGGCGGGGTTTGGCCTTCGCCCGTGTGTCTGGCTGTTCAATTGTGGATTTTTATCAACGCCGTTGAGTGCCTGGACAGGGGCACGCCAAAATGGGCATATTTTCACGCCCGCCTGTCATTTCACTCTACAGCAGGGGAATCACTTGCACAGCCCTTCCACCGGGGCTGGCAGCCCCTGCAGGTGCGGGTCAATACTCGCCCATCAGCAGCACGATGCGGGCAAAATGCTTGGCGGCTTTTTCATACAAATCCAGGCTGATCGATTCGTTCGGGGCATGCACACGAGAATCGGAGTCGCCCGCGCCGGACGAGATGATCGGCACCCCCAGGTATTCCTGGAAGATGTAATTTGGGCCAGACCCGCCGATCATGGGGTTGATGCGGGAGGGCTGGTCGTAGACATCCTCCGCCGCCCGCACCGCCAGCCTGACTGCCGGGTGGTCCGGGTCCGTCTTGGCGCCGGGGTTCCCGCCCAGGTCCACAATTTCGACATCCTCGAACCCGTGTGCATCCAAATGCGCCCTGAGCTGCGCCAGGACCTGTTTGGGCGTCTGGTCAGGCACCAGGCGGAAGTCTACCTTGGCGCTGGCCTCTGCCGGTAACACAGTCTTGGAGCCTTTGCCCTGGTAACCAGCCGTGAGGCCGCAGATCGTGCAGGTCGGCTGGTAGACCGCCTGTATAGCCAGCTCGAGTGGGTCTTCAATGTCCTTTAAGAAGCCCGTCAGGCCGAACTCCTCGCGATAGTAAGCGACCATGTCGGGCAATTGCGCCAGCAGTTCCTTCTCGCGCGGCGTCGGCGGGATCACATCATCGTAAAACCCTGGCAGGAGAATGTTCTCATCCTGGTCTTTGAGGGTGTTCAGGGCCCACACCAGCCGCCAGGCGGCATTGGGGAAGATCGATCCCCCCGTGCCGGAATGCACGTCTCGGTTGGCTGTGCGCACCCGCAGCTCAACATAGCAGATGCCCCGCAGGCCCACCATCTGGACAGGGGCATTTTGATGGTCCACCCCGCCAACCTCCCACACGCACACATCGCCAGCCAGCAGGTCCTTGTTCTCTTTCACAAAGGGTTCCAGGTTTACGCTGCCGATCTCTTCTTCACCTTCCACGACAAACTTGATGTTGCAGGGAAGCTCGCCATCTGCTGCCAGGATGGCATCAATCGCATGCAGGCGGGAGGTGAAGTTGCCTTTGTTATCCGCCACGCCTCGGGCATACAGCCTGCCCGCGCGCACCGTGGGCTCAAAAGGGGGAGAGTCCCACAGCTCCAGCGGCTCAGGCGGCTGAACATCGTAGTGATCGTAGACGATCAGGGTCGCATCGCCCTTGCCCGCCCGCTCAGCGAACACCACCGGCGACCCCCCCGTGGGCAGGATCTGCACCGCAAATCCGCGTGCCTTTAACGACTCTGCCACTTTTTCAGCACAGGCCTGGATTCCCAGGTTCTGGGCTGCCACGCTGGGCTGGGCGCACAGGCGCGAAAGCTCGGCAACACTCTCATCTATATGAGATTCGATATATCGGTCAATGGTTGTCGTTTTCATCGTTTCCTCTCACACGGTCAATGGGTCTGGCAACAGGCGCATCACAGCAAGCCGCTAAAAAAGCCCCTCAAGGACAGTGACCACCCAGTCACCGGCATAGGCGAACATCATCATCTTAAGGATTTTGCCGATCACGCAATAAAACAGGAATTTCCACACCGGCATTTTTAGGACTCCAGCCAGCATGCCAGCCAGGTCGAATAAGGGATTGGGAATAAAAGCCAGGAACAAAATGGTCACGTCGCCGTATTTGCGCATCCATCGCACCACACGCTCGTAACTGGCAGCATTTTCCACCACCGCCTGGCCGCTGAACCCTGCCATATACCCCGAAAGCTCTCCCAGGGCGGCCCCGGCGCCAGCCGCGATCGAAACCCAAAAGGGATGAAAAACCGCGCCCATTGCGGAGGTAAACACGACGCCGGGCACCGGCACAAGGATGGTGGCATTGGCAAGGATCGAAAACAAGAAAATGCCCGGGTACCCCAGCCCCTGCAAGGTCTGGATGCGCTCGCGGTTGATCACCAACACAACCGTCAGCGCAATCACCAGCAACAGAACGATGACTCGAATGGTGTTCAGGGTGCGTTTGGAGAGCCGCTGGGTCAAAGGAATGCGCTCAACGGCCGGGGGTTCTTCAGGCAAGGTCACGTTTTCGTCTGGATTCAAAAGGTAATTCTCCGTTCAACAGCGATTGCAGCCGGGCGATGACCATATCCAGCGCGACCACGTTCAATCCCCCCTCGGGCACGATGATGTCGGCATAGCGCTTGGTGGTTTCAACAAATTCCAGATGCATCGGACGGACGGTGTTCAGGTACTGGTCAATCACCGATTGCACGGTCCGACCGCGCTCTTCAATATCCCGGGTCAGGCGGCGGATAAAACGGATATCTGCGTCGGTATCGACAAAGATCTTCATATCAAACAAATCTCGCAGGGCTTTCTCTGTGAAGATCAGGATGCCTTCAACCAAGATCACCGGCTTGGGTTCAATGCGAACGGTCTCTTCCAACCGGCTATGGATGCTAAAATCGTACACCGGCCGCTCGATCGGCTCGCCATCTAATAAAGCATGGATATGCCTGACCATCAGGTCCGTTTCAAGCGAATCCGGGTGGTCGTAGTTCACCTTAGCGCGCGCCTCAAAAGGGAGATGTTTTTGGTCTCGGTAATAGGCGTCGTGGGCGATATAAACGATTTTTTCGGGCCCCATGCTGCTGACGATCAGGTCCGCCAGTGTGGTCTTGCCGGACCCGGTTCCACCGGCGATCCCCACCACCATGGATTGGTTTGCTTTGTGTTTCGCCATCATGATACGATTATAACCGGTGTTCAGGTATAATCGTAAAAAATCAGAATACTGGAGGTTTAATGCGTGCGAAATTGATTGATGGAAAAGCCATCGCTGAATCCCTGCGTGAGGAAGTCAAGCAAAAGGTTGCTGAACGGGTTGAAAAGGGTCTTCCTGCCCCTGGGCTGGCTACAGTGATCGTGGGAGATAACCCCGCGTCAAAAGTGTATGTACGGATGAAACACAAAGCCTGCCAGGAAGCAGACATCATCTCCATCGGGCACGAGCTGCCAGCTGACGCCTCACAAGAAGAGGTAGAAAGCCTGGTTCAGAAGCTGAATGCCGACCCCAGCATCCACGGCATCCTGGTGCAATTGCCCCTGCCTGCCGGGCTGGACGAGGAACGTGTACTGAACACCATCAGCCTGCAGAAGGATGTGGATGGCTTCCACCCCATCAATATCGGCCGCCTGGCGCAAAAAGGCCGTGAACCGCTCTTTATCCCCGCCACACCCGCGGGTGTGATGTACCTGCTTGAAAACAGCGGCGTTGAGCTTTCCGGTGCAAATGCGGTGGTTTTAGGCCGCTCGAACATCGTCGGCATGCCCGTCAGCTTGCTGCTGGTCAAAGCCAACGCCACCGTGACCATCTGCCACTCACGTACCAAGGACATCCCCGGCCTGATCCGGGAAGCCGATGTGCTGGTTGCCGCCGTGGGCATCCCCGAGTATGTGCGCGGTGATTGGGTCAAACCCGGCGCCATCGTGATCGATGTGGGCGTCAACCGCGTGGAAGACGAGACCCGCAAGAGCGGTTACCGCCTGGTCGGTGACGTCGCTTTTGACGAGGTCGCCGAGGTTGCCGGGGCTATCACGCCCGTGCCCGGCGGCGTCGGCCCGATGACCATCGCCATGCTGCTGCGCAACACCCTGCGCGCTGCCCGCCTGGCAGATGGCAACGGGAACGGGTAAGATCCTTTCCACTATTCAACACCTTCAACTAACAAAACAGGGCGCCGAATTTGGCGCCCTGCGCAATTAATTCCTCATCGGCAACCTTTAATGCACGCCCATAGGCCAATTTCCCAAATGCCTTTGTTCACAGCCCTTCGCCTGGTCAAAATTCTATCAGGATCGTCACCGGGCCAGCATTCACCAGCGCCACATCCATATGGGCACCGAACACGCCCTTCTGCGTGGGAACACCCCGGGCAGCCAGCAGGTCAGCGAAGGCATCCACCAGCGGCTCGGCCAAATCGGGTTTGGCCGCGCCGACAAAGGAAGGCCGCCGCCCGCGGCTGGTATCGGCATACAGCGTGAACTGCGACACCACGATCGCTGCACCGCCCACATCCAGGGCAGACAGGTTCATTTTTTCATCAGAATCTTCAAAGATGCGCAGATGGGCAATCTTATCGGCCATTTGCTCAGCCGTTGCGATCGTATCACCCGGTGCAACCCCTAGCAGGATCACCAGGCCCTGACCGATCTCGGCCACCACCCGGCCATCCGCCGTGACCCGCCCTTCCGCAACGCGTTGGATAACTGCTCGCATAAATCACTCCGGAATAGATTAAAGCTTATCGCTCAAAGCTGAAAGGGATTGGCTTGTGGCTGGTAGTCAGCAGCTAAGAGCCCAATAAAGATTTCTTTAACCAAGTTCATGCAGATTATAGCACCATTCACCCCTCATCCCTCACCATTAACCCCTCACCATTCACTCCTCACCATTTTCCACTCACCCTTCACCAAGCAACTATTCCTAATACCTAGTACCTAATACCTAGTCCCTAACACCTGATTCCCATTTCCTACCACATCCCCAATACCCTCTCCTGACGGTGCTATAATCAGACCATGCCAAATTCAACTGCAAACACCCCACTGGTCTGGATAGACCAGCCCCAACAACTGCGCCAGGCGGCTGATGAGCTGGCTGCGCAGGACATCCTCGCTGTGGACACCGAATCCAACAGCCTGTATGCCTACCAGGAACAGGTCTGCCTGGTCCAGTTCTCCACTCGCAGCAAGGATTACCTGGTCGATGCGCTGGCTTTGCCCGATCTCTCACCGCTGGAGGACCTTTTCAGCTCAAAACACATCCTGAAGGTGTTCCACGCCGCAGAATACGACCTGATCTGCCTGTTCCGCGATTATGGCTTCCGCTTCAACCGCCTGTTCGACACCATGATCGCGGCCCGCATCCTGGGGTATCAGAATATCGGACTGGGCGCGCTGCTTGAGCGCGATTTTGACATCCAGATGAACAAAAAATATCAGCGCGCCAACTGGGGCAAACGCCCCCTTAAACCGGACATGCTCGACTATGCCCGGCTGGACAGCCATTACCTGATCCCCCTGCAGGACAGGCTGCGCGCAGAACTGGTGAAGGCCGGCCTGTGGGATTTGGCCCTGGAGGACTTTGAGCGCCTGACGCGGGGGATCGAGGACACCACCCAATCCAGTGAAGCTGATTTTTGGAAGCTGCGCGGGGCGCGTGATCTCAACCCTGAAAATGCTGCCGTGCTGAAATGCTTGTACCAGTTTCGAGAATCAACAGCCAAAGCCCAAAACCGGCCATCGTTCAAGGTCATCAGCCACCAAGCCCTGGTCGAAATGGCCCAAACCTGCCCGCAGCGCCATGCTGACCTGCTGAAGTTGAACGCATTGCATGAACGACAGGCCAAACGGTACAGCCGGGGCCTGCTGGAGGCTGTCCGCGCGGGCAAAGAAGCCCAACCCGAATACCCACCCAATCACACCCGGCCGCAGCCGGCCGTGTTAGAGCGTACCGAAGCCCTGCAGGATTGGCGCAAGTTCACCGGCCGCGAATTGGGCGTGCCCTCCGATGTGGTTTTGCCGCGCGACGTGCTCAATCGCATCGTCCGTGCCAACCCCGGGGACTTAGACGCGCTCAAAGCTGAAATGTGGGACGTGCCCTACCGTTTTGACCGGTTCGGCCAGGAAATCCTGGCTGTGATCCGCTCGTGACCCCCTTTGATCGTTAATTCAACCCTGAACTTATCGAGTATAATGGATGCCTGCAAGTTGGAGAGGTGCCAGAGTGGACGATTGGGGCGGTCTCGAAAACCGTTGTAGCCTTCACGGCTACCGAGGGTTCGAATCCCTCCCTCTCCGCTGTTTCTTTTAACAACACACGAACCAGGGCGGAAACGTAACCCCCCTTTCCGCACACGTCCCTCACCAGCAAGCCCACAAGACCATTTAAAAACACAGGCCAACCCACCGCCCTGGTTTTGCGGCGGCCGGGTGGCCTGTTATATGTCAAGTTGATTTCCGTTTGGACGAAAACTTCACCTAACCCTAACGCAACCCAAACAGGACCCGGATGCGCTCATCGATGGCGATCACCCAGGCGGAGATGTTGCTCTCCAGCCCCAATTGGGTGATCCGGTTAAGGGTGCCGGTCATCAAAAGGATGCCCATGGCGATCAGCAGGACTCCGCTGATCAGCGACGTGGAATGAAACTCAAGCGCTTTGCCAAATGCCTGCACGGTGATGCCCCTCCCGCGGATGAACTTCCAGAAACGGCTGCCGTTCCCCAGCTTGCTGAAGAACAGCGAGATCACGATCAAGGGCATGCCCAACCCGAGAGCATAGATGAACGAGAGCAAAGCGCCTTGCAGGATCCCGGCGCCCTGGGTTGCCAGGAGCGTCAGGATGGCGCCTAAAATGGGTCCGATGCAGGCCGTCCACCCGATGGCGAAGGTGGCCCCATAAATATAGGACCCGCCCACGGTGCGGGCAGGCCTGTCCTGGAATTGGATTCCCGCCGGACCTTTGCCCAAAATGGTCAGTACGCCAAACAGGATGATGACGCCGCCCCCAATGATGGACAGCTGCGAGATGTTGCGCACCAGCAGCCGTCCGACCGCAGTCACGCTGGCGCCCACCAGGGTCATGGTGGTGGCCAGACCGGCAAAAAAGGCCAGTGTCATCATCACGATGTTCTTTTTGCTGCTTTGGAAGGAATAGGCAAAATAAGCCGGCAGGATCGGCAGCGAACAGGGGGAAAGAAAGCTCAACACTCCGGACAGGAAAGCCGCCGGGATCAGCGCCAGCAGGCTTGCGCCAAGGATCTGTTCCGTCGAGCCGCCGCCTAAACCCAGGGCGAGCAGGGTGATCCCCCCTAAGATCACCACCAGCAGCGCCAGGGTCCTTTTGGATAGTCCCAAACCCACTGATTTATTATCGGTCATTGGTATTCCTGACTTCTAAACACACTTTTTCAAGGTTGATAGATGCGGGTTTCCGGTTTAAAGGCTGCCCACGAGAACCAGAAATGGTTCACAGACACCACCTCGGCCAATTGCTCCCCGCTGAGGGGACCATCAATTGCCCGGCCCTGAATATCCCAGGTTGAGCCCGTTTCGGTGTCGATGATCTGGCCGCCCTCAAACCTGAAGGTCAAAAGCTGATCATTCAATTCCCGGCTGTAGGCCACGGCCGAACCGACATCCTGCCCCTCGGCAATGATGCCCGCATCCAGGGCAGAAGCCTGGCCAGGCGCCCAAAACACCGCCACGTCCTGCTCGCCAACCCGGTCGTTGACCACCGAAAGCGCTGCAAGCAAGTCAAAGGGGTAGGCGACGGTTTCACCGTCGAATTCAAGGGCCAGCACCCGCGCCACCGGCGGTAACTCGCCCGGCGTCTGGGGACCCTGGTAGAGGAACGGCGGATTGTTGACATCATCATAACCGGTGTAGGGGTTGCGGCCGTACGAGCGGTTGAAGCCCGTCTCTCGAGAGAGGACCGTGCCTTCTGGGTTGGCGGATTTGAAGTCTTCCCAAGAGACCATGGCGGCGGGGATGAAAGTAAGCTGCACGCCGGTCAGCTCGCCCACAATGCCCTCACCCGTGGCCTGCTGCCACCACGTCTCAGTCTGGCGGTCGTACATGATCAGGTTGCTGAAGCGCAATCGGCCCGTTGTCCCGAAGGTCAATTCCTGCCCCGCAACAGTCCGTTCGAAGGCAATAGCGGTGTTGCACAGGGGGCAAAAGGTCACCACCACGGGCAGGCCCGCGATGGTGTCGTTGACGATCTCGTGCCAGGTCAGGATTTGGATCGGGTAGGCTTTCACCTCCTGGTTAACTGAAACCTGGATCACCGGTTCCACGGGCCTGAGCCATTCATCGGCCTCAGCAATGCTGATAAACGCCGGCTGATCAATCGGCGGGATGCCATCGCGCGGCGGGCCGCCTGACAGGATTTCATTGTAAGACACCGAATGGGTGGAAAAATCCGTATTGGAGAATTCAAACTGTGCGCCCACCGGTACCCTGCCCGGGTCTGCCAGCGGCTGGGTGGGTTCCGCGGATTGTGCTTCCTCTGCCAAGAGGTCTTGCCCGACCTCATCGGCAGGGGTTTGCTCTTCAGCCGGCACGCCTGCCGGCGAATCAGGGAGTGGACCGTCCTCAAGCACGTCACTGGCCGGCACACAGGCAGCCAAAACCAGGGCTGCAAACAGGGTTACAAAGAGCAGTCTGTGTATTTTCATCGTTTACCTTGCTTTCAATGGTTTTTTCAACGGTCGGTTCTACCCATATGACACGCGCTCACCCCGATTCCTTACACCGATCAAACCAGGTAAGACTGTCAGCCTTGAGGCTGTCATATAACCTAGAAAGGTAAATATGACCCATTCAGACAGTAATGGAGGTTGAATGTGACCCAATCCGATCGTCCACACCCTGCCCCACACCAAGAGAAGGTCTCAGGGCAGAGTTCACCAGAACACCAGGCGAAAAATCGCTGGCTGGTGCCGCTGCTCATCGTCTTGGCGGTGGTGGCGATAGGCACTTTCCTCTTGCTTAACGGCAGCGATGAACCCGAACCGGTCACACCAACCGCCCGGCGCGCCATCGGTCCGGAGAGCGCGCCCGTCACCATCACGGAGTTTGCCGATTTTGGCTGCATCACCTGCAAAGCATGGCACCAATTTGGGATCAGGGACCAAATCCTGGCCTACTATGGCGACCAGGTGCGCTTTGAATGGCGAGATTTCCCCGTCACCCTGCCCCAATCACCCCGGGCCGCCGAAGCAGGGTTTTGCGCCCACGATCAAGGTGCCTTTTGGGCTTACCACGAAATTCTCTACGCCAACGCCCCCAGATTCAGCGATCAAGAACTGATCGGTTACGCTGTCGAAATCGGCCTGGACAGTCAGGCTTTTACCGCCTGTCTCGAATCCGGCGAGCATCGGGGATCGGTTGAGCGGGAGCGGTCAGCCGCCCTCGAACAGGGCTTACGCTCTGTCCCCTCCTTTATGGTCAATGACCAGCGTCTGATCGGCCCGCCATCCTTCGAACAACTGGTGGTCATCATCGACGAATTGATAGCTGCAATGGAATGAGCATGGTTTGGTTTAAAAGACTTATCCGTTTGGACATGAACTGGAGGAAAGATCATTTATAATGAAACCATGCAACGTGACAACACAACCTGGATTAACGACTTGCAGTCAGAAGGTGAGCAGCAATCGGCTGCCCTGCAAGACTTACGGGAGATCCTGATGCGCATCCTGCCCAAGGCGCTCTCCCGCTGGCTGAGACCTGACGACCCGCACTTCGATCACCTGATTGAAGACACCACCCAGGAAACGTTGCTGCGTGTGCTCGACCGCCTGGATACCTTCGAAGGCCGAAGCAAGTTCACCACCTGGGTCTACACCATCGCCGTACGGATCGGGCTCAGCGAACTGCGCCTGCGAAAATGGCAGGAGGCTTCCCTGGAAACCCTGGAGACCAGTTCAGACCCTGAAGAGACCTCCTTTTCACGCTTTGCTGCCGCCAAACCCAACCCCGAAACAGCCACAGCCCAGGCCGACGCCCTCGCACTGGTCATGACGGCCATGGAAGAGCAACTCACCCCTTACCAGCTCAAGGTCATGCAAGCCGTGGTGATGGGCGGTGAGCCCCTCGACATACTGGCGGAGCGCCTGGGTAAGGATCGCAACACCCTCTATAAAGTCATGCACGATGCACGCATGAAACTTAAAGCACATCTCGAGCTCACGGGACACCCGCCCGACGAGCTGCTCGCCTTGTTCAGTTAGCCGGTTAGAAAAGTTTTGGTCAGTATGTTTAAGAAAATCAAGCGCCTATTTAGCAAAAAAGAGCCCTTTGAAAGCTTGCCCCCTGAAAGAATCAGCATGCTGCTGGATATGCTGGCGCGGACAGAACCCCTTGAGGTTTCCTGCGATGATGTCAGCACAGCCCTGGCAGAATTCTCTGAAATGCACAAGCGGGGTGAGGATGTCACACACCTGATGCCCCTCGTTCACCAGCACCTGGGGATGTGCCCCGAATGCCGGGAGGAGTTCGAGGCTGTCAAGGCTGCCATTGAAGCAGAGCAGCAGTTGGACTGAAGGAACCAATGGGGGAGATCAAACCTTCACCCAGCTTGAAATCCCGGTAGTGAAGTGAAACCCAGCGTGATGGCAGCATCCGCAGGTCGCCAGCGCCTGACCACGCCGCATCATCCAAGCGATTTTGGGGATATGCTATAATCCAGGTGTGAGCCGCCATACCAGTAATTCGTCCTGTGACTGAACATCAGCCTGCTATGCAAACCCTCAGCGATATCGAGCGCGAGATCGTCGCATCGTTTAATGCCCTCAACAATGTCGACGATAAATATGCCCTGCTTTTTCGGCTTGGGGCCAGCCTGCCCCCCATGGACCCCAGCCTGAAGACCGATGCCAACCTTGTGAAGGGCTGCCAATCTTCGCTGTGGTTCCACCTTGAACAGGAGGACGACCGCTTCCACCTGCAAGCGGACAGCGACTCAATGGTGATCAAAGGCATTGCTTCGCTGATGGTCAGGCTGATCGAAAGGCGCACCGCTGACGAGGTCCTGTCCATCTCCATGGACTTCATCGACCAGATCAAGATCTGGAAACTGCCCTCTGAGCGCCACAACGGTTTGATGGCCATGCTCGACCATGTTCACGCCCATGCACGCTCACTACAAGCCGGAGAGCCCACCGGATTGCCAAACCTAAAAAATGAGGATAAAGTTAGACCAGTATGACAAACTTGAGTTACCGAATGCTCTATATTGGGGGTGCACCGGCGGGTCTGCTCGGTTTGGAAGAGCTGTTTGATGCGCTTTACACCGCCGATCTTGACCCTAACCATGAAGAATTGCCAGCCCAGATCATCCGGGGCGTTCGCCAGCACAACTTCATCCCCAAGCCTGCTGTTGCTGACTACCAGGATGTGCTCACCCGGGAATATCAAAAGTACTACCGGGACCGTTCAGGTGGCAAAGCTGTGGTTGCCCGGGATTACGGACATTGGCAGGGTTTCCCCCGTGAACAGATCCCCTGGTTCCCGGTGGTCTCAGCTGATCTATGTGATGGCTGCGGCAAATGCATCGAGGTCTGCCCCAAAGAGGTCTTCGAGATGAATGAGGATGGCAAAGTTGAAGTGGTTGAGCCCTTCCTGTGCATTGTGGGGTGCTGTTTCTGCAAAGGCGCGTGTGATCCCAAAGCCATCCTGATGCCCGACAGGAGCTTGCTCGACACCTTCACCCATGGCCAGCGCCCGGGCACCTAAAGCCGACTGGCCTTCCCGGGGCACAGAATAATCTCCACGCAGTATAAAAGTTATCCTTCATCTTTAAAAAACCTTCAGGATAGCGTGACAACCCGGTTATTCAATTATTCACGTTTGAAATAAAAACTGGCCCCCTAAATAAGGGACCAGATGCTGATACAAGTGCTTATTATAGGTTGAGATAATTCAACCTTATTGGGTATCACCTCAATTGGAGGAACACCTCCAGATCAAGTTTAACCATCCGGGATAGGCCTCACACAATAAATCAGCGCTTTTCGCGCTGATCGGCCAACGCGCCCTCATCGCCGTAGGGAATGCCCGCCGCCAGCAGCGCGCCAAACAACCGGTCGAGCTGCTCCAGGGTCAGATCGGGTTGCGGCATCTCAGCCAGGATCTCATCATAGGTAATGTAACCCTGTCTCCGGGCTTTCTGGAACAAACGCGCCAGCGGCGAAACAAATTCAGATGCGTTGGTGGGTGGTTGGGTCATGGTTGGCTCTATCTTCTTCATGGCAGTGGAGTGTAAACCGTGTCCTGACTCCGGTCAGCCTGATCGCGAATACGCCTTAAAGATATTGCCTTTTTCCAAAAACATCAAGTCATTTCTCCCCTTAATACCCGCCACTTTTTCAAATAGATCCTCACACCGAGGTCTGAGCTCAGTAAATTCTAACACCTGGCTCTTTCTTTTTTAATTTGGGGGCCTTTCGCTGCAATCTACGCCAGAGTTTGTTTGAAGAATAAAAAGTGCGATTGCCACCCAGAACTTTTGAGGTCAGATGCATGCCTGACCTAACGAGTATTCAAACAGTGAAGAATGGTCATTCGTGTGTGTTCCAAGAATGAAACATATCCGGTTTTATGTAACACTTTTCGTAAATTGTGTTAATCAAAAGAGAGACAATGTGGATTTTAGAATAGAAACATGGCGGTAAACAAATATCCCCGTAAAATCGTACTGGATAGCCTGCCCGTCCACCTGCCTAACAACAAACCGGCAGGCTGTCTCAATTTGACAGCCTGCCGGAAGGGGACGACCAGAAGGGGATTACTCGCCAGCCATGATCGCGGTCACATCTTCCAACACCGATGCAGTCGGTTGGAGGTCGAAATTCCTCACCAGGACCGAAACCACATTGGGGGATAAAAAGGCGGGCAGCGTTGGGCCAAGCCGGATCTTGCGGATGCCCAGGTGCAGCAACACCAGCAGCACGATCACGGCCTTCTGCTCGTACCAGGCAATATCATAAGAAATCGGTAGGTCGTTCACGTCCTGCACCTTGAAGGCTTCTGCCAGGGCCTGTGCTGTTCGGATCAGCGAATAGGAATCGTTGCACTGCCCGGCGTCCAGCACCCTCGGAAGGCCATTGATCTCACCCAGTTCGAGCTTGTTATAGCGGTACTTGGCACACCCGGCTGTCAGGATCATAGCATCCTCGGGCAGGGTTTCAGCCACATCCGTGAAGTATTGGCGCGTCTTTGAGCGCCCGTCGCAGCCGCCCATGACCACAAAGCGCTTGATCTCACCGGAGTTGACCGCATCGATCACCGCCCCGGCATGCTCCAGGACGGTCTGGCGGGCAAAGCCGGTGGTGATGGCCTTATCCTCCAGGGGTGTCGGGTCCGGGCAGGTTTTTGCCAGGGCAATCAGCACTGAAAAATCCTTCTGCTCACCCGGTTTGCGGTCGGGGATGTGCGCACATCCGGGATACCCAGCCTGGCCGGTGGTAAACAGCCGGTCGATATAGGACTCTTTGGGCTTGACGATACAGTTGGTGGTCATCAGGATCGGGCCGCCGAAGGACTCAAACTCCTCCCGCTGATGCCACCAGGAACCGCCATAATTGCCTGCAAAATGCGGGTGCTTTTTGAACGCCGGGTAAGCGTGGGCAGGCAGCATCTCGGAATGGGTGTACACATTCACCCCGGTGCCCTGTGTCTGCTGCAAAAGCTCGTCCAAATCCAGCAAATCGTGCCCGCTTACCAGGATGCCAGGGCCCGGCCGGACGCCTAAGGAAACCTGTGTGATTTCCGGATGGCCAAAGGTGCCCGTGTTGGCTTGGTCCAGCAGGGCCATAGCCCGAAGGCCCATCGCACCGGTTTTGAGCACAAAAGCGGTCAGCGCATCGACGGAATGGTCCGCAGTGGTAACCGCTTCCAGCATGTCTTGCATAAAGAACAGCAGCTCAGGGTCCTCTTCGCCCAGAACGTAGGCATGTTCGGTATAGGCGGCCATGCCTTTCAAACCGTAGATGATCAACTCACGCAGAGAGCGGATGTCCTCGTCGAGGGTTTCATCCGCCATCACGCCCACCTGGAGGGATTTTTCACCCAACACCTCAAGATTGTATGCTTCGGGCGTCCAGGCAGCCCAATCCGCCACGGAATCAGCCCAGGGCTCACCATGCTGCTGCTCCCAACGAGCCTGGACAGCCTCTTGCAAAGCATCCCGGCGAGAAACCGCCTGACTGATCAGCTCAATAAACCGATCGGGGTCGAAATTAGCATTGGTGATGGTCGCAAACAGCGCCTGGGCGACGAATAAATCCGTTTCAGCGTGAATCACACCCAGCGCTCGCCCGCGGGTACCCCAGAAAGCAATCCCCTTGAGCAAGTAAACCAGCAGGTCCTGCAAATTGGAGACCTCGGCCGTTTTTCCGCACACCCCGCGGGTTGTACAGCCAAGGTTTTTCATCGCTTCCTGGCATTGGTAGCAAAACATGGCATCAGGCATCGTAAAAAAACTCCTTTTCTAAGTGTCTTAATCCTAATTATAGGCTCTGAGCTGGCTTCCCGATACGACTTAAATCACATTTTTAGGTGGTGAATGGTGAAATGAGAATGGGGTATGGTTCCACTGGATGGGTTAATGTATGACCAGCCTGATTTAACCCGGATGACATAAGATTCGATTTGACACAGCCTTCTGTAAAGGGGTATATTCTAGATAAATAAGGTCGTAATACGTATATAATTGAATGGAGTAAAAATGAAACAACATCATCGCCAACCCAAGGTGCTGACCCTTGTATTCCTGATCGGTGCAGCCGTGCTGGCGGCCTGCAGCCCGGCCGCGCCCGCTGAACCCGCTCAACCTGCACCAGAAAGCGCTCCGGTAACCGTGCAATACACCCTCAGAACGGCAGCCGAGGGCAACCAGTTGCTGTTCATCGGCGTGGGCGGTGACATTGACGGCCAGGTCAACCCCGATCTGGTTGCGCAGGTGGGCGATACCGTCGCCATCACCCTGATCAACGATGACGGCCGCTCCCACGACGTTGTCATCAGGGAGTTCGACGCAGCCACCCCGGTATTTGGCACCATCGGCCAGGAGGAAACGGTGGAGTTCGTCGTGGACCAAGCCGGCACATTCTTCTACTTCTGCAGCGTCAGCGGCCACCGCCAGGCCGGCATGGAAGGCCAGTTGATCGTCTCAGCAGGTGAATAAAACCGCATGGATAAAATATAGGTCACGTGAGGTGACACAGTCACCCACGTGACCAC
>DHHJ01000030.1 GCA_002403205.1 Anaerolineaceae bacterium UBA4775
CCAACCCACCCTACAGCACGCGCAACGGGGTATTTGGTGGGTTGGCTAAGCCGTGTAATGCCATTTTCCGCTCATCAAGGAGAAATATGCACATTTTCACGCCAACCCATCTACAGCCTACCACCCCGTGATACAATGTAAACCATGGCAAGCCAATCTCCTCCCCACCAACCCATCGGGATTTTCGATTCCGGCGTGGGCGGGCTGTCGGTGCTGCGCGCCATCCGTAAGCAGCTCCCCCAGGAGCACGTCCTGTACCTTGCCGACCAGGCTCATATCCCCTACGGCACGCGTCAAAAGACCGAAATCCGTGATTTTGCCTTTGGGATCACCGCCTTCCTGCTGGCCAAAGGCGCAAAACTGATCGTGGTGGCCTGCAACACGGCCTCGGCGGCCGCCCTGCACGAGCTGCGGGCGCGCTTCCCGCAGGTGCCCTTTGTGGGCATGGAACCCGCCGTCAAACCCGCCGCGTCGCTGACCCAAACGGGCCGGGTGGGCGTGCTGGCCACGCCAACCACCTTCGCCGGGGACCTGTACGCCGCCCTGGTGGACCGCTTTGCCCAGGGTATAGAGATCTACAAAGATACCTGCCCTGGCCTGGTCGAGCAGATTGAACACGGTAAACTGGATACACCTGCAACCCGGGCGATCCTGGAAAAAGCCCTGACCCCCATGCTGGCGGAAAATGTCGACACGATCGTGCTGGGCTGCACCCACTACCCCTTTGTGATCCCGCTGATCGAAGCGATCACCGGGCCGGACGTGCGCACCATTGACCCCGCACCAGCCATCGCCCGCCAAACGGCACGCCTGCTGGACCAGCACGGCTGGCTCAACCCGGCCAAAGCACGTGGCCGGCTGCAATTCTACACCAGCGCTGATCCCGCCAGCCTGGAAGCCTTGCTGCCGCGCCTGCTGGGCGAGACCGGATCGGTCACCCAGGTGGCCTGGTCGGGCCTGCAATTGGAAATCGTTACTGCGGATTAATCCTCGCGGATGATGGTTGACCCCGAAGAGCCATCCGGCCGTGAAGTGACGATTTGATCCCCTTTTTGTAAAAACCCCTCATACCTGGCCAAACCGGCATAGGCGCGCCAGCCGCTCAAGACCAGCGGGAAGGGTTCACCTGCACCCAGCCATTCCCCGTTGAACTTGCGCGCCAGGTGCACATGGGTGCCGCTGGACTGCCCGCCCTCACAGGAGGGATGGCCAATGGGTTCATCAGCAGCGACCCACCTGCCAAGCGGGGCTCGGTCCTGCTCGGCGATGTGCATATAAACCAGCACCCAGCCGGTGCCCTCGTCACCATCGCCATCCAGGTCCAGCGCAACCACCCCGCGCGCCGACCGCACCACCAGCCCTGGTGCAGAAGCGGTCACCCAGCGGGCGGAGACCGCGCAGGGGGGTTCACCGGTGATAGGCGCAAAGTCCAGCGCCCCGCGCGGTGTGCCTGTCTGCCAGGTGACGTGTGCACCGCCGGTCAGGCTCCAGGCTTCCCCAGGGGCAAAGGGCAGGGCCAGCTCGGGCTGGCGGTCCGTCGCGAGTAAATAAGGCTCCGCCACGGCTGCCCTAGACCAGAAATCCCCAAACATCTCCGCGTAGAAGGTCAGGAAGGAAACCTCGCCAAACAAATGTGTTTCCCAGGCAGGCTGGTCGTGCAGGGCCGCAAAAAGCTGCATCAGCGCAGCGCTGCCGGCATTCAACGCCGGCGAGAGCCTGCCCCGTCCGCCGCCGAAGAAGCTCACGTCCAACATGCCCCCATCCCGCCAGCCGTAGAAGCCCTGTGCCAGCAGCCTGGCGGTGATCATCAGCTCGTTATACAGCCCGCGATCCACCGCGCCATACCCGATCGGGTAGCTGTCCTGCTCAGCCCCCACAGGGTGCCCCAACACCCAACCTGAGCGGTATTCCAAAAAAGCCAGCAGCAGCCTGGGGTTGGTGCTGGTCTCGATCGCCACCCGCTGGACGATCTCAGGCCCGCTCATCAACTCACCCCTGACAACCTCGGTATAACCCGCCAGGAAGCCATTTGCCGCCAGCGAAAAGGTCACCACGTCAAAATCCCCTACCGTCGGGCCGTAGATCACTTCGCTGTCCGGCAGGATGGGGGCGTGGAATGGCAGGCTGTCTTCAATTGTGTCCGGAACCTTGACCTGCATCCCAATCGGCAGGAGGCCGATGGGAGCGAGGGGTATGTCGGCGTGGACCTCACTCTCGTGCACCGCAAAGCGCCTTGCCAGGCCGGTGAGGGTATCGCCCTGCTGGGTGGTGTAGAGCAGGGTGCCTTCTGCCTGCACAAGCGGACTGGCCGGTGGGGTGATACCGGTCACCCCGTGTGTGGGCAGGGGCAGGGGCGTGGGCGTGCCCGGGTTCTCGGGATTGAGAATCCCTGCAATTTCGGTCATACGTTGGGGGGAATCGCCGTCTGCGGGCGGTACCGGCTGGGGAAAATTGCATCCTGCCAGCGCAGCCAGCAGGATCAGCAACCCCATGCCTAAAATTACGCTTGCGCAGTGGCTAAGAACACTGTTGGAACGATGTTTTCCTGTTATCGTCATCCCAGGCATACCATTAAAACGGATTCTGCCGCACCAGGGTTCCCACCTGCCCTGCTGGGGCATTTATCGGTAAAAGAGCGGATAAATATACTCATAAATGAAATTATATTGAACTTGCTGCCCATAATAAACCACCAGTGCAAAATCCTGGTCGAGCGCCATGCCGTTACCGGGGACGCCGTCCCCGCTGATGTTGGCTGCAGTGACCGTGATGGTATAGGTGCCACTCGGCATAAGACCCAGGAAGACGCCTTCAGTGTTGTTCCTGCCATCCGGTGCCCCATCTTTAATGGAGAGGCCATCAGGACCGAAGACGTTCCCGAAATAAGTCTGTCCGGCGGCTGCCACGGAAAGATCAAGGTCATTGACCCAGGCGGGCGTGTCTCCGCCCAGGCCGTGTCCGGGGGCATCGGTCCACACCAGCATCATCCGCAAGGATTCAACCGCAGTATAGAGAGTGATGTCGGTTGACCAGGTCTGACCCGTTTCCGTGAACACAAACGCCTGGTCAATGTAAAGCACCTGCCCGGGTGGATTGAGGACGGCGTCGAGGTTCAGACGGCCCCAGCCCTGTTTTGAATCGAAGGGATGCCCCATAACAGCACCGTCTGCATCCAGGTGGCCGGCCAGGCTGTGCGCAACCGGCAGAAAAGCGGCTTTGACCAGCGCCGGGCTGGGATCTGTGCCGAATCGGGCCCGGTATTGCTCGAAAAACAGCGCCGCCGCGCCGCTGAGATGGGGCGCAGCCATGCTGGTGCCGCACCGCGTGTAGTAACCAGAACCCGGATAGTAGGTTGAATCCACAGCGCAGCCCGGGGCCACCAGGAGGGGCAGGTTGCGCCCGTCCAGGGCCGGGCCGTGGGCTGAATTTTCAGACAGGTTGTTGATGTTCAGGTTCTGGCTTCCGTCTGGATATTGCATATACGTTGAGCCCACACTGAAGATGTTCTTGGCCTCATCCGGCGTGCCCTGTGTGGAGGTTCCACCGTTCCCGTTCATGACGGAAACCACATAGGTCAGGGGCTGGTTGCCCGGCAGGTCAGGGTCGGCATCGCGCACGCCGATATCCACCCAGCGCGTATCGGCATCATAACCCTGCGGTGTGCCCGATGGCCCCCAGCTGTTCCCGGAGATAACAGCCTGGTTGCGTGAGGATTCAGTCATCAGGGTCAGCATGCCGCCTGCTGATCTAAATGTGGGCGAATAGAGCTGCTCCACCAGCCCGGCACCCGGGGCCACACCCAGGCCGCGCAGGAAGCCAAAGGAGTCAATCACACCTGAGGCGCCATCACCCGCCATGATGCCGGCGGTATGCGTGCCATGAGCACCAACCCTTTCATTCCCGCAGGTCAATCCGATGCAGGGCAGCATGCGGTTGATGAGGTCAGGATGCCCCTGGTCGACCCCGTTATCCACATTGGCGATCACGACCCCCTGCCCTGAAAGACCAAGCTGGCTCAACCAGGCCAGGTAACCCGGATAGGCCCGCAGATCCCCGTCCAAATTACCGGCGATCACCTGGTTGCTCATCTCGCCCCGGATGCCGCCATCCGTTGGTACAGGCTGGACCGAATACACACCTGGCAACGCCGCGACCGATGCCAGCCGGTCGCCTGGCAGGGTGCAGGCGATCAGGTCAAAAACCGGGTCAAGCCCCGATTGCGCGCCGGTGACCGTCCCCCCCAGCGCTTCGATGGCAGCGACGGTTTCCGCCAGGCTGGCCTTGGGATGCACCAGCACCCGCACCTGGCTGGGCTGGCTGCCCTGCAGGCGGTATTCTGGTTGGATGGCATACGCCGGCAGGTAAACCCCTGTCCAGCGCACAAAGTCCCTTTGGATTTGGGACTCAACCGCTGCACCCTCCCCCCACACCACATACGTGAAGGGGTGGATATACTGCACAACCTCCAGGCCGCTGGCTTCCAGCGCATCCAGCCAGGCAGCCTTTGTTGGCCCAAAAAACTGCACCAGGTGCAAGCCCTCTCCACCCTCCCCGGGGAGGGTTCCCAGGTCGGGGCTGAAATTGGGCTGCCTGACCAGGGGGTCAAAGGACTCGCCGCCCAGGGTGAGGGTGTAAGGATTGGGCGTTTGCTGATAGTCCACACCGGCCCGGTCGAGGGCTGCCAGGTCGCTGACGGGCATCACCGTCCAGGTGAACGTGCCATAATCGATCACGATTTCACCGGGCACAGCCTCGCGCAGCCAGCCTGCCGCTGCGCCAGCCGGGATGCGCACCCCCACCTGCACCGACTGGCCCTCAACGGGTGACTCCGGCGCAGCCAGGGAGAGAATAGCCAACGACAAGAATAGATACGGGATGATCCTGCGGACACAGTGGGGAACGAACTGCATGACCTTTTTCACACCCTAATCATACATGGAACTGTTCCGGGTGACAACTAAGATAAATTCCGTGTGAAGGCCAGGTCAACTGGACGCACTGGCGTACTTCTCCAGGCCGCGGCCGAACAGCCAGGTGGCCACAAGAAAGGCCCCTGCCGTGAAGAGCTGGGCTAGCATCCCGGGCGAGAGGGGGCCCACCAGCGCCTGGGCGGGGATGAAGCTGACCACCTGTGACCCGGCCAGGTTTCATGCAAAATGTGTGATTTCATGGAACGGACACAATTATACGCCTAAAGAGGGCTAAGTGCGGTCATATGGGCTTAAAAAGGGGCTATTTCCATCCGTGGAGGTCGAAAAACCGCCAAGTAGAGAGTAAAGCACCCGGGTTGAGAGATGTGAGACGCGCCTGATCAACCTGCACCGGCCAATTTGTCTTCCAGGGCAGACCATTCCGCCAGCAAAGCCTCGACCTGCTTTTGTAACCCTACATACTGCTCACCCAGGCGAAGCACCTCATCCGGGTCGGACGGCGGTGATTCCAGGAATTTTGAGAGCTCAGCCTGTTGCCCTTCAAGCGCGTTGATCTGCCCCTCAAGCTCCGATATCCGGGATTCGATCTGCCGGCGTTCAAACTTCGACAGGGCTTTAACCTGTGCCTGTTCAGACCCCGACCGGGAAGATTGCTCTCGATATGCACTGCCCCCCTCCTGGCGTTTCGGCTGATCCTCCTGCATTTTGAGCTTATGCGCTTTATATTGCGTGTAGGAGCCTTTGAACACCTGCAGGCTCTGGCCGTGCGGGTCTACTTCCCAGATCTGGGTTGCCAGCGAGTCGATCAGGTAGCGGTCGTGGGAAACCAGCAGGATCGTACCCGGAAAATTCGACAGCACCGATTCAAGCACCTCCTGGGTCGGCAGGTCCAGGTGATTGGTGGGTTCATCCAGCAACAGCAGGTTTGCATCCGATAGAGATAGCTTGGCCAGCGCCAGCCGGCCGCGTTCACCGCCTGAAAGGGTGCCCACCCTGCGGAACACATCATCGCCGGTGAACAGGAACCGGGCCAGGTAATGACGCACCTCTGCCGGGAGCAAATTGGGCGCCAGGGACTCGATCTCCGCCATCAAAGTTTTATTGGGGTCCAAGCCTTCATGCGCCTGGGCGAAATACCCGATCGCCAGGCTGGCGCCTAACTGCACTGTGCCGGTATAGGGCGGGGTCTTTTCAAGGATGGTCTTGAGGAAGGTGGTCTTACCTGCGCCGTTTGGCCCAATGATGGCCGCACACTCCTGCCGCTGCAAGACCAAATCCGGGCAATCGAACAGGGGCTGGCCTTCATCGTGGTAGCCCACCTGCAGATCATGGGTGCGCAGCACCAGGTCGCCTGAGCGGGCCTGGGCGCTGAGTTTGATGTGCATGCGGCGCGGTGAACTGGGCGGAGGAGCCAGGCGGGCATCTTCCAGCAGGCGTTCCAAACGCCGCTGGCGCCCCTTGGCCTGGTTGGTGTTCTGCCCGGCAATATTACGGCGAATAAATTCCTGCTCCTTTTGGATGAAGGCCGTTTGCGCCTCATATTCCGCCAGGCGTCGGGCGTAACGCGCTTCACGCTGGGTCAGGTAGGCTGAATAATTGCCCCGGTAGACCTCTAAAGCAGGCGTCATCTCCCAGGTGGTTTCTGCCACCTGGTCCAAAAAATAGCGGTCATGGGAGACCACCACCAAAGCGCCATCCCAGTCCTTGAGGAAAGATTCGAGCCACTCTACCGCCTGGATGTCGAGATGGTTGGTGGGCTCATCCAGGATCATCACATCGGGATGTTCCAAAAGGATTCTCGCCAGCAAGGCGCGTGTGCGCTGACCACCTGAGAGCTGGGTGACCGGGCGATGATAATCCTTCTCGTCAAACCCTAGCCCGGAAAGGACTTGTTTGATCTGCACCTCGTAAGTGTACCCGCCGCGCTGTTCGAAGGCCTGCTCCAGGGCGCCATACCGGGCCAGGGCGTTCTCTGCCTGTTGCGGGTCTGACATCGCGGCCATACACGCATCCAACTCACCTTGCATTTCGATGATCTCACCGAAAACCGCCAGGCAGTGTGACCAGAGCGTACCCTCGTTGACGAGGTTGGCTTCCTGGGGCAGATAGCCGATCGACAGGTCCTTTGCATGCTGAACGGACCCCACATTGGGGAAATCCAGCCCAATCAGGATGCGGATCAGCGTGGTCTTTCCGACGCCGTTTGGCCCCACAATGGCAATGCGCGCCCCCTTGGGAATGGCCAGGGAAATGCCTTCAAAAATATCCTCCGGGCCAAAGGATTTGGCCAGGTTCGTTGCGATGATTAACGACATGTTTGGAAGTATACCATTTGGGCACGCTTTTTGAACCCGCACAGACCCGCAGGCATGCTCAACAGGTTTGCACCCGAGGGGTCTTCGCATGGTAGAATCTCCCCTATGAAAAAGAACATGAGACGCGGGGTAATCTGGCTGGGATTGGCGATTTCAGCCGTATTTTTATATTTGGCCTTCAGGGAGATCAATTACGCCGACTTGTGGGAGACTCTGCAGCAGGTTCAAATCTGGTGGCTGGCCCCAGGCTTGGTGATCTATTTTGGAGGCATGTTCGTGCGCGCCTGGCGTTGGCAATATCTGCTTAAACCGTTAAAAAAGACCTCCATCGGGAACTTATTCCAGATAACCATGATCGGGTATATGGGCAACAATGTGTTCCCTTTAAGGATGGGTGAAGTGCTGCGTGCAGTGGTCCTTAAACGGCGGGATGACATCTCAATTTCAGGCAGCTTGGCCACCATCGTGGTACAAAAGATCTTTGATGCTGTGGTTGTGGTCGGGTTTGTGCTGCTCAACCTGGGACAGCTCGCTCAGCTCCCTGGCGGGCTGTCAATTTCCCAGATCAGCGGCTTGGCCACCTGGGCAGCAGCGATCTTCCTGGCAGGGCTGGTGATCTTTGTTGCCATTGCCATGTTCCCCAAACCCGCCCAGCATCTCCTGCATGGGATTATCCACAAAATCCTGCCCGCCCGCTGGCGGGAATCCGTGATCCAAATCACCGACAAATTCCTCACCGGCCTGATGAGCCTGCGCTCACCGAAAGATGCCCTGATGATCCTGCTGACCTCCATCCTGGTATGGTTGATGGAGACCGGCCTGTATTGGAGCGTGGGCCGCGCCCTGGGCGTGGACCTCACCATGGGCCAATTGCTGCTGCTGAACGGCGTGGTCAACATGGTCCTGTTGATCCCTGCAGCACCTGGCGGGCTGGGCACCTTTGACGCTGCCGGCCGAACCATGCTGGAGGCCTATCGCATCCCCGCCGAAACCGCATTGGGATATACGCTCATCTTGCGGATTGCCATCTGGGTCCCGATCACCCTGCTTGGCACACTCTACTTTATCCGTGAAGGGCTGAAGTGGACCCTGGACGTCCAGGAGATCCAAGCCCAGGCCGAAGTGCCCGGTTCCAGCGAAATGAAAGGCTGAAATTTATGAACACAAACCAGGATCAGGTTGCGGTCATTGGTGCGGGCATTGGGGGCTTATCCGCCGCCTACGACCTGGCCAACGCCGGGAAGCCCGTCACCCTGTTTGAAGCCGCCGACCATGTTGGCGGATTGGCTGCGGGCTTCAAGCTGCCCCACTGGGATTGGAGCGTGGAGCGATACTATCACCACTGGTTTCAATCCGACAAATATATCCTCGGCCTGATCGACGAACTGGGGTGGTCTGAAAAAGTGCGCTTCCCCAGGCCACTGACGGTGATGTACCACCAGGGTAAATTCTATCCTTTCGATTCGGTCCTGGCCGCCCTGCGCTATCCCGGCCTGGGCTGGGGGATCGATAAAATCCGCTTTGGCCTCGTCGGGCTGTACCTGCGGTTGACGAACAACTGGAAACCCCTCGAGAAAACCACCGTCGATGCCTGGATGCGCAAATGGGCTGGCGACAAGGTCTATGAATCCATGTGGGAGCCTTTGATGATCGGCAAGTTCGGCGAAGAATACGCTAAAGAGGTCAACATGGCCTGGCTGTGGGCACGTCTGCACGCACGCACCACCCGTTTGGGTACCTTTGAGGGAGGCTTTCAAGCTTTCAGTGACCAACTGGCCGACCGTCTGCGGGAAATGGGCGTTGCGATCAAGCTTTCGGCACGGGTGAAATCGATCCGGCCAGCCGATGGGGATCGGCTGCGCATCGCCATGGAAAATGAAGGTGAGCACACCTTTGACCAGGTGCTGAACACCACCTCACCAGGCTTATTGGCACGCCTGGCCCCCGACCTGCCCGAGGCGTACCTGGCGGGTTTGCTCTCGCTGAAGAGCATGGGGGCGGTGGTGATGGTCCTCTCCCTCAAACACCAGCTCTCACCCGAAGGCTATTACTGGTACAACCTGCCAAAAAACGCTGGCTTTCCACTCCTTTCCCTGGTAGAACACACCAATTACCTCTCACCAGACTACTTCGGCGGCGACCATATCGTCTATATCGGCGACTATCTGCCCACCGACCATCCCTATTTCGAGATGACAAAAGAAGCCCTGGAGGAGAAATTCATCCCCCAAATGAAACGCTTCAACCCGGCTTTCTCGCTGGAGTGGGTCAATCACACCTGGCTTTCACGCACGAAATACGCCCAGCCGGTACCCCTGGTGAACCATTCTGAAAACATCCCTGCCATCCGCACACCCATCACGGGGCTTTATTTTGCCAGCATGAGCCAGGTCTACCCCTGGGACCGGGGGACCAATTTTGCCGTCGAGATCGGCAGGCGGGCTGCCCGTATGATGATTCAAGACAAAAACGGCTGATTCCAATTTGTGAGTCTCGTTTTCGAACATATGAGCATTTTCAACACGAGCCGGCAATTTTAATATCCCCAATATCTGGGTAACCGCCCCTTTTAATGGCGCGTACCCCCTATATATAGGGGGGTATGGCTGCCTTGGCACCATAAAACGGAGGTGTATAAAAGCCCAAAAGGTGGATTTAATTCTTATCAAACTAATCACATTTTTTAATATTGGGGCTCCTTAAAGATTCTGAAATTTTTAGCAAAATCAAACCCGATTTTCTTGAGAGTCGGGTTTTTCTCAGTTAGAATGTATATAACCACCGGTCAAGCGGGAGAGGACACCTCACCAGCACAGATCAATCGATTTTAGTGGAATTTTTCCGCCACTGAACGCTCCAACACAGTGGTGTTTTTTTAACAGAACGCAAATGCAAATCATAATCTCATTGCAGCATTGCTTCGGAGAGGAATAATAGATGAATGCAGAACATGCCTGGCAGGCAACGCTCGGTCAGCTTCAGCTGGAAATGTCAAAAGCAGCCTTCGACACCTGGGTCAGCAGCGCACAATTTTTGGGATACGACGAAGCGACACAGTGCTTCGAAATCGGTGTCAAGAATGCTTATGCCCGAGATTGGCTTGACGACCGCCTGAGCGCGACCATTGCACGCCTCCTGACTGGCATGCTTGGCAGCCCGGTTTCCCTCCATTTCAAGGTTTGGAATCCCAATACCTCCACAACCCAGGCTCAGCCCAAGGCTGCCCCCGCTGAAACAATCCAACAGGTTACGGAAAGCCCGACCATTAACGGGCGGTACCGGTTTGATAATTTCGTGGTCGGCGCCGACAATCGCCTGGCACATGCTGCCTGTATGGCCGTTGCTGAAAGTCCGGCACGGGCTTATAACCCGCTGTTCCTGTACGGGGGCGTCGGCCTTGGAAAGACCCACTTGCTGCATGCCATCGGCAACACCTGCCAGCCCGCCGGGTTGAATGTGCTGTATGTCTCCTCTGAAGAATTTACCAATGACCTGATCAACGCCATCCGCACCCACACCACGGCTGCCTTCAGGGAGAAATACCGCCAGGTCGATGTGCTGCTGATTGATGATATCCAATTCATCGCCGGTAAAGAATCCACCCAGGAAGAGTTCTTCCACACCTTTAACACCCTTCACGGGCAGAACAAGCAGCTCGTGATCTCATCCGACCGCTCGCCGAAAGCCCTGTCCACCCTGGAGGAACGCCTGCGCTCTCGCTTTGAATGGGGTCTGACCGCCGACATCCAACCCCCAGACGTTGAAACACGCCTGGCGATCCTGCGCACGAAAGCTGAACGCGCCGGCCGCGAAGTCAAAGCCGACATTTTAGAGATGATCGCCCGCAAGGTGCAATCGAACATCCGCGAGCTGGAAGGCGCGCTCAACCGGGTGCTGGCCTACTCCGACCTGAGCGGCATCCCGCTGACCCTTGAACTGGCTCAGCAAGCCCTGGCGGACTTCCTGCCACAAGGTGTGGATCTGAAGCCCGACGATGTCCTGACAGCGGTCTCGGAGGCCTTTGGCGTCTCGAGCGAACGGCTCCTGGGCCGTGAGCGCAGCCGGGAAGTCGCCCTGCCGCGCCAGGTGGCGATGTATCTGCTGCGTGAAGAGGGCGGTGTTTCGCTGCCCCAGATCGGTGAGTTTGTGGGCGGCCGCGACCACACCACGGTCATCTACGCCTGCGACAAGGTCTCCGACCTCATGGAAACTGACGACCGCTTCCGGCGCCAGATTTTACAGCTTCGGGAGCAGCTCTACGGGTATGCCAACGTGATGGTGTGACCCATCGTGCCTCGTAAATTGGGGGGATTGGCAGGCTGCAGCGCAATAGAAACGATTTGAAAGACCAGATCAAGTATAATCCTGCCATGGGCACAAATAAACATGGCCGGTTGATCACCGCCTTTCTGGCAGCGCTCCTGTTTGGGGCTGCCGCCCCATTGGGTAAGCCCCTGCTCGCCTTTCTGAACGATTTCCAGATGGCGGGCTTATTGTATTTAGGCGCTGCATTGGGCGTCAGCCTGGTTTTAGTAAAAGAGAAATCCTTTAATTGGCCCTGGCAAATTCGCCGGCGCGATCGCCTTAAACTGGGCGGTGCGATCCTCTTCGGCGGCATTCTCGGCCCCGTGCTGCTGCTGGGCGGCCTCCGGATCGCATCTGCCGGTTCCGTTTCATTGTGGCTGAATATGGAGATGGTCGCCACGGCCGCGCTGGGTTTTATCTTCTTCAAAGACCACCTCTCCCCCAAAGGCTGGATCGCCAGCCTGGGCGTGCTCGCGGCGGCATCCCTCCTGGCCTGGGAGGGCGGGCAGGCTGGGCTCATGGCAGGCGGGTTGATCGCTTTGGCCTGCCTATGCTGGGGGGTGGACAACCACCTCACCGCCCTGATCGACGGCATTACCCCGGCCCAGATCACCTTCTGGAAGGGTATCTTTGCAGGTAGTTTCAATACGGTTTTGGGTCTGCTGATGGGGTCTTTACGGATCAACCCGCTGTACATCCTGGGGGCGCTGGGGCTGGGTGCCGTCTCCTATGGGATGTCGATCCTGTTCTACATCACTTCCGCCCAGCGCCTGGGTGCAACCCGCGCCCAGCTGATCTTCGCCAGCGCGCCCTTTTTTGGCGCGCTGCTCTCGTTTTCCCTGGGGGAAAGATTGAGCTGGTTACAGGTCGGGGCTTTTATTCTCTTCTTGGGGTCGGTGTATTTCTTATTCAAGGAGACCCACGCCCATCAACACATGCATCAGCCCCTGGTGCATATCCACATGCACGAGCACCCCGGCGAACATCATGCGCATGACCACCCTGATCTGGCAGATGAACCCGTTCAGCACAGTCATGAACATGAGCACACCCGGTTAACCCACAGCCATCCCCATTGGCCCGACCTGCATCACCGGCATCCACACCCTTGATGATGGATTAACTCAGACCTGCTCCAGCGTCCCCCAGCTCTTGCCGATCTTGACTTCCGTGCTGATGGGGATATCCAGTTCGTAAGCATTTTCCATGATCTTGCGTACCAGGTCGGCGGTTTCCGATAGTTCATCCGCCGGCACTTCAAAGATCAGCTCGTCATGCACCTGCAACAGCATCCTGGCACCCAGGCCGGCCTGCTCGATTTCACCGGGCAACCGCAGCATGGAGATTTTGATGATATCCGCAGCCGTGCCCTGGATGGGGGCGTTGATCGCTTCACGCTCTTCCCGCTGGCGGATGTTATGGGGTGCGCCCTGTTTCAGGTTGGGGAAGTAACGCCGGCGCCCCAGGAGCGTTTCCACGTAACCCTGCTGGGCGGCTGTTTCACGGATGCCTTCCAGATAACTTTTCACCCCCGGGAACTCCTTAAAATAGGCTTCGATGAAGTTCTCCGCCTCGGCGAGGGTCAGGTCGGTGGCGTTGGTCAGCCCGTAGGCACTCATGCCGTAAATCAAGCCAAAGTTGATCGCCTTGGCATGGCGGCGCATGTCAGGGGTAACCTCGTCCAGGCCAATCCCGTGCACAGCGGCCGCTGTGGTGGCGTGAATATCCTGCCCCGCGTTGAAAGCCGCCAGCATGGCTTTATCCTGGGCCATATGAGCCACGATCCGCAGCTCAATCTGGGAATAATCGACCGCCATCAACCACCAGCCCTCCTCGGCGATAAAGCCGTTGCGCACCCGCCGGCCAATTTCCGTGCGGATAGGGATGTTCTGCAAGTTGGGGTCTGAAGAAGCAATCCGCCCGGTGACTGTACCGGTCTGGTTGAACGATGTGTGCACCCGACCGGTTTGGGGGTTGATTTGCAGTGGCAGGGTGTCCACATAGGTAGAGCGCAATTTTTCCATCTCACGGTAATCGAGCACCCACTCAACCACGGGGTGCTGCCCGGTCATCGCCTCCAGGACGCCCGCCGCTGTTGAATAATGACCTGAAGAGGTTTTTCGCGCCCGGTCGGGTGGCTCGAGCCCAAGTTTGTCGAACAGGGCTTCCGATAGCTGCTGGGTGGAATTTAAATTGAAGACATAACCCACCGCGTCGTGGATTTTGGCTTCAATGTCAGCCAATTTTTCTTCCAGTTCCCGGGAAAAATCCGCAAAGAATGCCTCATCCAGTTTGATCCCTGCTTCTTCCATGGATGCCAGCACTGGAATTAAGGGCATCTCCATGGTTTTGAACAGCTCCTGTGCGTTATGGCTCTCCAGCTCGTCTTTCAGCTGGGGAATCAGGCGCAGGCAGATGGCGGCATCCGCTGCGGCATAGCCCGCAACCTCGGCGATCGGCACCTCGTCCATGGTTTTTTGCCCGCGCCCCTTGCCGATCAGCTCTTCAATCTGGGTCATCTCGTAACCCAGGCGCACCCAGGCCAGGTTTTTCAAACCCAGGTTGCGCGAGGCAGGGTTGATCAGCCATTCCGCGATCATGGTATCGAAGGTCAGCGGTGAAACCGTCAGACCGGCGCGCTTGAGCACCAAATAATCATATTTAAGGTTGTGGCCCGCCTTCCCGATCTGCGGGTCGGAGAGCGGACGGGATAAGGCTTCAAAGACCTCGCTGACAGGAAGCTGATCCCCCTGCCGGTGCCCAAGGGGGATGTAATACCCCTGGTCGGGGTCAACCGCCAAAGAAATCCCCACCAAAGCCGCCTTCATCACATCGGTGTCGGTGGTTTCGGTATCAAAAGCGATCAGCTCCGCCTGTTCGAGAACCTTCACCAGGTCAGCCAGGGCTTTGGGGGTATCGACAAGGACGGTTTTGACCGACCCTGGCTCTTCAGCAACGCTAGCCGCGGCTTTGGTTGGTGTGAACAGGTCCATCTGGCCGCCCTGGGGCATCACCGGCTGCATTTTGCCCACCAGGGTGTTGAGCGGGGTGATCAGGCTGCGAAATTCCAGCTCACGGAACAGGTTTTCGACTGCCTGGGGGTTGAATCGGTCAATGCGCGCCTGTTCCAAATCGAGGGGCACATCCAGATCGGTGACGATCTGGGCCAGGTCGCGGCTGAGGAACGCGATCTCTTTGCCCCCCTCCAGGGCGGATTTTGGCCTGCCGGTGATTTCCTCAAGGTGATCGAAGATCCCTTCCAGCGAACCGTATTCAGCCAGCAACTTGACGGCCGTTTTCTCTCCAATGCCCTTCACACCGGGGATGTTGTCGGAAGGGTCACCGCACAGGGCTTTGAAATCAACCACTTTCTCGGGCGGGACGCCCAATTTGCTGACCACATCGTCGGGCAGGTAATCCTTGGCATCGGAGAGCTTGTTGCCCGCCAGGCTGACCACCACCCGGTCGGTGACGAGCTGGAGCAAGTCCTTGTCGCCGGTGATGATCTTGACGCCCAAACCCTGCTCCTCAGCCGCCCAGCGTGCCACGCTGCCCAGCACATCGTCCGCTTCGTAATTCTCCAGTTCCAGGCGGGGAATGTTAAAAGCATCCACGATCTCTCGCATGCGCTCCACCTGCCCCCGCAGGTCGTCGGGCATTTTTGCGCGCGTGCCCTTATAGTCTTCATACAGTTCATGGCGGAAGGATTTACCTTTATCGAACACCACCGCCAGGTAATCGGGGTTTTCCTGTTGAAAGATACGCAGCAGGATGCTGGTAAAACCATACACACCCGCTGTCGGTTCCCCGCTGTTGGTCTGGAAGGCGTTGGTGCGGGTGCCGCCAGCGGTGAGGGCATAATAAGCCCGGTACGCCAGGCCGTGTCCATCGATCAAGTATAAAATGGGGGGCATAGGTGTTCCTTTACACTATTGAAAGGCCGTGCATGGCTTTATTTTAACCCGATTCAGACCAGAAACAACGGAGTGAACCTGGGGCCCTTGCTGAAGGGAACAAAACAGGGCTGACCTCACTGCCCGGCCAGCCCTGAAATGCGTTAACCACCTGCGGTTGAATTAATCTTCCACAGCCTGGATGATCTGGTCAATCCGTTCCATGACATCATCGGTCAGCTGATCTTTGATCTCAATGGCCTTCATGTTTTCCTCAATTTGTGAGAGCTTGCTGGCGCCGGTGATCACCGTGCTGACATTCGGATTCTTGAGCAGCCAGGCCAAAGACATTTGCGCCAGGCTCACCCCCAGATCGTCGGCAACCTTGGCCAACTGCCGGGTGACGGCCAGTTTCTTCTCATCCTGGACGCGCTTCTTCATCCAGTCAAAGTCCGAAAGGTCTGCCCGGCTGCCTTTGGGAATTTCGCCCTGGTTGTACTTGCCCGTGAGCATGCCGCCGTACAACGGGCTCCAGACGGTGGTGCCGTAGCCCAGCTCTTTGTAGAGAATGTCATACTCTTCTTCAAAGCGGCGGCGGTGGAACAAGTTGTACTGAGGCTGTTCCATGCTTGGCGGCCTCAGGTTGTTGCGGCGGGCAAAATCCGTAGCACGCAGGATCTCCGCAGCAGACCATTCTGATGTGCCCCAATAAAAGGCTTTACCCTCACGGATAACCTGGTTAAAGGCGAATACCGTCTCTTCGATAGGGGTTTCGGGGTCTGGCCGGTGGGCAAACACCAGGTCCACATACTCCAGCTGCAGACGGGTAAGGGCGGCGTTGACGCCTTCGATGATGTGCTTGTAGGATAAGCCTTTGTCATTGGGGCCGTCACCACCCCAGAAGATCTTGGTCGAGACGAGGTAATCCTTGCGCGCCCAGCCCAGGTCTTTGAAGGCCTGGCCCATGATCGTTTCTGCTTCACCGTTGGCGTACGCTTCAGCGTTGTCGAAGAAGTTCACGCCCGCATCATAGGCTGCGGCCATGAGGGCTTTGGCTTCTTCCAGCCCGAATTGGCGGCCGTAAGTCACCCAGGCGCCGAGCGATAGCTCGGAAACCTTAACCCCTGCTTTGCCTAAATGTCGATACTCCATAATTGCTCCTTTTTCCCTGTTCTTTTATATCAGTAGATGAAAATCTAATGCTTTGGTTACATACAATTATACGCGCTGGGAAAGCCCAATGCAAAAAATGATTGTGAAATCCCATCTGACCGACTAAGCCAGGTTTACCAGATCGGCAAGCACTCCATAGGTAAGCAGGGTCGCAGCGAGGATGCGAGAAAAAAAGCATGCAACCGAAATTTCCCAGGATAAAAAAACCACGTCAGGAAATTAAGGCTTTGGCGAATCAAATCAAAGTGAACCTGGTGATCAACCGACAGTAACAACTACACAAAACAGGGGAAAGGCTCACCATCCCCTTACAAACAAATAAAAACCTGCTGAAAAAATCGCAATTCCATTCAGTCACCCCTATCCGCGTTGCACCTTCACGTTGGGTGATCCGTTTCTCGTCGGTCATCTTTAGGATTTCACAGCGATTTAGTTCTTTGATGCTCATGGTTAGTGTCCTTTGTTTTAGCATGTNNAAATAGGACATTACTACTTTGCCCTAACACAAACTAACGCGTTGACATGCTGGTCAGTCTATGTTAACATAAAACTGGAAATCCTTTTATGAAAGCAGTTTCATGACCCAATCCAAACGCTCCCTGACCATCTACGACGTTGCCGAAGCCGCGGGCGTATCGATCTCAACGGTCTCCCGCGTGATCAATGCCAGCCCCAATGTGGGCGATGCCACCCGCGACCGCGTCCAGGAGGTGATTGACCGGTTAGGGTTCGTCCCCAAAGCCGAGGCACGTGCCCGAGCGATGAAGGATTTTGCCCGCATCGGCGTGTTAACCCCTTTCTTCACCGCGCCGGCCTTTGTTCAGCGCTTGCGGGGTGTCGCAGAAAGGCTGATTTCCACTCGCTACGAGCTGACCATCTTCACCATCGAATCCATCGATCACCTCAACCACTACCTGGCCACCCTGCCGATCACAGGCCATTTAGAGGGCTTGATCCTGCTATCCTTGCGGGTCAACAACGATTCGGCTGAAAAACTTAAAAAACACAGCCTCGAAACCGTGCTGATCGAATACCCCCGGCACGACCTCAACACCGTCGAGATCGATGACGTTGGGGGCGGCGAATTGGCTGCTGAATTTTTGATCAGCAAGGGTCATCGCCGGTTGGCCTTCCTCGGCGACACCTCCGACCTGGGCGCGTATGCCATTTTACCCATCACCATGCGGTTGCAAGGGTTCAAAAACGGGATTCATGCTGCAGGCCTGTCCCTGCCTGACAAATACATCTGCACCTCGCGTTACGATGTAAAGGACGCCGAACGGAACATTGAGCCCCTTTTGCGCCTGCCAGACCACCCGACAGCCATCTTTTGCGCTACAGACATGCAAGCCCTGGGTGTGGTCAACAAAGCCCGGCAACTGGGCCTGAGGGTCCCCGAAGACCTGGCCGTGTTAGGCTTTGACGACCTTGATTTCGCCGATTATGTTGGACTGAGCACCATTCACCAGCCCCTGGATGAATCCGGTCGGATAGCCGTTGAGATATTGCTTTCCCGGATTGAAGACCCCGAGCGTCCTCTGCGGCATGTGCGTTTACCACTCAAGATCATCGAACGGCAGACGACGTAGCCGTCTTTTTGTACAAAGTTATAATTCACCTGTATCAACATCGCTCTGGTCGGTGTAACGAGCGCCTGAGATCACCAGCGGTGATGTTGATCAAATACAGGTCAGCCTGAGCGGTTGATCTATGCCTGGATGGCGAAAGGGTGGCTGCTGGTATGTATGAAGTTGTTACCTTAGGCGAATTGCTGATTGATTTTGTCCCCACGGTTTCTGGCGTTTCCTTAATTGACGCACCGGCCTTTAAAAAAGCGCCTGGCGGCGCCCCCGCCAATGTGGCAGCAGGCCTGGCCAAGCTGGGCACCCCTTGCGCGTTTTTGGGCAAGGTGGGCGATGATGCCTTTGGCGAATTTTTAAAAGAAACCCTGGAAGGTGTGGGGGTGAACACTTCTGGCCTGGTATTTTCGGAAAAAGCACGCACAGCATTGGCGTTCGTCTCGCTGCGGGCCGACGGCGAGCGCGAATTCATGTTTTATCGACATCCCAGCGCAGATATGCTGTATGAACCCCACGAAGTGGCCACAGATCTGATCAAAAACGCCCGATTCTTCCACTTTGGGTCGATCAGCCTGATCAGCGAACCTTCCCGGAGCGCCACCCTTGCCGCCCTGCAGACAGCCCTCGAAAACGACGTCATTGTCTCATATGACCCCAATTTGCGGCTGGCCTTGTGGCCAAGTCCGGTGGCAGCTAAAGCGGGGATGCTCAGCGTTTGGGATCAGGCCGACCTGATCAAAGTCAGTGAAGATGAGCTCTTCTTCCTGACGGGAACTGATGACCTCGACCTGGCCGTTGAACGGCTGTGGCGCAAGCACTTACGGCTGATGGTAGTCACCCTGGGCAAGCAGGGCTGCCTGTATTACACACACCATTTCAAAGGCGAAGTGCCGGGGTTTGCCGTTAAATCCGTCGATACCACCGGCGCCGGAGATGGTTTTGTGGCCGGCTTGATCAATGGGCTGCTCAAGCATCCCCGGGCCTGGGCAGATGAAACGGAACTCCGAGCGGTGTGCCGGTTTGCCAACGCCGTAGGGGCGCTCACCACCACTCAGCGCGGGGCAATCCCGGCCTTGCCGACCCAGCAGCAGGTGGACGCCTTCCTCGAATTAATATAAACCTTTCCAAGCGGGTTGCAGGCCGGCGAGCGCGGCCTTTAAAGGAGGTGCATTGTGATGACAAATGAAAACCTGGATGTGATGCAAGCAGCCCAGCGCACGCTGGACAGACTGCTGCCGCGGCTTGAAGCTGATTTTTCATCCTACGCCAAAGACCACCCTCGCGACTGGAAGCAATTTCTGACCCGGCTGCACAAGCACTTCCCGCGCCTGTTTGCCATCCTGCTGCATCTGTACGGTGAGCAGTATGATTTTTTCTTTCATGTCGAGGAGCTTTTGGGTCTCATGGCGGGTGCCTGGTCTACCAGGTCAACGGATTTGAAAGCACTGGATGTTTCCCGCGAACAGCAACCTGCCTGGTTTCAGGATCATCACATGGTGGGCGGAGTCTGTTATGTTGACCTGTTCGCCGGCAACCTGGCGGGAATTCAGCGAAAAATCCCGTATTTCAAGGAACTTGGCCTGACGTACCTGCACCTGATGCCCCTGTTCCGCAGCCCGGAGGGTGAAAATGACGGCGGGTATGCCATCAGCAGCTACCGAGAAGTGGACCCCCCATTGGGCACCATGGACGAATTGCGTGTCCTGGCTGATGAACTGCGCACAGAAGGCATCAGCCTGGTGCTCGATTTTGTGTTCAACCACACATCCAATGAGCATCAATGGGCACTTAATGCCCGCGCCGGCGACCCAGACTATCAGCGCTATTACCGTATGTTCCCCGATCGAACCATGCCAGATGCCTACGAAGCACATCTGCGCGAGATCTTCCCGGATGAGCACCCGGGCGCTTTCACCTATTTTGATGATATCGAGCAATGGGTGTGGACCACCTTCCACAGCAACCAGTGGGACCTGAACTACGCCAACCCGGAGGTCTTTAACCAGATGGCCAACGAGATGCTGTTCCTGGCAAACCAGGGGGTTGAAGTACTCCGCTTGGACGCTGTGGCCTTCATCTGGAAAGCCCTGGGGACTTCCTGTGAGAACCTGCCGGAAGCGCATATGATCATCCAGGCCTTCAACGCCATTGCACGCATCGCCTCACCCGCCCTGCTGTTCAAATCCGAGGCGATCGTACACCCGGATGAAGTCGCCAAGTATATTCTCCCGGATGAATGCCAGCTCTCATACAACCCGCTGCTGATGGCCTTGCTGTGGAACAGCCTGGCCACCCGTGATGTGCAACTGCTTCAGTATTCCATGGCCAACCGCTTTGACATCCCCGAAGGGTGTGCCTGGGTGAACTATGTCCGCTGCCACGATGACATCGGCTGGACCTTCTCCGATGAGGACGCTGGCGCCTTGGGCATCAACGCCTTCGACCACCGCCAGTTCCTGAATGCCTTCTACACCGGAACCTTTGAGGGCAGCTTTGCACGCGGTTTGCCCTTCCAGGCAAACCCCAAAACCCGTGATGCCCGCATTTCAGGCACCTGTGCGTCACTGGCAGGCCTTGAGAAAGCGCTCAAAGAAGAGACTGCAGCAGAAGTTGAGATCGCCATCCGCCGCATCCTCCTCGTGCACAACGTGATCCTGTCGATTGGCGGCATACCGCTAATCTATTTAGGTGATGAAGTGGGGACGTTGAACGATTACACCTACCGCCATGACCCAGCCAAAGCAGATGACAGCCGCTGGGTTCACCGACCGCCTGCTGAACCGCTGCGGTATGCCCAAAAGGAAGATCAGGAGGCGATTCCCGGCAAGATCTTCCTTGGCCTTAAGCGTTTGATTCATCTCAGGAAATCTGTTGCCAATTTGGACTGTGACACACCCGAATTTGTTCAAACAGGTAACCCCCATGTGTTCGGCTACCTCCATTCCGGGGGAGATGGTGAAATCCTGTTCTTGAACAACTTCAGCGATCAAACCCAGGTGGTATCTAAAAACCTGATGCGGCTGTGCGGCCTGGCATTCCCATTGGTGGACCTGGTCAGTGAGCAGGTTTTTGAAGATGAAACCGACCTGACCCTATCTCCCTGCCAGTACTTATGGCTGCAAACCAGCCCATGACGGGTGACCTCAGACCATAATTCACCGGGGCACCATTTTTTCTGTTTGGCTTGCTGGGATGATCACTTTGATTGGGGGCACCAGACCGGGTCATAATCCATGCCCGGGTGATCCGTCAATTGGATCAAGTTTGCGCCGGGAAACGTCATCATATAGATATCGGAAAGCACGTCAAAATACCAGTAGTCAAACGCGAGCCAAAAGCCATCCGGTGAAATATCCACATTATCCATCAACGGGATATAGTCAAGACGTATCCTGGGGATGATCGGGTATTCCTCAGCCTGGCCGATATCCTCTAGGCGCATGCCGTACAGCTGTCTGGAGGGACTTCCCTGCCCAAGCGACTGGCTGAACAGGATAATGGCGCTGTCCGTGTACCAGGCGGGATTGCTGTTGTCGATCAAACCGGATAGTGTGAATTGGATTTCATTCCCCCCATCCGCATCCATCAGCCAGATCTGTGAAACGCCCCGCTCTCGCACAAAAGCCAGTTGATCCCCATCCGGTGACCAGGCTGGCGAATAATCCGGGTAGGTGCCTTGCGACAACCTGATGGATTGCAGGTCATCCAAACGGATTTTGATTAGTTGGGGCCGACCATTGATCAGGGTTGTGTAGGCAATCCATTCACCATCGGGCGACCAGGCTGGGTCGAAATCCCCTTCCAATGAGGCAGGCAGAGGCGTCAGTTCACGGCTGTCCACATCGATGATAACCAGCCGTGAACCCGGATAACTCACCCGTTTTGCGGTACAGGGGGACGTAAATACAATTCGGGTGCCGTCAGGTGACCAATCGGGCTGGCAGGCACCATCTGGAAAGTCAGTAAGCTGGGTTGACACCTTGCTGGTCACATCCACCAACCAGATTTGCGGAGTCCCTGTACGCTCAGAAACATAAGCGATCCGCCCCGATCCCCCGCCAGCGGGCGTTGGGTAAATCGTTGGCACCATCGTTGTAGGCACGGGTTGCGTTTCAGCCTGAACCTCAGGGGTATCTTCGAGGTTTAGAACATGTTCTTCGGTACCGCTATCCACAGCCTGGGTTTCCACCGATGGGCTATGGGTTGGGCGGTTTAAAATCGCGAGAAGTCCTTCCTGTCCGAGCACAGTCAGGCTCAGCACCACCAAAAGCGAGATAACCACCAAATCAAAAATCAGCCACACCGGGTCGAGCAATTTCCCTTGTTTGATCCCTCGGATACCAGCAAAAAATGGCAGGCTTTCTCTTTCTGGTTTATCTCGGGAGGGATCCCGCTTTTGCGTATCAGGCTGGTCGAGCACGCCCAGGCGTGTTTGGGCGCGTTTTTCAACAGATAGCGCGTCGCGGGCTTTGATCAGTGCGGATTTGAAATCCTGGGCGGACTGCCAGCGGTCTTCGAAGCGCAGGTTGAGCGCTTTTTCGATCGCCCGGGCAGTGGGTATAGAGACATGGGGCTGATAGCTTCTCAAGGGCGTTAGCTGGGTTTTGCCCGTTGTCCGGGCCAGGCTATCTTCAGGCTGATAGCCTGTTAGGGCAGCGTACAGGGTAGCCCCCAAAGAAAACACATCGGTACGATGATCTGTTGCGCCTTCCCCATACTGCTCAGGCGGTGCATAACCGGGCGTCATCGCCCTAGCAGCTGTTGTAGTGTCCTCTTGGTCTTGCAGCACTTTAACCAGGCCAAAATCAACCAAGATCACTTCCCCATATGGCGAGAATTTGATGTTCCCAGGTTTGATGTCGCGGTGGGTGATGGCGGGTTCCTGTGAATGCAAAAAGATGAGCGCGTTGCAGATCTCAATTCCGATTTGCAGGGCTTCCATTTCCGTAACACCGTCTTCTTGTGACATCCATCCGCGCAGATCTTCCCCGTCGATAAAATCCATGACCAAATACTGACCCAGACCCTCAACCTGGAAGTACTCGAACACGCGCGGTAAATTCGGGTGCCTGAGCGATGCTAAAATCTGGGCTTCACGCTGGAATTGCCGGGTAGACCCTTCTTCTAATACAGTGTTCTCTTTGATCGCTACAGTGAGGTCTAAAATTTCATCCACAGCGCGGTAAACCGCGCCCATGCTCCCTTGGCTAAGGATGTCAAGGATACGGTAACGCCTTTTGAGGAGATAACCATAATCTAAAGTCATGTTGGGCTCAGAATCTTCCTGGTGCTTCCCTCCAACCCAGTAAACAGTTCGATATCTAATTGTAAGCGATAAAATACGCTATAATTCGTTTGTTCGATGGAAACTTAACCATTATGCAAATTGATATCCGTTCCACCGTCTTGACAGCGGCCATCATCATGGGCTTTGCCGCTATTTTAACCTTAATTTTGGGAATCAACCACCTGGTCAAGGGGCGAAAAATCCCATTTTTTGGAAAACGGCATGCCCGCATGATGCGCGGTTGGCGTCTGATCATCATTGCGATCGTTTTGGTCCCATTAGCCTGGCTGGTTCTGAACTATTCAGAACCGGTTGTGTACAATTTTATCTCACCTTCTCCAACAGCAACCCAGACCCCGACGATCACCATCACACCCAGCATCACCCTCACCCCGTCGATCACCCTCACGCCTACCATCACCGACACACCTTCCGTCACCAGCACACCCAGCATGCCCGGGGAAATCGAGGATGAGTTTGAAGCGGAGATTCCCCCCGACCCGGATACGGTCTTCAGCCCAATCGTCTTTTCTCAGCAGATCAGCGAAGAGTGGCAGCCAATCGATCCTGCAGTTGAGTTTGAAAACCCGGTCGGAAGGCTGTTTGGCACCTTTAGCTACAACAACATGGCCGTAGGTTCGCAATGGACCGCCCTGTGGTATTGGGAGGGTGAATTGGTTCATTACCAAACCCGCCCATGGGTCAACGGCACCGGCGGCTATGGCTACACGGATTGGGATCCCCCCGCTGAAAATTGGCGCCCAGGCGCTTACGAAGTGCAGATGTTTATGGGCTCAGAGTGGAAGATCTCGGGCTATTTCACCGTGATCGGCGAAATTCCCTCCCCGACCGTCACCCCGTCTCCCACCCAGACCAGTTCACCCACGCTGACGAGCACTCCCTCCCTCACGCCCAGCCCTACAGCCACGGTGACCCCATCACAAACTCGCTGGCCAACGGCCACCAACACCCCCACACCAACCCCTTAAAGATCAATTCATGCAAGCAAGGGTCAATAGGTGCCCGTGCCAGTCACAGGCCGCATGGCTTTGGCGACCAGGGCCGCCACGCGAGCATTATTCTTGAGCAGGTCCAGGTTGGCGCGCAGGCTTTCCCCGCCCGTCAGCTCGCTGACGCGCCGCAGCAGGAAGGGGGTTGTGGCAGCGCCGTGGATGCCCGCACCATCGGCCTCGGCCAGCGCCGTGCTGATGGCCGCTTCCATTTTCTCGGCGGGCATGGCGCTGCTTTCCGGGGGTGGGACCACCAGCAGCACCGCACTCCCCAGGCCGGCCTCCCAGGACTCAACGGCAATCCGGGCGACCTCTTCAGGCGTCTCCACGCGGAAGTCAACGGGCAACCCGCTCGTACGGGTGAAGAAACCAGGGAAATCATCGGTTTGATAGCCGATCACCGGTACGCCCTGTGTTTCCAGCACTTCCCGGGTGGCCGGCAGATCGAGAATCGCCTTGGCACCGGCGCATACCACCACAACACGCGAGCGGCTGAGCTGGTACAGGTCGGTTGAGACATCAAAGGGTGCGCCGCGGTGAACACCACCAATCCCGCCGGTGGCAAACACGCGGATGCCGGCCTGTTCTGCCACATAGGCGGTGGCTGCCACGGTGGTACCGCCACTCAGACCGCCTGCCAGCGCGATCCCAAAGTCCCGCAGGCTGATCTTGCGGGTGTTTTCTCTGTCGGCCAGGGCAAGCAGTTGCGAATCTGTCAGCCCAACGTGGATTTTGCCATCCAGCAGGGCGATGGTGGCGGGTGTGGCCCCATGCGCCAGCACCTGCGCTTCCATATCCCGGGCAAGGTCCACATTCTTGGGCGCGGGCAGCCCGTGGGTGACCACTGCTGATTCGAGCGCCACCACCGGCATCCCTGCCTGGCGGGCCTGGATCAGGTTTTCTGAAAGAACAAACGCTTTGGGTAAGGGTTTCAACATGTGGGTGTGATCCTTTACATAGTGAGACAAATAAACATAGGGCTTAAGGTAAATTGTAAAGCATTTTGGTTAAGCGTGGAGAAGATTGAACAAAGCACCCGGGGAGGGTACGCAGCAACCCATAACACCCGGAGAGACGGCCCGCTGGGAAGTCTTTACGAAAGGAACCCTGCTTTGTAACTGTCTGTTAAATGCGGCGGCGCAGCCCCCCATGTCACAGAGGCACTCATTTTTCAGCCCGCACCCAGGCCTGGTGCCCGTCGGTGCTGACCTCGATCCAGCCGTGCGCCTGGCTGCTCACCAGCGGGTAGCCGTCCAGCAGCGCAATCACCGGATGTTCGCCCATCAGCGGCAGATCGGCTGATCCCACCGGGAACACGATCGCCGCAGGCGACCACAGGTTGATCCGGTCGAGGGGGAGGTTCTCGGCGTTCAACCCGTCGGGCAGGAACAGCACATGCGGCGGTGACGGCACATCCAGCCAGTGATCGCCCACCTTGCCGGTGGGGATCAGCGCGCTGAAGTCATCCCAGGTCAGCCACAACACCGCACCCCGCTCTCCCGCCCATAATATATCTATACGAAGTCCGTTACCTGCATCCAGCGCTTCGCCGGCCTGCAATGGGGCGCGGGGTACGCCATTCTCCGCCAGCAGGGCATACACCGTCCGGCTGGTCTGGTTCGCATCCGGGTCAACCCCCCATAAGACCTGCTCAATGGGATATTTTTTTACAGCACCCGTCAGCCCAAGCAGGTCTTCACGCGCCGTGCTGCCCGCAATCACCAGGTCCAAATGGAGATCACCCGCCGGGAGCATGCGCCCCAGGGCGTGGTTGAGTGCAGAAGGGCTCGGCCCCCCGCCGATCAGGATGGACTGGCCCCCTGGCGTCTCCACCAGCACCGTCCCGGCGCTATCCAGCAGGGTCAGGTGCAGCAGGCCGTCCGGCGCGCTCAGAACACGATTCCAGGTGAAAACCGCCAGGCCAGCCAGCACCAGCGCGCCTGCCTGAAAGGAGACCAGCTTACGGTAAACCACCCTGCGGCTGTCTCTCGGGGTCAGGGTCAGGAAGAATAGCATGGCATAGAAACCAGCCAGCCACAGCCCATGAAAATCGGGCAGCACCAGATCGCTCCCGGGCAGGCGAGCCAGCCAGGTGACCATGTTAATCGTGTAACGCACAAAGGGCAGGCTGATCAATGCCAGCGCCTGCCCCAGCCCTGGCAGCACCAGTCCGGCCAGCAAAGCCAATCCTCCCAGCACCATCACCAGGGACTGTACCGGCAAGATCAGGGGGTTGGCCACCAGGGTGACCCATGAAACGCCCCCAAAGTGGTAGATCATGATCGGCAGGGTCATCACCTGGGCGGCCAGGGTGAACAGGAAAAACTCGCTCACCGGGCCCACCAGCTTTTGCGCGCGTTCTTCGGGCAGTTTTCGGGCGGCCTGCCTGACAAACCACTCTTCAAGGGGCTGGGCATAGAGCACCAACCCCAATGTGGCCGCAACGGAAAGCTGAAAACCGATATCCCAGGGGATATCCGGGTTGACCAAGGCCATGCCCAGCACGGCCAGCCCCAGGCTGTTCAACCCGTTCTGACGCCGGCCGAACATCCCGCCCATTACGCCCAAGGCCCCCATAATGGCCGCGCGGGTCACCGCCGCGTCTCCGCCCACGAAGACCGTATAGGCCGAGATGGCCCCGATAGCCGCCAGGGCGCCCCATTTGCGTCCCAGCAGCCGGGTGAACACGCCAGAGAACAACCCCGCCAGGATGGCAATATTGAACCCGGAAATGGCGATGATGTGGGTGGTCCCTGTGCGCCGAAAGGCGTCCTGCAGGCCTGGCGACAGGCCCTGATCGCGGCCGAGCAGGATGCCCGCCAGCAGGTCGGACTCCGGCGAAGGAAACAGTTCCTGCAGAACGGCATAGGCGCGTGAATGCAGGCTAAAGATCGATGCTTTGAGGGGATTCCCCGGGTTGAATTCGATCCTGTCGACCTGGGGTTGGGTCATCAGGCTGCGGATCCCCTGGCGGGCCAGGTACACCTGGAAGGAAAAATCGGCGCGTTCTGGGGGTGTTCTAAGTGGACCGATCACCCGCAGACGGATTCCGTAAGCCCATTCACTCCCCGGGTGCATCTGGATCAGCACCCTGCCGGTGATCGCCTCGGGTGTAATGGGTTGCTGCTCACCAGTCAACAACCTAAGGCTCTCGACCTCGACCTCCAGGTTGGTGAAGTTATCACGGTAATCCGGCGGCCGGACCACAGTGCCCACCAATTCCACAGATCCCCGGTCGTTGTAATACGCCGCATGCTCAGGTGAAACGACCGGCCGCGTGGTTGTGTAGCGCCAGCCCCCCAGGCACAGGGCCACCAGCAGGACCGCCCGAGGCAGGCGCTGGCCGTGGCCCGTCAAAGCCCTGAGCCGGTGCGTGATGACCCATGCCCCCGGCAGGCGCCAGGCCAGCAGGAGGGCAGCCAGGCTGAGGACCGCGCCGGCCAGCCACACCCAGAAGGGGATAGAGACCAGGTCAGCCAGGAGGATGCCCCCGAGGCAGGCCAAAGCCAGCCAGAAAAAAGGCAGGAAGCCCCGGAAAGGTGAACGTTTGGGTTCGTGTTCGGGTGAAGGGTTTGCCATAAGATGCCTCTATCGAAGCATGACGCTGGAATTATTTTATCAAAGGATGGTGACCTTGCGGGGTTGATTTACCCCGGTCAACCCCATTGGGCATGCCGTGGTCCAACGAAATATCCGCCCAATAACCATTTCGTAGGGTGGGTTGGCGAGTTTTTGGCCCCATAACCGCATTATCGCGATTTTTTCACCCAACCGGATTCCACGCCAACCCACCAACAAACTGATCTCCACGCCAAGCAACTCAAAAAAACTGTTTTGCAGGGCTGATCAACCCTCATAGACCCCGTGGGGCACGGCATGCCGTGCCCCTACGATTGTCCGCGTACCTAATCCAGCACAGCCCGGGAATGATTTATCTCATTGAACCTGTTTTACCGCATTTCTACTGAGCGCGCACCTCGGCCAGCACAGCCAGCATCTTCGGCTGGATGACCGGGTTGGCGCACACAAAGCTGGGCGGTTTCTTTAAGAAATCTGGCCCCCCATAGATATCGGTCACCACACCGCCCGCTTCCTGAACGATCAACCCGCCTGCGGCGATATCCCATTGGTAGATATCAACCTCCCAGAACCCATCCAACCGCCCCGAGCCCACATAAACAATATTCAGCGCCGCCGACCCGAGCCGGCGCACGCTTTGCGCCACATTGATAAAACTGGCGAAATTCACTAAATTGTCATCCTCGGGGGCATTGGCGCCCTTGGGGAACCCCGTGGCCAGCATGCAGTCGATCAGCTCAGTGAACGCCGAAACCTGCAAAGGTTTCCCGTTGAGGGTTGCCCCCTGGCCACGCTCGGCACAAAAGAACTCACCCCGTGTGGGGTCGTACACCACGCCCAATTGCATCTCGCCTTTGAAGGCATACCCGATCGAGACCGAGTAGATCGGCACGCCGTGGGCATAGTTGAGGGTGCCATCCAAAGGGTCAATGAACCACTGGTGCTCTGGCATGCCTTCCCATTCGCCCGATTCCTCGGCGACGATGGCATGGCCCGGAAAGGCTTCCCGGATGGCCTTGATCAGGTGGCGTTCGGATGCGTGGTCTGCCTGGGTGACGAGGTCAATAGGGCTTTTGTGCTCGATCTTGAGGTCGCCGGCAAAATTCTGCAGGATATCCCCGGCCTCGGCCGCGATGGACTGAATAAAATCAAGGGTTGGCTTCACGGTGTGATCCTTTGTGCATGGTTTGATTGCGTTCAAGGCTTCATTTTAACACATCCGCCGCGGTAAGCGGGGCTGAAGCCCCTACCCGCAGGTCAGACGTGCGGATGATGCCCGGGGCCCATCGGGACTAAAATTATATCTACCCAAAGCGGCGCGTCAATAAATCAGACAATTCCAGCCACTGGCGCGGTTTTCTCATCAACAATACAGTAAAATTGAATGAAAGAACCCTGCCAGACCATCCAAAAGCCGGATTTTCAGAAAGGCGCAAATCATCATGCCTGAAAACTCATCCCTCCCCCGCTTTGCCGTGTTGCAGCTCTCAGGGTGTGCGGGCTGCGAGGTGTCGCTGATCAACGCCAGCGAATGGGTTGATCAATACCAGCTTGTGTACATGCCCCTGGTGGTCTCCACCCATGCTGTCCCTGAAGATACCGAGGTACTGCTGGTCAGCGGCGGTGTGCGCAACGATGAAGACGTCTACAACCTGCGCCGCTCGGTAGAAATCGTGGAGCGTGTGGTGGCAGTGGGCACCTGTGCCATTTCGGGCGGGGTGGCCAACCTGGGCGACCGTGACGAGGTGCGGGCCATGTTCATGGCCCAGGAAAACCGCCATCACCTGCCCCACCTGCTGCCCAAAAGCCACCCGATCGACGCGTTTGTCGATGTGGACCTGTACCTGCCGGGCTGCCCGCCCACGCCGGAGCTGTTCATGGCCGCGCTGACCAACCCTGAAAACTTTGAAGCCAGCAGCATTGTGTGCAGCGAATGCAAGCGCCAGAAGCTGAAGGACATGCGACCTGAACACCTGTTGGGTTTTCAGCAGGGGGAAGTACAGCCTGAAATCTGCCTGATCAACCAGGGCTACCTGTGCGTCGGATCGTCCGTCCGGGGTGGCTGCCGGGCCATCTGCACCCGCCCGGGGCATCCCTGTGTTGGCTGCCGGGGACCATCCGATGCCTATATCGAAAAGGAATCCCAGGTCTGGTTCGACCGGGTCCAGAACGTGTTTGAACGCCTGACGGATATCCCCCCAAAGGAGATCCAGACAGCCCTGCACTCACCGCAGCTCTCCCTGTTCCTGTTCCAGTTCACCGACTACGCGGATGGCGAGCGCCCGCCACGCCCGAAAGAGAAGGTGTTATAGCGATGGCAACCCTCAGATTCCCGCTCAGCCGGATAGAAGGCCACGCCCGCGTGGAGATGGAGGTTCACGACGGCCAGGTGGTGACTGCCCACTTCCAGGCCATCGAAATGCGCGGCTTCCGTTATTTCATGCAGGGTACGCCGGCAGAGCAAATGCCGGTGATCGTGCCGCGCATCTGTGGCGTGTGTTCGACTGCGCACCATGTCGCTTCGGTCAAAGCCCTGGAGGATATCTTCGAAGTCGAACCGCCCGATCTGGCTAAGGAGATCCGGGAACTCCTCCTGCTGGGGCAGCTCATCCAGAACCAGGCCACCTCGCTGTTCATCTTCACCATGCCCGACCGGGTGGGTGCCAGCAGCCTGTTCCACATGGACGAATCCGAAGCCAACCCCGAGCAGCAGCTCAGCCTGGCCCGGCGCTCACTCAAGGTACGCCAGGTCGGCACGAACCTGATCACCCTGGCGGGGGGCCAGTTCATTCACCCCATCAAAGCGGTCATCGGGGGTGTCACCAGCGGCATTCAGCGGGAACCGGCTGAAGCCATGCGGCAGGAAATCGAAACCCTGCTGCCCATGGCCTGCCAGCTGTTTGACGAATATTGGGATATGTCCCTGGCCATGGGGGAACGCATCGGCACCTGGGGTGATGACCAGCCCGCCTACTACATCGCCTCAACGGGCCGCACCCGGCCGCTGCTGAACAGCAACCTGATCCGCGTGCTGGGTCCCGATGGCGCTGAGCGCGCCAGTTTCCCGCCCAGCTTGTTCCGGCACTACCTGGATTACGAAGAGACGGTCTACAGCTACGCAGGGCAGACTAGCTACCAGGGCCAGGTCATGCGGGCCAACAGCCTGGCGCGCATCAACCTGGCGCTCTCCATGGGCACCCCGCTGGCCGACGGTTACCTTGAAAAGCTGACCCATACCTTCGGCAAACCGGCCCACCCCATCCTGCTGTTTGACCTGTGCCGCGGCATCGAGCTGGTCTACGCTTTCGAACGCGCGCTGGAGATCCTCTCAAAAGATCTTGATTATGAAGACACCGAAGTGCCCTACGCCCTCAAAGACGGCGAAGGCTACGGCCTGGTGGAGGCACCGCGCGGGCCCCTGATCCATCATTACACGGTCAAGAACGGGTTGATCGAGGATGCCGAATTCGTTATCCCCACCGTGCACAATATGCTGGCGATCGAACGCGCCTTGAAGGTGGCTGGAGAGCGTTACATCAGCCCCAAGGCGATCAATTTAGAGCTGGAGAAAGCCGTCGGCCGGGTGGTGCGCGCCTTTGACCCGTGCATCGCGTGTGCAACGCAATGAGTTTGGTGAATAGGGCATCGTGATTCGTGCATGGGATCTCTCGTTCAGACATCAAGTCAATGCGCCACTCATCATCAAATCGTTATAGGTGAGATCTTTAACTCTTAATACTGAATTATGGATTTTTCTTAGTATATACGTTCTATACCTAACTTTAATTTTTCCGATAATTCTTTTTCAGAGTTGAATTTCTCAGGCCATGTCAATTTTATATCCAAGCAGTAAACATCTGCATTTTCTGAAAAGAACCTTAAACCTAAAAATGAATTTTGCTGAATTAACTCTGAACTTATTCCCCACTGATCACTATCAAAAAAATAAGGAACCTCAAAAAAGTGACTTTTGGGTTCAAAACCTTACAATACCACTTGTTTATTGACTAACTTACCAATTACAACACTAGTGGGCTCATTAGGATTTAAATTTAGAGCTAAATCATTAATAGAGTCCCAACTCAAGTATCGGTTGATATTTTTGATAATTATATGTTTGGGCACTCCCCTTTCATCTTTTTCTTCAACTCTAAATTCAGAAAGCAATACTTTACAATTTTTTAATAATACATCACTATTATTGATAATTTTTAATCTATATATTCTTTCGTAAGGATCAGCACTTAAGTTTTCGACTGCATCTTGGGTATTTATTTCTATTATAGAAATTGATGCACGGTTTCGTTTCTTTTTCCAATTTTCAATAAGCATTGGGCCAAATAAGGCGATTTCGACCACTAATAATTGAATAAAATCAGATACTGAGAAACTCCAATTCGGAATATTTCCCGGTCGTAATGAATAGTGTATAGCAATTGCCACAATTAGTATATCAATGAATATTATTAGTATGAAAATACTAGATAACTTAATTCTCTTTAACATGGGTGCCTCCGAAAAAGCGAAAAGTTATGTTATGTAAATATCATTGTATCAACGGAGGAACATCGAGGCTACCGGTCATCAATTCAGATGGCTAATTGGTTAAGGATAAATGCGAATCATAAATGGAAACTAACTTCGTAATAGAATTCATCGTGGTCAAAGAAGTATATTTCGGATAGCATATACAGCGAAGTAGAACCACTCACAATTCACTACTCACCACTCACTACTCACCATTCACAAACGCATAAAACTTCTCCACGATCTGAATGAACTCGTCGGGCAGGTAACCGTAGGCCTGTTCTGCGATTTCCTCCGGCACGCCAAAGGCGGCCTCGGCGATCCCGCCGGTGATGCAGGCGATCGTATCGCTGTCCCCACCAATCGAGATGGCCTTGCGGATGGCGTCCTCAAAATCGGTCGCTTCGAGGAAGGCGATGATCGCTTCGGGCACGGACCCCTGGCAGGAGACGTCATAGGTGTACACCGGACGGATCTCCGCCAGGGTGCGGTCCAGGTCGTACCCAAAGCGCGTGCTGATTTCGGTGCGTATCTTATCCTGGGAAACACCCTGCCGGGCAAGCAGGACCGCCAGGGCCGCCGCCTGGGCGCCCTTGATCCCCTCGGGGTGGTTGTGGGTCACCTCGGCACTGCGTTTGGCTTCCTCGAGCACCGCTTCCACGCTGTCGAAGGCGAACCCCACCGGGCTGACCCGCATGGCCGAGCCGTTGCCCCAGCTATTGTAGGGCTGCGGGTCTTGGGCGTAGATCCAGTCGCTGAAGTTGCCGCCATAACCCCGCCCCGGGTAACGCCGGGAGAAGTCCTGGTAGGTTTCTGGATAACCCTTTCCGGACATGAGCGCGCTGGCCGTGGCCACGGTCAGCACGGAATCGTCGGTAAAAAAGCAATCGGGTTGAAAGAACGGGAATTGTGTGGTTTTGATATTGTTCCATTCGTAAACGGAACCGACAATGTCACCGATGATGGCACCGAGCATGTTTCCTCCTTGAAATTAAACCCAATATCATTGTTACTGATAATTATAGGGTCATTTTCCACACGAAACGCATCCAAGGACATTAAAAAGCAAATCCGTTATGCTTAAAGGTTCTGGAGGTCTTGGTATAATCGTTTAACAGTGCCATCCAACGGGGAATCAGCCCCTTCGAGAAACCCTGTCCTCAGGAAGCGAGCCAACCATGCCCCACCCGATCACAACGTACCTCAACGCCCTTAGCAACAACCTGGCCACAGGCAAAGCCACCGAACATACTCATCGCGGCGCCCTGGCAGACTTGATTGAAGCCCTGGGCGACAATCTCCGCGCCATCAATGAGCCTGCTCGGATCGCATGCGGCGCCCCCGACCTGGCAATCCTGCAAGCGGATTTTAATATCGGCCATGTGGAGGCCAAGGATGTGGGCGTGTCCCTCGATGCGGTTGAAAGGTCGGATCAGCTCGTCCGCTACCGGCAGGCGCTGGACAACCTGATCCTGACCGACTACCTCGAGTTTCGCTGGTACGTAGATGGCAACCTCCGCCGCAGCGTGCGGTTGGCCCGCCTGGATGGACGCGGCCTCCCGCAAATTGAAACCAACGGGCGCGAGAACCTGCAGGAACTGCTGACTGATTTTCTCGCCCATCGGCCTCAGCCGATCAGCACGCCGCGCGAACTGGCAGAGCGCATGGCCCGCCTGACCCACCTGATCAGGGATGTGATCGCGACAGCATTTGAGAATGAGCGCGCCTCCGAAATGCTCAAAGGCTGGCGGAGGGCCTTCGCCCAGGTGCTGATCCCGGACCTGGACCTGCCTGAAAACCTGGGCCAGTTTGTGGATATGTTCGCCCAAACCCTCTCTTACGGGCTGTTTTCCGCCCGCATCATGCACGAATCAGGGACCTTTCACCGCTACACCGCCCAGGGGTCCATCCCCCGCACCAACCCCTTTTTACGGAATTTCTTCTCCTTCATCACCGGCCCGCAATTGGATGATGAACCCTACGCCGGCCTGGTGGACGACCTGATCCAGCTGCTGGCCAACGCCGATTTGCATGCCATCCTGGCCGATTTTGGCCGGGGCAACCGCCAGGACGACCCCATGATGCACTTTTACGAAACCTTCCTGGCGGCGTATGACCCCCGCCTGCGCGAGCGGCGCGGCGTGTATTACACCCCCATGCCGGTGGTGTCCTTCATCGTGCGCTCGGTGGACGCCCTGCTGAAAACCCGCTTTGGCCTGCCCGACGGCCTGGCCGACACCACCCGCCTGGCCGACGGCACCCACAAGGTGCTGGTGCTGGACCCGGCGGTCGGCACTGCCACCTTCCTGTATGCGGTCATCGACCTGATCCGCGAGGACTTCATGCAGCGCAACGATGCCGGCATGTGGTCGGGATATGTGCGCGACCACCTGCTGGAGCGCATCTTTGGGTTCGAGATCATGATGGCGCCCTATGCCGTGGCGCACTTCAAGCTGGCGCTCCAGCTGGCCGGGCACGACCTGGACCTGCCCGAGGAGGAACGGGCACGCTGGGCATACGACTTCCAGGCTGACGACCGCATCCAAATTTACCTGACCAACGCCCTGGAGGTGCTGCCGGAGCAGACCCACGGCCTGTACGGGCCGATGCAGTTCGTGGCTGCGGAAGCCAAAGCGGCCGACGCCGTCAAACAGGATAAACCGATCATGATCGTGCTGGGCAACCCGCCCTACTCGGTCAGCTCTGCCAACAAGGGGGAGCACATCGAGGCATTGATGGAGCGCTACAAAGCCGCCGTGCGGGATGAGCGCAATATCCAGCCCCTCTCGGATGACTACATCAAGTTCATCCGCTTTGCCCATGACCGCATTGAGCGCACCGGGTCGGGTATCGTGGCTATGATCACCAACAATTCTTTTCTTTCGGGATTAATACACCGAGGAATGCGTGAAGAATTAATAAAATCATTTAACGAAGTATACATTGTAAATTTACATGGAAATTCATTAATAGGAGAAACTAAACCTGATGGTGGAAAAGACGAAAATGTGTTTGATATCCGGCAGGGTGTATCAATAATATTTTTTATTAAATCAAGGAATCGAAGAAATGTTTATCAAGTTCATTACAAAGATTTGCGGGGAAATCGCGAATCCAAGTATTCCAAACTTGCTGATTCAACCATTCTGAATACTAATTGGGAAATAATTGATGTCACCTCTCCATATTACTTCTTTGTTCCCAAAGATTTCTCTCTTTTTGATGAATATGTATCAGCAGAAAAAATAGATGAGGTTTTCTCAATATCGTCAAGTGGAATGAATACTTTGCATGACAACTTTGTAATAAATTTCAACAAAGATAAACTAATAGAAATGATCGATGATGCATGTAAAGTTGATATGTCTAACAAAGTTTTCATAGAGAAGTATAAAGTAAACAACTCAAGGGACTGGAAAATTGAAGAATGCAGAGATAGTGCAAGTAATAGGGAACCAATAGAATATAAAAAATCAATCAGAGAATGTGTTTATCGTCCATTCGATTACAGATGGATACTCTTACATGATGATTTTGTAGGATATCCCCGTTGGGAAACTACAGCCCACATGCTTAATGATTCTGCAATAGGTTTTGTTACTACAAAACAATCAAATGAGACAATTTCCTGTCTATGTAGTAATAAAATTTTAGGGCAACATAAAATTGTTGATCCTTATCACAGATCTTACGTTTTTCCGCTTTTCATATTTCCATCAACAATAAAATATTCTCTCTTTGATATGACTTCTGAATCACCTTGGATACCTGATGTGAACCATGGCAACCGTGTCCCCAACCTGGACCCCGGTTTTGTGCGCCAGATGGAAGATAAACTGGGCCTGTCCTTTGACCCGCACCTGGCCGGGCGAGAACATGAATTGCAAACGACCTTCGGCCCCGAAGATATCCTGGCTTACATCTATGCCATCTTTCACGCGCCGACTTACCGCGAGCGCTATGCTGAGTTCCTCAAGATCGACTTCCCCCGCGTGCCCCTGACCGCTGATGCCAACCTTTTCCGCAACCTGGTCGCCCTGGGCCGCGAGCTGATCGCCCTGCATTTGATGGAATCACCCCGCTTGAACGACCCCCTGACGAGCTTTCCCATCCCCGGGGACAGCCAGGTGGCGCCGCGCGGCGGCTATCCCAAGTACGCGCCGCCCGAAGGGGGCAGGGGCGGCCGGGTGTACATCAACCGTGAGCAGTATTTTGAAGGCGTTCTGCCCGAGGTGTGGGCTTTTGAAATTGGCGGCTACCAGGTGCTGCACAAGTGGCTTAAAGACCGCCGCGGCCGTACCCTTTCTTATGATGACAAACGCCATTACCAGCAGGTGGTCGTGTCGCTGAAGGAAACAATCCGCTTGATGGAGGAGATCGACGCGGCCATCCCCGGCTGGCCGCTGGAATGACTTCCTTTGTTATATATTGGTTTCTGATGATAACTCAGGAAGTCCAATTCTTGATAAGAATGAAGCAAACCTTTGCAAAATATCCTCGCGGTAAAGTTCTGTAACAGAACAAACAAAATATTTTTCCTTGCATTCATTCATATGCTCAACCGAAACAGCAAAATAATGTTTGAAGTCTATAACAGAAGGGACTAATGGGGATCCTGATTCAAATTCTAGATAATGGTATCGCGGAGTTTGGTTTTGTCTTAATCTTTTTCCACTTGTTCTTTTTCTATCTATGGTTGAAGAATTAATACCTAAATTAGTTAAGTGATTACCGTCACATACATGCTCATAATTGTAAAGTGGTGCTACTAGAACTGATAATAAGTATTTATCTTCATTGTTTTTCTCTATGTTTCTGTAATTATAGTCTTGCAGTAGATCGCAATCTTGTGTAAGAATAATAACATAGGGAAAAACAATTTTTGATACCTCAATGACACCATTACTTTCTTTAGTATATTCTAAATACTCTACATTTTGAATAATATCTCCTTGACGCAATCTGCCAAGTTTTGATTCACATGTCTTAATCATGAATAATCCTAGCTGTAATTATTATGCGTTTAGGTTTTCCAGATAAATATTTCATATGATCAATTTCATCATAAAGAGCTTTTGTCTCAAGATCTGTGCTACTTGGATATTTCTTAGATTGAATATCTTCATCAGAAATTTCTGTTTCTGTCCCATTATTATAAACAATCTCGTCACTATTGTTCGGTTCCATCCATCACCTCACGCAATTTATCTGTAATGCTATCCTCAAAAAGCTCTTGTATTTTACTGTGGAATTTGTTCAAATATTGAGGGATTTCCGAGGGTTCGATTAAACCTTCATAGTATGCATCGTAATCAAGAATAAAACGCCGTCGAATAATAGCTGCTGGATAATCAGGATTGTGAATTCCAAATTGGAATCTCAATTTATAATCGGTGCATTTTATCTCGTAATTATGGAATATCCTGATAGGGTGTGAATCTGGATAGTTTAATCGGAGTAAACACAAAAGTTTCTTATTTATTTCATTATCCCAATTGAGAGGGTTCACACCTTTCGCATCAATTTCATTAATGTATCGCAATCCTAGTCGTTTTGGTTGAGCGTCTGGAAAAACGAGGAAAAAATTTTGAGAAAACTCAATGAATTCTTTATATAGTGTTTGGTAATTTTCATATTCTTGGTAATTCACAAAAAATGAATTTTGATTAACCATCAATCGTTTTTCTCTATTTTCTCCAAAGAAGTTCCATTCAATGAAATCTTCTTTATTAGTTGAAAACTTTGACCTTTCAATTGTAAATTCTTGTGCAAATGCGGATTTGGGTTCTGATATTGGAAAATAATTTAATGCGATATTGCTCATTTCTTTAGGAATTTCATTCTTCAATGAAGAATGAGGGCTTACCATATCTATTCTTGCAATTACACTAGTGAGGAAATTCTTTTTGTATTGTTTGTCACCATATTTTTCTTTCTCTTTCATTTCAATCCCTTCCTATTGTAAGTTGTTACTAGTTTAATTATTAGTCAACCTGATCAAATATTACATAATGTAAAAAAGAAAAACAACTAAAAACCAAAATAATTTATAACTTGCGCGCCAGCCCGAAAAATTCAAACCCGGCCGCCTCCCAGGCGGACTTCTCCCAGGCGTTCACCCCGTCGTAGACCAGGGCAGCCGGGGTCATCTCCCGCACCACAAGCGGGTCAAGCGCTTTGAAGCGGTCATGCCCGACGCCCAAAACGACCAGGTCGGCCTCTGCCAGGGCCTCTTCCAGGTGTGCCACCTGGTTGACCCCCGGGATACCCGCCTGGGCTTTGAAGGGCTCGTAAGCATACACCCTGGCGCCGGCCGCCTGCAGGTGGTGGACCAGTTCAACCGCCGGGCTCTCGCGCACATCGTCCACATTGGGCTTGAAGGCCAGCCCCAAAAAGGCGATCGTTTTGCCCTCCACGCCACCGGCAACAGCCTGGATATGCTCCGCCACGAAGACCGGCTGCCCGTCGTTGACCAGCCGGGCCATCCTGACCAGGCGAGCGATCTCCGGCGCGGCTTCCACCAGGAACCAGGGGTCCACACTGATGCAATGCCCGCCCACGCCCACACCCGGCCTGAGGATATCGACCCGCGGGTGGAGGTTGGCAATGCCGATCGCCTCCCAGATATCCACATCAAAGGTCTGTGCCAGGCGTGAAAATTCGTTGGCGATGGCAATGTTGATGTCACGCGAGGTGTTTTCCATCAACTTGACCATTTCAGCCGTGGTGGCATCGGTCAGGATGATGTCACCCTGCACAAAGGCACGGTACAGGTCGCGCCCGGCTTCAGCGGAAGCCGCGTCAATCCCGCCGATCACCCGGGGGTTGTCGACCAGTTCCTGCAGGATGCGCCCGGGCAGCACCCGCTCCGGCGAATAGGCCAGCAGGAAGTCCTGCCCGGCCTTAAGCCCGCTTTTTTCAAGGATCGGCAGCACCAGGTCAACCGTGGTGCGCGGCGGTGAGGTCGATTCGAGGATCACCAGGTTCCCCCGCCGCAAGTGCGGGACGATCGACTCGCTCGCGGCCGTCACCGCGCGCATATCCGCGCGCTTATCATCATAAAAGGGCGTCGGGACAGCGATGATGAAAGCGTCTGCCGGCACCACCTCGGAGGAAATCTCCAGGTGGCCGCTGCGCAGGGCTTCCAGCAACAGCTCACCCAGGCCCGGCTCAAAGATGTGCGGTTTGCCAGCCCGCAACCCCTCGATGATGGCGCCGTTGGTGTCCATCCCCGTCACATGGATGCCTTTGCCAGCAAACACGGAGGCGGTCGGCAGCCCGATGTACCCCATCCCTATCACACACAGTGTTTCGAATTTCAAGATTAAGGTCCTTTGTTATTGTCTGAGAACCATGCCATCAGGATTATCCCTTGAATTTTACCTTAATCTCAGCCTGTTTATCACGATGGCGCCTGCCAGGTTGGGCCCGGATTTCAGCAACACGGCTTTGATGATACAATCAGGCCTATGAACACATATCACTGGGTTTTCATCAGCCCGCACCTTGACGACGTTGCCCTGTCGTGCGGTGGCCTGGTGTGGGATCTTGTCCAGAACGGTCACAGGGTTGAGGTCTGGACCCTGTTCGCGGGCGACCCGCCAGATACGGACTATTCTCCCTTCGCCCAGCAAATTCATCACCTTTGGGGTATCTCAGGCCATGAGGCAATTCGCCAGCGCCGCGCAGAGGACCGGGCTGCCTGCACCGTTTTGGGTGCCCAGGTGCGCCATTTCGACTGGCCCGACGCGATCTACCGCCGGGACGGGCACAGCGGTGATCCGATCGTGAACAGCAACGAGGACTTGTTCAGCCGATTGCCGGAACCTGCCCTGACTGCGGAGATCACAGCGGTTATAAGCGCAGAACGCCCTGAGGGGGCTCGCCTGGTGCTGCCCATCGGGCTGGGGGTGCACATCGATCACCATGCCGTGGTATTGGCGGGCCCGGGCCTCAGCCCGGTGGATCATTTTTATGCCGATTATCCCTACATCCTGGAAAGCTTCACGCACCCGGCTTTGCACAAGGGTCACTATAAAAACATCCCCCACCTCCTGAGCGAGGATGCCCTGCTGGCCTGGCAAGAGTCGATGTTATGCTACACTTCACAGTTCTCGACCTTCTGGCGTGACAATGCAGAAATGCGCCTGGCGCTGCGCAATTACCTATCCGGCGGGGGTGGGCGGCTGTGGCAAAGATCCCGTCTTGACAGTCATCTCACCCAGGGGTAAAATCCCATTCACCCTGAAAGATGGGCCTGTAGCGCAGTTGGGAGCGCGCCTCAATCGCACTGAGGAGGTCGAGGGTTCAAGTCCCTTCAGGTCCACTCCAGTGCCCCGGTGTCGCGCACGTAAGGGGCTCGGGGTACAAAATAAGGGCCCATAGCGCACACAGTCCCCTTATGGGGAGTTGGGAGCGCCCGTGAGACCACCAAGTTAATACATGGGCTTATAGGGCACACAGTCCCCTTATGGGGAGTTGGGAGCGCCCGTGAGACCACCAAGTTAATACCTGGGCCCATAGCGCAGTTGGGAGCGCGTCTCAATGGCATTGAGAAGGTCGAGGGTTCGAATCCCTCTGGGTCCA
>DHHJ01000018.1 GCA_002403205.1 Anaerolineaceae bacterium UBA4775
TTGAACCCACAGCCAACCCACCACCCCAGGGTAACTGGCTGCATATTGGTGGGTTGGCGGGTTGTTGATAGGGTAATGATCGTACACAAATCAAAAACATCATTTCTCCCGCCAACCCACCCTACAAAACCCTTCTTCCGTAGGCGTAGTCCGTAGGGTGGGTTGGCAAAAGTTGCCAAGCACAGTGAAACAGGCTCAATACCGTTGGGATTGGTCGATTGATACGCCCACAGCCAACCCACCACCCCAGTGTAACTGGCTGCATATTGGTGGGTTGGCGGGTTGTTGATAGGGTAATGATCGTACACAAATCAAAAACATCATTTCTCCCGCCAACCCACCCTACAAAGCCCTTCTTCCGTAGACGTAGTCCGTAGGGTGGGTTGGCATAAAACGGCCTTCACGGTGCAACAGGTGCCATGCCGATTGTATTGGTCGATTGTTGAACCCACAGCCAACCCACCCTACAAGAGCCATCTTCCGTAGGGTGGGTTGGCATAAAACGGCCTTCACGGTGCAACAGCCGCCATGCCAATGTGATTGAGACCATGATTGAACCCACAGCCAACCCACCACCTCAGGGTAATTGACTACATATTGGTGGGTTGGCGGGATGTTGATATGGAAATGATCGTTCACTCATCATAAATGTCATTTCTCCCGCCAACCCACCCTACAAGAGCTCACAGGGAACCTACTAAAAATCCCTATTGAACATTCACCCTCTTATGTGTTAGAATCGGGTCATAATACTGCACAAACATCATGGCAGGAGTAGTAGACCATCCGCCAGCGAGCCGGGAACCCCGTGAGAGCCCGGCAGGTGCAGCGGAGCACCTTCAAGGTTGAACTCGCCTCGCCGGTCCCGTGCAGGGACAGATGGCGCTGGTGAACCCCAGTAACCAGCGACGCCCACCGCCCGTTAGCGCGGCCCAAGCTGTCCGGTCTTAATGGAGCGCCGGGAAGCAGGGTGGTACCGCGGAGTTGGTCACTTCGTCCCTGTCTGGACGAAGTTTTTTATATTAAAATACAGTCTTTTTATGACCCGATTGAGACTTAGATGTAGGAGAAGAGCATGTCAGACCCAACCAGCATCCCCATGTATAAACCCGACCAAATCGAGCCCAAATGGCAGAAAAAATGGGCCGATGACGGTCTTTACCACGCCGATATCGATCCGAATCAGCCCAAATTCTACGCGCTGACCATGCTGCCCTACCCCTCGGGTGACCTGCACATCGGCCACTGGTACGCCATGTGTCCCTCGGACGCTCGCGCCCGTTTCAAACGCATGCAGGGATACAACGTGATGTTCCCGATGGGGTTCGACGCCTTCGGCTTGCCGGCGGAGAACGCCGCCATCCAGCGCGGCATTCATCCCCGCAAGTGGACCATGCGCAATATCGAGGTCATGCGCCGGCAGCTCAGGTCGATGGGCACCATGATCGACTGGCGCCGCGAAGCCGTCTCGGCGGACCCCAGCTATTATCGATGGACCCAATGGTTTTTTATCCAGTTCTATAAGCATAACCTCGCTTATCAAAAAGAAGCACCAGTGGATTTTTGCCCCCATGACAACACCACCCTGGCGCGCGAACAGGTCCAAGGTGAAGACCGGCACTGCGAACGCTGCAAGACCCCGGTGATCAAGAAAAACCTGGTGCAGTGGTTCTTTCGCACCACCAATTACGCCGAAGAGCTGCTCGATTTTTCGACGATCGACTGGCCTGAGCAGGTGCAGACCCTGCAAACCAACTGGATCAACCGCTCTGAAGGTGCCTCTGTGATCTTCAAAACAGAGACCGGGGATGAGATCGAGGTCTTCACCACCCGGCCCGACACCCTGTGGGGCGCGACCTTCATGGTGCTGGCACCCGAACACCCCCTGGTGAAAAAGATCACCACCATCAATCAGGCTGATGCAGTGGCCGCTTACCAGGCCCAGGCCGAAAGGATGGGTGACATCCAGCGCGAGACGGCAGACCGTGAAAAGACCGGGGTCTTCACCGGCGGGTATGCTATCAACCCGGTCAACGGCGAGCGCATCCCCATCTGGATCGCAGACTATGTCATGATGAGCTACGGCACCGGCGCGATCATGGCTGTGCCCGCGCATGACCAGCGTGACTTTGAGTTTGCCCGCAAGTTTGACCTGCCGATCGTGGTGGTCATCCAGCCCCCAGACGAAGAGCCATTGGTTTCTGCGGAAATGGAAGCAGCCGTCCCCGCTGCGGGTGAGATGGTCAACTCGGGGCCGTTGACCGGCACCCCGGGAGAAGAAGCTTTCCGCCAGGCAACAGCCTATATCGAAGAGAAAGGCGTGGGCAAGTATGCCGTCAATTACCGCCTGCGTGACTGGCTGATCTCCCGCCAGCGGTATTGGGGCGCACCGATCCCGATCATTCACTGCCCGGAATGCGGGGCACTGCCTGTGCCGGAAGCCGATCTGCCCGTGGAATTACCCGATGATGTGGAATGGCTGCCCACCGGTGAAAGCCCCCTCAAGCTGCATCCCACCTGGCGCTTCACACGCTGCCCGCAGTGCGGCGGTGAGGCCGAGCGTGAGACGGACACCATGGACACCTTCGTGTGCTCGAGCTGGTACCACCTGCGCTACCTGAGCCCGGACTACGACCAATATCCCTTTGACCCGCAGGAATACGACTACTGGATGCCGGTGGACACCTACACCGGTGGGATCGAACACGCTACCATGCACCTGATCTATACGCGCTTCTTCCATAAGGCCTGCCGAGACCTGGGCATCACCAAAGGTGATGAACCCATGCTGCAACTGCGCAACCAGGGCATGGTGCTGGGAGAAGACCACGAGAAGATGTCGAAAAGCCGGGGTAACGTGATCTCGCCTGATGACCTGGTCGCCGAGTACGGGGCGGATACTGTGCGGGCTTACCTGATGTTCTTCGCACGCTGGGAACTGGGCGCCCCATGGAACAGCAGCGGGATCGAGGGCAGCATTCGCTGGCTGCGCAAGGTCTGGTTCACCTTTTTGGAACCGCCCGAGGGCGAGAGGTTGGCAAAAGAAGCAGATCTGGTCAAGCTGCGCCGCAAAGTTCACCAAACCCTACAGGCAGTCACTTCAGATTTTGAATCCTTCAGTTTTAACACGATTGTGTCGGGGCTGATGGAACTGCTGAATGAGATGGCCCAGGCAAAAGCGGCTGGCGCTTTCGGCACAGAGGCCTGGAAAGAGGCAGAAGGCCTCTACCTGCGCATGTTGGCCCCGGTATGCCCGCACATCGCTGAAGAGCTGTGGACGCGCACCGGTCATGACTACTCCATCCACAACCAGCCCTGGCCCGAAGTAGACCAAGAGGCTGCCAAGGAGGATCAAATTACCCTGATCGTCCAGGTCAACGGCAAGCTGCGAGACCGGCTGACCGTGCCCGTCAATATCAGCGAAGAGGAGGCCAAAACCGCTGCTTTGCTAAGTGAAAACATCCAGTCGCACCTGGCCGGTAAGACCCCGAAAAAGGTCATCTATGTGCCGGGCAGGTTGGTTAATATTGTTGTGTAACCCGCTCAGCAAGTTGATTGCCACCACTTTTCCTTCAAGAGGCGCCCACCTTGGGGCGCCTTTTTCATGATGTCGAAAAAGCGGGGGTGGAGCCTTATACCGACAGGATTACGGTGAACCCCATTGATGCTATAATGGGCCCATAAAACAAGACAACACCCAGGAGCAACTTATGCATTTTGATAACCATAACTGGATGCACATCGAAGCGCATCTCAAAACCGACGACCGGGTGATGCTTGTGCTGGGCGCCTGCGAGCAGCACGGCTACCTGAGCTTGCTGACCGATGTGAAGATCCCCATGGCGCTGGCAGATCAGGCTGCCCATCAGAGCGGCGTGTTGATTGCACCCCCTCTAAACTTTGGCTGCTCACCCTTTTTTCTGGACTATCCCGGCACCATCAGCCTCAGTCTCCCCACCCTGCTGAAGGTAGCCGATGACATCCTGCGCTCGCTGTATGGTGCCGGCTTTCGCAGGGTTTTGATCCTGAACGGGCACGGCGGCAACACACCCGTCAAACTTCACCTGGAGGAACTCGTTAACGAACTGCCCGACCTGCAGTTGCGCTGGTACGCCTGGTGGACATCGGGTGCCGTCGCCGCGATCGCCAAGAAATATGGCCTGGAAGCCGAGCATGGCAACTGGCTGGAGGCCTTTCCCTTCACCACCGTGGCAGAGCTGCCGGGTGAGGGCAAACCGATGATCGATCCCGGTGCGGCCATCCTCGGGAAAGGCGCCACGCGCCAGCTCTACGGTGATGGCACTTGCGGCGGTCCTTATCAAACCGCGCCTGTCGTGATGGATGAAATGTTTGCCGCTTGCTTAGCCGATGTGGTGAACCTGCTGAATTTCGACTAAGCGAGCCTGCAAGAGCGCAGCTTAAACCTGGGTTGTACCTGGGATGTTATAATCCTTTGAAAGCTTAACTAGCCGTGAAAGAGAGAAAGGAAACGATCAATAATGAGTTGCTGCCATCATGAAAAGGACATCATCACCACCGAAAAGGCACCCAAAGCCCTGGGACCCTACTCAGCCGGGGTGACCACGTGCTGCATGGTTTACACCGCCGGCCAGGTGGGCATTGACCCGGCCACCAACCAGATGGTTGAAGGCGGCATCCAGGCCCAGACCCGCCAGGCCCTCACCAACCTCAAAGCCATCCTGGAGGCAGGTGGTAGCAGCCTGGACCAGGTCGTCAAGACCACCGTTTTCCTGCAGGACATGGGAGAATTCGCCATGATGAACGAGATCTATGGCACCTTTTTCTCCGAAAAGTACCCTGCCCGTTCCACAGTCCAGGTTGCGGCACTGCCCGCAGGCGCAACAGTTGAAATTGAAGCGATCGCCCTGCGTCCCTGTGAGTGTGATGAACACTAAATTTCAGCAGGCCGCTGCCGGTTGACATATAAGCGTATGCCCTGCAGTGCAGGGGATAACCTCAAAACAATGATTTTGACCTCAACCTCACCAAATTAAACCGGGAGGTCAAAAGAGCCGTTGAACACGATGTCCAATTCTCCACAACGAGTCGAAACTTCAATCATTGTCCCCTGTTTAAACGAACGGGGGACCATTCACCTTCTGCTGGATGCCCTCTATGCGCAAACCTACCCGCTCGCAGCCATGGAGGTGATCATCGCGGATGGCGGCTCAAGCGATGGCACCCCGGAGGCAATTCGTGAATGGCAGCAAGAGCACCCCGACCTGGCTGTCACGGTTGTGAACAACCCCGCTCGGGTGATCCCTGCCGCTTTGAATGCCGCCATTCAAGCCTCCCGGGGGGAGATCATCGTCCGACTGGATGCGCACTCCCAACCCACCCACGATTATGTAGCCAGGTCTGTGGCGGCTGTGATCGAAGAACGTGGGCAAAACGTGGGCGGTGTGTGGGATATCCAGCCCAGCAGCGACCATTGGATTGCCCGCAGCATTGCCGCTGCCGCCGGCCACCCGATCGGTGTGGGGGACGCGCGCTATCGCTATTCAGATCAGCCCGGCTTTGTGGACACCGTCCCCTTTGGCGCATTTAAACGCGAACTCCTCGACCAGGTGGGGCTTTTTGATGAAACCCTGCTGACCAACGAGGATTACGAATTCAACACCCGGGTCCGCCAGGCCGGCGGAAAGATCTGGTTCGACCCGCAGATCCGGTCGGTGTATTACGCCAGGGCTAATCTTGCCGCTCTGGCACGCCAGTACTGGCGCTATGGCTACTGGAAAGTGCAGATGCTGCGCCGGTACCCCCACACAATTCGCTGGCGGCAGGCATTGCCGCCCTTGTTCGTTGCGGGGATGCTCCTGCTGGCCTTATTATCCCCGTTTATCAGGCCTGCGCTGATTGCATTGATCAGCATGGCATGCATTTATCTCTTGATCCTCCTCCTGGCTGGTGCCCAGGTTGCCCTCAGGCGCAAATCCATTGCAATGTGGCCGGGTGTGCCCCTGGCCATTGCCTGCATGCACTTCGCATGGGGTACGGGCTTTCTGTGGGGGCTGATTTCGCCCCCAAAACCGAAATAAAGGTTAAAATACCTCTTATGGAAACCAAACCAAGGCCAAAACGCTGGCAACTGCGTGCATCAGAACGTGTAGCAATCTTGCTGATCGGCGATTTCCTGATGGCCGCGGCGGCCTTGTTCCTGGCATTGTACATCTGGGCGGCCGGGGACGCCTGGATGGAATTTTCGCTTGAGTTTATTACAGACCGTCCGCCTTTCTGGTTCTTTCTGCTGCCCTTTTTCTGGATTTTATTGCTGGTGGAGTTGTATGACGTCCATCGAGCCAGCAACCCCCGGGAAACACTCAAAGGCATCGGCCTGGCGACCCTGATCTATACGTTAATCTATTTGCTGATCTACTTCACCTCTGCACCCAATTCGCTCCCGCGCAGAGGTGTTTCTGTCTTTATCGGGTTTAGTGCCGTGTTAACTATCTTATGGCGCATGGGTTACATTCGCATGTTCACAGCGCCCCACCTCTTGCGGCGGGTGTTGATCGTCGGCGCTGGTAAGGCCGGGAAGACCCTGGCCAGCATCATCTCAGGCCAATGGCCGCCGCCATTTTACACCGTTGGCTTGATCGACGATGACCCTGAAAAACTCGGGGAAACCATTGAGAATTATCCTGTCTTGGGCAATTCGGGAAATTTGATCAACATTATTGGTGAACATCAGGTGACAGACCTGATTTTGGCGATCACCGGCGAAATGAAAGGCGAAATGTTCCAGGCCATCCTGACCGCGCAGGAAATGGGCGTTAACCTGTCGCCAATGCCCCAGGTGTATGAAGAACTGCTTGCCCGGGTGCCCATCTTTCTGCTCGAGGCAGAGTGGATCGTGCGGTCGTTTGTGGAAAAGACCCACACCACCACGCTGTACCAGCTGGCCAAAAGCCTGATCGACTTTACGGGCGGACTGGTCGGGACGGTCATCATGATCGGTTTTTACCCCCTGATTAGCCTGGCCATCATCCTTGAATCAGGTTTTCCGATCCTGTTTAAACAGGATCGGCTGGGCCGCGGCGGGCAGCCTTATAAGATGCTCAAATTCCGCACCATGGAAAGAAATGCTGAACGGGATGGCGAAGCACGCCTGGCAGAAGAAAAGGATGACCGTGTCACCAAAGTGGGCTGGTTCCTGCGAAGAACCCACCTTGATGAACTGCCGCAGTTCATCAATGTTCTGCGTGGTGAGATGAGCCTGGTGGGCCCTCGTGCTGAGCGACCGCAACTGGTTGAAAGCTTCCAAAAGGAGATTCCCTTTTACCGTGCCCGCCTGCTGGTCAAACCCGGCATCACCGGTTGGGCACAAATCAACTTTGGCTACGCAGGTACCGTGCGAGAAACCGCCATCAAACTGGAATATGACCTGTACTATATCGAACACCGCAACCTGTTGATGGATATCTCCATTATCCTGCGAACCCTGGGGACGGTGTTCGGTTTCAAAGGACAATAACCCTCGGACAAACCCTTAATGCACATATTTAGCCGGAAAATTCGCAACCGATACCTGTTTTTTGGGGATATCTTCCTGACCCTGGTCTCGGTGCTGTTAAGCTACCTGGTCAGGCTGGAGTTGATTGCGATCTTTCCCACCTATCAAGACAGCTTGCTGTGGATGCTGGGGGCGGCGGTCGTGATCAAACCGCTGGTGTACTATTTTTTTGGTATCTACCGCCACATCTGGCGCTATGCCAGCACCCGTGAGCTGATCATCATCTTCTCCGCGGTGACAACGGCCTCCATGCTGCTCTCAGCAATGATGATCGGCTTGTTCGCCTCGGGGATGTTCTTCGGGTTCCCGCGCTCTGTTCTGATCATTGATTGGCTCTTCTCAATGGCCTTCATCGGCGGGACCCGGTTCGTCTTCAGGGTTCTTGCTGAAACCACATCTTCTTCATTGGCGGGGTCTTTCATCCCCTCCATGCGTAAAAAGTGGGTGCTGGTGATCGGGGGCGGCGATGCCGGCGCAATGGTTGTGCGCGAGATGTTGAAAAACCCGCAATTGAACATGACCCCCGTCGGCATCCTTGATGATGACCCGGCCAAACAGGGCAGCAAGATCCATGGCGTGCCCGTCCTGGCACCGCTGAACCAGATCGACCACATCCTCGATAAACACCATGTGGATGAGGTGGTGGTCGCTATCCCCAGCGCATCGGGAAAAATTGTCCGCCAGGTGACCGAAGTGTGCCGCCAGCGCAATGTCGCCTTTCGGACAATGCCCGGCATTTATGAGTTGCTGGGCGGCGTGGTGAGCGTAAGCCGGTTAAGGGAGGTAGATATCCCCGACCTGCTCAGGCGCGAACCGGTCAGGATTAATACCGAAAGCCTGGGTGAGGTACTGCAGGGCCGGGTTGTGATGGTCACCGGTGCGGGTGGCTCGATCGGGCGTGAGCTGTGCCGCCAGGTTGCCCAAATCAACCCCAAGCGCTTACTGACCCTGGGGCATGGTGAGAACAGCATTTTCAGCGCCCTGATGGATCTTAAAGAAGGCTTTCCAAGCCTGGAGATCGTCCCCCTGATCGCCGATGTGCGTGACCTCCCTCGCCTTGAGGCTATTTTCACCCGCTGGAAGCCAGAGGTGGTCTTCCATACAGCGGCGCATAAACATGTCCCATTAATGGAAAGCAACATCGAAGAAGCAGTCACCAACAACATCATCGGTACACAAAATATCGTTAAACTTGCCCTGGCCAATGATGTTCAGCGGCTGGTAATGATCTCAACAGATAAAGCCATCCGCCCGGTGAGTGTGATGGGCGCAACCAAGCGCCTGGCAGAAATGCTGGTTTTGGATGCCGCTCACCGCTACCAGCGCGCCTTTACCGTGGTCCGGTTCGGGAATGTTCTGGGCAGTCGGGGAAGTGTGGTGCCGCGTTTCAAACGGCAGATCGCAACGGGCGGACCGATCACGGTCACGCATCCAGATATGAAACGCTACTTCATGACCATCCCGGAAGCCGTCCATCTGGTTTTGCAGGCTTCAGCGATGAGCACCGGGGGTGAAAATTACATCCTCGATATGGGGCAGCCTGTGCGTATTGTCGACCTGGCAGAGGACCTGATCCGCCTTTCAGGCCTGGAGCCCGGCAAGGACATTGAGATCGTGTTCACGGGCATCCGCCCGGGCGAAAAGCTCACCGAAGATCTGTGGGATACCGGCTTAGAGTATTCTCCCACCGACCACCCCGACATCCACCGGGTGGAAAGCGAAGAGGTGCTCACCTCAGGGGACCTTGCGGCCATTGTTGAGCAGCTGGCCCGGCTGGCACGTGAGGGCAAGCCTGAAGCAATCCAGGATCTGCTGGGAAAAGCGGTGCCCGGTGCCGCAATCCAATCGGTGACGACAGAACTCGACATGGTAGAATAAGGCTCCCCTGACAAAAAAGGGGAACAAACGTCACATCACTGCTGCCTGCAACACCCAGTCGGCAGTTTTAAGGAGACAATGCAATTATTAACGCCACAGGCATGGGCCCTGTTCATTAAAGACCACTCCGAAGCGCACATTCTGCAAACCAGACCCTGGGGAGAACTCAAATCAGCCTTCGGTTGGAAGCCGTGTTACCTTCAGCAGGACAACCTGGGCGCGCTGGTCCTCTTCAGGCGCTTACCGCTGGGCTTGAGCGTTGGCTACATTCCGCGCGGACCGGTCGGGAGGGGCGATTGGGCTAACCTGTGGCCGGAATTAGACGACCTGTGCCGAAAAGAACGGGCGGTCTTCCTGCGCGTAGAGCCCAACGTGTGGGAACCGGTCCCTGAAGATTTTACGGATCGTCTCTTGCCTGGGTTCATAGAATCAGACCAGACGGTTCAGCCCCCGCGCACGGTTCTGATTGACATCCAGGGCAGCGATGACGAGATCCTGATGGCGATGAAGTCAAAAACCCGCTACAACATCCGCCTGGCACAGCGCAAAGACGTAACCGTCCGCCCAAGTGATGATGTAGCCTTATTTCACCGCATGATGCTGACCACCGGTGAGCGGGACACATTTGGCATCCATAGTTTAGCTTACTACCAGCGAGCCTACGAGTGTTTTGCGCCGCTGGGCGCCTGCACTCTGCTGATAGCAGCGTATCAGGGCCGGCCCCTGGCCGGCCTGATGGCCTTCGCCCAGGGCGACACGGCCTGGTATTTTTACGGCGCCTCCACGGATGAAGAACGCAACCGCATGCCGACCTATCTGCTTCAATGGGAAGCAATCCAGTGGGCCAAGCAAAAAGGTTGCACAGTTTATGACTTGTGGGGCGTACCCGACCACTCAGAATCCGAACTGGAAGAAACCTTCCTCGATCGGTCAGACGGCTTATGGGGTGTGTACCGCTTCAAACGGGGGTTTGGCGGCCAGCTCCACCGGACCATCGGCACATGGGACCGGGTGTACCAACCCCTGGCTTACAAGCTATACCAGATGTGGACTGGCAGGCGCCAGCAGCCCGCAGGCGCATAAGGAGCACAGCACCTTGGAAATTGCCCGCATACAAGACGCAGTCCAATGGAACTCCCACATTGAGAACCTGCCCGGTGCCCACGCCCTGCAAACCCGGGAATGGGGTCAGGTGAAGACCCGTTTTGGCTGGAAATCCTATCCCCTGCTATGGCGCGGCGAGACCGGCGTGGTCACCGCTGCCGCCCTGCTCCTAGAGCGGAAAATCGCATTGGGGACCTTTACCCTGCCTCTAAGCGTGATGTATGTCCCGCGCGGTCCCCTGCTGGATTGGTCAGACCGGGCGCTGGCAAGCCACGTTTTGGACGATCTGGAAGCCTTTGCCAGGGATAAACATGCCATCTTCGTGAAAATTGACCCCGATCTGCCGCTGGGCTTCGGCATCCCTGGCGAGGAGGGGGCACAGGACCATCAACCCGGTTTAGCACTGCAAGTAGATTTGGCCGAACGCGGCTGGGTTTTTTCAGATGAGCAAATCCAGTTCCGCAACACCGTCACCGTCGATCTGATGGAGGACGAACAAGCCCTGCTGATGCGCATGAAATCCAAAACCCGTTACAATATCCGCCTGGCGGAGCGCCGGGGGGTGTCGGTGCGACCTGGGGGCAGTGAGGATATCGCTCTGCTCTACCAGATGTACGCGCACACGGCCGTCCGCGATGATTTTGTGATCCGCAGTAAGGCCTATTACCAAACCGTGTGGGAGGCCTTCTTCAAAGCCGGGCTGGCCGAGCCCCTGATTGCGGAAGTGGAAGGTGATCCTGTCGGGGGCGCTGTCATCTTCAGGTTTGGGGGGCGTGCCTGGTATATGCACGGCATGTCTTTAGATGCGCACCGGGAAAAAATGTTCAATTACCGCCTGCAATGGGAGGCCATGCTGCGGGCAAAGAAGGCAGGCTGCCACACCTATGATATGTGGGGCGCGCCCGACGCCTTCATTGAGGAAGATCCGCTGTGGGGCGTCTATCGGTTCAAGGATGGGTTTGGCGGCCAGGTCGTCCGCACCCTTGGCGCCTGGGATTTCCCGGTTAAGCGCTTTTACTACCAGGCTTACTGCCAGGTCCTGCCACGCATCTTGAACCTGATGCGCTCGCGAGGCAAATCAGCCACACAAAGGAGTTTGAGCACATGAAACCACGCCTGCCTATTGCCCATTTACCCACCCCGGTTGAGGCCTTGCCGCGCCTCTCTGCGCTGCTGAACGGGCCAGACCTGCTCACCAAGCGCGATGACCAAACAGGATTGGCCTTTGGCGGCAACAAAACCCGCAAGCTGGAATACCTGATGTATGCCGCACAGGAAGCAGGGGCAGACACACTCATCACAGCTGGCGCGGTGCAGTCCAATCACTGCCGGCAGACGGCGGCCGCAGCAGCCCGCTTCGGGATGGCTTGCATCCTGGTGCTGTTTGGGGACCCGCCCAATCCGCCCGATGCCAATCACCTCCTGCACCATCTGTTGGGGGCAAAAGTGATCTTTACAGACCGATCACAGGTCAACCAGCAGCTCGAGGAAGCGGTTGAGCAAGCCCGTTCAGACGGCCGCCAGCCCTACCTGATCCCCTATGGCGGGTCGAACCCCATCGGCGCAATGGGCTATGTGCAAGCCATGCTGGAGCTGGCCCAACAGGGCATGCACCCCGATTGGATCGTATTCCCCAGCTCCTCTGGGGGGACCCAGGCGGGCATGCTCGTCGGCGCGCAGATGAGCGGCTACCAGGGGCAGATCCTCGGCATCAGCGTGGATGAACCGGCCGATAAGCTGCGGGAAAGCGTCGCCGACCTGGCCACGCGCACTGCCCGCTCGCTCGGCGAAGGGGTGACGTTTTCTGCACAAGATGTATTGGTTAAGGATGAGTATATCGGCGGAGGTTATGCCGTGATGGGGTCGGCGGAAGTCGAAGCCATCCGCCTGTTTGCTGAATATGAGGCTTTACTGGTTGACCCGGTCTATACCGGCCGAGCGGCAGCTGGCCTGATCGACCTGATCCGCCAGGGCTTCTTCAAAACAGGTGAAACCGTGCTATTTTGGCATACCGGCGGAACACCCGCCCTGTTCGCCGGAAAATACCAGAGGGAAATTTTAAAGTAAGGTGAATAGTGAGTTGTGATTGGTGAGTGGTAATCAAATCCGAGATGGAATGTCTTGAATATACTCCAGAATCTGGTGAACATATTTACAGACAAGACACCTTCTACCACTCACCATGCTCTATTCACAAATCACAAATTTACAACCCCGCATCTGCACGCAGCAGGTCGGCTTTGGTCGTCGCTTCCCAGGTCAGGTCAAGGTCATCGCGGCCGAAGTGACCGTAAGCAGCCAGCTGCTGGTAGATCGGCCGGCGCAGCTTGAGGTCGCGGATGATGGCACCCGGTCGCAGGTCGAAGTGGGTGTTGACCAAGTCAACAATGCGGGCATCTTCAATTTTACCGGTGCCAAAGGTTTCAACATTGACTGAGAGCGGGCGAGCCACACCGATGGCGTAGGACACCTGCACTTCACAGCGATCGGCCAGTCCGGCGGCCACGATGTTCTTCGCCACCCAACGGGCTGCGTAGGTGCCTGAGCGGTCAACCTTCGTTGGATCTTTGCCACTGAAGGCACCGCCGCCGTGCCGCCCCATACCCCCATAGGTGTCGACGATGATCTTACGGCCGGTCAGCCCGGCATCACCCATGGGACCGCCCACCACGAACCGCCCGGTGGGGTTGACGTACACGATCAGGTCATCATCGATCAGTTCAGCGGGAATGACCGGCTTGATGATCTGCTCGATCACGCCTTCCCTGATCTGTTCTTGGGTCACATCAGGTGTGTGCTGGGTGCTGATCAGCACGGTGTGGATCCGTTTCGGCCTTCCATATTCATATTCAACCGTGACCTGGCTCTTGCCGTCTGGCCACAGGAAATCGAGGTCATTTGCCCGGCGGGCTTCAGCCAGCCGGCGGGTGAGTTTGTGGGCATAATAGATCGGCATCGGCATGAGCACATCCGTCTCCGTGCAGGCATAGCCAAACATCATCCCCTGGTCGCCGGCACCGATGGCTTCAATCTCGTCATCATTTTCCATCTCGCCTTCTTTGGCTTCCTTGGCTTTATCCACACCCAGGGCAATATCCGGCGATTGGTTCGCCAGCGCAACCATCACGCCGCAGGTGGCACCGTCAAAGCCTTTTTTGCCCCGGTCGTAACCGATCCCGATCACCACATCACGTACCAGTTTGTCAAAATCGGCAAAGCCCGTGGTGGTGATTTCACCCATGGCCATGACGAATCCGGTCTTAGTGGCACATTCACAGGCGACCCGTGAGTAGGGGTCCTGCCGGATGAGTTCATCCAAAACTGCATCGCTGACCTGGTCACAGAGTTTATCCGGGTGCCCTTCGGTCACTGATTCCGAGGTGAACAGGTATTTGGGTAATTTGTTGAAAGTTAACGTCATTGTGAGAGCCTCCGAGTCTCATTAATAAATTGCGCCCCTTCTGGCTTTGGGCGAGAGGGGCGTTAATCCTTAATGGCTTCCCTCTCATCTTCCAGATTATCGCTCTGCCGGAATTGGCACCATGAAAGCGTTGCTTTCTGGTTGCCGAGGTTTCATCGGGCCGGTCCCTCCACCTCTCTGGATAAGAGTGCCGCTTGGGGCTATTTGATTTTACAGGTGAAATTATAACCCTTCCCAGGTAAAAATGCAAACCGACACATCAGCGTGAAAACGGGGTGTTAAACGCACAGGGGCAATGCTCACTGTGCCACAACACTGGAACGCCCATCGCCCCTGCATTGACCTCCAGGGTTACACCAGGTTTTCCCTGCTAAATCGCTTGTTCGCCTTCATTGACATAGCGTGTCAGCTCACTCACGCTCAGGTCTTTGATGCCCAGCTTGCCCAATGTGCGCCCTTTGCGCCAGTAGTCCGTGCTGTGCAGAATGCATCCCAGGCGGATGATGGCATGGATGGAGTTCACCGATACGCCGTAACGCTCCCCTAAGGCAGCGATCGGCACCAGGCTCATCGGGACGTCTTCGGAGATATAGCGGTGCTGAAGCGTGGTAGGGGCGTTGATCCCAAAATAGCCGGTCTGGTTCTGGATGGACTCATACAGTGTATCGCCGCGCACATTGTAGGCCAGTGAAAGCCATTCCATCGCTGTACGGGCACGGATGCCAAGGGCAGAGGCAATCGTCACCCGCTCGCGGTCAACCGTCTCGAGGACTTTGGCAACAGAGGGGGTAACACCCTCAACATAAAACTGGAAATCGCCGCGGGTGGATTCGATCCTCCCTGCGTTGAGAATGGTCAGGGCTGGGTGAAACACAGCGCCCATATTGTTCAGGCCAGTATGGAGAACGTTGATCCCATCAATGAACTGGGGATAAACATGCTCGATCGCAGCCAAAACTTTGGGGGTGTCCACCGCCGGCAGGGCGGCCAGGGGCACGGCCTCTTTGATCCGGAAGATGCGTGCCTGGCTGGGGCCTTCGGAACGGCTGGCGTAGATGAAGGTCTCCGCCTCTGCCAGGACGATATCAGCCTGGCAGCCATATTGCTTAAGAACCTGGTTGAATTCGATTGCGCCGCAGGTACGGCCTGGGTGCAGGATAACCATTTGGCCATCCACAAGGTGCGGTGCAACCAGTTGAGCGATGTCAGCATGCCCTGAAGATGGCACCACCACCATGATGATTTCCGAATCTTTGAGCGCTGCCTGGATATCGTCCGTGACCAGGCGAATCTCTCCAAAGCCAAATGGGCCGCCGGGCGGGCTTTCCAGTTCAATACCACCGCGTTTTGCGATCACTTCAATATGAATAAAAGTACGGTTGAACAATACGACATCCTGCCCCATGATCGCCAGGTGCGCAGCCATCGCTTTTCCCCCATTACCGGCGCCTATGACCGTGAACTTTCTTTTTACCATGTTTCCTCCAAAGATAATTGATTAATGCGAGTCTTTTCGCTAATGGGGTTCCCCGCAGAATCCACCGCCACGCAGGCGCCGTCCACAATTCGGGTTTGGATGGTGCCGCGTGCAAAGGGGTTGTTCTTCAAATGGGGTGCATCCAAAATTCCGACCGCTACAGCTTTGGCCAGGTTTGCGGGGTCAACCAGTGGGTCTGCTGTTGAAGCAGACGCAAGCTGCCTGATGGCCTCAAGCGTCGTTTGGGCTTCCTGGATCAGGGTATTCACCCGGGTTTGGACCGCTGGATCCTGGGTCATATCCGGCTGCCCCGCCAGGGCATTGTCGATGGCCTGGCGCGCCATCCGGCTGGCCTGGATGATATCCTTTGCCGTGGCCGCATGATGGGCTTCGGTATGCCCCACAATATGCACAATATGGGGTTTGAGCGCCATTTGCACATAAATGCTTGCCGCCAGGTGGGCTCTGGCAGCATCATCCTGCAGGGGATAGCTCAGCAGACCTGTCCGGGTCTGCCGCCAGATGCGGAAATGGTCATCCTCCAGGGGTGCGGTGAGGCTCAGGCAAGCCAGCATCTTGGCCAGGTCCATGGCATCGGACGTTCCCGGGGGGCTGTTGAACATCATCTGGGCGATGTAATCCCGCACCCCGAACACCTTGGCATGATAGGCCGAAAGGTAGGCCGAGACCACAAAGATCACATCAGGGGCATCCCGCATACCCCAGTGATGAGGTTCGTTCAGTTCAACCGGGATGTCATTCTGGCCGTACCAGGCCATCACCTGCTGATGCTTTTCGATGCTCTCCTCCAGGCCCCACGGGCCGCGCCCATCCATACGGTTGAACCAAAATATCGGGATGGCACACCAGGCAATATGGATGGTATCCCGATACATTTCAGCCAGTTTGATAAAATCGTCCGTGCCGGAATAAGTCCGTAAGAGCGGGTAATTGCCCCGCCGGCTGGCGTCGTACAGGGCCCGGTAATCCTCGGGTGAGCGCACCGGCACGCCCCCGGCGCCTTTCTGGCGCGCAGTCTGCCGCTCAGGGTGAAAAAAGTTGGCCTGGGCGTCCTGGTCGATACCCAGTGAGATCACGTCCAACGCGCCGGATTCGGCAATCTCCTGAATGCCTGCCAGGGTTGCTTCCATGGTGGGCTGCCCGTAATGATGGCGCAGAAGCGGGTAGGGGTGTTTCCATTGGATGCGCTCAACGGCCGTCTGCGGAAAATCATCCTCGCTGACGGTTCCGGGTGTCTGCCCGCGCAGATAGGCCAAAACCGAATCGGTGGTTTCGCTGCCATCAAAGACAGTTTCAAAGAAACCCAGGGCTTTGGCACGTTCAGCCACGGGCGGTGTGCCGCCAAAAGCAAAGCGGACACCCTGCCGATAGAGTTCATCGGCTGCCTCGGCAAACTCACCCAGCAATCGTTCGCCCGTCTCGGGGGTCAGGCGATAGGAGATGCCCACCAGGTCGGCGTTTTCTCGTTTGGCCGCCGCGATGATCTCTTCCGGGGGGACTGCCGGCCCCAAGAACACCGTCCGCCAGCCGGCTTGCTCTGCCAGCCGTAGAAAATTCATAACACCGGCGACATGAACGCATTCGCCCATGGCGCCTGCAACGATCGTCTTCAAATCTTGCTTCCTTCGTCACCACGTGGTGGTTCTCATACTTTACTGCAATGTAACCAGGGTCTACCAACCCCCTTCGCTCATGCGATTGAGACCCAATTTATAATTATAACGCAAGAAATCGATACGCCGGAGGATTTAATCCGTAACTAACCGGTCGAAACCGGTTCAGCGCAAGGGCAGATGTGGATCGCTGAATGTCCCGTCCGCTCTCGCTTTATTAGAATTCAAGGGAAGAGTTATGCCTTTTTAAGCGGTAAGCCGCACGCCGGGATCATAACACATCGCCAGGACCGGAATATTCTTTCCCCGAGCTCCGCCGAAGCCGGGGGTTGACGCGCCCCATCCACTTCTCCGGCAAATACAGCTTCTGGAAACCGCCGTAATCCTCATACAACTCGTGCGCATCACGGGTCGCCAGCATCGTCCAGCGGACACCCTCACCGTCCAGGACCTTGAGAATGGTCTCCGTCAGCCACTTACCCAGGCCCTGACCCTGGTATGTATCCAGGATGAACACATCGCACAGGTAGGCGAAGATGGTGTAATCCGTGATCACCCGGGCAAACCCGATCTGCTGGTTTTGATGGTAAACGCCGAAACATAGCGAATGTTCGATGGTTTTTTCCGTCATCGAGCGGGTGCGGCCGGTGGTCCAATAGGCTTCTTCTGTGAGGTACTGGTGAATCACATCAATTTGCAGCTTGTCTTTATCAGTACTGATCAGAAAATCATCTTTGGTAAATTCCATGTGGCACTCCTTTCTGGTGACCCTGATTATACCTGACCCTCGTCCGGTTTTGATCGGCTCAGCCACTTGCCGGGGTTCGCCAAAAGGCGGAAGTCACCATAGGTTTCATAGAGGGTGTGCGCATCACGGGTGATCAACACCATCCGCTCAATCCCCCTGAGGTCTGCGTAGCGGCAGGCGGCCTCCACAAGCCACTTGCCCAGCCCGCGCCCACGGTGACCGCCGTCAACAAACACATCTGCCAGCCAGGCGAAGGTGGCTTCATCGGTCACCAGGCGGGCAAAGGCCACCTGCAAACCCTGATGATAAACACCCAGGCAGACCGAATGCTGGAGGCTGGCCCCCAGCGCCTGCCGGGAGCGTCCCTTTGCCCAATAAGCTTGATTGATAATGAAATCCTCGACCACATCCAGTTGCAGGCGTTCCTTATCAAAACTGAGCAGATATTCACCGCGTTGTTCTTCAGCCAGCTCAATACCGGGTTGGCAGGGTGCATCTGGGTCAAAATCCTCCGGGAGCGGCGAGATCACATCCTCAACCCGCTGGCCGTCCTGGTAGCGGAAGTGGTAATGCTGCGGGTGCTCACCGGCCAAGATCGGCGGCAGGAAGACGTGGATATTGTCGACCACCTCGGGTGAAGTGCAGGCCCAATCACGGGACTTCCACGCCAGGGCCCCCTCGTGGTTGGTGACGAAATCCTGGTGCGGTACCCGGGCGGTGAAAATGGCGATCGCGCCAGGCGGGATCTCGAACCCTTCCCAGGTGAGCAGACCGGCAAAAACTGGGGCGTCAATATGATAGCCGGTCTCCTCCGCTACCTCGCGGATCACCGCCTGGCGGGGCGTTTCGCCCGGCTCAATATGCCCGCCCACGCCGTTCCACAGCCCCTGGTTGGGCGGGAAGCGGCGGTGCAGCATCAGGACGTGATCGCCGAACAATAGAAAACACAGGGTGAACCCCGGGAAGATGATCATACCCTCGCCCCCAGCATACCCCGGGGAGGGAAGTGCAAGCTAAGAGGCATGGGTTAATCGTCCTGAGGGCTGGTTTGGGCGCGGCTGTGCTGTGCCGCTTGCAAAAGCGCTTCACCCAGCTGGCGTGCCTGGTCCGGGGTCAGGAAGATGTGAGTTTCACCTGATCGCAATAAGCGCTCCTGGGGCGGACAGCATTCGATGATCGACACACAGATATTATCCTCCAGGTCCTGGTCAGCGCATTCAAAGAAGATATCTATTTGTAATGTCTTATCCAGCAAATAAATGGTCATCGACCCATTCCTCCTTGAAGGGAAATCCATAGTGCTGCCTGGAATCATATCATTAATCGGCGCACTTGAGGGTAATCATCCGCCCAGCCAACACAGCCCGAGATAAATGGATCAGCAAAGCATCAAAAATTGCTCCCCTGGAAAGGCCAAAACGGCCAGAGAGGCAAGCTGATAGTTTCTGAGAGTCTCATTTCGGTAAACTCAAAAGTGAAAAATGATAAATACGCCTGCCAACAGGCTGGCAGGTCGATTTTAGGAGTTTAAATTATGGAAGTACCACGTCACTGGCGATTAAGAAAACAACGCTACGCCCTGGTGGGTGAAGTCTGCCCGCATTGTGAAGCCAAGATCTTCCCGCCCCGGGATGTATGCCCGGAGTGCAGCGGCGAAGCCAAGACCCCGTATGTATTCAGCGGCAAAGGCGAGATCTATTCCTTCACAAAGCTGGGCGCCGCCCCTGCCGGGTTTGAGGAACAGGCCCCCTACACCGTAGCCCTGATCAAACTGGTTGAAGGCCCGATCGTCACCGCACAGCTAACCGACCTGGGCGACAGCGATCTCCAGATCGGCATGCCGGTTGAGATGGTCACCCGCAAACTGCGCTCCGACGGTGACGAGCGCGGCATGCTGGTGTACGGCTACAAGTTCCGCCCGGCCATGGCCGCACAGTAGACATTAACAACTGCCATCAGCGCCCTCACAGGTTGAGGGCGTTTTGATTTTTACTTAGTGCACAGGTGGAATTTACTTAAGGAAAGCGAACGAAAAATGGACAACCAACCCCACAACAACCCAGGCTTGTCACCAGAGCAGCGTGCAGAGCTGCTTGAAACTCTGCAAACCCGTTTTGAGGACAACATGCCCCGCCATGCAGGGTTAGCCTGGGCAGACGTCCGGGCCAGGCTGGAGGCCCAGCCTGAAAAGCTGTGGTCACTGGGACAGATGGAACAAACTGGCGGCGAGCCGGATGTGGTGGGTTTCGATGAGCGCTTCGGCGAATACCTCTTCTATGACTGTTCGCCACAAAGCCCCGCAGGCCGCAGGAGTGTGTGTTATGACCATGCCGCGCTGGAGGCCCGCAAAGCCCACAAACCCGACGACAGTGCCATGCATATGGCCGCCGTCATGGGCATTGCGCTGTTAACTGAAGAGGAATATCGTCATTTACAGCAACTGGGCGAATTCGATACCAGCACCTCAAGCTGGGTAGTCACACCGCCTGATATTCGCGAGCGTGGCGGTGCCCTGTTCTGCGATCGGCGTTACGGACACGTTTTTGTGTACCACAACGGTGCCGATTCCTACTATGGCGCCAGGGGATTCCGCGGCTCGCTGAGGGTGTGATGATCGCCTGCCCAGCGCAAGGCAGTTAACCCGGGCAGGCCACCTTCACAGGGCGGCCATCGACTGGCTGATGGCCCAACAAACCGAGGACGGTTACTGGGATTTTGGCCCGTGCCCCCGGTCAAGCGCAGATTCGATATCCAGTAGCTTTTTCAGTCGAATACCGCCCTTGCCGGTAACGCCTGTCGCTAGATCGACACCTTCACCTCTCCCCCGCGGACCAAGTCGGATGTACGGGTATAAATTTAGACCTGTGATGCAAGGTTAATTCGACTTTAAATAATGAATCGCCTTCCAGAGATGGAGGGCGTTTTTTTAGTGCCAAAAAGGGATAAACGATAAATAATTACAGCGAAAAACATGTTGATTGCCAGAAAACTATTGCGGAGGGCAATCAAATGCAACCTAATTCCCGCAAATCAATCAGTTGGCTGAATTTGGAGTGGATTCCATACAACATATAACTGTAACACTTCATTTCAGAGGAATGTTATCCCAGACTAAATGGATGGAGCATTTGGTTAGTTGTGCCCCTTCACTAGTTGAGCTGAATTTACTGTTTTCACAATCATAAACCTCAAATTCCATAATTGAATGATCATTATTTGTTGTGACAATTTTCAAAGTCCCTTTAATAGCAACGTAAAAATCTACATCTTGATAAACCAAGAAGTCCAGGACTGATCCGTTTTCTGTTGCTCCAAACTGATTAGGTTCATGTACATTTCCGGAAAAAGTTATTTCAAATGGAGCAGATACAGTAACGACACCTCCCGCTTGTTGGGTTGCATATTTGGTGTATGGAATGATCCCGGTTATGTCGGCATTGCCATCAATGTTATACAACGGATCTTCTTCATGGTACAAAGCCGCTCCAAAAAAGTTACCCGATATCATTTCCTCAGTAGTGTTGAGTTTGAAAGAGATGCTCCAATTTTCAATATTCTCGGGTTCAAAGTACCAAAGTGCATCGTGCGCTCCATTTGGATAGTATTGACCGGTCTTAAGACTTGTTACAGGCATTGCCGGAATAGGCCCCAACAATGAAATTTCCACAACGTCTGGTGGAACAGAAAATGTTGTAAACTTGGAGTCTTCAGTTACCAGCTGTAAATCTTGATCATATTTCTCAAATAACAATGAGTAACAAGTTTTCGGTGTATCAAGTACATACGGTTGGAAACTTCTATTATAAGGTGGATCATTAAAAACCCGAACAGTGTAACCATCTTTATCAAGGTAGACACATTCCACGAAGTCCTGTTCATTTAATCTACAGAAGGTGTTCGGTTTCTCTTTAACCACGATATTATAGGTAAGTACATGGTTTTCACCAGCCTCGATTTTGATCTGACTACGGTCCCAATCCTCCTCAGTGTCAAATCGCATAATCGAATTATCAGTCCAACGGTCACCAAATTCAAATCCGGGTTTACACTCGGTTGAGTTCATTGCTCCGGGAAATGGTTTAACGTGATAAGTTTGAAATCCATTAAAATTACGGTCGATCTCAGTATTAATCTGCTGAATTTCTTGGTCTAGTCCTTCGGCAGTGGGCTTTTTCAATGGATTATCAATAAGGTCAGCAATCGGCATATTACAGGCGAGAATGATCAACGGGATTAAAAGAATAATTGACAATTTCTTTCCACCAGACAATTTTCCCATTGGACCCTCTCAAACTCAAAAGAATATGAATGAATATCAAAAATTATAGGAATTTACCAAATCTTTTACAAATATGGCGTGTTATCTATTGGTAGATCTATCTCCATTTTACTATATTTCTTGACTTCGATTTTTTCTGTTCCAATGCATTTTGAAAAGCTTGCTAACACGAGTCATGCAGAGGCGCAACGCATACCATTAGATTAACAATCTCACCTCTCCCCCGCGGACCGGGTCGCGTGTACGGGTATAAGTTCCGCCCGGCCATGGCCGCACAGTAGACATTAACAACTGCCATCAGCGCCCTCACAGGTTGAGGGCGTTTTGATTTTTACTTAGTGCACAGGTGGAATTTACTTAAGGAAAGCGAACGAAAAATGGACAACCAACCCCACAACAACCCAGGCTTGTCACCAGAGCAGCGTGCAGAGCTGCTTGAAACTTTGCAATCCCGTTTTGAGGACAACATGCCCCGCCATGCAGGCCTGGACTGGGATGAAGTCCAATTGAAACTGGAAGCCCAGCCTGAAAAGATGTGGTCACTGGGACAGATGGAACAAACTGGCGGCGAGCCGGATGTGGTGGGTTTCGATGAGCGCTTCGGCGAATACCTCTTCTATGACTGTTCGCCACAAAGCCCCGCAGGCCGCAGGAGTGTGTGTTATGACCATGCCGCACTGGAGGCCCGCAAAGCCCACAAACCCGACGACAGCGCCATGCATATGGCCGCCGTCATGGGCATTGCGCTGTTAACCGAAGAGGAATATCGTCATCTACAGCAACTGGGCGAATTTGATACCAGCACCTCAAGCTGGGTGATCACACCGCCCGAGATTCGTGAGCGTGGCGGTGCCCTGTTCTGCGATCGGCGTTACGGACACGTGTTTGTGTACCACAACGGTGCCGATTCCTACTATGGCGCCAGGGGATTCCGCGGCTCGCTGAGGGTGTGACGATGGCCTGCGAAACGTAGGGAAGCCAATCCGACCAGACTCACCAGCTTCAACCCTCCGCGCTGGCTGATGGCCCAACAAACCGAGGACGGTTACTGGGATTTTGGCCCGTGCCCTCGGTCAAGCCGCATGCTGCCCTTATCAGAGGATTGGCGCAAGCGGCAAAACCGCCCAATAGATTGGACAACCCGGGTGCTGTACCTGCTGTTTGCGCAGTATTCCAACTGATGGCCGTTTAATGATCACTAATTCAGTTCATCCCGTCCAAGGCCGGGTAGAATTCCCTACCGGAGTAGCATTTCGTTTTTCCAATTAAGAACTATACTTTTAAGGCGTTTCTTGACGATAAGCAAGGTAACCTGTTTTGCAATCCAGGTCATGCTTTTTTGTAAACTGTAACTCCGCTGACCGTATCTCACTCAGGATCTGATCATGCTCGATCATCAAAACACTAACAAACAACCCATCCTTTCGCCGATCATGCGCTGGTTCATGCTGGCGATGGTGCTGGCCAATATCGGCAGCATGATGACACCCCTGCTGATGCCAATCTATCTGACCGAGCTGGGCGCGGACATCACCGATGTGGGTTTGGTGTTCACATTAACCGCAGCAACCGTCCTCGTTCTGCAGGTGTTTGGCGGGTGGGTATCGGATTCAATTGGGCGCCTGCGCTCTGTCGCTATCGGCAGCATCGGCGGCGTGCTGGGATATACGGCCATGTTCCTCGCCCCCACCTGGCAATGGATGATCGTCGCTCTGACCATCTACCAGATCCCCTTTGCCCTGGTCGGGCCGAGCTTTCAGGCCTTCATCGCCGAAAACTCCGCGGAAGAACACCGGGGCAAGGTCTTTGGGATGACCAACACCGTTTTCCAGGTCACCGGGGTGATCGGCCCGCCACTGGGCGGACTTCTGGTGAGTTGGATGGGCTTTAAAGGCATGCTGGCTGTCTCAGGCGGGCTGTACACCCTTGCGGCCGCGTTGCGCATCTGGATGGCAACCACTAAGCGGTCCCAGGCTGTGGAGCAGCCAACCCAGAAACTCACCCTGGCATCCTTCAAAACAAGCATGTCCAGCATGGTGGGGCTGATCCTGGCCGGCGGTGTGCTGACCTGGATTTTCGTGACCGATGGCGTGGCGGATATCGCCTTTCGCATGTCAGGTGAGCTGCAGCCCCTCTACCTGGAACAGCTCTTTGGCATTACCGTGACCCAGATCGGTGTGCTGGGCTCCATCAACGCGATCGCCGGGATGTTTGTGCCCATGCTCTCGGGAAGACTGGTTGACAAGCGCGATGAACGCCTGCCCCTGATCGTCGGTTTTTTACTGATCTTCACCTCGCTGGTGATCTTCCTGCAGGCCGACAGCTTTTTAACCTTTGCCTTCAGCTGGACGGTGGGTGGTTTGGGCGGCGGGATGCTGGGGCCACCGTTTCAATCCCTGATCACAAAGGCGGTGCCTGCCAAAATGCTGGGTACCTTTTCAGGCGTCTTCCACAGCAGCATTGGCTTCATTTCTCTGCCGGCACCCTGGATCGGCGCACAGCTCTGGGAAGGTGTCAGCCCGCAAACCCCCTTCGTCATCACCGCCAGTGCCGCACTGCTGATCATCATTCCTATCTACTTTAAATTCCGCCTTCCGGATAAGGAAAACCAACCCTCAAAGCCGGTCCTGACAAAAGTACAAGATGATTCATAAGCGGATCGCCCTTTGGCCGTAACCAGGGCACCACTTGCCGATGAACCCCATTCAATTAAGTAGTTTGGATGACTTGCGCCCGCCGGGTCAATACCAGGCCGCCTGCCGGTGAGATTAAGCTGTTCTCCTTACCCGCACCTGGGTGAGCATGCCGGCAGCCAGCACGTTCAAAGCCACGGCGGCCAGGCAGACCGCCCAGAAGCTGATCCCAAACAAACCGGGGGCGAACAGGTTCCCGAACATGCGGCCCAGTGAAAAACCCGCCACGGTGGCCGCGATCAGTGTGGCACGCGCGTCGGGCATCACCTCGCTCATCAGGGTCAGGGCGCTCACCAGGATGATCTCGAAGGTGATGTAAAAGAAACCCAGCCCGGCCATGGCCCAGCCCAAAACGCCGCCCGTCAGCGGCAGCAACAGCGCCGCCAGGCTGTTGAGCCCCAAGAAGATCCACATCATGCGGCGCTTGCCCACCACATCCAGGAACAGGGCTGTGAACACCTCGCCGCCCAATTCCGAAATGCCGATCACCACCGCTGCGGCTGTGAGCGCAGCGAAATTCAGACCAAACTGGTCCTCGATCCACAGACCGAAGATTAAATTGACCATCTCATTCGAACTGGTCAGGAAAATGCCCACCAGCAGCCCTGCCAGCGCAGGCCAGGTGCGCACCAATCGCCCCAGGTTCTTCCAGATGCTATTTTCATCCGTCTTGGGGATCTCCCGGGCGGGAATGATCACCATGAAGACCAGGAAGAACAGCAAGCCAACCGCGCTCATTAGGAAAAACGGCGTCACCCAGCTGAAGGATTCGATCAAAACCCGCACGACCGGGATACCAATGATGAAAGCCAGGGCCCAGTTCAGCTCAAGGAAGGCCAGGACCCGGCCGCGCTTCTCGTAAGGGATACGGTCCCCCAGGTAGGCGTTCACCGAGGGGATGAAGACCACATTGCCAATCAGCACCAGGCTGGTACCAACAATGAACGTCCAAAAAGAGGGCCAGATCCCTACCATGCCGCTGCCCACGGTGAACAAGCCCACCCCCAGCAAGAGGCCCGTTTTCCGGTCATGCGTATCGGCAATCGATGCTAAAAATGGCCCTAAAATACCCAAAAAGGAGCGCACCGACAGTGCCATTGCCAGCGAAGCCGGCTCAACGCCCAGGCCACGTGCAAATACCGGCAGGAAGGGGTACACCATTCGAAAACTGGAGCTGAGGACGATCCTCATCAGGGTGAACAGGCCGATTTGTAATTTGAGCTTCCAGCCAGAGGTAGACATAACCTGTACATTATACACCCAAGCCCCCTCACGAGGATTAACTCCGCATTGCCTTGACATAATCCAATCATGTCCCCCAAAATTGGCTGTTATAATCTGGCTTGTAGTGTTGTTTGACATTGTGGCCCCAAAAGGATATATACGTATGCGTAAAAAACGCCTATTTGCCCTCCAATACAGCCTGGTGATGCTGCTGGTCGCGATCGTTCTGAGTGGCTGCGCCGGTGAACAGCAACCCGGCCCATCCGTTGAGGAGCCTGCCGCTTTTGCCACGCTTGCCCCCACGAACACGCCGGCACCTCCGCCCACGCCCACAGCCACCCCTGCACCGCTGACCCTGTTCTTATCTGAAAAACTGCCCCAGGGCGCGATCACGCTCGAAAACATAGGCACAGTCAACCTTAGTGACGACCCTGCTGCGGATCTGTGGTTTGGCCCCGAGGGTGATGCCCCCAGCGGCGAGCTGTTACACACCGCGAGCTGGGTTTACGCCCTGGCAGCGCCCTTCCCAACCCTGGCGGACGATATCACCCTCAACACCTTGGGGGCATACTGGCAGGGAGAACCTGCTCCGCCGCTTGAAAGGGTCGAAAAGCTGTATGTGCCCGAAGCCCTGCTCCCTGCCCTGGGCGATCGCTGGGGCCGGCCAGATCCTGGCCGGGTTGAAGTCTATCAAAACCCGCCAGCGGTCTTAAAACTGTGGGATACAAACGCCTGGGCAATCCTCCCCTTTGAAGTGCTGGAGCCCAGGCTTAAGGTCATCAGCATAGAGGGCCTCTCGCCCCTGTTCAAAGACTTCGACCCGGCATCCTACCCCCTCTCTGCCCGTTATCAACTGGTCTTAATCAGCGGTCTGCGTGGTGCACCTCAAAATGCCGAGATCGCGGCCATCATGGAAGCTATCCAACCCGGCAACCGGGACCCTGAACGGATGACGACCCTGGTGATGACCGGGGTGACGGCCCTGGTGAGGGGCACCGCCTACCGCATGGAAATGCATGGCGTCCTCTACCCGGCTGAAAAGATCCGTGACTGGCTCACCGAGGCTGACTTGACCCACATCAGCAACGAGGTGTCGTTCTATGAGGAGTGCCCCTTCCCAGACCCAACTTCGCCCAGCCTGCTGTTCTGCAGCAACCCCAAGTACATCGACCTCCTGGCATACGTCGGCGCGGATATCATCGAGCTGACCGGCAATCACAACAACGATGCTTTGTTGGTACATGGCTTCGATGCCGTGCCCTACACCCTCGATCTTTACGACCAGTACGGGATGGCTTACTTCGGCGGCGGGCGTGACATGGTGGAAGCAAAGTCACCCTTGTTGATGACCCACAACGGCAACCAGCTGGCTTTCATCGGCTGCAATGCCTTCGGCCCGGATTTTGCCTGGGCAACAGCAGAGAGCGGCGGTTCTGCGCCCTGTGAGGATTACCAGTGGATGGCAGAGGAGATCAGCCGCCTGCGGGCAGAAGGCTACCTGCCGATCGCTACTTTTCAGTATTATGAAGATTATTACGATTTCGCCGTCGATCACCATAAACGCGATTTTGGCCTGATGGCGCAGGCAGGCGCTGTGATCGTCAACGGGAGCCAGGCACACCGCCCCAAGGCGATGGCCTTTGAACATGGTGGGTTCATCGACTACGGCCTCGGAAATCTGTTCTTTGACCAGAATTGGGTCATCGATATGTATGGCAACGTGATCGTCCAAACCAGTTGGGAGATCATCCAGCGTCACACCTTTTACAACGGCCGCCACCTGAGCACGGAATTGCTCACCGCCAAGCTGGTGGATTACGCCCAGCCGCGCCCGATGACTCCCCAGGAACGGGAACAATTCTTAACCGAATTGTTCACCGCCAGCGGATGGATAACGCGGTAAAATAACCAGTAAGCTTGACCAATCATTATACAAGGCGGTCATCCATGGTTTCAATTGCTGAATATTCACCGGAGCCCAAATACACCATCAAGGTCCTCAGTGAGCGGACGGGCGTGCGCCCGGTGACGCTGCGCGCCTGGGAACGGCGCTACGATCTGCTGGACCCCGACCGCCTGGACAACAACTATCGCCTGTATTCCGAGCGCGACATCCAGATCATCCGCTGGATCACCCACCGGCTGGATGAAGGGCTTTCCATCAGCAACGCAGTGCGCGAATACCGGGGGCTGCGCAAGGAAGGCATCTGGCCTGAAGCCCTCCCGACCGTGCTGGCACCCCAGCCTTCCCAGGCCCCCAGCCTTCCCACCAGCACCTACGCCGATCAGCTCTTCAAAGCGCTGACAGCCCATGATGAAGCCCAGGCCAAACAGATCGTGGACCTCGTCCAGAGCATGTATGATCTCCAGGCCATCTTCCTGGAGGTTTTTTATCCCTGCCTGGTGGAGATTGGCGAAGCCTGGTACCGCGGGGAAATCCGCATCGCCACAGAACACTTCGCCTCAGCGTTCATCCGTGGGGTCCTGATGAACCTGCTGGGCGCCTTTCCCATCTACAGCACGGCTCCCACGATCTTGATCGGGTGCGCCCCTGAAGAGTTCCATGAGATCGCCCCGTTGATGCTATCGGTGCTCCTCCGCAGGGAGGGCTACCAGGTGGAATTCCTCGGCGCCGACCTGCCAGCAGACGACCTGGTATTTTACGCGGAAGACGTCTCACCGGACATGATCATCCTCTCGGCCAGTTTTGAACACTCTGCCCGGCCCCTGTTTACTCTGCAGGCCAAGCTCGATGCGCTGCCCGGCAAACCCAAACTGGGCTTTGGCGGGCGCTATTTCAACGATAATCCAGACGCCCTGAAGGTCATGGGGGGATTTTTCCTGGGCCACAGCCTGGATGAAGCCATCCAGAACGTGCACGACCTGCTGGACTGATCCGAATCCAAACCCATCAAGTTATCCTGGGCACGGCTGTTGTATTTATTGGGGGAATCTTACCGTCTGACGATGGCATCGGTCATGCGTGCCACCCGGACCATCACGCCCACATCGTGTACCCGCACAATATCCGCGCCGCGGTCGATCGAAAGCGCCACAGCCGCTGCGGTGCCCTCCAGGCGCTCCTCCGGCGGCAGGTCCAGCGTGTAACCGATGAAGGACTTGCGTGAAGGACCCACCAGCAGGGGGTAACCCAGGGCTTTGATCTCGTCCAGCCGGTCGAGCAAGGCTAGGTTTTGAGCCACGGTTTTGCCAAAGCCGATCCCGGGGTCGAGAATGATGTGCGCATCGGGGATGCCCGCCGCATGGGCCAGCGCAACACTCTCCAGCAGCTCATGGCTGATATCGCCGATCAGGTCAGCATAGTCCACACCCACATAGCGCCCTCCTAAGCGCGCTTGCAGCTCGGCCGTGCCCGGCTTAAGGCGGTTGTGCATCAGGATCACTGGGGCACCCCGGCCAGCAATTTCAGCCGCCAGATCGGGGTCGGCGCGCAAGCCCCACACATCATTGACCCAGTTCGCTCCAGCGGACAGCGCCTGGCGGGCAACTTCAGCCCGGTAAGTATCCACCGAGATCAGCGCTGCAGGGAAAGCATTGCGGATGGCCTCAATCACGGGGATGACCCGCTCCAGCTCTTCCGCTGCGTCTACCGGCTGTGACCCCGGGCGCGTGCTCTCACCGCCCACATCGAGGATATCCGCGCCCTCTCGCAGGAACAGGCCCGCCTGGGTCACGGCCGCCTGGACGGGATCCGCCTTCGCCAGCACGCCATCGCCCGAGAAGCTATCCGGTGTGACATTGATAATGCCCATAACAAAGGTGCGCGTCCCCCAATCAAATGGTTGTGATGGATGTGGATTCATGACCGTCCTTTATGGTTGCGTGAACTCAGTCCTCTGCGGCCGGCTCGATCGCCGGTTGCGCCTCGGCCAGCAGGTCAACCCGCTCAATCGGACCGCCCAGGCTGTATAAGAACAGATTAAAGGGGGTGCGATCCCCGCCCGTCAACGTCGCTTCACTGTCCCATCGCCGCACTGCGACCACATGGCCCTCCGCATCGAAGGCGGTCGCGTGCAGCCATGCATAGCGCGCCTCTGGCTGGCCTGCGGGCAGGCTCAGCACGCCGCTCACCGCTGCCACCCGACCGGCTTCACTGAGTGTCACGGCCTGGTCTTCAACAGCAACCGGCAGGTAGCGCTGGTCACCAGGCATGACCGGTAGCCAAAAATCCACACGGGCGGTAACGGTGAAGGCCTCAGGGAGCGGCGGCTGGAAGTAGGCGATCAAAGGGAGTTCAGCGCCCGCAGGGAGCAAGTTGAGGGGCATGATCGCAGACTCGCGGCGGGTTTCCTCCCCGTAGCGCAGCGTCACCACACCCGAGACGTTTTCTGCTGCCCGGCCGTTATCGTTCTCAACCAGCAGGAAACACCACAATCCGCCCAGGGCATCGGGGTAGCAATCCGGCGCTTGGAGGGCGGCGAAGGGCTGTGTTGCTGTGGGGGTGAGCTCGACCCAGGGGGTAGCAGTGAGATCGGGTGCGGGCGTGATGGGGATCAGCAGCGAGGTGCCCACGCCCATGGCGCGGGGGTTGACCGTGGGGTTGGCCGTCATGATCTGCTGCGGGCTGACATTGAAGCGCCAGCCAATGCTATACATATCGTCACCTTCCAGCACGTCATAATAGACGGGGGTCATCGTTGGTGTGACCGTTGGCGAGGGGGTCGGGCTGACGTAATCCGTCGGCAGGGGGGTTTGGGTGTGTGTGGGGGAAGGGTAAGGGCGCAGGGTGCCATCCAGGGTAGGCGAGGGTGTTGGCGTGTCCAGCGGTGCGGCGGGCGCACAGGCCGCAAGGATCGACCCAGCCAGGATGAACATTAACAGACTGACGATCAGGGTTTTTTGCATGGCGGTATTATACCCGTCCGCAGGTTCAGGCGCTGCCCTCACCCACCAGCACATCTCCGCAACATAGTTGGCCTGGCTGGATGACGCTGGCAAAACGCACGCCATCGATCAGGGGGCAGGGTAAAGCATCTTGCAGGAGGATACATTCGGGGAAACACTGCTTGCCTTCAGGCAAAATCTGCAGGGTCAGCTCGCCGCAGGCCAAACGAGCGCCCTTGGGGGGCATGTGTTCACCCACAAGGGTCATATCCGCCTTAAAGCGCCGATAGCACAACCCGCGCAACTCGGCGGCATCCACGGCAGTGCGCGCCGCCAGGCTGATCATGCTGAGCGGGCGCTCGGCGGACTTCAGCTCGCCGCCCTCCACGCCTGTTACCAGGATGTTCACACAGGGCGTGTTGTGTTGGAAATAAGCGATTGTGTAAGTCGATTCCATGCCGGGGATTATACCCGCATCAGGCGGATTGACGGGATTTCTGGAATAAAAAGAACAACTGAAATGAAATTATACAGAAATTTTTTTGTGAAAAAATCATTATAATCAAACAAACTAATGTTTATGACCTCTAAATAAGGAGTAATTTCCAAGTTTAGGGCAAGGTACACTTCTATAAATTATTTTTAATTTAAAATAGCTGTTCCTTTTTATATGCCTAACTCAAGAAGATAATCTAAAAACAATGATTTTTGTGGGTTTCCAATACTATTAATAATTCTTATCTTGTCACATTCTAAAATTCCTAATTTCGATTATGCAACATCTTTTCTGT
>DHHJ01000001.1:0-1402 GCA_002403205.1 Anaerolineaceae bacterium UBA4775
AGCGGTGGGCGCGCATGTTGAACAGGTCCTTGTGCAAGCCGCCCAATTGGGTATTGGCCAGGGTGTTGCGCATGGCGATGTATCCATCCGCATAGCTTTGCCAGGCGGTGCGCCGCACTTCGCGGTCGGGGTGGGTGATGAGGCCATCAATGCTGGACTGACCAACTTCATGCTCCTGTCCCTGGCTGTCGATGGCCGGTTGGAATTTGATCTCGGAGCTGGTCAGGCTGGTGAAGGTCTGGAAGGAGGCGCCTGTCGCCTGTCCCGCCTGGGCGATCACCTCTTCCACATCCTGCGAGCGGATATGGGCTTGCTCATGTTCCAGGTCATCAATAAAATGCGCATAGACTTGAAGCGCGGGTTCTTCTTTCAACCATTGACGCAGGGTATCAATACCTATGTTCATAAGTTCAGGTTTAATGAATGAGCTGGCAGATGCCATTTTGTGCATCAACCCCATGCCCTGCCCCATGCGCGCCAGTGCATCCTGGTTGTTGGCATCCGTGGCAGCCCCCAGCGAGCCGTAAGACATAACCTTGGCAGCCTGGCGCATCAATTCGGTCATCAGGATGATGCAGGTCAGCATGGTTTGGGGTCCTTCAGATAGCCTGCCCTGGAATTGGGTCAACTCCGGGATGCGATCTGACACGGACTTTAAGGCTACCTGCCAGTCAGCAATGGTGGAAAATATGCTATCCAGGTCCCAGGTTTCTTCGATCGGGACATCTTTGCGCTCGGGTAATGTGGTTGATTCCATGATTAAACTCCTTGTTTTGATTATTTAAGAGTGTCAAAAAGACCTGCCAGCTAAAAGAATACCATAAAACCCGGGCGGGATCGCCCGGCAGGCATTATTTCTGAATTTCTGGTGAATGGGGTATACTTTGCTGAGCTAAGCGCACTCCATCTCGACTTATTAACATTATTTACAAAAGGAGACTCACCTCATGCCACGCAGTAAATTCATCCGTTACCTGCTTTTTGGTTCGCTTTACTTCACCCAGGGCACCATTTTAGGCTATTTTGCCTCCCTGAATGCCCTCTACCTGCTAGACAAGGGTCTGACCATGACCAGCATCGGTATCTTCGGCACCATTGCCCTGATCCCCTTCGTGCTCAAGATCTTTCTGGGCATGCTGAGCGACAAGGTCAACCTGTTCAAGATGGGTCACCGCAAGCCTTACATCTATATCGGGTTGGCGGTGCAGTTCCTGTGCCTTGTAGCGGTGCCTTTCATTGACCCCCGGTCCCACTACTGGGGCTTTGTGGCGGTGGCATTCATGCTGCAGCTCGGCATGGCGCTCTACGATACCTGCACGGATGGCCTGGCGCTGGATACGACTCCCGTGGCTGAACAGGGCAAGATCCAGGGCTTCATGGTGGGTGGTCGGGCGATCGGCAC
>DHHJ01000001.1:1456-4875 GCA_002403205.1 Anaerolineaceae bacterium UBA4775
ATTAAGGAAGGCGAAAAACCGGCGGAGAAACGCTTTGAGTGGAAAGCCTTCAGCGCCTTCAAGAAGTGGCCAGTCATCGCCGTCGGACTGGCGGGTTTGGTGATCTTCATGGTCATTGTAGGCGCCAATCAACTGATCAACCCCTACCTGGAGAAGACGCTGGGCATCAGCCTATCGCAGGCTGGTTTCATCACCTCGCTGTGGGGTATCGGGGTGGTGGTGGGTTCCATCGTTGGCAGCCTGTTGATGAGCAAGGTGCAGGTCAAAAAAGCTACCATTGCCATCCTGGCGATGGTCAGCGGCGCCTTGCTGCTGCTGGCATTCCTGGTGCTTAAGCAATATGGGCTGGGCTTTGCCATTGGGCTGGTGATGCTCTACGGCGTGGCATATGGTGCAGCACAGACGGTCACCTTTGCCTTCTGCATGCGGGTGGTCGACCAGCGCATTGCCGCCTCCATGTTCGCCATCCTGATGGCTTTTACCAATATCGGCCAGGGCATCGGGCTGGGGATCGGTGGGGCNNGTCACCTTCCGCTGGACATTCGTGATCTTTGCTGCATTGAATTTACTGGTGCTGCCGCTGCTGCCATCGATGTTCCGTCATAAAAAGGAACAAGAGGTAATAACTGAAGGATAGGAAAACCAAATATCAGGTGTAAATTATCGAGGTCGGCAGACAAATTCGCTGTCGGCCTCATTTTTTGTTCCGGGACATGCCTGTTGGATAAAGCTCCTTACGCAAGGGGCTTTTATGATACACTTTTCAAATCATGAACGCAAAAACACTGGTCACCCTGGAATATCCCAAGATCCTCAGCCGGCTAGCGGCTTATGCTGGTTTTTCAGCGTCGGCTGATCTGGCGCTGGCGCTCAAACCCACCTCCAGCCTGGAATATGCCCTCGAACGCCAGGCGCGAACGCGTGAAGCGCGCCACATTCTGAGCATCAATAGTGACCTCAACTTTAACGGTGCCACCGACCTGCGCCCGTATGTCACCCTGGCGCAGCGCGAAGGAGTGCTGGAGGCGGTGGATTTCCTGGCGATCAAGAACACCCTGATCATTGCCCGCTCCGTCCAGCGCGTCCTGGAGGATAACACTTCCGAAGTGCCGCACCTGGCAGAGATTGGACTGGGCTTACCGGTGGGACTGGGCTTGGTGGACACGATCAGTAAGACCATCTCTGAGCGCGGGGAGGTGCTGGATTCAGCGTCTGAAGCACTGGGTAGGATCCGATCCGAGCTCAAGGTAACGCATGAACGCCTGATGTCGCGCCTTGAAAAGTACATCAACGATCCTTCCAGCGCTAAAATGCTGCAGGAAGCCCTCATTACCCAGCGCGGTGGGCGCTATGTGCTGCCATTGCGGGCTGAGTTCAAAGGACGCATCAAAGCGGTCATCCATGACCAGTCTGCATCCGGGGCAACCCTGTTTATTGAACCCCTGGCAGTGGTGGAATGGAACAACAAATTCAAAGAATTGCAACTGGCAGAGCGCGATGAGATCCGCAGGATCCTGTTCGCCCTGAGCCAGAAGGTGGCTGAAAATGGAGCAGCGCTAAACACCATGGTTGAAGCCATGGCGGACCTGGACCTGGCGTGCATGTGTGCTAGGTATGCCGAAGACCTGCGTGCCAGCGAACCGGAACTGGTGGGATTCAACTCCAGGCCTGATAAACAGCACCCCGGCAGTACGATCCAACTGATGCACGCCCGGCATCCTTTGCTCGACCCTGAGCAGGTGGTGCCGATTGATGTTGTGCTGGATGAGGACACTTATGCGCTGGTGATCACCGGACCCAACACTGGTGGCAAAACGGTCACGCTGAAGACCGTGGGATTGTTCGCCCTGATGGCACAGTCCGGGTTGCAGATCCCGGCGCAATCCGGCTCAAAGCTGAGCATTTTCAGGGATGTTTTTGCGGATATCGGCGATGAACAGTCGATCGAGCAGTCCCTTTCAACTTTTTCAGGTCACATTACCCAGCTGGTTTCAATCCTCAAGCGGGCGGATGCACAATCACTGGTGTTGCTGGACGAACTGGGCGCTGGTACCGACCCGCAGGAAGGTTCAGCGCTGGCGATGGCCGTTCTGACACACCTTTTGAAACGCCGCATCACCTGCATGGTGGCGACCCACTACCCGGAACTGAAAGCCTATGCCCACACCACCCCGCACGTGGTCAATGCCAGCGTGGAATTTGACCTGAAGACCCTCAAGCCGACCTACCACCTGACCATCGGCCTGCCGGGGCGCTCGAATGCATTATTGATCGCCGAGCGCTTGGGGTTGGCGCGCGAGATCATTGATTCTGCCCGGGCTGAGATCAACCCGGCAGATTTGAAGGCTGAAGACCTGTTGGAAGAGATCCATCGCCAGCGTGACCTGACCCGCGAAGCCCTGCATAAGGCAGAGGCCGTGCAGCAGGAAGCTGAAGCCAGGCTGAACGAGATCACCGTCAAAATGGACAAGGTTGAAGATGAGCGCATCGCCATCCTGGAAAACACCAGAGCCCAGGCTACCCTTGAGATGGAAAAATTACGCTCCGATATGGAAGCATTACGCAAAGAACTTGCGCGTGCACACCAGCCTCTCGATATCGTGGATGAAGTTGAAGAAAAGATCGAAGAGCTCGTGGAAGTGGTGGAGCAACCGGTCGAACGCAAAACACCGGTGGTGCGAAAAGGTAAAAAACCAACCGGTCCGCTCAGACTGGGTGATAAGGTGCACCTGAAGACCATCAACCAGGATGGCATCGTGACATCCTTGAGTGAGAATGGGGCGGAAGTACAGGTTGGGATGTTGCGCGTGCGTGCCCGGTTATCGGAAGTGGTGCGCAAGGCACCCGTGGGTGATGTGCTGGATGAGATGAAACCCGTTCCAATTAAAACCGGCAGTCTCTCCCTCCCGACCGTGGACTCACCGGGTGTTGAACTGGATATCCGCGGGCAGCGGGTGGAGGATGCCGTTGAGAGTCTGCAACGCTATCTTGAACGCGCCTATCTTGCCGGGCTACCCTACGTGCGGATCATACATGGCAAGGGAACCGGCAAACTGCGCCAGGCGATCCGCGATAGCGTCAGACAGAGCCCGCACGTCAGTCGCTGGGAATCAGGAGGCGAGACCGAGGGGGGTGACGGGGTGACTGTGGCGATGTTACGTTCCGGATAAAACCCCTTGCTGTTAATTAAAAGAAAAGGACCGCCACTAACTTGATCCCCAATTCACTGGCGGTCCTTTCGCACTGGTCCCCTGGCTCCATGTGCCCAAAGGCTGGTTTGTCAGGGCTATTTTTATCATAGGGGCGTGGACAAATTGTGGACAAAATCAGTCTACGATGGGGAGCCACAGCGATTTGGCGGCGATGAAACTTTCATGTAAAGCCGCAGATTGACAATTCGGTTCAAGCTGGGCGATCCA
>DHHJ01000024.1 GCA_002403205.1 Anaerolineaceae bacterium UBA4775
AATATGGAAATTCTTGACAGAAACGCTGTACAGGGTTCACCTAACCAATCTGTGCTGAATGTCATACAATAAATATATGAACATTTTGACGGTCAGTGATGTTGAAAGCTCACTCATCTACAGCCACAATATCAAACAACGCTTCCGAGACATTGACTTAGCCATCAGCTGTGGCGACCTCTCCTACTTTTATCTGGAATACATCATCAGCACCTTGGATATCCCCCTGTATTACGTGCGCGGCAACCATGCCAAGGAAATAGAGCACGGTCATGCGGGAACGCGGGAAGCACCCTGGGGCGCGATCAACTTGCACAGAAGGGTCGTCATGGATAAAAAATCAGGGTTACTGCTTTCCGGGATCCAGGGCTGCCTGCGCTATAACCAGGGCCCATATCAATACTCCCAACAGCAAATGTGGTTGCTGGTGATGTTGCTGGTGCCTGGATTCTTGAGAAATAAATCCCGTTATGGACGCTACCTTGATATTTTTGTCTCCCATGCGCCACCCTGGGGCATCCACGATGACACAGACCGTGCTCACCAGGGGATCAAGGCGTTCCTCTGGCTGAACAAAGTCTTTCAACCCACCTATCACTTGCATGGGCATGTTCACATCTATAACCCGCTGACCATCAGCAAAACTGCTATGGGGAAAACATTGATCTACAACACCTACGGCTACCGCCGGCTGGTGATAAACCCGAACAAAAAAAGGTAACCAGAAAAAGTCATCTCGGACCCTGACCAGCGTGCAGGCCAGGCTGGGTGTATTCATTCACCCAAGGGGTGTGCGCCTGTTTGCTTGCGCGGCAACCCTCGGCAAGAGGACACTCATGTTGAAATACTCCATCTTGCAATGCAGTCATCCATCAGGCTGGCAAGCCCTCGAGCTGTTCGACGCCAATCCAAAAATGGTTAGGCAGAACTGTGCTATTGGTCACGATGGAGACCGCACCGGCACAATCCTTTTCTTCCGGCAGCATGCTGGGGTGCACAAAACACAGGTTGGGTTCCTGCCCGTATTTCTGCAGGTAATAAGCAGCCGCGGTTTGCACTTTCGTACTCAAAGACCGTATGGGGTCATTATCAAACCAAAGCATGCCAATCTCCATCATCACACCTCCTTTTGATCTAATCACCAAGCAGCGGAAGGCGGTAAACCTGCCAGTGATGCCCTGTCCAAATGCAAAACTCGCCGGGCTGAAGCGTTTCGGCGTTGGGGCACGGGCGCATCGCCAGGATTTCGGCGTTGCGGCCTGCCTTGACCCCGCCGATGATGCGCGTGCGGAACGGTTCTACCCAATAGCGGTAACCCACAGCCTGGTGAGCGTTCAGCGCGCCGACCAGCCAGACCTGCGATTGCGACCCATATTCCAGCAGCCAATGCAGGTTAACCTGGGCTTCGTAGCTCAATTCCTCAACGAAGTTGAGATCATCAAGGACCATCAGCACATCCGCACCAGCCCGATGGCCCTCCTGACGCGCTTCGGCCAGGTCGACCAGGTCCTGGATAAAGCGTTCTGCCCACGGGTCATACCAGGCATAAATACCCTGCAGGTGTTTTCTGCGCTCAGGTTCGGTCTCCCATCCCCGCCACTCACCGGGTTTGAAGGTGAGCACACCCACCTGCAACCCGCGCGGGCTGCTCATCCGCACCGCCGACTCCGCCATCACCTGCAACTGGTGGGTTTTGCCCGTCCCTTTTTCGCAGCCGACCAGGATCGCGCCCATGTCGGGTTCGGTCAGTTCAATCAGGAAGGGCAACCCATCGGCACAAACGCCGGTCAGCATGCGCGGGCGCCTGACCGGGGATAAATCCGCTAAAAGCGCGCCAACGGTGAGCGGTTGCACCCTGGCAGGGGTTTCCACCCGATGTACAGGTTTGATCCTGACATGCGGCATCGCGCCGCGCAGCGTTGAGGGTTCCGCCTGTAAATTTTGTCTGATCGATGTTACTGCGCCCATGAGATGCTCCTTTGAATGTAACGAGAACTTATGTTCTAATTATACAGAACTTTTGTTCTATGTCAAGGGGCGAAATATTTAAACAAGCATTAACAATGCCTTCCCTGTGCAGCGGGGTCGAACTATGGTATAAACCTCACCAACATCGTAATAAACGCAATATTCCCCCTTTGACGGGCTCACAACCAAGCACATCAAAGCGGGGTACTCAAGGAAATCAAGCGGCTGAGTCTCATATTTTGGGGAAATTGAGATGACGAGGTGAAGGTTCCTCTCAATAAAGAGAGTGCTAACCCGTGACCACGGGGAAAATCGAAAGATCAGCGGATGCCTTCTGAGCCTGATACCGGGCTTAAGTTTTCCTTTTCAGATGTGGGTGTTCAAAACTGTGTGGCAACACACAGGCCAAAACAGCCATCGCGGTATCACAGCCTGAAAAGGCTGAAACGGATTGCATGCATTGGGCCTGCAATCTGGATTGAAAGTTGTATGTTTTAATCTGAAAAGGAGACCAAAATGAACAGCGATGATTTACTAAAAAGAATAAAAGATGACGAGATCAAGTTTCTCTCCTTCCAATTCACCGATGTGAATGGTGTCGTCAAAAGTGTCGATGGGCCCATCAGCAAGATCGAAAAAGCCCTGGAGAATGGGATCTGGTTTGATGGCTCCTCGGTCGAGGGATTTGCCCGCATCCAGGAAAGCGACATGCACCTGGTGGTTGATCCCGAAACCTACGCCATCCTGCCGTGGACTCCCAATGACATGAAGCGCGCTCGGGTGCTGTGTGACATCTACCTCCCCAACGGTGAACCCTTCGAAGGCGACCCGCGCGGCGTCCTCAAACGCCGCCTGGCCCAAATGCGGGAGGAACGCGGCTTTGTGCTGAATGTCGGGCCAGAGCCTGAATTCTTCCTCTTCCTGCAAAACGGCAAGGAGACCGTCCGTCCTGTGCCCCATGACGTGGGCGGGTATTTCGATTTCTCGGCCAACGACGAGGCCGTCCAGGTGCGTACTGAGCTGATGTCTGCCCTGGATGAAATGGGCCTGGAGGTTGAAATGGGTCACCACGAGGTCGCCCTGGGCCAGCACGAGATCGACTTCCACTTCGCAGACGCCTTAAAGACCGCCGACAATGTGCTCACATTGAAATATGCCGTCAAGGCCATCGCCGCCCAGCACGGGCTGATCGCCTCATTCATGCCCAAACCGGTTTTCGGGATCAATGGCTCAGGCATGCACTGCCACCAGTCCATTTCCAACCTGCAGGGCGAGAACCTGTTTTATGATTCAAATGATCCTTTCAAACTTTCTCAACTGGCTTACCATTACATCGCCGGGCAGCTCGCGCATGCCAAGGCGCTGTCGGCTGTCTTGGCACCCACAGTAAACTCGTACAAACGCCTGGTGCCCGGTTACGAAGCGCCCGTCTACATCGGCTGGGCCCAAGTGAACCGTTCAGCCCTGATCCGCATCCCCCAACCAATGCCCGATGATGGCAATTCCGTCCGCATTGAGCTGCGTTGCCCTGACCCGTCTACCAACCCTTACCTGGCGTTCAACGCCATGCTGGCCGCCGGGCTGGACGGCATCGATCAGGCGCTGGCCTGCCCGCAACCGCTGAACAGCGTGAATGTCTACGACCTTTCGCCAGAAGAACGCCATGAACTCGGCATCGAGATGCTGCCGGGCTCTCTGTACGAGGCCATGCGCGCCTTTGAAGGTGCTGATGTCATCCATGAAGCCCTTGGCGCATCCCTCACAGATGCATTTTTGAATGCCCGCCGCTCAGAATGGGAAACTTTCCGCACACAGGTCACGGATTGGGAGTTACACCACTATCTGACCACCTCATAAGCGCATCACCATCCAAAACAACACACCCGCCTTGATCCTCAGGCGGGTGTTTGATTCCAATTTGAATTCAGCGGGTCAAAGAGACAATAATTCGAGCATTTCCGGAAAGATCTCTTACCCCACCACATGCCGCAGGGGCAGGGCAAAAAACGGCATCAACATTTCCCCGGCACTCAAGCCGCCATGCCGGCCAGCCATCAGATTCGGGCGAGGTGACCACCACAGGTAGGCATCTCCCCTGGAAACAGCGATCAAATCCCCCAGCCGGTCGCGGACATCGTCCACATACGGCCCCTTCCCGAACAAACCCTCAGCGAGCGCTTCTTCGGGGTCGAGCAGCACGAAATCCTCCGGCCAGGTGTCAGCAAAGTAATCCCTGACCTTGCCGATCCCCCCGGGCTTGATGTACAGGATCGGCAGCCGGTGTTCACAGGTTGGCTGCATCACCAGGTCTTCCATCAGTGCAGGGTGATTTGCCAGGTCATATTGTTCATAGCGCGGTGTGGCGATCGAACCGTGGTCAGCCGTCAGGATCAGCAGTGTCTCTTCTGCTGCCGGTGTTGACAGCCTGTTCAAGAAGCCGTCCTCAAACAACGCCGAAAAAAGTGAGAACTGCAGCATCACCCGCCGATCCGATGCATCGTAACGGTGCATGAGGGTATCCACATCTGAATAATACACATAGATATATTCCCGCTCGCCTGCGCCCTTGTTGACATGGTCCGCCAGGCTGACGCACAGGTCGGCTTCGTTCACGTAGGTCTTGATCTGCACATCCCGCATCTGCATCACGGACAACCCGGAGTTCGCAATGGCGGCGTGGATGAAGGTTGTCGGTCTGACGCCGTGTGCAGACAAATGGGCTCCCAGGAGCGGTTTATCCATGAAATCGCCCGGCTCAAACCCTGCCCGCGCCAAACCGCCCTTATCGTTTTTGGCATTGGCCGGTGAATGCAGGATATTATTGATCACCATACCGAAGTCTTTGGACCACATCTCGTAGCCGATCACCCCATGTGCTGCCGCCCCCTCGCCCGTCCAGAGCGTGGTCAGGGCAGAAGCAGTGGTGCTGGGGCAGATGCTGGTGATCGGTGTGAACACACCCTGTTCAAAATATCGCCCCCACACCAGGTCCCGTTCCGGGGCCAGCATCTGCCGGAAGAGGTGATATCCCAGCGCATCCACCAGCAGGAGGATCACCTTATTGTAAGGCCCCCCCAGTTCGGCATCGAGCATGTCATCCAACGGGGGCTGACCAAAAGCCGGCGCGCCCAGCAATTGCGAGACTGTGCTGGGAAGGTTCACCAGGGATAATCCATCATAATGGGGCATCACCAGATCCTCTCCAAGGGGTAACCCCGGAAAGCGGTGGCTGGATATTTTTTCCATGGCTTGCTCCGTGAAATCTGGCATGTCGTCTCCTTTGTGCGCTCCAGTCTATGATACTATAAATCACCATGAGGGATTTGCTCTGTTCAACCCCAATCGCCCGAATTTTCAAGCGCACCCTATGGCTGAGGTATGTTTGCGGGATTCTGTTAGCCCTCCTCCCAGCCTGCACACCGCCCCACCCCCCAGAAACACCGACCCTGGCATCCTCAACGGCCACCAGCCAATCCAGCACGCTTATTCCCACCCTCGCCGTCAGCACGCCGACGCCCACTATCACCCATACACGCACGCCCGGACCCAGCCCCACCAGCACACCCCGCGCCGAACTCCTCCCGCAAGATTGGGCAGGCCAGGCGATCATGGTCGAGGCTGCGTATCTCTCTGGCGACGAACAGGAACCCTTTCCCTATACGCCCTTCTTTGTCCTGTACGGGGACGGTATCCTGGTGCAGCGCGTCTGCCAAGACGGGGAATGCCGCTACCTGCAAACACAACTCGACCAGGAGTCCCTCTGCCGGTTGGTCAACAGCATCGATCAGACCGGCTTTCTGGATGCAGACCCCGCGTTGGTCGACCTCCCATCCGGAACAGGGGCAGAAGTCCGGCTTGAGGCAAAGGTGTACCAACACAATGAAGCCCACATCCCCGACCTCGACCGGTGGGCACAGGATCCGGACTGGTATCGTGCTTACACGGGTTGCCCTGCCTGCCCGGTATCCGCCAGTATTGACCCGGCTTTTATCGACCTCTACCGCCTGTTAACCTCATATGCTGGTGCAGAGCTGACCGGGCTGACCACCGACCGCCTGGCGGTGTGGCTAACCAGGCCGGTCATCGCCGGTGAAGCCCAAAGCTGGCCTGACGACCTGATCTCCCTGGCGAGCCTGGCCGAGATGGCCCTCTGCCCTGAAGACAGACATCAGCAGAGCGCTGTGGTCCTCGAAGGCCAGGCGGCACGGACCCTTTCCAGTTACCTCTCCACCCAAGCCGGGGGTGCGCCCATCTTCACCCAGGACGGTGTCACCTGGCAGGTCCACACCCGCTGGCTGCTGCCCCATGAACTGCCCCAAACCTGTGACCATGCAGCCGGCCTGTTCCCGCCGGAAGGCGAAACCGGGCTGACCTGGGTCTGCGCACCCGAGATGGGTGCCATCCCCACGCCAACCGCCACGATCACCCCCACAGCCACCATCACGCCCACCCCCTTGCGCTGAGTCTACAGCTCAAACACAGCTTCCGCCGCCAGCCAGAACAGGTTGCGGCGAATATCCTCCCTTTTCTCCCATTTGCGCCCATCCCAGCCCCCTGGAATGACGGCATCTCCACCGTAGAGTACCTGGCCAAAGGGTACCCCGCGAAAACGTGCCACCGCCATGAAAGCCGCAGCCTCCATCTCAACTGCCAGGCAGCCCTCCTCCAAGTAAGCAGCGGCTTGTGCAGGCGTTTCACGGTAGATGGCATCGGTCGTCCAGGTTTTGGTGCGCAAATAGTCCAGCCCATGCCGGCGCAAGACGACCTCCAGCGCTGCCACCCCGCGGGGATCAGCCGCGACCTCCCTGGAGGGCGGCAGGTAATGATAGGAGGTGCCTTCATCCCGGATCGCGGCCACCGGCAGCAGCAAATGCCCCACAACAATCTCCCGATCCAGCACGCCGCACCCCCCGGCAGCGATGAATTTCCGGCACCCACGTGCGATCATCTCCTCCAACAGGCCAACCGCCAGCGGTGCACCGATCCCGGGGTGGAAAAATGCCAACCGCTGGCCGGCATATGTCATTTCATAAAGCGGGTGCAGTCCCATTTCCGTCTTAGACTGCGCGATCACCCTTGCCCCGTGGTGCTCAACCAGCCAGGCAATCACCTCACCGAAGAAACAGATCACACACTGCTCTGGCACATCCTCCTTGTGGATCAATTTCCCGGGTTCGAGAATGGCTTCACGGTGCGGGTCAAACGAAAGGATCGGGTAAGGTGCTTCTTGCATGGGTGCGGTAACCTCTTCACTAAGAACGGATCGTCCCATTGTGGGCCGGTTTTTTCAAGCCAAGTATAGTCGATGTCCATGCGAATGTGGTAAAGGCTGGCACCCTGGTGTAAAATTGAACCAGTGACCCGCCAACAATCAAGCGAAAATCAATTATGACAGAACCCATGCTCACATCAGACCAGAATCCCCCACAGGCACCCGGCATTCAGTTCGGTGAAGAAATCATCTTGGAGGAGGCTGGTTTCTCCTTCCACCCGATCATCGGCTTCGAGCTCGAAGTTGACGGCTCGGTCTACATGTATTCGGATGACGGCAACCTTGAAATCAGCCTGGTCGGTGGTGAACTGGACAATCAAACCTCGATCGCAGAGTTGAACGACGAACTGGCAGCAGAATTCATGACGAATTTTGATGAGGTCGAACTAATTAAGGCCGGCAAAGATGATGTCCAGGGCATCACTGGCTTTCTCAACCGGATCCACTTTATCAACGCCGAAGAAGAAGGGCTGGGAATGGCATTGATCTGCTCGCCGCACATCAACCAGTTCTTCTTTATGCTGGTGATTTCTTCAGCAGAGCATTGGGAAAAGCAGGGATTTGAGGTTTTCACAGCGTTAAAGGCCCACATCCATTTTCACCCCCAGTTCAAACCCGAAGCGTCGGTTGTTGAAGTGAATGAACACCCCGATCTGACCGTTGAGACATTTGAAACCATCAATTCACAAGAAAGTGCGGTGATCACCATTGAACGTGGCGATATCTCGCTTTTAATGGCAGCCCGAACCGCCCGTAAAAGTGATCAGATCACCGTCACTGAGATCATTGCACCGGGCGGCCAGGCCTTGTATCGCTATACCCCTTCCACCGGCGACCTTGCCAGCGAGATTGGCGATCAACCCCTCACCAGCAGCCATGGTGAGCTGTGTTTGCATTTCCCCTTTGCTAACCAGCAATCCCTGCAGATTGGCGCGTACCAATTCACCTTTGCTACCCAAAGCGGGGCACCGCTGCAGGAAGTTCAGGTCATCATCCGCCAGGGCAGGGCCTTGGACATGCAAAAACTCGACCTGAACCTGTGGCTGGCCCTGGAAAACGAACACTTCAACCAGCCTGAATACCTGTACCAGTTTGGGGTTGACCTGCGGGTTGCACTGCGGGAGATCCTGGCACCGATGAATTTGACCCCCGGGAAAATTACCTTTTACCACCCTGCCCCGGACGAACTGACGGCCTTTGCCTGCATCAACCTGGACAGCGACCTGGCCGACTGCAGCTACATGATCGCAGAAACTGTTGAAAACAGCCGTGCGCTCAATATCGGCCTGGTAGAACGCCTCACCCGTGGCGACCCGCCGGAGGACGCCGGGGTCTCAGCCGTCAGCAGCGGCACCCCCGGGATGATCCTCTCGCCTGTCTCGCCCCATGCCTGCGTCTTGGTCAATTACACGGATTTCATTGGGGACTTTCCCGGCCTTGCCAGGGCATTAGTCGAACAACTGGTGCGCTTCTGCGGCGGTCATATAGAGAGCGGCCAATCCGACCAGCCCCTGGTGCTTAACCGCGATGTCCTCTGGCGCCTGCGGCGGCATCCCATCTTTTACGACGCGGAGTGAGAATCAACCCCCACCCACACGATCGAACCCTCATCTTGAAACCGATTTTGCATCACCGCGATGGCTTGCGGGTTATTGTCCACCAGGATAAAAGCCCGACCCAAAGCCAGGCACACCTCACCCACCGTGCCGCTGCCGGCAAAAAAGTCCAGAACAAGGTCTCCCGGATTGGAAGAGGCGCTGATGATGCGCTGCAACACACCAACCGGCTTTTGGGTGGGGTAACCCGTTTTCTCCTTGCTGTTCGTGCCCACAATGGTATGCCACCAGGTATCCGTGGGAAACTTACCCCTGGCGGCTTTTTCCTTCCCGACCAAGCCGGGTGCCATATAAGGGATGCGTTCCACCTCATCGTAATTAAAGGTGTAGTGATCGGGGTCTTTGGCATAAAACAGGATATTGTCGTGCTTGGCTGGCCAGCGGTTTTTCGAGCGGCCGCCAAAATCATAGGCCCAGATGATCTCGTTGATGAAGGACTCACGGCCAAAAATTTCGTCCAACAAAATCTTGCAATAATGCACTTCACGGTAATCGATGTGAAAATACAGGCTCCCCGTTGCCGAAAGCACCCGGTGCGCCTCAGATAGGCGCGGTTCAAGAAACCCCTGGTAATCCTCAAATTGATCCCGGTAGGCTTTCTCCCCGATCACATGGGTCAGGTACCGCTTTCCCGCAAAGCCCACCCGATCGCCCTCAGCGTCGCGTTCAACTGTGATTTGCTGGCGGGCTTGCTGTTTGCCGGTGTTGAAGGGCGGGTCAATATAGATCAGATCCACACAGCCATCCGGCAGGCTCCTGAGCACATCTAGATTATCCCCGAAGATGATCCTGTTCTTCATCCCTTTATTTTAGCATCTCTGGCTCAAGCATGCAGAGAATCCCGATAAAATTCCTGTTTTCTAAAAAGAAATTTCATCAATTCCTTGGGTGATTTCCTCACGGACTGGGTTTTCAGCAATCAGCAACCCAACCTTAAAAATTCTCCCTCTCTCTTGATATACTATGTAATACATTGTATTATATATTACATCATTATATACAATACATTATGAAAGGCTAAACCTTATGACAGATATCACCCTATCCGACCAAACCCAGAACCTGGTTCAGGAATTGCGGCGCGGGGTGATCATCCTGGCCGTTCTCAGCCAGCTGCATGAAGAACAGTACGGCTATTCACTGATGAAGCGGCTCGAAGAACAGGGCATGCAGATCGACCAGGGCACCCTCTATCCTTTGCTGCGCAGGTTGGAGGACCAGAACCTCCTCCAAAGTGATTGGCGGGTCGACACCTCCCGCCCCCGCCGCTATTATGTGCTCAGCGAGGTCGGTAAAAAAGTGCTCACCGAAATGACCACCGAATGGTCCCGCATTAAAAACACCGTCGATAATCTATTAATCAACCCGTAGGAGAATTAACATGGAATTACTAAACGCTTATCTTGAAGAAATCCGGCACCGCCTGCCCCTTAAAAACCGGGCGGATATCATCGAAGAGATCCGCTCAGCCCTGATGGATATGATCGAAGAACGCTCGCCCGGAGGAGACCCCGATGATGCCACCGTTAAAGCAGTCCTGATGGAGTATGGAGCCCCCCGCGAGGTTGCCCGACAATATGCTTCTCACCAGAGCCTGATCGGGCCACAAATCTTTCCTGTGTATCTGCAGGTGCTCAAAATTGTGTTGATCGTCGTGGCTGCCCTCAACATCGTGGGGCTGATCGTTTCGATTGTCAACGGCTCCATCGGCGACAACGACCTGTTCATCGCCACCTTTGAGACGGTGGGCGGGCTGTTCAGCAGCCTGTTCACCGCCTTCGCGATTGTGACCCTGTCCTTTACGCTGATCGAACGGTTTGCGGCTGAAGAACTGCAAGCTGAGATGGATGAGGATTGGTCCCCGGAAGACCTGACCATCGTTGAGATCAGAAAGCGCGTGAAAATCTCGGAAGTGGCTGTGGAAATCACCTTTGGGATCATCTTCATCCTGCTGATCAACCTCTACCTTGACCGGATCGGCATTTATTACCTGGGCGATGCTGGCTGGGTCTCTGCGCCCATCCTGAACGACAACGTCCTGCGCTACATTCCCTGGATCACAGGTGCAACCATGCTGGATATTGCCCTAAACCTGTACCTGATCCGTAAGGAATTCTGGGATGCCTCAGCCACGATTGTGAAAGTTATCATCAACGTCCTCAAGATCGCCCTGCTGGCTGTCATCATCGCTGGCCCGGCCATCATCGCCGTCAGCCCGTCAGCCTGGCAAGCGCTGAACCTCGAGGTCAACCTCACCGCCCAACAGCTCACCAGGCAGATGAACACCGTCCTGGATGGGCTGTTAGGCCTGGCCATCTTCGGGCTGGTGGTAGACTCAATCAAAATTATTGTGAATGGCTTTTTTAGAAACGATCACACCCGCCTGCACATCAAAACAGAGTAAACCCTGGGTAGGCACACTTTGGGGCTGTCCAAAAAGGCAGCCCCGATGCTTTTAACCAGAGGGTTTATCCTCACTGGGTAAGAATTGTGAATGATAGACAAACTTACACTTCACTGGCAAAAAATTTAATATATAATCAGATCACCTAAGGGAGGATCCATTCTACACATCCCTCAGCAACCTGCAGAACCTAACCGCTTTGACCACCTGATCAGCACACCAGAAAGGAGTGCACAATGGGCCAATTCACAGATGATAAGAACAATGATGAATTCATGGATGCTTCGGCAAAGGAGTGGAGCAAACCATCCACACCACCTGAACCACCAGCGCCGCCTGAACCGCCAGCACCGCTTGAACCCACAGACCGCTGGGGTTCTCCCATCCCTGAGACGAGCCCTGCAAAGGAAACCAGCCGGTGGGGATCAGAGTCCGCCCCACCGCCACCCGCCAGCCCGACTGAGAAAAAAAGCGGCTCCAAATGGTGGATCATCCTGATCGTGGTCCTGGTGGTGCTGTGCCTGTGTGCCTGCCTGATCCTGGTGGGGCTGCCCGTCCTCGGGCTGACCCTCATTCCCACCGGTTTCCTCCAATTCTAAGCGCAAGAAAAAAAACCGCACCTGCCAAAGCTTATGGGTGCGGTTATCTATAAATGCAATCGCTGTGTTAGCGTTGTTGTAGTAGCCAATTCTGCACATCGAAACACGTCGTGTCCTCCCCGCAGGGCTTTCTTTCATAGTCGCCATCTGGTGTCATATGCCAGGCCTTGATATCATCGCGTAAATATACTTCCAGCACATCATCCCGCAGGTGACGGATCAAGCCCGGGTCCTCCACCGGGAAGAGCACTTCCACGCGCTGATTGAGGTTGCGCGGCATCAAATCAGCACTGCCCATATAAATGATCTCCTTCCCGTGGTTGTGGAAGTAATAGATGCGGCTGTGGTCCAAAAAACGGCCCACAACACTGATCACGCGGATATTTTCGCTGAGCCCCGCCACACCTGGGCGCAGACTGCAAATACCCCGTACGATCAGGTCAACTTTCACTCCAGCCTGAGAGGCGCGGTACAGCGAGCGGATCATGCCCGCATCTACCAATGCGTTCATCTTCATAATGACCCTGCCGTCGCCATGTTTTTCCTGCCGCTTGATCTCCTGGTCGATCAAAGCATCGAACTTTTCGCGCAGCAGGAAAGGCGCGACCATCATTTTGCGGTATTCCTCCTTGGCCGAATAACCGGTCAGGTAATTGAACAGGTCTGTCGCGTCGGCGCCGATGTCTTCATCATCGGTGAACATGCCCAGATCCTCATATTGCAGTGCGGTATTGTGGTTGTAGTTACCCGTTGCCATGTGCACATAGCGGCGAATACGCTCCCCCTCCTTGCGTACCACCAAAGTGACCTTCGAGTGGGTTTTCAGGCCCATCAACCCGTAGGTGACATGCACCCCTTCCTGTTCGAGCAGTTTAGCCCATTCGATATTGCTCTCTTCATCGAACCGGGCTTGCAGCTCAACCAGCACGGCCACCTGTTTGCCATAATCCCGCCGTGCGCGCAGCAATGCTCGCACCACAGGAGAATTGCGGCCTACACGGTAAAGGGTCTGCTTGATCGCCAGCACATCTGGGTCGATAGAGGCTATCCGGAGAAAACCCACCACGGGTTCGAAGGAATCATATGGGTGATGCAGGAGGATATCTCTTTGCTTGATCGCGTCAAAGAAGGCCTTTGGTGTGGCGTCATGGTCGAATTGCAGATCTTGCGGCAAGGCCGGCGAAAAAGGCTTGAACTTCAAATCCGGTCGGTTCACCTGGTAGAGTTGCAGCAAATGTCTTAAGATCAGCAATTGCTCACTGGTGTATATGAATTGTGCATCCACAGTGAGGTTTTCCACCAGAATTCTAAGCACATGATCAGGCATATCCGCACCGACCAGTAGCTGGACCACTGAACCAAAGCGCCGCCGCCTGACGCTCTCTTCCATCACTTCCAGCAGGTCCATCACCTCCAACCCCTGCAGCTCAATTTCTGCATTGCGAACCACATAAAAGGGATATGCCTCGATCACCTTGAGGCCTTGAAACAGCTCGCCCAGGTTGGCAGTGATCACTTCCCCGATCTCAACGAAGGCGTGCTTTCGTGCCGTTTTCGCCCTGGGAGAGTGATCATAGGCGGCTTCATGCACAGGCAGGTAATTGGGCAGAGAACCCGGCACTTTCAGCCGAGAAAAATGGCGTTTTCCATCCAAATCTTCAACCAGGATGGCCAGGTTATAGCTGAGGTTTGAAATATAAGGGAAGGGGTGCCCCGGGTCGTAAGCTAGCGGGGTCAGCACAGGGAAGATCACCTCTTTAAAATATGCGTCAACCCGGGTGCGCTGTGACTTATTCAAATCAGAATATGCGAGGATTTCAATCCCGGCATCCGCCAGTTGGGGCTTCAGCTCCTGGCAAAAATGGTCCTGTGCCTCACGAATCAGCTTGCGCGCTTCCTTTCTGACCTCGTGCAACTGCTGCTGAGGCGGCATGTTCTCAAAATAGAACTCGCCTTCCTGCCCATTCAGCTCGATGGTCAGGCTGCCCACCCGCACCATGAAGAATTCGTCCAAAACAGCCCCCACGATCCCCAAAAACCGCACCCGCTCCAACAGCGGGTTGGCAGGGTTCATCGCCTCAAACAGCACCCGCCGGTGGAATTTGAGCATGGAAAGCTCCCGGTTGAGGTAATTCACCGGGTCATCGATGGAAAGCACTTGAACGGTTTGATCATCTTTCGGATTGTCTGTTGACATTATTCACCCTGGTTTACTTATTCAATAATCTGTCATCACATTGCCCATGGCTTATGATAATACAGGTCAATTTTCACTCTAAAGATCCTGTTGAAAGCCTGACCCTCGGGTCGCGGCGAGCCTGTACAACCCTGCTCGATCGGCTGAACGCCATCAGCTTGGGTCGCAAGCCAGGTTATCCCTGGCGGCTGATGGCCGGGCGACGCTGTCATCCGTCACAATTGTATTCTACCGGTTCAAACATTAAATATCCCAATTGCAGATGTTCGCAAGCTGTGAAAAGCGCACACGCATTCAAAATTGGCCAAATTGCTTGACAAAGCCCCAGACCTCATTGACAATAGTAAGGTGAAGCACTGCATTTCCTCAGGGTCCCCCATCGCCGCATTACGGGACATGACCCTGGTGCAACGCAAGACGCAAAGGAGGTCTGCATGAGTTTTCCATCACCTTTTTACCGTTGGCGCCCGCATCCCTGGCATGGACTGGAGGTCGGCCCCCAACCCCCCGACCTGGTCTACGCTTACATTGAAATGACCCCCTTTGACCACATTAAATATGAAGTGGACAAAACTACCGGGTATCTATACGTCGACCGCCCGCAGCGCACATCATCACTCACTCCCACCTTGTATGGCTTTATCCCGCGCACATTTTGCGGAGAGCAGGTCAAGAACCTATCAGAAGGGGCGGAACGCGGCGATGGCGACCCACTTGACATTTGCGTTGTCAGCGAACGCCCCATCAACCGCTCTGAAATCTTCCTCAATGCCATTGTGGTGGGTGTGCTGCAATTGATCGATCACGGCGAAGCCGATGACAAGATCATCGCCGTTTTGGAAAACGACCACATTTACGGCCATATCCGCTCCCTTGAGCACCTGCCCAATGTGATCGTCGAGCGGCTCAAGCACTACTTCCGCACCTATAAAATGGTTGAAGGAAAGGAAGCGAGCATCAAGATCATCGGATCATTCGGCGCTGAAAAAGCCAAAAAGATCGTCAACGCTTCGATTGACGACTACAATGATGCTTTTGGTCACGGCTGATCAATCCCGACCCCCAGGTAACCCGGCTAACCTTGTCAGGACGCGGCCTTCACGCTAGAATTGACCCATGCGCTTTGATGTTTTCTCGCTCTTCCCTGAGGTATTCAACCCTTACCTTAATGCCAGCATCCTAAAACGGGCGCAGGATCTCAAAGCCCTGGAAGTTCACACGCACAACATCCGAGATTGGACAACCGATAAACACCATACCACCGACGATACCCCTTACGGCGGCGGCGGTGGGATGGTCATGAAACCTGAACCGGTATTCGCCGCGGTGGAGGGTGTCCTCGGCTCACCCCCCAGCTGCCCGGTGATCCTGCTTTCACCGCAGGGGCGGACGTTCAGCCAGAAGATCGCTTTCGAACTGGCTGAGCATCCCCATTTAGCCCTGCTGTGCGGACGGTATGAGAGCGTGGACGAGCGCATCCGCCACCACCTGGCAACGGACGCGATCTCCATCGGCGATTATGTGCTCACGGGTGGAGAACTGCCCGCACTGGTCATCATCGATGCCGTCACCCGCCTGCTCCCCGGGGTGCTTGGCGATCCAGATGCACCCCTGGACGATTCCCACGCTACCGGCTTGCTCGAATATCCCCACTACACACGCCCACCGGAATTTCGCGGCTGGGGCATCCCGGATGTGCTGCTTTCCGGCAATCACGCCGAGATTGCCCGCTGGCGGCGGCAGGAATCCCTGCGCCGCACGCTGCTGCACAGGCCCGACCTGCTTTCACAAGCGGCGTTAACCCAGGAGGACTTGGCCTTTCTGGCCACTTTAGGCTATCAACCCTAAACTTAATCCCACCTTCATCAACCTTATAACGGAGAAATCATGAACGCAAAACGACTGAACTACCCGAAAACTTTTTTACTGGGCTTTGGATTTTTTGGCGTCAGTGTGATCTGGGGGACGTATAACGCGTTTGTGCCCCTGTTCCTGGCCAACCGATTCGGCGTCGGGCCAGCTATGATCGGCTTCCTGATGACCCTTGACAACATCGCCGCGCTGTTCATTCAGCCCCCCGTTGGTGCCTGGTCAGACCGCCTGCGCACCCGTATCGGCCGCCGTTTGCCCTTCATCCTGGTAGGTGCACCGATAGCTGCTGTAGCCTTTGGTGTCCTCCCCATCGCTGCCACCCTGCCGGTCTTCTTAGCGGGCAAGATTGCCCTGATCCTCTCCATGGCGGTATGGCGCACACCTGTGGTCGCGCTGATGCCCGATATCACCCCCTCAAAGTTCCGTTCGCAGGCCAATGGCGTGATCAACTTCATGGGCGGTGTCGGCGCCATCATCTCGTTCCTGCTGGGTGCTCGTCTGTACGACATGAACCCGAACTTTCCATTTTGGTTGGGATCAGTCCTGGTCGTTCTGGCCGCTGTGCTGCTCTTCATTTTCATTCGAGAGCCAAAGATACACGAGAATTACCCTGATGCAGACCGACCCAATCTGTTAACCAGCGTGAAAAACATCCTCCAGGATGATGATAAAAGTGCCATCCGCATCTTTTTGGCGATCATGTTCTGGTTTGTCGCCTACAACGCCATCGAAGCTTTCTTCACCCTGTTCGCCAACCGTCACCTGGGGATGGCCGAATCGGACGGCGTCCGTCTGCTGGGGCAATTATCCTTATTGTTCGTGCTGTTTGCTCTTCCATCGGGCTTTATCGGCGGGAAGATCGGCCGGAGAGTAACCATTTCCATCGGGATTGTGCTGATGGGGCTGTGCATGCTCCTGATGGCACTGTTGGGTGTGCCGTTCCTTACGACCCATCTGTTTACCTTGCCCATCCTGGGGGAGGTACCGGTGGTGGGAATCATTTTGATGTTCGCCGGGATCGCCTGGGCGTTGATCAACATCAACTCCCTGCCGATGGTGGTGGATATGACCGATGACATCCAGATCGGTACTTATACCGGCCTGTACTACTTATTCTCAACCCTGGCGGCCATCATAGGGCCAAACATCAATGGCTGGCTGATTGCCCTGGCCGGCAACGATTATTCCGTCATCATGTACATCGGCCCGGTGTTCATGGCACTGGCACTGGTGATGATGGTGGGAGTGCGCAAGGGCGAGGCGAAGGTTGAAACCTTGCCAAATATGAGTGAGATTTAAAACTGTCCGACAAAACCTTGAAACAAATCCGGATTGGATTTATACTTAGTTACTACGGATATGTAGAAAAATCCGTCCACAAATCACTCTACTCTTATAGGAGGAGAACCACATGTCGAAAAAAATTTTGTTTATCTTTACAATCCTTATGATAGGGAGCCTGCTGCTGGCTGCCTGTGCTCCCGCCGCCGAAGAACCAACGGCAGAAGAAGGCATCCTGGTCTGTCAGATCACCGATACAGGCGGGATTGACGATAAATCCTTCAATGCCACCGCCTGGAAAGGCATCACGGATGCAGAGGAAGCACTGGGTATCAGGGGAACATTCATCGAATCACAGGAAGTCGCAGACTATGAGCGGAACATCAATGCCTTCATTGAAGAGGGTTGCGACCTGATCATCACCGTCGGTTTCCTGATCGGTGATGCGACTGCCGCTGCCGCAGAAGCCAACCCGGAGCAGCTATTCTCCATTGTTGACTTCGCCTACGACCCATCCATCCCCAATGTTGTCGGCCAGGTGTTTGAGACTGATGAAGCTGCTTTCCTGGCAGGGTATGCCTCAGCTGCCGTCACCCAGACAGGCAAAGTGGGCACCTTCGGTGGTTTACCCATCCCCACGGTCACCATCTTCATGAAAGGTTTTGTTGAGGGCGTAAATTACTACAATGAAATCAAAGGCACCAACGTCGAAGTCCTTGGCTACAATATTGAAGATGGCACCGGTTTGTTCTCGATGGATTTCTCCGATCAGCAGAAGGGCCGCGAACTGGCCATCTCCTTGATGGATGAGGGCGCGGACATCATCCTGCCCGTGGCAGGCCCGGTAGGCCTGGGTGCAGCAGCCGCCATCCAGGAACGCGGCAACGCGTATGTATTGGGTGTGGATTCAGACTGGGTTCTGACCAGCCCTGAATACAGCAATATCACCCTCACCTCGGTGATGAAGAAGATGGATGCAACCACTTTTTCAGTGATTGAATCCGTCATCGACGGCACCTTCACGGGCGGCGTTGAGGTCGGAACGCTGGAGAACCAGGGTGTGGACATTGCCCCCTGGCACGAGCTTTCCAACCTGATCTCTGCAGAACTTCAGGCAGAAATCGATCAACTCCGCGAGGATATTATTGCCGGAAGAATCGTTCTGCAATAAGTTCACATGGTACATAATACGGGTTGGAGGTCTTCTCCAACCCGCATTTTTATATATGCCCACCGATGCGGTGGACAACACTATTATTGACTATTCTGTACAAGAAAAGGGGATCTTATGACGCCTATTCTTGAGTTAAAAGGAATCACCAAACAATTTCCTGGTGTCTTAGCCAACGATCATATCAACCTGACTTTGCACAAGGGCGAAATTCTGGCATTGTTGGGTGAAAATGGTGCCGGTAAATCCACACTGATGAACATTCTCTATGGCCTTTATCAACCCGATGAAGGTGAGATCTTCATTAATGGTGAAAAGAGCATGGTCACCTCCCCAACAGATGCGATCGATGCAGGCATTGGTATGGTTCACCAGCATTTTATGCTCATTCCGGTCTTTACCGTGGCAGAAAATGTCATGCTGGGAGAGGAATCCGTCAAATATGGCAATTTCTTAAACCGGGATGACGCAGCCAAGAAGATTCTGGAAATTGGCAATCAATTTAACCTGCCCGTCAATCCAAGTGACATGGTCAGGGATTTGCCGGTCGGCGTTCAGCAGAAAGTGGAGATCATCAAGCTGCTTTATCGAGAGGCTGAAATCCTGATCTTTGACGAACCGACTGCCGTCCTGACACCGCAAGAAGCAGATGAGCTGTTTAAGATCATGCGGTCTCTTGTAGAACAGGGAAAATCGATCATCTTCATCACCCACAAATTGCGGGAGGTGCTGGATGTCGCCGACCGCATCATGGTCATTCGGCAAGGGGCTGTGGTCGGAGAGACCACACCTGATGAAGCAGATAAAAATTCACTGGCAGCAATGATGGTTGGACGAGAGGTCAGCCTGGTTGTCGAAAAAGAAGAGAAAGTTCCAGGTGAAGTCATTCTAAGCATCGACGACCTGGTTGTGGCGGATAAGTTTCAAAACATTGTCGTTGACCATGTCTCACTGGAGGTGCATGCAGGTGAGATCGTCGGTATTGCGGGCGTGCAGGGCAATGGACAAACCGAACTGGTTGAAGCCATAACCGGCTTACGAAAAAGCTCCGAAGGCCAGATCACCTTAATGGGAGAGGACGTTACCCGAGCCACACCACGCCAAATCACTGAACTGGGTTCAGCCCATGTCCCGGAGGATCGGCAGGCAGACGGCCTGGTACTGCCTTTCCCCATTGCAGAAAACCTGGTCCTCTGTACTTACTACAAAGAACCGTTTTCAAAAGGCGTTGTGCTCCAATATGAAACCATTCTTGACCATGCGAAGCAATTGATCAGCGACTTTGACATCCGCACACCCAGTGCGTTAACACCTGTCAGCAACCTGTCTGGTGGCAATCAGCAAAAGGTTATCATTGCCCGCGAACTCTCACGCCCAATCCAGTTCTTAATGGCATCCCAGCCAACACGCGGCCTGGATGTCGGCTCGATCGAATACATTCACAAACGCATTGTTCAAAAACGGAATGATGGCTGTGCTGTGTTGCTCGTCTCGCCTGAGCTGGACGAAATCATGGAGCTTTCCGATCGGATTGCTGTGATGTATCGCGGGAACATTCTGGCGGTCGTCAAAAGAAGCGCTGTTACCAAGGAAGAGGTTGGCTTAATGATGGCAGGCATCATGCCAGAATCAGATTTCAAACCCAAGGAAAAGCACGTTGTTGAGAGAACTTTTTAGGAAGGTGCCCTTATGAAACGTGAACCCCAAAAAAATGAAAAGGCAGGAGATGTTCTGCTTCAAGAGATCAACGAACCCCATGAGGATCAAACAACCCATAAACGCTCGGTTTGGAATGTGGTTGCCATCCCATTGCTGGCTATCCTGACGGGGTTGATTATCGGCGCGATTTTGATAGCCGCCACCAGCACAACCGTGTATGCCGCTTTCAATGAATCCTTTGGCCAAGGACTGGTAACTGCCTGGAACGAGGTCATCACCGCCTATCAAGCCTTGTTTACGGGCTCAATTGGCGACCCGGCCAGGATCATCTCCGCACTCAGATCAGGAGATGAGCGTGCCATTCGTTCGGCTTTCAACCCGTTCCTCGAAAGCCTGGTACAGGCCACGCCCTACATCTTTGCCGGGTTAGCCGTGGCACTTGGTTTCCGATCAGGGCTGTTTAACATCGGCGTTGAAGGCCAGCTGTTTATCGGCGCGGCATGCGCCACCTATGTCGGGTACGCCATCACGGGGTTGCCGACCATTATCCACATGCCCTTGGCCTTTCTCGCTGGCGCTTTAGGCGGCGCTGTGTGGGGGTTCATCCCCGGCTTATTGAAAGCCACGACAGGCGGCCACGAAGTGATCAACACCATCATGATGAACTGGATCGCCTTCCGGTTGACGGAATGGCTCCTTTCCGGCCCAATGAACCGGCCCGGCGCAGGCGGAATGCCCATCAGCCCGTTAATTGAGGAAAGTGCACAAATTCCACAGTTCTTCCAAACACCCATCCGCTTCCATCTGGGCTTCTTTATTGCACTGGGCATCGCATGGCTCGTATGGTGGCTGCTGTTCAAAACCAAGTGGGGGTTGAATCTGCGCACCGTTGGTGCTAACCCCCGGGCTGCAAAGTATGCCGGCCTGAATGTGGCCAAAAACTACATCATCGGTATGGCTCTCTCAGGCGCCCTGGCAGGGATGGCCGGCGGAGTCCAGATTCTTGCCGTCAACCGCAGCATGGCCCTGGGCTTATCTTCGGGGTATGGGTTTGACAGCATTGCCCTGGCCCTGATTGGCAACAACCATCCGCTGGGCGTTATACTGGCATCCATTTTGTTCGGCACCCTGCGCAACGGTGCTACCCGGATGATGGTCGTTTCCAGGATCCCGATAGACATCGTTGATGTGCTGCAGGCTATTATCCTGATGTTCGTGGCGGCACCCGCCATCATCCGCACCATCTACCGCCTGCGAAAACCGAAACATGAAGAAGAAACTGTCTTTGTCAGTGGATGGGGAGGAGGTCAATCATGACAAGCGTCACGCATACCGTTGAACATAAAAAGATTTCAGAAGTATCGCCCACCAGGAAACTGGTTATGGGCATTGCTGAGCTGTTCATCGCCATGGTGATCCTGTTTGGATTCGTGCTGAATTCGACTCCTGGCGACCTCACCCGTTTTGTCATGACACCGGGCGGCATCGATGTGGGCGCGATGGGCGACTGGGTGATCCCCACCCGGCCGACATTGATTGCCCTGACGGTTGTGACCGTGGCCATTGGTATTTTCCAGCTCGTCAAAGGTTTTGGGCGGGCAACCAACGGCATGGTTGGCCTCTCTGGCCTGTTCCTGATCTTTGGTTTTCTAACCTGGCAAGCCGGCGGCACATCGGTCAACCTGGCGGGTATGCTGGCCAGCGCAGTGCTCCTGGCCGTTCCGATCACTTTGGGCGCTTTCTCCGGCGTGCTCTCTGAGCGTGCTGGCGTGGTCAATATTGCCATTGAAGGCATGATGCTGATGGGATCCATGATCGGTGCCCTGGTTGGCAGTATCACCAACAGCACGTGGATCGGGTTGGCTGGTGCGATCCTCTCAGGGCTGATTCTGAGCTGGATTCATGCTGTGCTTTCCATCAAATATAAGATCAACCAGATCATCTCCGGGACTGTCATCAATATCTTCTCAGCAGGCATGACCGCCTTCATTTCCCAAAAATATTTACAGACCAACCAGGCGCTCAATAACCCCCCGCTGTTTCCCCGCATACCCATTCCTGGCCTGGCCAACATCCCCCTTCTCGGACCAATTTTCTTCAATACCAATGTGTTTGTCTATTTGATGTTCATCTTACTGGTGGTGATCCAGGTCGCCCTTTTCTCCACTCGCTGGGGTTTGCGCACCCGGTCCGTTGGCGAGCATCCCCGGGCAGCGGACACCCTGGGAATCAACGTGACCAGGACACGCTATGTCGCCGTCTTATTGAGTGGCCTCGTGGCTGGCCTGGCAGGCGCGTTCTTCACCCTGGGCTCGGTGGGTCGATTCAACGAAGGCATGACAGCCGGTAAGGGCTTCATCGGCCTGGCTGCCATGATCTTTGGCAACTGGCGCCCGCTCGGTGCCATCGGCGCGGGATTCCTGTTCGGGTTTGCAGACGCCATCGGCTCAAAGCTTTCCCTTTTGGGTAGCGCCATCCCACCCCAAATCATGGCCACGGCACCTTATCTGATCACCATGATCGTCCTGGCAGGGTTCATCGGCAAAGGTGATATGCCTGCCGCCGATGGTGAACCCTACGAAGAAGAATAACAGCTCCCAGCCCGAAATTGCTGCCACAACCACCTGGAAAGCCTTACTCTCCAGGTGGTTTTCGTTATCATGCGGGTATAATTAACCTCGATTCCGCCACACATAGGAGGAACATGCACCTTCATCGGCCCATTTACCTGGACTACAACGCCACCACCCCCCTGACCCCCAAGGTGATCGCGGCCATGCGCCCCTTTTTAGAAGAACACTACGGCAATCCCTCGTCCAGCCACAGGTATGGCCGCACAGCAAAAGCCGCTGTTGAGACCGCCCGGGGGCAGGTCGCTGCCTTGATCGGCGCAGCACCCGGGGAGATCATCTTTACCAGCGGCGGCACCGAAGCGAACAACCTCGCGGTCCAGGGGGCAGCCCGGGCTCATCCCGGCCGCGGGAAACACATCATCACCTCAGCGGTCGAGCATCCCGCGGTGACAGAGGTTTGCGCCTACCTGGAATCACAGGGCTTCCTTGTAACCACCCTGCCCGTGGATGCGGCCGGCCAGGTCTCACCCGAAGACCTGGCTGAAGCTCTCCGTCCGGATACCCTCCTCGTGAGCATCATGCACGCCAACAACGAAGTGGGGACCATCCAGCCGATTCAAGCCCTGGCAGCCCTGGCTCACCAGGCCGGTGCGTTGTTCCATACCGATGCTGCTCAATCGGTCGGCAAGCTCACCGTGGATGTGACCGACCTGGGTGTTGACCTGCTTTCCATCGCCGGGCATAAACTGTATGCACCCAAGGGCGTGGGTGCGCTGTACGTGCGCTCAGGGATAAAGCTGGAGAAGGTCACCTTTGGCGCCGGTCAGGAACGGAACCTGCGCCCGGGCACCGAAAACGTGCTCGAGATCGTCGGGCTGGGGGCAGCGGCCGAAGAAGCCGCCCAAACCCTCCCGCAAAGGGTTTCTCACCTTATCGCCATGCGTGACCGCCTGCATGCCGGGCTGGAAAACGTCCTCCTGCCGGAGACGGTGCGTCTTAACGGTCATCCGGAAGAGCGCCTGCCCAACACCCTCAACCTCAGCTTCATCAACACAGAAGCCAACATCCTGCTTGATACGATCGCTGAGCACGTAGCCGCCTCAGCCGGGGCAGCCTGCCATGCTGACCACGTGGATATCTCCAGCGTGTTGAAGGCCATGCGCGTCCCCATCGAGTGGGCGAAAGGCGCCCTGCGCTTCTCCGTCGGCAGCATGACCACCGGTGAAGAGATCGACCGGGCAGCCGAGGTGATTGCCCAATCGGTCGAAAAAATTCGATCTGCAAGCCACTAAACCATAATGGAGGAAACGAAATGTCCCAAGAGAGTTTTCATTTTCAAAATTTTCTGCCGTACCCCGGGAACCGCCTGGTAAAAAAGCTCTTTAAGACACCCATTCTGCTTTACCGGCTCGGTTTGGGGAAGGTGTTTGGCAATTACATCCTGATCCTTTCCACCACAGGAAGAACCACCGGCAAGACACGCCGCACCCCGGTAGAATATTTCTTCCACGAGGGCAAGTATTACATCATCAGTGGTTTCGGAGACCAACCCGACTGGTACCAGAACCTTGCCGTTAACCCGCAGGTGACCATCCAGAATGGTTATGAGCGAATTTGTGCAACGGCCCGCCCACCCAAAACGGAAGATGAATGGGAAGCGGTCAGGCTCTATCTGCTCCATAGCCCGATCGGCAAGCTCCTCAACGCCAGTTACAGCGATGAATTGCAGGATGCGGATGACATGGAAAAAGTCAAACAATGGCCAGCCCTGACCTTTGACCCGACCGATACGCCTTGCCCCCCGCCCCTGGAAGCCGACTTGGTATGGGCGTGGCCGCTGATCCTGCTGGGCGCTGCAATCGATATCACCGTTGCGTGGCTGTTGAGCCGCAGGAAATAGAGCGCGGCTAAGTTCTGCCTGATGCACTAACACCTGAGAATTGGCTTGCGAACAGGATATACAGTTCTGCAGTCGCTTCTCTGGTATTTTAAACGAATTCATGATCTTGCAGGATCGCAGTGGTTATTCCATGCAGTCATCCTTTCTGACTGCGTTAACCGCTGTGTCGCGAAATTAAAGGTATTGAAAGAGAGATATCGAATGTCCACGATCACAGTTAATCAAGTTACCAAACGCTTTGGCGAGACCCTGGCCGTTGACCAGTTGAGTTTCGATGTTCAGCCAGGTGAAATTTTCGGCCTGCTGGGGCCAAACGGCGCTGGAAAGACCACCTGCATCCGTATGATCCTCGATATCTTTCAGCCCGATTCCGGCGATATCAGCGTCATGGGTGGTCCGATGTCGGATGATAAGAAAAACCGCATCGGCTACCTGCCCGAAGAGCGCGGCCTCTACCAGGATATCCCCCTGGACCGCTGTCTGACCTTCCTGGCCGCTCTTAAAGGCATGCCGGAAAAATCCAGCAGCCCAAAGTTAAACGAGTATTTGGAACGGTTTGATCTGTACGATGTCAGGGACAAGAAGGTCAAGGAGCTCAGCAAAGGCATGCAGCAAAAAGCCCAGCTCATCTCCACCCTGGTGCATGATCCTGAGTTGGTGATCATCGACGAGCCCTTCACCGCGCTCGACCCGGTCAACACCGAAATGGTCAAAGACATCCTCCAGCAAAAACGGGATGAGGGCACAGCCATCATCATGTCCACCCACCAGATGAACCAGGTAGAAGAACTCTGCGACCGCATTCTGCTGATCGACCACGGCCACCGGGTGCTGTATGGCACCCTGCAGGAAATTCAGAGCCAGTTTGCCTCGCGGGATATCCTCGTCAAGCCCCTCACGCACCTGCCTGAAGCCATCGATGGCGTTGCATCCATCCGGGTGCACAATGGGCGTCATTTACTCTCGCTGGAAGAGCATGTTGAACCCAACCAGGTGCTCAAGAATCTGATTAACACGGGAACGGAAATCGCCGCATTCGAGATTGCAGTACCACCATTGAATGAGATCTTTATTCAAGTGGTCAGGAAGCAATCGAGGAGTCAAAATGGCTAAGATCTGGACCATCATCAAACACGAATACACCCGCCATGTCTTCGAAAAGCGTTTCTTGTTCAGCCTGCTCAGCCTGCCCGCCATGGTGCTCATCATGGCCCTGGCCGCTGTGATAATCGCTCTGGTCACCACCGATTCATCCCCCATCGGTTATGTGGACCGCTCTGGCACCCTGACTGATGCTGTCCCGATAGAGGTCGATGGGAATTTGTTCGAGCCAGCCATCGAATTTATCCCTTACGCCGATGCAACCCGGGCCCAGGCGGACCTCGAGTCTGAACAGATTCAAGCCTATTATGTCCTCCCGGAAGGCTTCCCCGCTGATCGTGAGGTTGAGCTGAACTTCATCAGCGCACCAAGTGGCAGTGCTCAAGTCCAATTCAGGCGATTTATCCTGCAACACATCGATATCTTTGAGGGGCTTGACCCCCAAATTGTGGAAAGGCTCCAGGAGGGCAGCCAGCTGACCATGGCCACCGTCGATGGAACCCGCGAGATGCGTGAAGATCAGTGGTTCCTGTTTGTCACGCCTGTGATCGCGGGTATCACCTTTATCATTGTGGTGCTCACCAGCAGCGGCTACCTTTTGCAGGCAGTCGTCGAAGAAAAAGAGAATCGCACTATGGAGATTGTGATCACTTCGGTCACGCCTACACAGTTAATGACCGGCAAGACCATTGGCAACATCAGCGTGGGATTGACTCAGCTCATCGTATGGCTCATCTTCGCCTGGATCGGATTGGCCGTGGCTGGCAATTTCTGGCCTTTTTTACAGGACTTTTCGATCCCTGGTGAAACCCTGCTGGTGATGGCCTTGATGTTCCTGCCGGCCTTTGTCATGATTGCAGCGATCATGGCCACAATTGGCGCCATTATGACCGACATGCGCGAGGCACAACAAGTCAGTTCAGGGTTTTCCTTACTGGTCACCATCCCCTTTTATGTGGTTACTCCCATCATGATGAACCCCAACAGCGCCTTGGCGATTGTCTTGAGCTACTTCCCATTTTCGGCACCGATCACCGTTTTGCTGCGGATGGCTTTCACCACCCTGCCTGCCTGGGAGATTACCCTCAACATCCTGATCCTGGTCATCGTTGCTGTTTTTACTGTTTGGCTGGCAGGACGGGCTTTTCGCATGGGCATGCTCCAGTATGGCAAGAAAATTACGTTTAAAGAACTGATTGGAAAGCGTGAGACCGTATGAAAAAGACCTTGATTGTCCTGAAAACGGAATTTATCAACACGGTTACCCGTCGCTCATTCCTGCTGACATTGATCCTGGTACCTCTGTTACCAGGGTTGATCCTCGGGGGCATCTCGCTTTTTGGCGGTGATCAGATCACGGACCTGCCAGGCCCGTCCACGCAACCACAACCTGATTTCCTGACATCGGAAGGGTACATCGACCAAGCCGGCATCATCACCCAAACCCCTGAATGGCTTGAGGAAGGCCGCCTGATCCAGTTTGAGAGCGAGGCGCAAGCCAACGAAGCGGTCCGTTTGGGGCAGATCAGCGGCTTTTTCGTGATCCAGCCCGATTACCTTGAGACGGGCAGCATCCGCTACATCAGCCAGGATTTTAACCCCATGGAGGGGGTAAACACCACCTGGCTGATCAATTCCGTGATCCAATTGAACCTGTTTGGCGGTGACCAGGCCCAATTTGAAAGGTTTCATAACCCGATCCTGGTGGAATACATCGACCAGGCGCCTGGGGAAACCGAGGAATTTGTCGACATGAGCAACCCGATCGCTTTTTATATTCCCTACGGGATGACCATGCTGTTTTACATCCTGATCGTCACCTCTGCCAGTTTGATGATGAACAGCGTCGCAAAAGAAAAGGAAAACCGGGTCATGGAGATCCTGGTAAGCTCGATCAAGCCCCGTGAACTGCTGACCGGAAAGATTCTCGGCCTGGGGCTGGTAGGTTTGCTTCAACTGGTTGTTTGGCTGGGGTCGGCACTGGTGATGCTGCAATTGGGCGGCCAGACTCTCCAAATCCCGCCCGATGCTCAGCTTTCCACGGGGATTCTCGTGTGGGGTATTGTCTTCTTTGTTTTAGGCTACCTGGTGTACGCCACCCTCATGGCTGGAGTGGGCGCTTTGGTGGGGTCCATCAAAGAGGCTTCGCAGGCTACATTCATCATCATCCTGCCCATCCTGATCCCAGTAATGATGGTGGGCGTCATCATCAATCGGCCCAATGCCACCCTGCCCATGATCATGAGCCTGATCCCCTTCACGGCCCCCAACACGATCATGACACGGCTCGCAATCACACCGGTGCCGCTCTGGCAATTGCTCACAGCGGTGGGCGGTATGGCCATTACCATCTTCATCCTCATCAGAGCGGTTTCCGGCATGTTCAGGGCACAGCTGCTGCTGACCGGCAAGAAATTCAGCCTGGGCTTGTTTTTCAAGGCCCTGCGCGGTAAACATCCTGATTTTCAGGAGCCGTGATCCACTTTCACACCCGTTTTTCACCCAACCCCAGCGTGGGCGACCAATCAAGCCGCCCACGTGATTTTTTAAGCAAATACTGGCCAACATGGAACCATTATTGCATCGAAAACGTCATATTAGCAGTAAATAAATTGGAATAGCCCGATGGCTACACCACTATTCTCTCCGGCAAATTCGGGAAGGCTGTTTCAATTTATTGCGGTTAATTATATAATTCAATAGATTGGTGAACGGTCTTTACGACAGGAGAAGAATCATGAAGAAATCAGTGTTTGTCATCACTTTTTTGATCATCTTTAGTCTCATCCTGGCAGGATGCAATTTGCCCGGCCAGGAAACGCCCGAATCCCAGGTGGACCTGTTAAACACTGCCGCTGCGCAGACCATCCAGGCCCAGCAAACCCTCATTGCAGAAGCCACGCAGGTGCCTCCCACCCAGGAGATCTTGCCCACCGAGACCCTGGCACCCCAGGAAGAAACAGAAGAGCCTACACAGCCACCCGCGCCCACCCACACGCCGACCACCGCACCGACCAATACCCCCGAGGGCAAGTGCGACCAGGCTGCGTTTATGACTGAAACGGTCTTGGATGGCTCCATAATTAACCAGGGACAGGCTTTCACGAAAACTTGGACCCTGAAGAATTCCGGTACCTGCACCTGGAATGCAGATTATGATGTCGTCTTTTTCAGCGGGAATGCCATGGGCGCATCGGCTGCGACACAGCTCACGAGCAACACTGTCGCCCCAGGACAACAAATAACGATTTCTTTGGAATTACAGGCGCCTAACACGGTTGGGACCCACCGTGGCAATTTCAAACTGCGTAACGCTGCCGGTGTCGTATTTGGAATCGGCGCAAAGGATTCACCTTTCTGGGTTGAGATCAGCATCCCCGGAAACACATATGACTTCGCACGCAATTACTGCGCGCCCGGCGTGAAGTGGAGCAGCGGTTCGGGTGAGCTGCCTTGTCCAGGTGTATCTGGGTCTGAAAAGGGCTGGGCCCTGTTAATCGATAAACCCCTTCTGGAAAACATGGCGCTTGACGATGAACCCGGCTTACAGGTCCACCCTCAGAAGGTAGAAAATGGATGGATTCGCGGAACATATCCCGAGATCACCCTCACGAGTGACACCTCATTCAAAACCATTGTCGGGTGTTACGGATCAACCAATTGCGATGTGAAATTCAGTTTACTCGCCAGGGTCAATGGCGGCGCTGAACAAACCCTGGGGACCTGGCATGAAGTCCAGGATATGACTTTCACCCGGGTTGAAATTGATTTGAGCAGCCTGACTGGAAAACGAGTCCAATTTATTTTGCTGGTTGAGGCAAACGGCAGTTCAGCAAACGATTTGTCACTGTGGTTCGCCCCCCGGATCGTACCAGATTAACCGTATCACCCACTGCATACCGGCGGTGATGGACATCACCGCCGGTTTTTGCTGCGTGTTACACAATGTGTAGGAAGCATTTTCCGCTTGACTTTTCGCCCTCATCATCTAAAATTGAAAGTTGACTATCCCACCATTGGGTTGGAGGTAAGCCTACCATGCACAAAAATAGATCAAGAATAATCATTGCCCTGAGTCTCATCATCCTGTTGAGCGCCATCCTGAGCGCCTGCCGTTCAGCTGAACCCCAACTGGATATCGATGCGCAAAAAACAGGTTTTGCCCAAACTGCCGACGTCCAGGCGACCCTGACATCAGCCGCGCTGCCCACCGCCACACAGACACCGGAACCCACATTAACCTTCACGCCGACTCTCGAACCAACCCAAACCCCAATCCTCACCCCTACCGAGACAGTTGGTGATACCCCACCCACCAGCGGCACCAATCGCGGCCAGTTGATCGCGCAGACCCCTGCTGACAACACCAGTTTTCAACCCGGCGAGGCGTTCACGGTGACCTGGACATTCGAAAACACTGGGACATCAACCTGGACGGTCAATTATTACATCGAACATACCTTCGGCCAGCAGATGGGCGCTGAGGACAAAGTCTTCCTGTGGCTGCCGGTTCCACCAGAAACCAGCCTGCCCATCAGCGTTGACTTAATCGCGCCAGATACGCCCGGCACGCATGTATCCAACTGGAAATTGTTTGATGCCGCCGATAATGCCTTTTATGATTTCAGCCTCACCATCGTCGTGGCTGAATAAACCGGCAGCATGACCGCACTCAAGGACTCCGGCTGATGGGCGCCTTATCGCAGCTCAAGGATGCGTTTAAGGCTAAAGCGCAACAGGTCGGTTTCACGCAGGTCGGCATCACAGAGGCGTTTCCAGCCCCTCATATTGACGCATTTCAGCATTGGGTCGAGCAAGAACGGCACGCTGGCATGGCCTACCTGGCCCGGCCAGACACCCTGGCCAAACGAGCAGACCCGCGTTTGATCCTGGCGGACTGCCAGCGAGTGATCTGTCTGGCCATGCCTTATCTACCACCACAAGCGCCGCTGGGTGAAACCCGTTCCGGTTATGGCCGCGTTTCGGCTTATGCCCTGACCGTGGATTACCACCTCACCATCGAGGAAAAACTGAACGAATTGGCCCTATTCCTCAATGCCAATGCGCCTAAGGCTGTGGCGGTACGGTCTTATGTCGACACAGGCCCGGTGCTTGAACGCGCCTTCGCCGAGCAGGCCGGGGTTGGCATGCCGGGGAAAAACACCAATCTGATCATCCCCGGGGTGGGGTCTTATGTTTTCCTGGCGGTAATGCTCACCGATCTGCCGCTCCTGGTAGATCCGCCCTTCACCCGTGATCTGTGCGGGTCCTGCCAGCGCTGCATCGAAGCCTGCCCCACAGGGTGCATCCTCCCGGACCGCACCATCGATGCTGCCCGCTGCATCAGTTACCTGACGATCGAAAATAAAAGTAGCATCCCCGATGAGCTTAAACCCAAAGTCGGCAGCTGGTTCTTCGGCTGTGATGCCTGCCAGATGGTCTGCCCGCACAATGCCAGGCCGGGCGAGCATACCTCACCTCTGGGTGATCCCAGCCTGCCAGAATTTGTGAATTTGTATGAGCTGCTCGCCTGGGACGAGTTCACCATCACAACCCGGTTTGCAGACACAGCCCTTTTGCGGGCCAAACGGCGCGGGCTGCTGAGAAATGCCGCCGTGGTCCTGGGTAACCAGGGTGACACCAACGCCCTGCCACTCTTACGGAGACATCTCGCTGAAGAAAATGACCCCGTTTTACAGGATGCATTCGCCTGGGCTATCCGCCAGATTAACGGAGAGGATGCGTAAAATTCACCCAGCTATGACGAACCAAACGCCTGCATTCTCAATTGGCGATGTCCCCATCTTTGGTGACCTGATCCTGGCGCCAATGGACGGTATCTCAGATATGCCTTTACGTGGGATCTGCCGTCGGCTGGGGTCAGCGATGATCGTCACAGAGTTCATTAACGCCCTGGATGTGCTTGAAAACCATCCGCGGTACCACCAGCGCTTACGCTTTGAGCCCTATCACCGACCGCTTTCGCTCCAGCTCCTGGGCGACAACCCTGACCAAATCCTGCAAGCCGCGTTGAAACTCGTGCCCGAGGTGAAACCGGACATCATCGACATCAACCTGGGCTGCCAATCGAAGAACGTCACCTCACGCGGCGCTGGCGCGGCGCTCCTCAAAACACCCGATAAGATCGCGGCCATCTTCCGCCTGATGTCCGATAATTTCACCCAACCCATCACCGGCAAGATCCGTCTGGGTTGGGATGACACCCAGCTCAATTACTTAGAAGTGGCTAAAATCATCCAGGATCATGGCGGTGCGATGGTAGCAGTGCACGGACGCACCCGCCAGCAGGCTTACCGCGGTCGGGCACGCTGGGAGCCCATTCGCGAGGTGAAACAGGCGCTGCATATCCCGGTCATCGGGAATGGAGATGTGCGCACCGTGGCGGAAATAGACCACATCAAAGCAGTTACCGGATGCGATGGGGTGATGATCGGCCGGGCGGCGATGGACAACCCCTGGCTCTTCAGCCGCATCGACCGGGATGCTGTGCCGCCAGAACAGGTGCGGGAAACCATCCTCGACCACTTCGACGCCATGCTCAGGTTTTATGGCCAGCGCGGCGTGATCACCTTTCGAAAGTATCTAAAAGCCTACCTTGCTCCATACCCCAGCCCCAAGGAAGACCTGCTGGCCGTGCTGAAGAGCAAAGACCCGCATGAGGTCAGGGATTGGCTGGCGCGCTTCTTTGATACCTTGATCGGCCGGTAAACACCTTCACCCCCACCCGATGACTAAAACCTAATCACTCAGGTCTCATCTAAATCCACCAGCGGCAGAATTTTCCACACGGTTATCGACCTTGCAAATGCTGATCGCCTGCTTGCACAAATTTCTACGTCTGGTATAATCTAAGCCTGTGACTGGTCCTGTGCCTGGTTATGTTTGGCTGGGCACATGGAGACCTGCAATAAATAATAAAAGGAGTAGCAGTGTCATGGCTTTAGAAAAAGAAGTCAAAGAAGCGATCATTCAGGAATATAAGCGGCATGGTGAGGATACAGGATCACCTGAAGTTCAAATTGCGATCCTGACCACCCGTATCAAGGATCTGACGGAGCACCTGCGTGAGAACATACACGACGAAAGTTCACGCCGGGGCTTGCTGAAACTGGTCGGACAGCGCCGCAGGCTGCTGGCTTACCTGCGTCGAAAAGATTATCAACGTTACCTGGCGCTGACCGAAAAGCTCAATATCCGCAAGAAATAAACTTGTTGGTTGGTAAAAACGCTCAAGAACGTACCGCAGGGTCGGCAGATTGCCAAGCAGAAAGATCGTTTTTCCATACTTTTTCTGCGCAATGTGCTGCTCTGCGGTAGTAATATTTAACTAAACACGCAATCCGCTGGTCGGGTATTGAAAATTGCTGAGGATAGATGCCTCACCGGTTTTCAGTTCCTGACTAGGCGGGAAATTAGATGAAAGGGACTAACAAATTATGCAATCCAACCCAAAAATTTATCGTACCAAACTCGGTGAGAAAGACATCATCATCGAGACTGGTAAGCTGGCCGGACAGGCCGGCGGTTCAGTAACCATTCGCCAGGGCGACAGCATGGTCTTTTGCGCTGCCACCATGGGGAATGTGAGAGAAGGCCTTGATTTCTTCCCCCTGACCGTGGACTATGAAGAACGCATGTACGCCGGCGGGAAGATCCCCGGTTCATTCTTCCGGCGTGAAGGGCGACCACGCGAAGAGGCAATTCTGACCGCTCGGATGGCAGATCGACCGATCCGCCCCCTCTTTCCAGATGGCATGCGCAATGAAGTGCAGGTCATCCTGATGTCACTCTCGGCCGATACCGACAACCCTCTCGACACCCTGTGCATCAACGCCACGTCAGCCTCATTGATGATTTCAGACATCCCCTGGGCTGGGCCGATCGGCGCAGTCCGCATTGGGTACATCGATGGTGAGCTGATTGTCAACCCCACCTTCCCCGAACTGGAAGAATCCAAGCTGGATTTGATGGTAGCGGGCACCAAACAGGCCATCGCCATGGTCGAGTGCGGCGCCGACGAGGTCTCAGAACAGGTCATGATCGAAGCCCTCGACCTGGCGCACAAATCCATCCAGCCTATCATTGAACTGCAAGAGCAGATGGCACGCGAGATCGGTAAAGCCAAACGGGAAGTCGAGCTGTCCAGTATGGACCAGTCCATCCTCAGCGAGGTCAAATCCCGCGTATCCGATCGCTTGTTCGAGCTCCTCAAACAACCCTATGTCAAAGAGAACCTCTACAGCGGCATCGATGAACTCAAAACCTCCGTGATCGAAGAGATGACGGCTGACAAAGTCGACACTTTAAGCGAAGCCGATCTCAAGATCCTCAAAAAGCGCATTGGTGAAGCCTTCAGCGAGGCCGAAAAAGACATCATCCGAACCCGGATCCTCTCAGATCATGTCCGACCCGACGGGCGCAAGCCAGATGAAATCCGTGACATTTGGTGTGAGGTCAACTACAGCCCGCGCGCCCACGGTTCTGGTCTGTTCACACGTGGCGAAACCCAGGTGCTGACCCTGGCCACCCTCGGTACCCCAAGAGAAGCCATGGAACTGGATAACCTGATCCCTGGAGAATCCAAACGCTACATGCACCATTACAACTTCCCACCTTATTGTGTGGGTGAGACGGGCCGGCTGTTCCAATCCCGCCGGGAAGTCGGACATGGCATGCTCGCAGAGCGCGCCCTGCGCCCGGTCCTCCCGGACGAACAGGATTTCCCCTACACCATGCGCCTTGTCTCCGAGGTGATGTCATCTAACGGCTCTTCATCGATGGCTTCAACCTGCGGTTCAACCCTGGCGCTGATGGACACCGGCGTGCCGATCAAACGGCCGGTCTCTGGTGTGGCCATGGGCATGATCAAAGAAGATGATAATTACGTCATCCTCACCGATATCCTTGGCATGGAAGATCACCTCGGCGACCTTGACTTCAAGGTTACCGGCACGACCGAAGGGATCACCGCCTTGCAGATGGATATCAAGATCAGCGGGATCACCACAGAGATCATGTCAGAAGCCCTAGAACAGGCCCGCAAAGCCCGGCTGTTCATCCTCGACAAGATGCTCGCAGTGATCGACAAACCTCGCAGCGACATCAAGGACCATGCACCCCGCATCGAAACCATCAAGGTTCCCGTTGAAAAGATCGGCGCCGTGATCGGCAAAGGCGGCGAGACCATCCGCAACATCCAGGAAGAAACCGGTACCCGCATCGATATTGAAGACGATGGCACCATTTTCATCGCCTCAACCGATGGTGTGGGTTATAAAGCCGCCCGCGAGCGCATCGAACGCCTGACCGAAGAGGTTGAGGTAGGCCGGATCTATACCGGTAAAGTCGTCCGGATCACGGATTTTGGCGCTTTTGTTGAAATCCTCCCCGGGCAGGACGGCCTGGTGCACATCTCGCAATTGGACACCAGCCACGTGAACAAAGTCTCCGATGTGGTCAAGGAAGGCGATGAGGTCACCGTGATGGTCACCAACATCGATAACCAGGGCCGTATCCGCCTATCACGGCAAGCCTTGCTGGAAGGCTGGACCATTGAAGAAGCCCAGGCGCAGGACAGCCCCGGCAACAAAAGCAAAGGCCGCCCGCACAGCCGAAGGCGCTCATAACCTCTCTACCCATTAAGTCAATGACCCTGCCCCCTTTTCAAGAGGGCAGGGTTTTTTGATGTTGGTGAGTGATGAATTGTGAATGGAGAGTTGTGATTGGTGAATGGGTCAAACACAAATCACGGGGGAGTAGAATTTCAGATCAAAACAATCTTTTTTCCGAAACCATAGGGGGCACGGCATGCCGTGCCCTTCAGTTGGCATTGTTCAAGTTATCGCAATCATCTTTATGTAAAGGATTGTACTTAAATAGCACCCTCAAGCACCAGCCGCATCGCCCTCGAAGCACAAACCAGAGAGACCAGCTTTTAGCTTTATCTCATTACTTTTAGCTCTTGGCTTTCAGCTATTAGCTATCAGCTATCAGCTATCAGCTATCACCTTCCTTACCGCTTCCCCATCCCCTTCCCTTTGCGCAGTTTTTTATATGCCTTATCCAGGGCAGTCATGATCTGGTCTTCGCGGCGGGCAATGTAGGCCAGGATCGAGACCTCATCCGTCATCACGGCACGTCCATCCACCTCAAGACGCTTCTGCGGCTTATTGCGGAGCTTAACCAGCGAATGCACCTCACCCTGCACCGAGATCGGGTCGCCTTTTGCGTCCAGATTAAAGGCCAGCGAGAGGGAGTCTTTGCGGATGTGGGGAAAGTCCTCAGGTACCGCCATCACGACCCGCACCCGGTTATCTTCCAAAACGGCAATGCCCAGCATTTCACCGCTTTTGGAGATCCCAGTTTTCGAATAGATCTCAACATCGATCGCTTTTTCGGGGGCGACCCACGAGTGATGCAGGTCAACGGTGATCGAGTGGGGCACTTTGAGCTCCTTCAGCATCACCACGTGATTGGTGTAGTCGATCGAGACCGGGTAAGCCCTGATCATCTCCGGCAGGGATTTGCTCTCGATGAATGTGTAGCGCGCATCTTTGATGCACACGGCCTGGTAAGGATGCACGATCAGACCCAAAAAGTCATCATGGACCATCGCCACATCGGCTTCGGTCTTGACCGGGACCCCCTGAAAGGTATTGTGCAGGGTGACGGGGCGCTGCTCTGTGAGATGCATCCGCAGGCAAGCCGTGATATCACCAGCGCTGACCTTGTTTTTCGTCTGCTTTCTCATTTCATCGCTCCCTTCAACCTATTGATCTGCAGGCGTGGTGGGGAGTTTGGGCATCTGCGGGCCGGGTATCCCCAAGTGCTCTGCCAGGGCCGCTTTCAAGGCTGTGCGGTCATCCCAGGCATGTTCCACATCGCCAAAGCACATCGATTGTTCATGCCCCTTGCCGCAAGTGACCACCAAGTCGCCGGGGCCAGCCCGCCTGACGGCCATCCGTAAAGCAGTCGCCCGGTCAGGTTCCCGCCAAAAGGTGACGCCCTCAACCCCGCCGCCCCGCACAGCGCCTTCCGCCATATCCGCCAGGATCGCATCCAGCGATTCGGTGCGCGGGTCTTCCGCGGTCAGGATCATTTCATCTGCCAGGCCTGCCGCGATCTCGGGCATCAGTTTGCGCTTTTGCACATCCCGCAGGCCTGCGGACCCAAACACGGCAATCACCTTGCCTTCGGTGAGCTCACGAGCGGTCTTAAGCGCCTGATCGATGGCATTGGGCGTGTGGGCAAAATCCACAATCGCCAGAAAGTCCTGCCCCATATCGATGCGCTCCATGCGCCCTGGTACCGTTGAGATCGTGGCAAAGGCCGCCTGCACCGCCGAGATGGGCACATCCAGTCCGTAAGCCGTCAGGCCGATCGCGGCCAGCCCATTGGAGACATTGTACCGGCCGATTAGCGGCGTCTTGATGGTGAAGTCCTGGCCCAAACCCCGCACCCGGAAGCGCAGTTCGCTGGGGTCGCTGTGGATCTCGCCTGCCCAAAGGTCCGCCTGCGCGTCAGCATCAAGACTATACGAAAGAACCCGCGCGTCGGACAGGCCTGCCAGGTAAGTGTAGGATTCATCATCTTTGTTTAACACCGCCAGTTTGGGCACCCCTTTGCTGCCCGCTCCCCCATCGAGTGCTTCGAACAGCAAGCCCTTGGCGGCCAAATACCCCTGGTAGGTACCGTGGTAATCGAGGTGTTCGTGGGTTACATTGGTCACACCAGCCAGGTCAAAATCGACCTCAGCTGCCCTGCGCTGGGCCAGACCGTGCGAGGTCACCTCCAGCACGGCGTGGGTCAGGCCAGCATCCACCATCTGCGCCAGGTAACGCTGAACATCCGGCGCTTCCGGCGTGGTGACGTGGAAGCCCGTATCGAGCGACTGATCGCCGATCAGAGCGTTGACCGTGGAGATCATCCCGGCCTGGATGCCGGCTGTGCGCAGGATGTGATAGACCAGGTTGGTCGTGGTGGTTTTTCCGTCTGTGCCCGTCACGCCGATCACCACCAGCTTGCGCGAGGGGTGATCGTAAAAGGCAGCCGAAAACTGCGCCAGGGCCAAGCGGTCATCCCCCTGCACCTGAACATAGGGCACCGCCAGCCCTATCAGCGGGCGGGTGCCGATCACCGCCGCCGCGCCGTTGCTAATTGCGGCTTCAACAAAGCGGTGACCGTCGAAATGCTCCCCAACCAGGGCAAAAAAGGCGTCCCCGGGTTGCACCTGGCGCGAATCCCAGGCGATGCCGCTGATCTGGACGTCGTCAAAGGCGTTGACCGGGGGCAAGCTCAAACCTGCCACGCAGGTGCTCAGGAAGGGTAGCCTTTTGGGGGTCATCGCCGGGGTTCCCATTCAGATCGCAAGATAAAAGAAAAAGCGTTCATGGAAATACTATAACCGCTAGACGAAATTTTAACAAGGGAGACAGGCTGTTGCATTTGGGGTTAAGGTGCTGCTGACATCAAAACGGGCCGTAATTGAACACCACAGCCAGCGCCAGGAAGGCCACGGTGATCGGGATCACCCACACCCACAAGCGCAGCACCCATTTGAGCCATTTAAAATAAGCCATGCCCGTCAGGCTGAGCGCGATCAGCAGCAGGGCATTGGTCGGGTACACCAGGTTGGAAAACCCATCGCCAAAGGCATATGCACTGACGGCGATCTGCCGGTTGACACCCACCAGGTCAGCCAGGGGCATTAAGATGGGGATCACCAAGAAGGCTTTCGCTGAACCCGAGCTGATGAACAACTCCAGCACCAGGGTCAGGCCGTAGATCAAGAGCACCGAAACAAACGGGGAGGTATCCGCAAAAAACGTGGAGGCGTAATACAGCAGCGTATCCAAAATGCCCCCCGAGGAGATGATCAGCTGAACGCTGGCAGCCATCAAAAGCAGCGGCACGGCGGGCGCAATGCCCAAAAACCCGTGCCAGATCGCACCCCAGGCCCGCTTCCCCATGCCCGCCATCAGCGCGGCACCGACCCCGCCAGCCAAAAACAACAACCCTGAGACAGGCATCGCCAGGTCACTCAGCGACTCCTGCCAGGTGAGGAACATCACCGAGATCAAGATCAAAACAAACATCGCCCCCATAAACAGCGCAGCCCGCCTCAAGCGCGGCTCGTCCCCTGAGGCTGATCCTGGAGAAATTTCAGATTGAGCGATCCCGATCGGCGCGTTATCGGGCGGGCCAGGTGAACGGGCAGATTTACCTTCGATCCGCCGGGCATGCCGGGTGAGAAAGACGGCCAATACCAGGTACATCACGATGAAAAGCATCAGGCGCGGCACCCAGCCCGAAAACAGGGGCAGGCCCGCCAGGCGCTGGGCCGTGCCAATCGTGAAGAAGTTGAACACCGCCGTCGAAAAGCCGACATTGGCCGCCAGGATGGAAATGCCCAAGCCGGTCAGCACGTCCCAACCCAGGGAAAGGGCCAGGGCGATCACAATCGGCACCAGGGGAATGACTTCTTCCAAAATCCCGAAAAAGCCCCCCAACGCCATGAAAAAGAACGTCAGCACCAGCAGCAGGGTGTATTTCTGATGCCCGAACCGCCTGACAATGCTGTGAATGGCATACTGGAGGACACCCGCGCGCTCCAACAGGGCAAAGGCCACACCCACCAGGAGGATGAACAGGATGATCCCGATGACCGTCACGTTGCCGGGAAAGATCAGCACCTCCAAGGGCGCCAGGAACCAGCGCCAGACAGGGTATTCCGGCCGGTCAATGAACTGGAAGGAATCGGGCTGGATCACATCGCCCCGCCCCTCAACCACCACGCGCGCAAACTGCCCGGCGGGGAGGATGCGGGTCAGCACGCCAGACAGCAGCATCAAGGCCAGGATGATCACCGCGGCCTGGATAAAGGCTTTCTTACTGATCTGTACTCCGGGTTGAGAAGACGTCATCGAGAAAATACCTCCTCTGCATGCAATTGGCGCACCTGGGTGAAAGCGAACTGTACGTTGGGAGAATTATAACGATGTTCTGCAGTTAAATGGGAAGATCAATGGGAAGGGAATGTGCGCTGACTGCGCCAGCGCTCGAACTCACGAACAAGTTTTGTCATCGCGAGGAAGATGCACCGCATCGACGAAGCGATCTCGGGCAACTACCAGGCCGAGAGCCCTTCCCTTCGGTCGCAATGACAAAAGCATCAGGCGCAGACTGTGATAGCGCTCGAACCCACGAATAAGTTTTGTCATCGCGAGGAAGATGCNNATCTCGGGCAACTACCAGGCCGAGAGCCCTTCCCTTCAGTCGGGATGACAAGTGCATCAGAGCGCGGACTTCGGCAGCGCTCGAACCCACGAATAATTTTTGTCATCGCGAGGAAGATGCGGNNATCTCGGGCAACTACCAGGCCGAGACCCCTTCCCTTCGGTCGGGATGACAAAACATCAGGCGCGGACTGCGATAGCGCTCGAACTCACGTCCTTTGCCCAGCATACCTGTAGCGAATTGGCTAATTAAATACAAAGTGGGCGCGGAGAGACTCGAACTCACGACCTCACGGATGTGAACCGTGCGCTCTAACCAACTGAGCTACGCGCCCAAAAAAACTTACCTGCGCTCTAACCACCAGTCCTTGACAGGATCTGCGAAGCTACGCGCCCAAAAAAACTTACCTGCGCTCTAACCACCAGTCCTTGACAGGATCTGCGCAGAGAAGCGTTCTTACAGGCTTGCATTATAGCAAGATTTGCCGCGAACGTCAATCAAGAACTTCGGCGCAATCCCAATTCAACCCCAAAAATGACGGGCTGCTTAAGGCAACTATATTAAGAGGGTGTTGAACAATTCCAATA
>DHHJ01000010.1 GCA_002403205.1 Anaerolineaceae bacterium UBA4775
CCCTATCAGCTAACCGCTGCCCCTCTTGAAGGAGGGGAGAAAGAAAGTGTGCGTAAGTTTCTGCCACAGCCACCCCTACCAGATATCCCAACTTGATGCGCAGAAAAGCGCTGACCACCCTACATTTCTTTTAGATTTAAGCTCTCGCCTCTCAGCTACAAGCTGCCAACTGCCAGCTAGCACCCATTATTAAGGTGTTATGCACCAAACAGCTGCGAAATTTGTAAATTCCCTGACGACTTTTCCTGGAAGATTAAGTAGAATCCATTGACGCGAGTGAACACTGGATAAAACTAAGACATGATCATGACTTAATAACATACCTTCAAAACCGTGTTTAAGGGTGCGGGCAACGGCGGTGTATTTGTGACCGTTCCCTTCGATCTGGAAGCAGTTTTTGGCAAGAAACGTGTCAGGGCGAAGGCCACCGTCGCCGGGATGCCCAACTTGGGCAGTTTTGCCTGCATGGGCACTGGCGATCATCTCCTGATCGTGCTCAAAGAAATCCGAGAGCAAGTGGGTGTGCCTTTTGGTGATGAAATCGAAACCACTGTCGAGGAGGATACCCAGCCGCAGGTGGTCGTTATCCTGGAGGATATGTAGCAGGCTTTAGTGCCTTCGCCTGGAACCGGGGCATTTTTTATCAGCTTTCACATACCCAAGGGAAAGGATATGTCCAGAGGATCGAGGATGCCAAACGCGCGCAGACCCGCCAGTGCTGGTTTGAAAAGCTGATTGATCTGCTCACAGAAGAGCAAAAAGCTCGCTATGCTTAGGTTGTCGTTTTAGACGGAATTTCATTACGGGTGAAAAGTGCAAAGGAGACAGAATGTCAGATAATCCCAATCCCCCCCAATCCGTGGATGACTACATCGCCGGCTTTCCAGCTGACATCCAGGAGATTTTGCAGCACATCCGCTCGATTATCATAGAGAGCGCGCCTGAAGCGGAAGAGACGATCAGCTATCAAATGCCCACATATCGTTTACATGGCAACCTGGTCCATTTTGCAGCTTTCAAAAACCACATTGGGTTATATCCCGCCCCAGCGGGTGTTGAAGCTTTCCAGGTTGAGCTGGCGCCTTTTCATTACGGGAAAGGGTCGATCCGTTTTCCGCTTGACAAGCCAATTCCTTATGACTTAATCAAGAGGATTGTTGAATTCCGAGTAAAGGAAAACCTCGCTGGGAAGGATCAATGAGGGGGAAGGTCACCTTTTGAAGTCTTAGTCTGCTGGTTATATATCCAACTTTATAACGCCGAATTAAAAACCGGTTTGATCCGGTTTTGCACAATTCGGATGTCAAGGTGATTTTATAAATGGGTTGCGGGTTTATGTCTGCAATGATTTCGTTGTTATAATATTCATCCGCAGTACGCTGACGGCTTAAGACATGATCCCCTGGTTATCTGCCGGACAGTGAACATGATGCGCCGTAGAGTTTTTTGATGGGGTGACGACTATGGAAAATGCGGATTTGAACCCTTATTAATCATCAACTCTGCAAGGTGTTCCGCCATGAGACGAATAAATGGTAAAGGGCTTCAGACCCCACGATTGGCAGGGCGTGATCATCGAATTTTGTGGGATACATCAGAAATGGGAAGCTCTGAGGACCGCCTACGCCGCCATGATGACCAACCTGGTTTTCGAAGCCACTCAATTCGCCGGTTTTCGGGTCATAGCTGGTATTAACGATGATGTCCGGGCAGTTGCTGAAGGTGCACTCCCTGCGCAAAAGCGCAGGAAGGTTGGGGGAGTAGTGCACCAGCGGGTTGATGCCCTCATATGTATCAGTTGATAAATAATACAGCCCTTCCTTGCCCATCACGACATCGCCCCAGGTTGAGGAATTAACGATCAGGAACCCGATTCCTGGGTGGCTGATCAAGTCTACAATCAGGTTGGGATAATGAACCTGGATCAGCTCGAGAGAAAGGCGTTGTCTGGACTCAGTGAAATAGACCAGTCCGGTGCAGCCGGAACCAAATACAGCCAAGGGGGCATCGGAGGGAGAGATGACATCTTGAGTGGATGATCCCGCCCTTTTATTAGGCGAATTTTTCCGCATACTTTCGTGGGTGATCCGGGAGATAAATTTATTCAACACTTGCGTCGTGCGAGGCTTGCCGGGTAGCGCATCCTTGATAAACGCGTCAAATTTGTCGAGCAATTCATCGTTATTCTCGGAGTAAAAGATGTTATTTTTTTCATCGATGGCTTGTCTGACCAGTTCCTGTAAAGAGATACCATAAGTGTTTTTAAATGTTCCACCATGTGTTTGACCATGATCTGCAAGCAGAACAATCTCGTAAGGGCGAGGGGCAAGATCAGCGGCTTGACCCAGCCGGTTAATCAGACGGTCAATTTCCTCAAGGGTTTGGAAGGCCTCCGTAGATTCTACACCCGTGTAGTGCGCCACGTTGTCGTACCCCGTGAGGCAGGCATAGATTGCTGGCATGCCGCGTAAAAGATCGCCGATCACCACATAAGTCGTCAGGGGCTGGAAGATCTGGCAGTCGGCAGCACGAATAAAAGCATACAAAGCGTTCCTGCTGGAAACGACATATTTGTCTCTTCGCAAGCGCTGAACCACATTTTGTATCCATTCTCTGAAAACGGCATAGATGAATTGTGTGATCATCCGGAACACAATGACCGGATTGATGACATAAAAATACAATCCTGGCCCGGTTGGTCGGTTTCTGTCGAGCATCGTGCTGATCGTGAAAAGTGTTTCACGTGCGTCTCCTGAGAAGATGTTAGCTCGTGATGCGCCGTCCGACGCTAATAAACCTTTGCCGTTGCTTCTTCCTTTCTCGATTTGAGCAGCGTCCCAAAAACTGCCAGAGCGAAAGGATTTCTGTTTTTGACGGTCCCACCAGCGGTAAGCCGGGATATCGTTATTATTACCCAGCAGAATCCCGGCTTGCATGGCTCCTGTTTGAGATGAAAAATCCGTTTCCCAGGTTGTGAGGTGATGAGTACCATTTTCGAGCCAGCGTTTAAGGGTAGGCATTCGTCCATTGCGGATGGCTTTTTGCAGGACTTCATGGCTGACGCCGTCAATTTCCAGGAAAAGGATCCCAGGGGTTTCGGTTTGCTGTGGTTTTCCCCTTTTTAAGATTAATCTTTTTGAAATGTACTTATCAAAGGCTTGATCAACGTCCAGAGACATGTAGCTTTCAATCACGACTGTGATTGCCGTCAGAATGAAAACAGTCCACAATCCAGCCGAAAAGTCGATAATCATGATGCCGGGTATCTGGTTCCCAAGTATGATCAGCAAGCTAACCGTCACAACAGTTGAAATCAAAGGAAACATCCAACCCGGTAAATAGGAGAGAAAATGCAAGAAAATCCACCAGTACAACACCTGTGAGATCAGATAAATCAGCGCGAGGATGATGGCTGGGGGAATGGATTGGATACTCACCCCTGGCAAAACGGTCCCCAAAATCACGAGTATGATGCTCTGGATGGCGATTATTGCAATGAATTGGCGGATGGTTTGACTGTACCGCATGAATGACCCTCCGTCGGGCTTATTGAAAGAATATCTTATATGGGAAAATGAGATATTCGAAAAATTCTTATTGATTTCACATAAAAGGCAACTTTATAAACAGGCTGATTAGTTTTTCTCCACCATAAGCGATGAAAAAAGCGCTCAATGTGTTCATTGTGATGGTTGTTACCAAATAGAGCGGCATTGGCACATGGTAAGCCCCCGCAATGAAACTTAAACCTCTAACCCCGCCAGGAATTAAACGCCCAAACAAGAGCACATAGGGCGAGTCAACTGGAAGTTTGCCAAGGTTAAAGGGCAGACGGGCTTTGTTCTCCTCAAAATCAAAAATATCGCCCAAGGCTTCGCCTACTTTGTACTCGAGGAAAGCAGAAAGTGAGTTTCCCAGGACAGCCACCAGCGCTGCCTGCAGCGGACCGAGCAAGACAGCCAAAAACAGCGTGATTGGCGATGTGGGGATAAAGGTTATCCCCAGGGCTGTATACAATACAAGGCTGATGGCCAGGGTAAACTGGACGTTTTCTGTCACAAATCCCTGAAAATCCTCAAACCTGTATGACAGGGTCACCACCAAGCCGATGATCAAGAGTCCAAAAATAATGGTTGCTTTGATCTTTTTATCCTTCGAAATCCTCAGGTTCGGATCTTGGCTGTCTGTTTCCATAGTCCTTATTGTATGCCTGACGGGTTGGTGTTAGGTTTGCCAGCCAGGTCTTTGATGTAGGTAGAGTTAGTATACCCTCGGTAACGGGTCAAAATAAGACAGGCTGAATCTCGAACTGGCTGTTGTACAGCTCGGCATAGAAACCATTTTGCTGAAGCAGGGCATCGTGGCTGCCCTGTTCCACGATGTCGCCGTCGCGCATCACCAGGATCAGGTCGGCGTTGCGGATGGTCGACAGTCGATGGGCGATAATGAAACTGGTGCGGCCGTGCATCAGTCGGTCCATGGCTTCCTGGATGAGCCCCTCGGTGCGGGTATCCACAGAGCTGGTAGCCTCATCGAGGATCAGCATGGGCGGGTCGGCCAGCACAGCCCGCGCGATGGTCAGGAGCTGCTTCTGTCCGGCGGAGATGTTAGAGGCGTCCTCGTTAAGCTCCATTTGATAACCGCCCGGCAAGGTGCGGATGAAGTGGTCAACATGTGCCGTGGTGGCCGCCCGGATCACCTCCTCGTCCTCCGCATCATCACGGCCAAAGCGGATGTTCTCAGCTATTGTGTCGTTGTACAGCCAGGTATCCTGCAGGACCATGGCAAACAGCTTGCGAAGGTCATTGCGTTTAAAGTCTTTGATATTGTGCCCATCGACCAAAATTGCGCCGCTGTCCACATCATAGAAGCGCATGAGCAGTTTGACCAGAGTAGTTTTGCCAGCACCCGTTGGGCCGACAATGGCGATCTTCTGCCCCGGCTCTGCCTTGAATGAGAAGTCCTTGATCACCACTTCTTCAGGCTCGTACCCAAACTGGACATGGCGGAATTCGACCTGCCCTTCCACTCGGTCGAGCTGGATGGGGTCGGCGGTTTCCTCGACTTCTTCGGGTTCATTGATAAATTCAAACACGCGCTCCGCTGCTGCTGCTGTCTGCTGCAGGACGTTGGAAATATTGGCAATCTGCATCAAGGGTTGGTTAAATTGACGCACATACTGGATGAATGCCTGGATATCGCCCACGGTGATGGTGCCCTGGATGGCCAGGTACCCCCCCAAAATACTGACGGCGACATACCCCAGGTTGCTGATGACGCGCATGGTCGGCATGATCAGGTTTGACAGGAATTGGGAGATCCAGGCGGAGCTGTAGAGGGTGGCGTTGAGCCGGTTGAAGGTGTTGATCGACTCCTCTTCTGCATTGAAGGCTTTGATGACCACATGCCCGGCAAACATTTCCTCCACATGACCATTGACATGCCCAAGGTATTCCTGCTGCTGAGTGAAATATTTCTGTGAATTACGCACGACCTGCCTGATGACCACCAGTGATAAGGGTACAGTCACAAGGGCGATCAGGGTCATGGTCCAACTGATGGAAAACATCATAATCAGGATGCCCACTACACTGGTCACCGAGGTGATGATCTGCGATAGACTCTGGTTGAGGGTCTGGCTGACGGTGTCAACATCATTGGTGACACGGGAGAGCACCTCGCCCTGGCTGATTTTGTCGAAATACTGCAGGGGCAGCCGGTTGATCTTACTGGAAATGTCCTGCCTGAATCGATAGGTGACATCGATTGAGACCCCGGCCATGATATAGCTCTGGAGAAATTGGAGAAATGCTGAGATCACATACAGAATGGCCACCTGCACGAGGATGGCACTGACAGCCGGGAAGTCGATTCCTGAGCCGCGACCTGAGATTTGAGCGACAACCCCTTCAAAAAGCAGGGTGGTGGCCCGCCCCAGGATTCTGGGGCCGAGAATAGCAAACACCGTTGAGCCTGCTGCCAGCAGCATCACCGCCAGGATGATCAGGTTGTATTTTCCCAGGTATTGAATCAGCTGCCTGAGGGTGCCTTTGAAGTCGCGGGCTTTTTCTCCTGGTCTCAAGCCCATTGACCTGCGGCCCATAGTTTGGCGTGGTGTGCTTTGGGACCGCTTTGATGCGGATTGGTTGTGATTTTGATTTGCGTTCATGCCAATTCCTCCATGCTCAGCTGCGATGTGGCAATTTCCTGGTAGGTCTGGCAGGTTTCCATAAGCTCGCGATGGGTACCCTGGCCGACAATTATCCCATCTTCTAAAACGATAATCTGGTCTGCGCCGATGACCGTGGCCACGCGCTGGGTGACCATTAAGACGGTGCTGTGTCCGGTCTTTTCTTTAAGCGCTTTGCGCAATGCCGAATCGGTTTTAAAGTCGAGGGCTGAGAAGCTATCGTCAAAAATGAAGATCGGTGGCTGCTTGACCAGTGCCCGAGCGATGCTCAAGCGCTGTTTTTGACCGCCGGAGACGTTTGTGCCGCCTTGGGAGATCTCGGCTTGGAGCCCTTCGGGGTTATCGTATACGAACTCAGCCGCCTGGGCAATTTCTATGGCTTGGTGGAGGGTGTTTTCGCTGGCGTCCTGGTCTGCAAAGCGCAGGTTGGTTTCCACAGTGCCGGTGAACAGTGTACCTTGTTGGGGGACATACCCGATTTTCTCTCGCAATTCGTGCTGGGGGACATGGCGTACGTCAATGCCGTCGATCAGGATTGAGCCGCGGGTCACATCAAAAAAGCGCGGGATCAGGTTGATGACGGTGGATTTACCACATCCGGTGGAACCGATGATGGCCGTCATCTCGCCTGGTTGTGCAGTGAAGGAGATGTCGCACAAGACATCCTCTTCGGCATCAGGGTAGCGGAAATACACATTTTTGAATTCAACCTTGCCACGGAAGGGCTCGGGAAATGCGAGGGGGTCTTGCGGGTCGATGATGACATTTTCGCTTTCTAGCACTTCAGCAATGCGGTCGCCAGAGACGGCAGCGCGTGGCAGGAAGATGAACAGCATAGATAACATCATAAATGCAAACATGATCTGCGTGCTGTATTGAAGAAAGGCCATCATATCGCCGACCTGAAGGGTGGACTGGGCGATCTGACTGGCACCCACCCAGATGATCAGAATCGACAAACCATTCATGATCAAAGAGATGAGGGGCATGATGATGGCCATCACACGGTTGATGAACAGGCCAACATCGACCAGATCCCGATTTGCCTGGTCGAAGCGGTCTTCCTCAAAGGCTTGTTTGTTGAAGGCCCGGATGACCATAATGCCCGAGAGGCTCTCCCTGGTGACCAGGTTGAGGCGGTCGATTAAATTCTGGATGATCTTAAATTTTGGCACTGCGACGATGAAGGCCACCGCAATCAAAAGCAGCAAGAGGCCTACCGCAAGGGCTATGATCCACCACATGTTGGGGCTCTTATCAATCGCTCGAATGATGCCGCCGATTCCCAGAATCGGGGCGAAAAAGGCCATTCGCATGACCATGAAGATCACCTGCTGCACCTGGGTGACATCATTGGTAGCCCGGGTGATCAGTGAGGCGGTGGAGAATTTATTGAATTCCTGCTGGGAAAAGGTTTCGACCTTGGTAAAAATGTCTTTACGCACATCTCGGGCCACCCCGGCCGAGGTACGGGCAGCGAGATAGCTGACGGACACGTTGGTAATACCCGCTACCAGCGAAATGGCCACCATGATCGCGCCCGCGCGCAGGATGTAATTGGTTTGAATGCGGCTGATGTTGACCCCCAGCGCCTCGTATTCACGTTGGATGGCTGCCGTTGCCATCTGGTCGATCAATGTTTCCGGGGTGGTTTCAAACTGCTGGTTGATTTGCGCGTTGATCTGTTCCAGTTGGGCAGGAGGTGCCATTTCGAGCAGGGAGAAGATGTCCATCCCCGGGGGCATCTGCGAGAGGTCAAAGGGGAGCTGATCAACCATTTCTGGAGCGGCTTCCGGGTTTTCACGGAACTGGTCGATCATTTGGAGGATGACCAGTCCCCTGACCATGATGGGTTCCAATAGGTCATGGTCTGTATCGCTCAGCTCTTCCAGCAGGTAGATCGGTTCAGAAGCCAAAGCCGGGTATTGCTCTAACAGCGCTTCGTCGTCGCTTTGTTCGATAAGCAGGTAGAATTGGTCGACGAGGGCTTGTTCTTGTGGAGAAAAGAACAGGGACATCTGGTCGAGCTGGGTCTTACGAATCGCCTGGGGTAAAGCATCTTCAATGCCGTTATGCTGGATGCCGATATTGACGATCTGCGAGAGGTAATCCGGCAGGGCTAAATCAGCGTTGGCCATGATGAACAGCAAAACAATGGTCGCTAAGATGAGGGGAATGTAGGGTTTGAGATATTTGGTCAGTCGTAACATTAATGGGTTATTCCTTTATGGTTGCGTTATTCACTGCTGTGAGCACGAATTTTATGCAGGCACCGATCAGGGTTGTTTGGGTGCGGCTGAACAGGAATGCGCGCCATGGGTGTGGATCTGTTCCTTGAGCTGGTGCGCATAAGCGTTCAGGTTGGACAACGCTGGCAGCAGGGCATCGCGCTCCTCGGGTTGCATCAAGGCCGCGAGCTCATCGATCCAGGCGTGTTTGGCGTCCATGGATTCCTGAACCCGGTTGCTGCCCTGGTCGGTAAGTGCGATCTGCTTGATCCGCCGATCGTGCGGGTCCTTCGAACGTTCAACCAGGCCGGATGCTTCCAGTGAAGCCAGCAATTGGCTGACTGCTGCGATGGTAACACCCAGGTGGTCGGCAATATCATTAACCGGGCAAGGACCGTGATGATAGAGTCGAAACAGTGTGTTGATCTGAGAAAAGGAAAGGGCGCTTTTGCGAGTGTAACGGATAAAAGCGCGCATGGAACGATCCATGGATGTCTCCGCCCAATCTCTGAGGGCTTCGGTGAACGGATCCTGACCTGACATGATTTACCTCACTTAATAGTTAAACGGGCTAAAGTATATAACTTTTAGAATGAATTGTCAAGTTTGCCTTGACATTTGCCTTGACAGTTTGCCTTGACATGCCTTGACAGTTTGCCTTGACAGTTTGCCTTGACATTTGAGTTGAACAGGTATTAGCAGTTTGATTTCCCCCTGGATCTTGTTTGAGACTGAAATTAAACTCGAATATTAAAGGACTGATTTCATAAATTCGCAGAGGCGACACACACTAAGCGGAGTTCACGAATGTAAACATTGTCCCTCTCAGGCAATGGGTGTTTTGCCCAGTAATTCAACATCCTCGGTTGAAGGATTTAAAATGTCGAGGTGTCATCCCGGGATGGTGCGGCAGGCACCGCTTTGCGGAAACCTCTTTTCGCTCTACTTTGCTATGCCCCCAGGAAGATGGTTTAGGGGAGCCACTCCGGCCTGGCGCCATTTTCGATCAAGGGTTGGGTTTGGCCGGTGGCGCGCTCCCACAGCCAGATCGATGCCTGGGAAACAGGCCCGCTGAGGGGGTAGCGCTGGAAGATGAGCCGCTCTCCCCAGGGATCCCAGCGGTAACCGCTGTAAGTGGCTGACGGATCATCGGTGATCGGAAAGGCTTCACCACCTGTAAGGCTCTTGACCCAAATGGCCTTGCTGATGCCAGCATCGACCGGCCTGGCACCGTAGGCGATCCACTCACCGTCTGGTGACCATTGCGGCGGGTCATAATCCATATTGGGAATGAACTCACCCAGGGCATCCCGCACGTCTTGCGTGGTGAAATTGGCAATGTGGATGGCCACCTGGGGTTCCAATGCGCCCGGTACGAGGCTTAGAAAGACCAGCTCTTCACCATCCGGCGACCAATTCCCGGTTGACGGGTAAGTCGTGGGGATGGCTTCTTCCTGCGAGCTTTCCAGGTCGACGATGCGGATCGCATTTTGGACACTGTCGTAAGTCGCCAGTCGCTTTCCATCAGGTGAAAACGAGGGGGTATGTCCGTAAGCGGTGTCCTGCCGATAGAGCGGTGCAGTTTGCCCGGTTTGACGGTTCACCGTCCAAACCCGAGAGGGCAAGAACCGATCCGCATCGACATCGAAAGCTGCTCGCTCATAGGCGACCCATTCTGCATCCGCTGACCAAGCAAGCTGGGTGCATTGATCCAGGCGGCAGTCCAGGAGCAATTCAGGGTCAGTCCCGTCACGATCGATCAGCCAAAGATCGCTGCCGCCCAGGAGGTTGGTCCTGACGTAGGCGATCTGGTCCCCGGTTGGGCTGGGGGCAAAGCCGATCACAGAGGCGTGAGTGTCGGTTAAGGGGTAAGTAATGCCCGTTGCCCACTCGTACCGCCACAAGTCCCCTCCGGTGGTGTCCAGCGAAAGGTAAACGAGGTCGGGGTGTCTGACCTCAACCTGCCAGGTATGCGCCTTTCCCAATGTGCGTCCGCTGAGGGCTTGCGCACCCCGAGATAGGGTGGCGGTGTAAACCAGGTCTGGGTCAAAAGCGCGCTCCGGTGTAAACCAAAGGGTATTCCCCTCCCAGGTGATCTGGCCTTGCAGCGCCGGCTCAATGGTGAAGCGGTCTTCCACCGAGGATGTGTACATGGCCTGGTTAAAGCTGAGCCCGATCTTGCCATATATGCTGATCGGCTTACCCTGTGCGGGATGTACCGCGGTAATTCTGACCCTGTTTTGCAGGCGCAAAAGGATGACGGCCACCCCCAGGCCGGCCAGCACGATCATCAACCAGGGTAAATATCGATTGCGATTTTCCATGGTATTAATTAATACCCGCAAAGCGCAGTGGTTGGTATGAGTTCGCAAAAATTATAGTATAATACTCAAAATATATTTGACAAAGTCAAAATGTTAACGTATAATGGCTTGCATTGAGCTGTGCGCTTGCTTACTATGTCTTGTCCAAGATTAATTTAGGTGAATTTGTCCATCGCAGTACCTGAGTGGGACTGATTGCCTGGAAAAATATTGGTTTATATCGCCACATCCCATGTGTGGATACCGTCGAAGGCTATAATTTGATTATGGATTGGGTTCATCCATTAAAGGAGCTCGAATGACACCCGGAGCATGGTCGGTTTTCTTACTGACGATCTGTTTCGTGTTGACATCGATCATCGTGCTGATTGCCAGGCGGTTGATCGTGATCATTTCCACGATCGGGCTGGGCAGCGTATTCCTGGCTGTGATCTTCTTTCTCTTTGGCGCGCCCTTTGCTGGCGCATTTGAGCTAAGTGTTGGTGCCGGGTTGATCAGCGTGCTGTTCATCATCGCCACCAGTATTGCCGACAGTGCAGTGGATGAGGTGGACTAAAAATGAACAAACGCAGTCTCCTGACTATCCTCGCGTTGGTTATTTTATTGACCCTGGGCTGGGTTTTGTTCCGGACGCTCAATACACCAGCGGCCTTACCTGCCGGGGAGGAAGATTTCCGGGCCTGGTTTTGGGACAAACGCGGTTTAGACCTGGTTGTGCAGGTGCTTTTGGTGTTTGCCGGGGCGTTAGGGATTGCTGCGATCCTGCCAGAGGAGGATGAAGATGCTTGAGCTTGATCTTCCTTTGTGGATGTTCGATTTTTTGCATGTGAGCGTCCTGGTGGTGTTCATCATTGGGTTATTGTGCTTTTTCCTGCGGCGGAGTTACATCCGGCAGCTGGTGGGTCTTAAATTGATGTTGCAAAGCATCAGCCTGGGGTTGATCTTTTCTGGCTGGGAGCGCCAGGATTTGTTCCTGGCCCAGTCGATGATCATCTCCGCCCTGGTGATCGAAGCTGTGGTGATCGGCCTGGCGTTGACGATGATCATCCAGATCACAAAGCATACCCAGGATGAAAACCAACCCGTGGAGGAAGGATAGCCAATCCGGCAGTGCCCTCGGTGATTAATTTTTCTTTGGTAGCGTTGATCTTTGTGTTTACCATCCCGCTTGGGGCGACGGTCTTGACGCTATTGTGCAGGCCAGAGCACCATCGGCGTGTGTGCCTGGCCGGGATCGGCGTGGTGATGATCGGGCTCCTGGCCCTGTTTTTGGGCGGCGAGGCTGATATTCTCACCGGTCTTACGTTCATGGGCGAGCCGATCATATTCAGCATCTCCAACACCGCCATTTTGCTGTATGCGAGCACCCTGCTGCCGTTGGGTTACCTGGTTTGGCGAAATCCACCGGATGAAACACTTGCAATGACACCCTACCAATGGTCACTCCTGCACCTTTCACTTTCCGCTGGTTTCGTTGCTTTTATAAGCGGGCAGTTCATGATCCGCTACATTGCATTGGATGTGGTGGGTTTGCTGGCTGCTATGACCGTGTTGACTTCATTCAGTGTGACCTCAGGTTTAAAACAGTTCATCATCATCTTCCAGATCCTCCGTTTGGGTGATCTGAGCCTGCTGGCGTCGATTTTGTTGATCAACCATTTCTCGGGCACGCTTGAGATCGGCCCGATGATTGCTGCAGCAGCAGAAATGCCCCCCAATGCCCGCCTGTGGGTGTTTTTGGGGTTCCTGATGGCGTTATGGATTAAAATGGCTGTATGGCCCTTCGGAATCTGGCAAGAAAAGGTACACCGGCATGCGCCGAGCGTCACATTTTGGATCTCTGGGCTGATGATCCCTGCGCTGGGATATTATTTGCTCTATCGCATTACCCCTATCATCAACTCAGCGGCCATTTTTCAAAGGATCTCCCTGTTCTCAGCCCTTGCCCTGGTGGTTTTAATGATCCTGTTGAATACAATTAAGCAGATCAGGTACGCACGGTTCTCACAGTTGGGTGGTGTCATGAGCTGTTTCCTGCTGGCGGCCATCCCTTTCAGCAACGGGAAGCTTTTGGTATATTACCTGATGGGTTTGCTCCTGCACCGCTGGTTAATGTTGCTGGAGGATGAGGTCCAAAAACCGGCACTGCGGGTGCTGACGGTGCTCTTTCCACTATTGTTGAACAGTCTCTGGTTAGGGTTTAACTACAGCGGTTTTCCACCGGCCGTCTCACTGGGTTGGATGGTCGTCACCGTGTTGGTGGTGGCGTGGGATCTTTACCTGCAGTACAAGCCCGAACCGAAAGGCCGATTCCCTGAGCAAGTGGGGCAGGTACGCCTTGAAGATCAGCCCTACGGCGGCTTTTTGGTCAACATTGCCGAATGGCTTAATAATGAGCTTGAATTGGCTGTGTTTACCCAGGGCCCAGTTAAATTTGCTGAGTTTTTTGAGGGCTTGGCCGGCTGGGTGTATCGCAATGTCGAAGGGCAAATCGAAAAGCTGTGGATCTCGATCGGCAGGCTGCTGGTTGCCCTTTCGGAGGGAACCTTGAGCAATGTCGAAGGGCGAATCGAAAAGCTGTGGATCTCGATCGGCAACCTGCTGGTGGCCCTTTCGGAGGGAACCTTGCGCAAGGTCGAAGAGGATGCAACCCGTTCAACCACAGCCGTGATGGGCAATGCCCTGAATTCGCTGGCTGATTATGAGAAAAATGTATTAAAGAAATCTCTGCGATGGGATCTGGCCTGGATTCCCTTTTTACTGGTGATGATATTGGTCATGCTGTTTGTGCTGTAGAGAGGACCCTGCGATGAAACCTTATCAAATCCTATTATCCGGCATCACCATCCTGCCCGTGATCGGCGTGATCATCCTGCTGGTGTGGCGCAAAGCGACGAAAATTCAAGCCGCCATTGTCGGAATCGTCAGTGAAAGCTTTGCTTTGGTCATCCCGTTAGTTCTATTATCCACCTTGCGTAAAGAGGGTGCGATCTTCTTTTCAGTGCCCTGGATCCCCAATATGAACATCTCCTTCAGCCTGGAGTTGAACTGGCTGGCCCTCACCTTCCTGCTGACGGAAGTATTGGCTACCCTGGCCGCTATGATCTACTCCCTGGGTGACCAGGATGGCGACAAGCACAGCCATTATTATTATGCCTTACTGCTGCTCTTCAGCTTGGGCATGTCGGGCACAACCCTCTCTAATGACGTGTTCTTGTTTTATATCTTTTGGGAATTGATGTTGATCGCCTCGGTATTGTTGATTTTGGCCTGGGGCCATGGTGAGTTGCGTTTCAGGGTCTCGCTTAAATATTTCATCATCACCCATTTGGGCTCGCTGATGGTGCTGGTCTGCCTGATCACCCTGTACGTCAACTTTGGAACCGCCAACCTGTCGGAGCTGATACTGCACGCCAGCACACTGCCCAGGAACACGCAAATTTTCCTGACCACGTTCTTTCTGATCGGATTTTGCGTGAAGATGGCCATCTTCCCGCTGCACATCTGGCTGCCCGACGCCCATACGGTGGCACCGATGCCCGTGACCATCATCCTGGCGGCGGCCATGCTGGCCATGGGCACCTTCGGGGTCTTGCGGTTCCCCTATTCGCTGTTCCCCCTCGAGACGATCCAGCCATTTGCCATCTGGCTGATGATCGCCGGGTTGGTGTCGGAGGTGTATGGTGCCTTGATGGCCCTGGCAGAGCAGGAGATCAAACGCATCATTGCGTACAGTTCGGTCAGCCAGATGGGTTACATTCTATTTGGCCTGGGAACCCTGACCGCACGCGGCATGCAGGGTGCCATCATGCATGTGGTTTACCATGCAATTGTCAAAGCAATGCTGTTCATGGTCGTGGGGATCATCATCACCGTAACAAAAGAAAGGGATATACGCAATGTGGGCGGCCTGGGAGGTAAACTGCCCATCCTCACCGCGTGTGCGGCGATTGGCTTGCTAGGCATATCCGGCATGCCCCCACTGGGCATTTTCAACAGCGAATGGATGATCTTCGCAGGCGGGTTTGATTCTGGCGTATCCATCGCGCTGACGGTGATCACTTTGATTGGGTCTCTGCTGACTTTGGTGTATGCCCTGCGTTTCTTCGGGAAAATCTTCTTTGGCGACCAACAACCTGCCGAAATCATGGAACAATCACCCCGCGCCTTGCTGGTGCCCACGGTTGCGCTGACGGTATTCCTGGTCATAGAGGGATTGCTGCCCGGTCCACTGCTGGCATGGGCAGCTCAGGGCTTGTCGACGGTGTTTGGGGGGGTGTTCTGATGGCAGGATATTTCGAGATCGTCCTGCCGATCTTCATCCTGATCGGCGGCGCGTTTGCGGTTTTTCTGTTGGGGCGCTTGTTCGCGTTCAGCAACCGGGTGATGTCGGTTTTGACCGCTGCAGTGCTGGCCGGTACCCTGGTTGTGCTGATACTCCATTACCAGAATATCCCGCATATAATCAACCGGCCGGATGTGTTTTATGGCCTGGATGACCCTGGCGGGATCATCTATCGTCCCAATGCCGTGGGCGTATTTATCCTGATCATTGGCGTGATCATCGGGCTGCTGATCACGCTATATTCCGGCGAATATCTCTCGCGGGACCCGCGTTACCTGGTGTATTACCCATTGATCTTGCTGACTCTGGCTGGTTTGCTGGGCATGTTCACCTCAAACAACCTGTTCAACCTATTCTTATTGACCGAGTTGACCACCATCACAGCCAGCGCACTGGTTGCCTTCCGCTTCAAATCTAAGCCTTCCATCCGAGCAGGTTTCAAATACCTGATCATGAGCAGCCTGGGGACAATGACGATGATGCTGGGGATCTATTTTGTCTACCGCAGCACAGGTGATATGCAGCTTGTGGCTCCTTTGGCTACACCGGATGATCTGACCCGCATTGGGGCGGCATGTTTTCTACTGGGTTTCAGCCTGAAGGCGGGTGTGGTGCCGCTGCATACCTGGGTGCCCGATGTGTACGGGCATGCCCCCAGCGCGGTCAGCGGACTGCTGGCGGCAGTGCTCTCCAAGAGCATGCTGTTCATCATGCCCGTGGTGTGCCTCCGTTTGGGGATGACTCGGGGTGAGCTGGGTACGTATTTAATGATCTTCGCTAATTTGAATATGCTGGTTGGCTCGGTACGGATGTTGAGACAGCAACAGCTCGGACGATTCTTATCCTTTTCTACGATTGCCCAAACCGGTTACCTGATGTTTGGGCTGGGGATGGGCTTTTATTACGGGCTGGAACAAGCCTATGGCGTGGGTTTATTCCTGTTTATGATCATCGCTGTAATGAAGTGCCTGGCATTTCTCTCTGCCGGAATGTACGAGTATTATTTTGGTACCCAGGATATCGAATTGCTGCGGGGCGCTGGTAGACAGATGCCGCTAGCCGCGTTCACTTTCAGCATAGCCCTGGCTGGCCTGGCGGGGATCCCCTTGCTGGCCGGTTTCAATGGAAAGTGGCTGATCTTCTCAACGGCGATCCTGTCTGGCGATGTGTTTGCTTTGGTCTGCCTGGCTGTATTCGTGCTAAGTACGGTAATCGGCCTGGGCGGTTACCTGCCGATGATCGTGAAGCAATATCAACCTGCTCCAGGTTCCGAGCATCTGACGCCTGCCGGTGGACAGCCTATTGAAGTTTCCACGTGGATGGTGGTCCCCACCGGATTGCTGTCCTTGATGGTGATCGTGATCGGCGTTTACCCCGGCCCGTGGGTGAATTTGGTCAGCCAGGTGATGCAGTGGATGATGGTGACCCTATGAACATAATCCTGAGCCCGCCTTTTGCGTTTGCGATTTTCTTCATTATCGTCTTTTTGGGGTATGTGTTCATTCAACGGCATGCTGCCAAAGGCGAGGACCATGCAGACAAATATCTGCCCTACTCAGGCGGTCAAGGGATCCCGCCGATGGAAGTTCGGTTGTCCTACGAAACCTTCTTCCGCCTCGGATTGTTATTTGGAATTGCCCATGTGGCCGTGCTGGTATTGGCGACACTGCCGATGAATTGGGCTTCTCACCGGCTGGGCCTGCTATACCTGTTTGGTGTATCCATCAGTGCCATGGTCTTAGCGGGCGGAAAGCGCAAATGAGCACAGAAATTGAGTGACAGATGCTAAAAGAAATGATCAAGAAAACCTATCGATGGGCTCAGAAAAACTCATTGTGGATGATCCATTACAACACGGGAGGCTGTAATGGCTGCGATATCGAGATCCTGGATTTGCTGACTCCCCGCTATGATATCGAAAGGCTGGGCATCATCACCAAGGCGTCACCTCGGCATGCCGATGTGCTGCTGTGCACCGGCCCGGTGACCCTGCAGGCGAAGGACGGCTTATGGCAGATTTATGCTCAAATGCCTTCGCCCAAGTGGGTGGTGGCGGTAGGAAGCTGCAGCACCACCGGTGCGGTGTTTTACGGCAGCGATACTGTGCTGGGTGGTGTCGATCACATTTTGCCGGTGGATATTTACATCCCGGGCTGCCCCGTCAGGCCTGAGGGGATCATCGAAGGCTTGGTTAAACTGCGAGAGAGGATTGCCCATGGTGGATGAGATCCAAATCGATGCACTGCTGGCGAAGATCGCAGACGAGACCGGGTGCCAGCTTGAAAGGTACAGCGGCATCCTGAACGAAGAGGCCATCATCATCCCGGCAGATCAGTTGCGAGCTGCCATTGGCGTGCTGCAAACTGATTTTGACTGTTTTCACCTTTCGACCATCACCGCGCAGCAGCGTGAAACTCACCCGGGCGAGATCGAGCTGCTGTACCAGTTTTGGCATGGGCAGGGCTTTGCACTGCTGCTGCGTCTACCCATACCGGCGCCCGAGGTGACATCGATCATCGACCTGATCCCCGGTGCAGATTTCTATGAACGTGAGGTGGCTGAAATGTTTGGCGTCACCTTCACTGGGAGGGCTGAGACCCCCCGATTGCTGCTCCCTGGCGATTGGGATCAAGGCCCGCCGTTTATCCGTAGCGAGGAGACCGATGAATAAAATTTCCATCCCGATTGGCCCGCATCATCCGTTGTTGAAAGAACCTTTATCGATGCGGATCGATATTTCCGGCGAAAGGGTGCTGGGTGGCACCTTGCGCCTGGGTTATGTGCATCGGGGGATTGAAAAAATGGCCCAGCAACGCACCTATATTCAGGATGTGCACCTGATCGAACGGATTTGTGGCATCTGCTCACACGTGCACACCTCCACGTTTTGCCTGGCGGTTGAAAAACTGCTGGAAATCGAGGTGCCACCAAGGGGTCAGTACATCCGGGCATTGCTATGCGAGCTGGAGCGGGTTCACAGCCATTTATTGTGGTTGGGGATCCTTGCGAAGCATGTCGGCCTTGACACGGTTTTTATGCACACCTGGCATGACCGTGAGCTGGCATTGGATATCATGGAGGGCATCTCGGGAGGGCGTGTCTCGCACGCTGCCAACCAGATCGGAGGCATGCGCTTTGACCTTTCCCCCGAGCAGGAAGAGCTGGTTCGATTGAACGTTGAAAAGCTGAAGAGCCAGGTGAATGGCGTGTTGGATGTGATCGAAAATGAACCCGCGCTGCGCGCTCGCACCCAGGGGGTTGCCCCGGTTTCAGCGGACATGATCCGAGCGTATTGTGTGGTCGGCCCAGTCGCCCGCGCCTCAGGCGTGGATGTGGACATGCGCCGGGATGACCCCTGGCCGCCCTATGATCAATTGGATGTGCGGGTCATCACACGGCCTGAAGGAGATGCCTTTGCCAGGACACTGATCAGGGTGCTTGAGACTCGTGAAAGCCTGCGCTTATGCGAGGTCTTGCTGGAAAACATGCCCGATGGACCGGTCGCAGTCCGGTCGCCCCGCAAAGTGCCGGCAGGCGAGGTGGTCACCCGCTCTGAGGCGCCGCGTGGCGAAGTGCTGTATTACCTGCGCAGTGATGGGAGCGATAAGCCGGCCAGGGTGAAAGTGCGCACACCGACTCTGGCTGTACTCAGCCTGCTGCCAGAACAGCTTTCGGCCATCCACGTGGCGGATATCCCGGTGGTGCTGGCGGGGATTGACCTGTGTATCGCCTGTGCGGACCGGTAAGGAAAGTCGTTGATGCTTAGAGGTATCTTGTCTTTGCTGATCTTCCCAGGGTTGGCTTTCCAGGTACTGTGCGGGTTGATTTTTGAGTGGATTGATCGCAAACTGCTGGCGCGCTTTCAGCGGCGGGTAGGGCCACCCTGGTATCAGCCCGCAGCCGACCTGGTCAAGTTGTTCAGCAAAGAAGATCTCATGCCGGAAGGTGTATACGACCTTGTGGAAGTGCTGCTGCCATTGATTTCGCTGAGTGCGGTGCTGACCGCCGGGTTGTACATCCCGATTGCCGGGTTTACTTCCTTTTCATTTGAAGGCGACCTGATCGTGATCCAGTTTTTGATGAGCGTTCCTACCCTGGCGTATTACCTGGCAGGCATCGCGTCGGTGGGTATATATAGCTTTTTAGGCGGGGGGCGCTCGATCTTGCAGTACTTCTCCTACGAGGTGCCCCTGCTCATTGCCATCAGCGGTCCGGCTGTCATGGCGGGGTCCTGGTCGGTGGCGCAAATCTCTCAGGCGCAGTTGGGCATGGGTCCGTTCGTCATCTTCCAACCCCTGGGGTTCATCCTGGCGGTGGTCGGGCTGATTGGAAAGCTCAAACGGGATCCCCTCGATATCCCCAGCGCTTCAACCGAGGTGGTGGGCGGCTCGCTGACGGAATTCTCCGGGGCAAAGTTGGGCTTTTGGCAATTGACGATGAATGTCCAGGCTGTCGTGGGAATCTTCCTGTTGGTCAACCTGTACCTGGGCTGGTTAAATTTCACCGCTCCGCTTGTGGTGGTGGGCATTTTCCTGTTAGAATGTTTGCTAATGGTGCTGGTTCTGAGCGGTGCCAGCGCCATATTTGCCCGCCTGCGGATCGATCAGCTGGCTGGGCTGGGCTGGAAAATCCTGGTGCCCCTTTCGCTGTTGCAGCTTGGTTTTGTGATCCTGATGGGGGTATGATTTAAAAGCGATGAGAAAACGACACAGCTTAATGAATGCTATCATCGATGCGGTCATCAACCGGCCGGATACCGTTGCCTACCCCTTTGGTGAGCTTGAGTTGCCTGAGGGCTTCAGGGGTGCCATTGTGATCGACCCCGAAAAGTGCAATGGCTGCGGGCTGTGCGTGCGCGACTGCCCTACAGACGGGCTGAAGCTCGAAAAGCGCTCGCGTGATGAGTTTAAATTGATCCACTACCCGGCCAGGTGTGCCTACTGCAGCCAATGCGAGCAGAGCTGCCCCCGGGATGCGATCGGTCATTCCAACGCCCTGGTTGGCGCAACCGAGCGGCCGCGCGAGCTGGTGGTGGTTTTGAAGGAGAAAAACGGCAGCAAAGGTTGAGCGTTAACCCACAAACGAGGATATTTAAGGGTGGAACAGCGTTCGCCCTTTTATTTTTAATCAAAGGAGATTGTTGAGATGGAAAAATGGCCTAAAGGTTTGTCCGTCCCCCCGGCGGTGGCGGAATTTTTACAGGCGGTCGGCCGGCGTGACCCGGTGTTCGACCTGGTGATGAGCGAATGCGCACTGCTGGTGATCGATATGCAGAATGACTTCATCCTGCCGGGTGCACCCCTTGAGGGCTGGAACTGTATGGCGATCGTTCCCAACATCGCCGAGCTGGTGCGCTTTTTCAGGATAAAAGAGCAGCCGGTGATCTGGACGAAGCATGTTCACCAGATGAATGATATCGGACTGCTTGGGCCCATGTGGCCCGCCACCGGGCCTGATTCGCCGACGAAGGCCCTGGTCAAAGGTACACCGGGCGTGGAGATCATCGCTGACCTCCCTGCCCCAGCACCGGGTGAACTGGTGATCGAAAAACGGCGTTACAGTGCCTTCTTCCAGACGGACCTCGAGTTGAACTTGCGCACCTTAGGCGTTAGGACGCTGCTCATCACCGGCGTGAACACCAACATCTGCTGCGAGTCTACCGCCAGGGATGGGTTCATGCGCGACTTTCAGATCATGAGCGTTGCAGATGCCCAGACCTCGATCACCAAAGAGCTGCACGATGCCGCGCTGATCAGCACCATGGTCACCTTTGGGCGTGTGGCGGATACACAGCAGGTGATCAGCGAGCTGGGCGCCTGAGCGGCACCAGCCAGTGCTTATCGGGGTGATCTTGCGCGCCGGTATGGCGCGCAGCACAGCGCGTAGACCTTAAAATCAAGAGGTTACTGCTAATTACAGCAACCTCTTTTTTATGTATATTGTAGGTGGGAACAAAGCCACGAGCCGGCCAGGTGGTCCTTTGGCGTCCCGCAATCGGCAATCCGATTTTTAATTCACCCGATATTTTTTCTCATTTTCATTTGGATTGGGCGACATCAGGTCTTGCCGTTTATTTCTGCCTGGGGCCCTTTTGACCTATTACTTCTTGACCAAAGGAACCTGGCGTAATGCCGTGCTTGTGCTTGGCTCGTTGGTGTTTTTTGCCTGGGTGGATTTCAAAAATCTGCACCTTGTTGCGGCTGTTTATCCGGGTAAATCTCCTGTGGGGGAGGGTGATCGGCCATTTGTTTGTCCGCAGCAAGCCTGCTGTACACCGTGGGGTGCTGTGGATTGGCGTAAGTCTGAATTTAGCTTCCTCGGTTTTTACGAACACCTTGGTTTTTTTGATCAGATCCTTCAGCGCATCACTCCACTAAACATACCCCTTGAGAAACCGGGGCTGATCCTGGGGGTTGCATAACTCACCTTTTGGAGCCTTTCTTACCTTCCGGATGTTTACCACCGGGCGTAAGTTCCTTGGGAGATCCTGCTGTGGCCCAACCCTTTCCTGCATTCCGAGGGGTATTATGGCGGTGATGTGGGCTTGATCGAGTTCGTATTTAAGGGCGGGACCGATGGCGACCAGCTGGGGTTCAGGAATTCCTGCGGCGATGCCCCGATCCGTTTGCTGGGTGCACATGACCATCACACCTACACTGTGGATGTGCGCTACTACCCCGATTTTTCGCTGTCTGCCTTTCTTGCAGAACATCCGGTTGATGACATCCTGGTTATGGGGGAAAATTCCGTTGTGTTCAGCTCAGGGCGATATCAAATCAGTCCCGGAGAGGGGCGGCACGATCCCTGTCAGGTGCTGGCCCCGCGCTCGACTGTCCTGAAGCGTGGAAATTCGCCGGTTTTATTGTAAAATTAGGTATCGGGTCACCGGTTTTGGACCCATTGCACCTGTGTTGCCCCGTTTTATCAACTGGATAGCCAGTATTGAAAGGAGCACAACGATGATCATTTCTGTTAGGGACCTGTTGAGATTGAAGGGGGATGCTGTTTGGTTTGTACGGCCAGACACATCTGTTTACGATGTGTTACACGAGCTGGCGGACAAAGATATCGGAGCCTTGCTTGTGCTGGAGGGGGGGCATATCGCCGGGATCATCTCCGAGCGGGATATTGTGCGCAAGATCGCCAGCACCGAAGATTTCGTGTTGGAACAGCCGGTGAGCGCTTTTATGACCAAAGATGTGATCACCATCAGCCCCGCACAGACGATTGAGGATTGTATGGCTTTGATGACTGAGGAGCACATCCGCCACCTGCCGGTGGTTGAGGGTGATAAGGTTGTGGGCCTGGTTTCCATCGGTGACGTTGTCAAAGCATACATCACCAGCCAGGAATTCATGATCGAGCAGCTGCGGAAGTTCATCGATGGCGGTGGTTACAACCAGTGACCAGCGGTCTCTCAGGGGGAGGGTTGCTGCCTGCTTTGTAGACGGCAGATGATCAAAGCCGGCCTTGCCCTTGATCTGCCTGGTCCCTGGGGCACGGTTTTACGCGGGTTTTGACCCTGTCTCAATTTAATAAGCAGAACGATCAAATTAATTGGCTAATTAAGGTTCTTGGTCAGGGTGCAGGATGAACACCCACCCTGATTCGCCCAATGGGGGTGTATTGCGTGGTGAATCCAGAATGGAGAGGTGACTGGTAAATGTCCAGGTGGGTCACTCTTGGACAGGGGCTTACCCGGCTGGATAAATCTGAGGAAAATGTCTTTTAAAAAGGGGGGTGATAACCTATAAGTGCCAAAAGTGAGAATTTGGTCAAAATATTGACAAATAAACCCATTTTAGGTTAATGTATATATAATATATTTTTAATAATAGCTCACCTTCGCAAAGGAGAATGTTATGGTGGACCTTGTAAAGGAGCGTGGTTTAATCGGGAATAACATCTTGTATAAACCAGGAAGTGAATTTTCGTTAGTGCTCCAAAGAAAGGATACCTGGGCTGCAAATTTATGCTGGTTTTGCGAAAAGCATCCCGCAGATCGGCACGTGCAACTGGAACGGTTTCCATTCAAGGAAAAGACCCGTTCTTTTGACGGCGGGAAATGGGTTGTTGAGGGCGACCAGCTGGTTATTAAGGTACCCAGGTGCGCCAAGTGCCATGCTGTCCATCGTTTTCGCCGGATCACACCATTTATCAGCTTGCCGGTGTTGTTCATTGTGTGGTTTGGCCCCATTTTGCTGATGAATTTACTCAATGTTCGGCTGACAGAGCGCTTTATCCTTGAACCATTGCTCTTTATGGCCTTGGGACTGATCGTTTACTTTGTGACCTGGTTGGTCTTGATCCCGCAAATTTTCACGCCGGACGCGAAAGAGACCAAGGAGGAAGCCCTGTGGTTCACTGAGTTCCCTGGCATGGATGAAGTGCGTAAGGCTGGTTTCAAGACCCAGGTTTGACTGTCATGGTGCCCGAATCGGAAACAAGTATTTAGGGATGTGGGGTGGTTGTCAGCATAGGTGGGTTATGAATGTGCGTGCAGGTGGGTCTGGATTAATAAAGGTTTTCATTAACGTGTTATGCGTTTAGCCAAAAGCGGTTGTGCTGTTCCCAGGTGGCCAACCCAATAGACACCCGGGGTTTGGGCAAGAAATTTGCCGGAGGTGAGTGTGTAGGGTGGGTTGGCTTTGATTTAATTGTTTTACCATTAAGAGAGTTCAGGGAGGTTCTCTAGGGCAGTCGGGGATGGCCAATTCACCCTACAACCTAAGGCTGCAGAAATGCTTCTAGAAGCAAAAGAGGATATCCTGGTCTACAAGACCTTTCCAGAGGAGCACCATCGGTCGATCCACTCTGTCAATCCGCTTGAGCGGCTAAACCGGGAGATACGACGAAGAACTCGGGTAATGGGTGTTTTTCTTTATCGTTCCTCCGTTTACAGATTGGTTGGAACACCGCTGGTGAATATGGATGAGGACTGGCGAGCTGGGAGACGCTACATGGGAAAGGACGGTGTTGAAAAGATTTTTAAGAGATTCCTTGGAAGGAAAAACAAAGATTTTATTCTTGATGAAGAGCTAATTAACCTGGAAGTACAAAACGTAATTTACACCACTTGACATGACACTAACTTTTATAAACCAGGTTACCATGATGAACTATTGAGAAGTTATAGAAAAAACCTCGGTAATGAGACAGACCTACTTGTTAAGAAATGTGGAAAATTAGTCATAAATTTTTGATGATAAAATTTAAATTATAATTTATATTTAAAGGATACAAAGGGCAACAATAAAGGGTTTGGGATTTTGGAAAGTGAATAGAAAAAACCAGAATAATTACCTAATATTTCGATAATTGAGATCAAGCACCTTGAGTAGTTAAGAGAAAAAAAGAGTAGATTCTAAGAAAGTATAAAGTGAGTAAACGACCGGCTGATGGAGAACGAAACGCAATAAGCGGATACAGGGCCCAATATCTGGTTGGGGCTTCCATTATTCTCAAAGTGCTTGAAAAGGGCGATTTAGAATGGATTCGAGTTGCTGATCCTGATATTGGGCGCGTTGATGACCTGCAAATCGGAACAACAGCACGTGTGGACGGTTACCAGGTGAAGTGGGAGCAATATCCTAGAGCAATTACCTTAAATGACATTACAAAAGGCAATGATACAGCTCCAGCATTGTTAATGCAATTGGCTGACGGTTGGAAGAAGTTAAAACACAACTATCCGGCAAATAGGGTAGTCGTACATTTAGTGACAAATCAATATGCATCAAGCTCTACTAGGGCACACATGCCAGAAAATCTTTCACCGCCATCACCATATCATTTTTCAGGGTTTATTGAGCAAGCTTGGAAACCAGCGCAGCGTAAAAGGAGAGTAGTGTTTGAAGGTGGGTGGGAACCAGTTTGGAGAGAAATTCAATCTGTCACCGGATTGTCTTTGGAGGAATTCAATACGTTCGTACTAGATTGTCATTTGGACTTCCAGACAAAAGAACCGGAAATGAGTGAGAAAATTGACCCAATTGTTGATCTCTTAATTGCTACGGCTGCATCACCAGAACGGGTGGTGGAGTTAACTGTGATGGAATTGATAAATAGATTGGGATGGGAACGAAGATTCTCGACTTGGAATGTTCACGAATTTCCAGAACCGAAGTATACCTACCAGCCTATTGAAAAAACAATAAATAGCTTATTGAAAAGTCTTGAGGAACTTCCAGGGGGATACATTGGCGTATTTGGGTCTCCAGGTTCAGGAAAATCAACCTTATTGACTCAAACACTTCGAACAATGCCGGTTCGGCTTGTTCGGTACTATGCCTATGTGCCTGAAGCGCAAGATCCATCTGCCCTTCGTGGGGAAGCAATAAGTTTTTTAAATGATGTCACTTATAAATTAACCAAAGCAGGTATTAGTGGAGCGGGAACACGAGATTCAACAAATAGAGTCAGTCTATTACAATTCTTCAGTGAGCAGTTCAGAATTCTTGGAGATAAATATCAAGAAAATGGCGAAAAGACAATTTTACTAATTGATGGGCTAGATCACATTGATCGTGAACAGCACCCTGAAAGATCATTATTAAATGATTTACCTCTTCCAAATGAAATTCCAAATGGTGTCTATATTGTTCTGGGAAGTCAAACTGACCAAATGCCAAATTTGAGACCACCAATATACGATGAATTAAAAAAAGAACATCGCCGAATAGAAATGGGGAAATTCTCACTAGAAGATACCAGGACAATTTCTTCAGGGGCGATACCCGACCTAAATGAGGAAGAAAATAAAATTATTTATGAGTTGTCTAATGGGCATCCTTTGGCTCTTATTTATCTTCTACGAGAAATTCAACAATTATCAGATTTTGAAGAGAGACTTACTGCCCTGAAAAAGGCAGAACCATTTACTGGTGATATTGACGAGCAATATTGGTCACATTGGCATAAATTTGAACATGATGCCGAGCTCACAAAGGCGCTTGGTTTGTTAAGCAGAACCAGAGGGCCCATTTCTATGGAATGGGTTGCTAAGTGGGCAAGGAGCGATTTGTTAAGCAAATTGCAGAAATTGTTCATTACTTATTTTGAGAAAGATGGTTTAGATCGCTGGATATTTTTTCATAACAGTTTTCGCTTATTCTTGATTTCTCGGACAAGTGAGCCGTTACCTGGTCAAACTCGGGAACGATTGGATCAATCCTTCCATTTGGAATTAGCACACCGATATCAAGATGCTGGAGCCCCTTGGAGCTGGGAAGCCTTGTATCACTATTATTCTTCAGGGAATCACGAAGCAGTTGTTAATCTTGCAACTTGGGACTGGTTTCTGCAACAAGCAAACGCACTAAGACCTCTTGATGCAATTGAGACAGATATCCGGTTGGCATTGAAGTCAGCAGGGGAGTGTAAATGCACAATATCGCTTGTAAGGCTAACCTTGATAGGCGCGGCGATCCAACAAAGAATTCAGGTATTGGAAGAATATCCAATATCAGATTTATTAATCGGGTGCGGAAAACCGGACCTAGCAGCAGACCATGTAAGAGATGGGAATAGGCTTCGAGTAAAACCCGAACAAGCCCTGACAATTAGTGGTAAACTTTTCGATGCGGGTCTACAAAGAGAATCTCACCATATTTTTGAATTATCCGAACCTCACGAGTTATTATCGGGAAGTTTGATTGAAATTCCCTTAACCCAAATCGAAAATATATGGGATGTTCTTAAAGCGTGGGTCAGAAGTGCAATTTCATTCCATAGTCCAAATGAAATTATTAAAATAATTAGAAGAATACGGATATCCTCAAAAGGGATTGATGAGGGAGATAATGAATCTGAAAGCGGAGAATTACATAGGTGGCTAATTTTCCAAGGCGCTTTAGCTTGCTGTAACCTTGATAATTTGGAATATTGGGAAGAGTTTTTAAATGCTCTTGACGACGATGAAGATCAAGTGTTTCGTATGCTCATATTGCTGCGGTCAGCAGAAATTTGTCAAGGGGTTGGTGATGTAGATCGTGTCAAAGAGCTTTTGACCGTTCTTTTGGAGTCTTATCCGCCAAGTTTTTTTGAATCCATAGGAAATGCGAAATGGAGAATAGATGGAAAAATATCGACCGCAAAATTGCTGATAAAGTTTGATGAACTCAAACATTTGGCTATGGATTATATCGAAGACTTAGATCCAATTCCACTTTATGATTCTGATTTGGGCTATGGAGAAGATGCAATACAGCAGGGGCACCGTTTCCGTTTTGCATGCTTACTATATCTGCTTGGAAATCCAGTAGAACCAAGACAAATGGTGAAAGAGGCGGATGCGAAGACAAATTTTTTGCAATATGCGGACGAGGAGGAAAAGGAAGCCTATCGCCAAATAGCTTTTGCCACTTATTCACTTGCTAGACTTTGGGCTTGGGGAAAATCTGAAAATCGCTTGTCCCCTGATGCATTTTTGCAGGAAGTCAAATGGATTTTTGATCTTTTTGGAAAAAGATGGGCTGACTTATCGAGAAGGTCTCATTTTATTGGTGGAGATATTCGATTTAATACATTTAAGTGCCTTATCCTTGCTGCCCGGCAGCATGGAAAAGAAGTTTTGAATGCAGTAAAGGATAATTTTGAGTCTCGCTGGTTGGATTCGGAAGAGGGAGAAAAGTGGTGGGTAGGACTTCAACGAAAATTGACTCATTTATTAGTAGAGGTAGGCAATGATTCTTATTGGGCGAGAGACCAGTTGGTTAGAATCTCTCAAGGGATTTATAAAGATCTTGATTCATACGGCAGGGTAGATGAATGTCAAGGGCTTGCTGATACATGGTTATTGATAAACGATAGTGAGGAAGCATATAAAGCCATCAAAAACATGGTGAATGCGGCTAGAGGTATCCGAAGCGAAAAAGATTATCAGTTAAAGGAGTGGGTAAAATGGCTTGGGTATGTAAACAAGGTTGAACCAGAAAGAGCACCTGAAAGAATTCACCTCATGCTTCAAAGGATAGTTAGTATACAGGGAATGGCGTCAGGGGTGGATACCGCCGCCCAGGAATTACTAGGTGTTGTCTTTCGATGGAGCCCTCATCGATCTGTAAGATTATGGAAGGCCATGCTTGAAGCAAATTTTATTAATTTCAAAGATGGCTTGATCAGTACATTGAAAGCAGCATTAGATTCACCGAACCCACCATACGACTACGTGAACCAGATTGTTCTTAACTTGATCATTCCGTTTCTTCCTGGCGCCGAATCAGAGATTATTGAAGAGCTTTTAGTTGTTAAGGCCAAGCTTGATGGTAAAGAGAGAGCCCAGGAGGTAGGTCAAATTTATATTGACCGAATAGGCACGGATGCATTATCGACGGATCGTTATGGGTGGAGCCAAGGAGTAGTAAAAGGTTTACAAAAAGCTGGTGTATCCAAAGATCAAATAAATATCCCACCCGGTATTCAAGAGATGAGTGGTGACCAATATTCCAGCCAACTTGATCGCAGGCTTCACCTGAATAATGGACAAGTGCTTTCTTCCGAGGAATTACTTCTGACTGTTAATAATATTGATAGTCTCAGAATCTTGCTGGGGAACGAGAATAGATTGCAGACAAAATATTTTGATTGGGGTGACATAGCCGAGCATTTGGTTTCACAGCTTACTGATAAAGCAGGGCTCCTTGAAGTTGAATCCCTGTTAAATGAGAGACTGTCAAACGTGACTTCAAAGGAAGTATATCTGGGAAGGCTTCACATTGCGCTTAGTCAACGTTATGGGGGTCTTGGTTACAAAGGTTTGGCTTGGGATCAGGCGCAAAAAGCATTAGATTACTCAGATCCATTCGGTTGGGGTCCACGTTGGGGTGGAGGAACCCGTTTACAAGCCCTGCAGCAACTACGTAAAGTTGATTCTGGTAAGACAGACGAATTCATTTATGATTTATATGCAATCGATCTAAGCGAACGGTCATATTTTCCCGAATATCTTTTCCCTAGTTTATATGAAATATTTGAAGTTTTGAATAGTGATATTCCATTATCAGAAATTTGGGTTGAGATAGATCAGTATCTGACTGATTTGTTCATTTGTGAGGATGTAGAAGAAGCTATCGACCTTGAAGATGCTTTAGCTGATTCTGGAGGTTTCTCGGAAAATGATAATTCTCGCATGGCATTAGTGCATCTCATTGTGTTGTGTTTGGCATATCCATCATATCCAATCGCTCAGGGGGCTGTTGCAGGATTGGCCCAGATCATGCTAGATGATGAAGACCCTATCTCAGAAGCCATTAGTTCTTTTTTGTTGTCTGGCAACGATTTGCTGGTAGAGCGGCTATTGATGGTCTTGGATACTGTAAGTCTTATTAATAATGATATGGCTAATTTATGTGCGATAAAAAATGATATTGCTAATCTTTGCCTATCACCGAACTTTGCGATTCGTTTGATGGCCAGCAAGGTGATTTCACGCTTAGAAAACAAACCGCCAGTGATTTGTGTAAATCGCGTTGAACTTCCTCCAATTTACCAATTGCAATTGCCAGATTCATCAATTCATGACACTTGGCAAGTCATGGAGGGTGAAGAATCCACTCTATTATTGGGAGATTTAGCCAGAAAATTGTCACCTTTTGATAGGGAATTTCGCATAATTGCCCATTTGGCAGGGCTGCCCATTGAAAATGTATTGCATCGGGCAGCGCGACTCTTTGATACTTTTCTAATGGAAAGGGTTTGGATAGGCGAGAATGAACCGGTCTCAGAAAAAAGGTTGTCGGCATTTTTGAAAAACACAGGGGTTATTGTTTCCCACAATAAACCACATATATTTGCAGCAAGGCAAGCATTAGCGTATGTTATTGCTGAATTATGGGACTGTGAATTATTAAATATGAACAACATTGGCACTTTACAGCTATTGATTCAAAATTTCGATCCCGAGTTTATTATCCGAAAACCATCCGAAAGACCTAATTTTATTGATCCTATCGGAGATCAAAGAGAAAGAAGCTACTTTGAATTGTTTTCTAATAATTGGGTAGAGAAAGCAGAGGAGTCAATCACATTAATTACCGAGATAACTGATTATGACCTAATTATTCTTGGCGAACACACGAAATTAAAGTTTCTGCAGGATGATTGGCCTACTGAAACTCGTTATTCAGTTGTCAAAGGTAAAGAGCGAGATAAATTTTGGAGTGAATCAGATATTGATCGAGGGCTTTCTCCGTTTCATAGAGAGGTTGGTAAACTTAAGCGTCAATATCACGATATCCAGGCCCCGAAAGGTGAGCTTATCGTTTCTAATGTAGCTTTAGGATTTGAAACTGCTGGGGCAAGTTGGTTGGCTTTGAATCCAAGTGTGGGATATGAGCTTGGGTGGATATTAGATTCAGAAGGTTTGTTTCAATGGGTTGATGATAGAGATAATGTTGTTGCCAAAAGTTTATGGTGGCGAGATGGCAATATTGAATTGTATAGTCGATTTGAGCGTGTGGAAGTTGCGGAAGGTTGGCTAGTCTTGGTATCAAAGGCGGGGTTTGAGCAAATTAAGGGATATTTTTCTAGGTTATTTAGAGGTATTGTTGTGACTCGTTGTTTGGGTTGGGGTAGGGAAAAAGGAAAAAGTATTTCAAAAGAAATAATACCTGCTAATTGATCCAAGTTCATCCCCTTCCCGGCAAGTGGATACAACCAACAAACCACTGCTAGCGATGACAAAGGGGGTAGTAGGTTGCGGTGTGAGGTTTTTGCTGGTTAACTGTTTCACTCGAGATCGCCACGTCGCCGCCTGGGGCGGCTCCTCGCGATGACATGGGGGGTTATTAAGTCGCGGTTTGCGCTCGGTCAGGAGACCGGCGTAATCAAGGGAAGCTGAAATTGGCAAAAGAGCGGATGGAATTTTATGTGATATGTGAGATCGCTATGTCGCCGCCTGGGGCGGTCTCCTCGCGATGACAAAGATGTGGGGTTATTAAGTCGTGGTTTGCGCTCGGTCAGGAGACCGGCGCAATCGTGAGAAGGTGGGTTTGGCTAAAAAGGGGGGAAGTTGGGTGATGTCTGAGATCGCCACGTCGCCGCCTGGGGCGGTCTCCTCATGATTGCAAATTTTTTCCCTAATATCTGATACCTAATAACTGATACCTAAAGCCTTAATCCCAATTAACCATCCCCCATTCACCACTCACTTTAACGTAAAAATGAGCGTGGGGAGACTCGAACTCCCAACCAATGGCTTAAAAGGCCACTGCTCTGCCATTGAGCTACACGCCCATCATCAGGATAGTATTGTAGCACGCCCCGCCTGCAGCGTCAACATAAATTGCCCGGCGGGGGTATGGGTCAGCGGGTTTCCTTCACACTGCCCAACATCAGCTCGAAGTTTTCGATGGCCTCGTTTTCCGTCTGCCCATAGGGGAAGTTGGTGATGAAGGTGAAGTAAGCGCTGTCGGTCTCGAAGAAATAGGTCGACATCTCCACCTCGCCCTGGCTCGTTGCGATCAGGTGGTTGAACTCATCCATTTTAATGCGGTTCACCCGGAAGGTATCTTGTTCCAACAGCACAGCGAACTGGTTCCCATCCAGGCTGATGGGAATATCGCCACTGGTGAGGTCAAAGAAGGCCTCCTTGCTGAAGGAGGAGGTGTCTTTGACGTGGGCGATCAGGGTGACGCAGCTTTGCAGGAATTCAACCTCCTGGTCGGGCGTGCATTTCGGCGGCACCAGGGTGATCTCCCATTGGCCGGGATTGTCGCGGGTGGGGGCGAAATCGACCAGCCAGCGCGGCGGCAGCCTGAATTCGATGTTGAGCGCGGGTTCCTGTTCGATGCTGAAGGATTTCCAATCCTCTGTCTCACTGGCGCCGCAAGCAGAAAGGACCAGCAAAGCGGCCAGGCTGATCAAAAGGGTGATGTATTTTCGTAGGTGCATGCTTTCCTCAATCTATGGGCGTGTTTGGGGGTGAATCTCGATAGTATAATAGCAAATAAATATCCTTGCGCCGACCAGGATCAAACATATGCATCCGGTGACGCCTGTCAATTTTACCCCAAGTTTGGTTTTAGCGCCCAGGCGATCCGAATGGCCTGTGTGCGGCGACCAATTAAGGATGAGCAACTGAACACCATCGCTGAGACGATTTGGCGAGAAAGAGAGCACTGATGACCCCAGATAACAGCAAAACAACCCGAGCATTTGGCTTGTGGGACAGCAAAATCACACCGGATCTGATCGCGGCAGCGGTGAGCCTGAGTGACCCCCAGTGGGATACGGACGGGCAGACGCTGGTGTGGCGCGAGGTGCGCTCTGGCCAGGGTGTGCTGATGGCCCAGCCGGCTGGTGAAGCGCCGTACGAGCTCTCCGGCGAGCTGAATGTGCGTGGTGGGGTGGGTTACGGCGGTGGCGATTTCACCCTGCGCGCCGGGCTGGTGATCTTTGCCGAAAAAGACGGCCGCCTTTACCGGCGGACGCTTGGACCGGGCTTCCCTGAGCCGATCACACCGGCCTTTGGCAGCACGGCTGCCCCGCAACTCTCGCCCGATAACCGCTGGGTCGCTTTTGTGCATACCTATGAGGGCTCGGATGTGCTGGCGGTGGTGGATGCTGATGGCAAACGCTGGCCAGACAAGCTGGCAGAAGGCGCAGATTTCTACATGCAGCCTGCCTGGCACCCCAGCGGGCAGGCAATTGCCTGGGTGGAGTGGGACCATCCCAATATGCCCTGGGATGGCACCCGGCTGATGTTTGCCGTGCTGGAAGGTGCTCCCCCCAGGATCACTGCTGCGCAGCATCTGGCCGGTGACGCGGAAATTTCCATTCTTCAGCCGGCGTTTTCACCCGATGGGCGTTACCTGAGCTATGTGCGCAACCTGGGCGAGTGGGATCAGCTGGTGCTGCAGGACCTGGAGACCGGCACCCTCACGGTGTTGGTGGAGGATGCCGCCCTGCTCACACCCGCCTGGATCCAGGGTGTGGTGGTGCAAGCGTGGTCGGCCCAGAGCGACCGGATCTTCTTCCTGCAGTCACAGGCGGGCGTGACAGCGCTCAACCAGGTTGATGTGGAGACCGGTGAGGTCAGCCCCGTGGATTTGGCGCCTTACACCGCACTGGGCCAGGTCTCTCTCAACCCGGCGGGTGAGATCGCACTGGTGGCCAGCGCGCCGACGGTCTCGGCGAGGGTGATCAGCACAGGCAAAACCGGCGTGACCGTGCATCAGCGCAGCACGAGCGAGGCGATCCCCCCGGAGGACCTGCCCAGACCCTACGAAATCCAATGGACCTCAACCGATGGTGAGACGGTCTACGGCATTTACTCACCGCCGACCAGCAGCCGGTTCAAGGGGGAGGGCTTGCCGCCCGCAATCGTGTTGATTCATGGGGGTCCGACCAGCAGCGTGAGGATCGGCTACGACCTGGAAGCCGCTTTTTTCACCAGCCGCGGGTACGGGTACCTTTCCGTCAATTACCGCGGCAGCACGGGGTATGGGCGTGCCTACCGTGAAGCCTTGCGCGGCCGATGGGGCGAGCTGGATGTGATCGACGCAGCCGGGGCAGCCCAGGCGCTGATCGATCAAAATCTGGCCCACCCGGATCAGCTGGTGATCAAAGGGGGCAGCGCGGGCGGCTATACCGTGCTGAACACGCTGATCCACTTCCCCGGGCTTTATAAGGCTGGCATCTGCTCCTACGGGGTGACGAACCTGTTCACCCTGGCGATGGACACGCATAAATTTGAGGAGCGGTACACCGACTCGCTGGTGGGCCCCCTGCCTGAGGCGGCGGAGAAGTATCGTGCCTGGTCGCCGGTCTTCCACGCGGAGGCGATCAAAGATCCCGTGGCCGTCTTCCAGGGGGAGGAGGACAAGGTGGTGCCGCCCAGCCAATCGGAAGAGATCGTGAAAGCGCTCAAGGCCAACGGGGTGCCCCATGAGTACCATCTTTACCCTGGTGAAGGGCATGGCTTCAGGAAATCCGAAACACGCCGGTCATATTACCAGGCCATCGAGCGTTTCTTGCTGCAGTATGTGGTGTTTGGGTGAAAGTTGGTAGCTGATAGCGGATGGCTGGTAGTTGGTAGTTGGTGGCTGGTAGCTGGTAGCTGGTAGTTGGTAGTTGGTAGCTGGTAGCTGGTAGTTGGTAGCTGGTAGTTGGTAGCTGGTAGCTGGTAGTTGGTAGCTGGTAGTTGGTAGCTGGTAGTTGGTAGCTGGTAGTTGGTAGCTGGTAGTTGGTAGTTTATAGCTGATAGTTGATAGGACTTGGCTAAAAACAAATAACTAATTACTAATTACTAATAACTAATAACTAATAACTAATAACTAATAACTAATAACTAATAACTAATAACTAATAACTAATAACTAATAACTACTCGCCTCATTGCTCGTTGGGTTCAACGTGGACGTAGGCGCGGTCGACTTCGGGCAGGTCTTCGAGGGCGGCGATGATACGGTCGGAGATCTCGTGGGCGACATCGAGGGAGGCGTCGCCGGGCATATTGATATGCATGTCAATGGCCAGCTTGGGTCCAACATATTCGCTGACCATGTGGTGCACCTCGTGACTGCCTTGCACGCCGTTGGCTGTGGCGATGATCTTTTCGCGCAAAGCTTCGTCGGGGCCAGCACCCGTCAGGTAGGCAAAGTTTTCCCGACCGGCATCAATGGCAGCTTTGAAGATCCATAATGAGACCAGCACCCCGGCGATGGGGTCGAGCAGGGGATGGAGCAACCCTGAGCCCCAAATGCCAATGAAAGCCGCCAGCGAGGTGAGGACATCGCTGAGGTTGTCGATGGCCGAGGCGCGCAGGGCCGGACTATCAGCTTTATGGGCGAGGTTCCTGATCACCAGGAACATGCCGGCTTTTACGCCGGCGCTAGCCAGGAGCACCAAAGTGGGCAGACCCGGTTCAATCGCAGAGCCGCCGGCGATGAAGCGCTCGATGGAAGAGCGCAGGGCTTCATAACCGGCAATCGACATCATCAATGCCACAACCAAGCCGACCATCGGCTCAAAGCGGGAATGCCCCTGGGGGTGTGAAAGGTCGGGTGGCTGGAGCACCTTCCGCAGGGCGATGATCAGTGCCAGGGAGTAAACCACGTCCGAAAGGGAGTTGGCTGTGTCGGCATACAAAGCGATACTGCCTGAGAGGTATGTGGCGACTCCTTTGCCGGCCACCAGGAGGATGTTCCCGGCCAGGGTGATCAACAGCGCGACTTGAAAAGCCTGTTCTCGGTCTGGGTTGGGTTTATGGTCACGTGTCCATTGCATATTCATAAACTATTCTGCTCATCTCTGATCGCATCGTTCGTGGTTTAAAATCTTCCTCATTATAGTCAATTGCTCAGCTATGTGTAAAGTGGAGATACAAGGTCGGGATTTGACCAATGCAGTTGTTCGTAGCAGGCGGTTCAGTGCTGGACGACTGCTTTCGGCAGGGGACGGCCTTCGAGGCCAGCGATCAGGTTGTCCACCGCCAATAGAGACATCTGCTCCCTTGTGGTACGGGTGGCGCTGCCGATGTGCGGGACGACGATGGCGTTGGGCTGCTGATAGAGCGGATGCGATGGCGGAAGGGGTTCGGGGTCGGTCACATCTAAGGCAGCATACCCGATCTGACCGGACTTGAGCGCAGTGACCAGTGCTTCGGTGTTCACCACTGCGCCGCGGGCGGCATTAACCAGGATGGCGGTGGGCTTCATCTGTGAGAATTGCTCTGCACCGATCAGGCCCTTGGTGGTTTCCGTCAAGGGGACGTGCAGGCTGATGATGTCAGCATTTTCCAGCAGGTGCGCCAGCGGTACCCGTTCTGCACCCAGTTCACGCTCAAGTTCGGGGTGCTCGCTGTTGTCGGTATACAGGATGCGCATATCAAAACCTTTTGCCCGGCGGGCGACTGCGCTTCCGATGCGGCCTAAACCGACGATACCCAGGGTGGCGCCGTGAACGGATTCGCCGAGCAGGGTGGTCAGACCCCAGGTTTTCCAGTGCCCTGAGCGGGCATAGTCGATGGCTTCCCCCAAGCGGCGGGCTGCCGCCAGGATCAGGGCGAAGGCCAGGTCGGCGGTGGCATCGGTCAGCAGGTCGGGTGTGTGCCCGACCGCGATTTGCCGAGCCGCGGCCGCTTCAAGGTCGATGTTGTCAACGCCGACAGCCACCTGGCTGATGACCTTCAGGTTCTCGGCTTGTTGGATGAGGTTTGCATTGATGGGGTCTGAGAGCAGGCACAACAGGCCGTCGGCATGGCGGGTCTTTTCAAGCAACACATCGTAGGGGGGCGGCGTATCTTCGGGCCAATATTCAGCCTGGCAAAAGGCGTTCAGTTTTTCCTCTGCCTGGGGTGTGAGGTGCCGGGTGACAAATACGGAATACGGCATGGGTCTGCTCCTGGAATGGTTTAGTTTTGGTTTCACCATTGTACCCGCCAATCCTGGTGGGATGTAAGGATCAGGGGCTGATTGCACGGCCTATTTGCGTGACGGTACTCAAATAGGCTGAGCGAGGCTGTCTGCGGGTGCTATGGAAACATCATGCTCTTTTTCGGTTATAATCGCTTGGTGAGGAGAAAATCTGCTTATGATTATTAAACGTGCCCTACCCAAACTTGGCTTATGCCTGTTGCTGGTAACCATTTTACTGGCCGGAGCACACGTGCTGCCTGTTGCTGCGCAACAAAATGTGGTGAATGTCTACATTTTTGAGCGTGAGGGGTGCCCGTATTGCGCACAAGCGCTCGCTCACCTGGAGACTTTGGCTGAAGCAGACCCACGCATTGTTTTGCATGTGTTCGAAATTTCAGAAAACCCTGAATATCGCGAGCTGTTCTTAACCTTTGGTGAGCAGTTTGGCTTTGAGCCCAGGTATGTTCCCACCATTTTTGTCGGTGACCGCTATTGGGTGGGCTATTCCGATGCCATCCAGGCAGAAATGGACCGCAAAATCCAGCAATGTCTGGGCAGCGCCTGTGTTGACTATGGAGGATTGATCCTGCAAGATGCGGGCATACCTGTTGAAATTACACCCGTCGACCCTTCAGAAGGGATAGACAGTGGAGATTTCCTGATCACACTGCCGCTGATTGGCACGATCAACCTGGCTGACCAGTCCTTACTGTTTAGCACCATCCTGATCTCCTTTGTGGATGGGTTCAACCCCTGTTCCATCTGGGTGCTCTCGATGCTGCTGGCGATCACATTAAATACACGCTCGCGCAAAAAGGTGCTCATCATCGGGTTCGTGTTCATTTTTGTGACTGCGTTCATTTATGCGTTGTTCATTGGTGGCCTTTTCACGGTGTTCACGTTCATTGGCTATGTGGGTTGGATCCAGGTGATCATCGCGCTGGTGGCGATCACCTTTGCCATTGTCAATATTAAAGATTATTTTTGGTACCAGGAAGGTATTTCTTTCACCATCAGCGACAAGAAAAAACCCGGGATCTACAAGGGAATCCGGCGCATCATGAACGCTGAGGAAAGCCTGTGGGGGCTGGTGAGTGCCACCGTTGTTTTGGCCGCCGGGGTTTCGCTGGTGGAGTTCTCCTGCACTGCGGGTTTCCCGATGGTGTGGACGAATCTGCTGGCCGTCCACGAGATCACTGGGTTGGCCTTCCTTGGCTTCCTGCTGGTTTACATGCTGGTTTACCAGCTGGACGAATTGGGCATCTTTTTGGTTGCGGTGTTCACCTTGCGGCAGACCAAGATGGAAGAGAAGTATGGGCGCATCCTCAAATTGCTGGGCGGGATGTTGATGCTAACTTTGGCCGTTGTGATGCTGGTTGACCCAACCCTGATGAACGACATCGGGCGTTCGTTGTGGGTTTTCGGCACCGCTTTCGGGGTGACCGCGCTGGTTCTGCTGGTTCACAGGGTGGTGCTCCCCAAATTCAATATCCGCATTGGCTCTGAAGAATAACATTTCAGGCAGTTGGATCAATTAATCCTGCGTTGAGGCCGGTAACGCCGCCAGCGTGTTGACTTGGCGTGCATTGGGTTTGTTTAAAATAATATACTTGCTTTTAAGGCCATAAATCCCTTATAACAGTTAATAGGATTGGAGGTGTGCATGCCTGATCAGGATGCCTACTGGCACGAGCAAATTCACCGCATCATGCCCGACCTGGAGATCATCGAATATGAACTTCACCAGGAGGGCCTGGTCAACGATGTTCTGATCGTGAACAATGAATGGGTGATCCGTTTTACCAAAACTGAATGGGGGAAGGAAATCATGGAAAATGAAGACCGCCTGATGACCTTCCTGCAGTCCAGGCTGTCTTTGCCCGTCCCAAAACCCGTGAAGCGCGGCGAAGGGGTGATCGCTTACCGGCACCTGGTCGGTGAACATTTCTCGCGGGAGGCCTGGCTGAAGGCCGGTGAAACAGGTCGGCAGGCGCTGGCGGATAAGCTTGGAACATTTTTGCACGAACTGCACCATATTGACCTTGATGAGTTCGATTGGGATGTGCCGCACAGCTATGCCCCCGTCACCCGGGAGACGTGGCTTGAGATACACGACCGGGTGGTCGACCAGGTGTATCCATTACTGCTCCCCCATCAGATCGATTGGGTGGAGGGGTTGTTCTTTCCGGCGTTCAGCGAGCCGGATTTCTTTGAATTTACCCCCGCCCTGGTACACGCTGACCTGGCACCCTACCATATCCTGTGTGACCCCGAGGGGGAATGCCTGACGGCTGTGATCGACTTTGGCGTGGCTGGTTTTGGCGACCCGGCCACCGATGTGGGCAGTTTATTGAACTATTACGGCGAAGCACTGGTCGCTAAGATACAAAACACTTATCCAGAACTGCAGAGGTTGATCCCTCGGGCGCGCTTTTATGCCCAGGCTATTGAACTTCAATGGGTGTTACTGGGTCTTGAAACCGGGGAGAACTACTGGTTTACCTCGCATCTGGGCGGTGCCAGGGATATAAGGGGTGATAGGGTAATATGAATATCCAGAACATCAGATAAAAGGAGGACAAAATGACCGTTGGCGGATTGTTACTGTTGCTGCTGATAGCGGCCGTGAGCGGTTCAATCGCTCAGGCACTGGTCGGCTATTCACATGGCGGCTGTGTTGTCTCAGTGGTGGTAGGGTATATTGGCGCACTGATTGGCTGGTGGCTGGCGGACCTGTTAAACCTGCCTTTATTGTGGCAGGTAAATATCCAGGGTCAGAACTTCCCAATTATCTGGTCGATCATCGGCGGGGCGTTGTTTGTGGCGGTGTTAAACCTGATCACCGGCAGAAGGCGCTAAGACAGCTCAATTGAGTTTGAATAAAAAAACAGGATGGCTAACCAAAGCCGTCCTGTTTTTGTGTGAGTCATTTTGGTTTTCAGGCCATGTTTTGATCCCTGACCTTTTTGATCAGTGACTGCTTCAGATCCCACAGTTTTTGCGATAGTGAGACATGGTAGATATGGGGGTTCATGATCCGGCGTACGCCTGGGTCCAGGTGGTCAATATCCCTGTCTCGCACAACACGCATGTCCTCGATGCTGGGGCAATCGTAGACCACTTCGCCATCGAGGATGACAGGCACAAGCAGTTTTTCAACATGGTCAATTTCGTCCTGCTCCAGACTGCGGTGCTTGCTGGCCATGGTGGGGTGCCGCAAGATGAGGGGTGATGCCTGCTGGACATCCTCTCCATGCAGGGTGATCAGGTCTGCGGTGGCTTTGCCGCGGCTGTCGTAAACCCGCCAGACGCGTTTATTGCCCGGGTTGAGGGTTTTATCCACATTTTCGGAGATCTTCAACGTGGGGACCCATTCATCATCCTGGCAGATGGCAACCAGCTTGTAAACGCCATCCAGGGCAGAATCACCGGTGGAAGTGATCAAATGGGTGCCCACGCCGTAAACCAGGCGCTTAATGAGCTTATCCGGGTCAACACCGTAACGTTCCGCCTCTTCCTGGATCTGGGTGATGATCTGCCAGATGACCAATTCGTCCAGGTCGTTGGAAAGGACAATGGAGACTTCCGGGAAACCGGCATCGTTGAGCATCTTTGCAGACAGGATGCTCAGATGTGCCAGGTCACCTGAATCAAGCCGAATTCCGACCGGTTGATGCCCTTTACGGCGCAGATCTTCAAAGACGCGGATCGCATTGGGAACACCGGATTCGATGGTGTCGATGGTGTCGACCAGCAAGAGGCAGTCATCGGGGTAAACGTCGGCATAAGCCTGGAAGGCGGCCAATTCACCTGCACCCATGCCCATAAAGACCTGCACCATGCTGTGGGCGTGGGTGCCCTTGGGCGGGAAGCCGAAAATGTGCGATGCGCCGACATTTGATGAAAAATCCGCCCCGCCAATCAGCGCTGCACGCGCCCCGGTGATCGCGCCCAGGCCCTGTGCCCGCCTGAGCCCAAATTCCATCAGCTGCTGGCCGCGGGCGCTTTGCTTGATGCGGGCTGCCTTTGTGGCGATCAGGATCTGGTAGTTGGCGTTGTTCAACAAGCCGGTTTCGATGATCTGACCGACGGCCAGGGGGCCTTCGACCACATGGATGGGCACGTTAGGGTGGATCACACGGCCTTCAGGCATGGCAAACAGGTTGATTGCTTTGGCGTTAAAATCGGTTTTTAGCCAGCCTAAGAAGTCATCACCGAAAAGCTGCCTTCCAGTGGATGTCTTCTGCCCGCGCAGGTACTGGATTTCTTCATCGCCGAATACGACCTGGTCGAGCCACTGGAGAACCGTCTCCAGCCCAGCGTTGATGCAATAGCCCGCTTTGTGAATGCCGTAATCCGGGTTACTGCGGTAGAAATGGTCAAATTGTCCCCTGGTCTCGTGCATGCCCATCCGGAAATAGAGCTGGGCCATGGTCAATTGGTACTGGTCGGTCATTAATGCACCACTGGCATGTTTAATGAGTTCAGGTTTCATAAATGTTCCTTATGGTTCTAAACCGGCTTAATCTTCAACAACGCGAATGCCGCGTTCAAGCATCCGTCTGACTGAACAGGCTTTAGCAACCTGGTGCAGGCGTTTGAGCTGGGAATCGTCCAAGTTGCCCTCAAAATCAACGTGTTCGTGGATAACCTCTTCGTAATTGTTGTCCATGTCGCAATCTTCACAGTCATCTGCAAACACGCGCTCATAGGTAGAGTCAACGGTGATGCCCCTGAGGGGGATGCCATGATTGCGGGCATAGGTGTTGACCACAATCGCAGTGCAGGTACCCAAGCTGGCCAGAAGCATGCCATAAGGGGTGAGGTTGTGCAGGTGCATCACAGTTTCAAGTTCGCTGGTGTCTTCCTCGTTGGGGTCTGCTGCTCTGAAATCCGTGCGGAAGCTTTTATCCTGGTAAACGGCGACTCTCTCTGACATCCTGATTCCTTTCACTGACTGCTGAATGCTCACATTAAATTATAGGAGATGATTGTGATAAATCAAAATTTTCACCCGGTTAATCCACCACAGCAAAGATATGGATCAGGCCATCCTGCCTGCCCAGGGCGATCAGCGAGCTGTCAGGTGAAACCGCCAGGTCGACGGGTAAATTGGCGCCCTGGCTGGAGGGTAAAAAGGTCAGGTCTGCCAGGACTCGGCCGTCGGAAACCGACCAGAAGGCCAGGTTTTCGGTTTGGGCGACGATCACCATTGCGCCATCGGGTGTGAATGCCAATGCGTGCCCTGGTGCCTCTGTGGTCAGCTCCCACTCCCGCGGTCCGCCCGGCACGTCACTGCCTGGGGCGGGGATAAGCCAGATGCTGGGGGCGGTTGACGTCAGGGCGACCAACGCACCGTTCGGTGAGACCGTCAGGGCCGAGAAATTAATCTCGGGGGGTGCAAACAGCACGCCTGTTTCGCTGCCAGTAACCTGGTAAACTCCGTTCCCCCTGGCCAAAATGAAAAAGCTATCATCAAGGATGGACCGTTGCAACCCGGCGATCTGGAAGGGGTCCCTGCCCCCGGGTTGCATGGTTTGGCGCCTGAAGCGCCCGCCCAGGTCCCAGGTGCTGGTGGTGCAATCCAGGCTGCTGGAAATCAAGGCATCAAGATTACGTGAGAATTGAATACCGGTCACCGTGTCGAGATGGCCGTTAAACAGGTCGTAAAAGCGGCCCTCTGCCAGCTCAAAGACCCGCACCGTGCCGTCTTGCATCCCTGCCCCCAGCAGGCGGCCATCCCGCGAAAATTGGAGGGCGGTGGCCGACCCATCCAGCACGCCGAGCAGTTCACCGGTCAGGGAGCTGAAAACCCGGATCCAGCCATCGCTATAACCTGCAGCCAGGGTGCTTCCGTCTGGTGAAAAGGCTAAGGTGAATAACTGGGCAGGATGCTGATTGAGGGCAAACAGCAAGGCACCATCGCTGACGGTGCGTTTTTCGATGGCACCTGAGGGAGTCAGCCCGTAGAAGTAGTCCATATCTGTGGAGAAAACCGTGTCAGTAAACTGCGCTGCAACCTCCCAGACCAGTGAACCGTTGCTGCTGCGACGGAGTTCGGTCCGCTGGTCAGCCAGGGATACCAGCAATAAAGCATTATCCGGCGTCAGTCGGATGGTTTCTATCGGTGGAACAGCCCTGCCCGACGCGCACACCCAGGAAAAGCCACCGCGTGCATTGCGGCAGGTGTTGGGGGCAGCGTAGCAGGGGTCTGGTGTTGGTCCGTGATACCCGGAAAGGCGGTAGGTGGGCGTCTCTTCAGACAGGCGCCAGTGCAGGACTGCGGTGCCATTATTAACCAGGAGAAAATCGCCTGCGGGTGAGGGTTCGATATTCCCGCTGAGCAAGGGGATGGTTTCCCAAAAGGTGCGGGGCTCCGAGGTCGGCAGGGGCAGTGCGCGTGAGTCTCCGGGAAATGATAGCGATTGCAGCCTGAGTACAGCTTCATCGATGATGCCGATCAGGTCAGCGCTTGGATTCACATAAGAAGCCAGGCCAGCGGGAATCACGAAAGCCGTTGTTGGGGACCAGTCGGCTGTGTTCCAGCGGTTGATGAAGATGTTCCTGTCGATTTCGAGGATGCTGGTGACGTAGGCACCGTCGGGAGAAAAATGGGCCGTTATCTGGTGCGGGTTGGCGAAGGAGATACCGGTCATTTCCAGCCGGGTGATCAGGGTTCCGCTGGCCACTTCGTAGACGTCTATATAACCCTCAGACTGACCCAGGGCAATCGAGCGGCTATCCGGGGAAAAAGCAATGGATTGAACGTTGAACAGCGTGGGCAGGGCTCTGAGGAACAGGAAGTCAACGCTTTCGTATAGATATACACCAATACCGGTTCCGACGGCAAGAACGGCATTGTCGGGTGAGAGGGCCATCGTGTTGGCTTTGCCATTTCCCCACACAGCCAGTGCGTCGACCTGGCTGACGTTTTCATGTGTGATGACCTGGTTGAAGAGCGGAATCGGGGTGAGTGACAGCCCGCGTTGATCCCACTGAACTGTCTCACTCGGTGTGGGAGAGGCGGTGAAAGTTGGTTCGGGCGAGGGGGTACGGGTGAGGGCTTGTGTGGGTGAGCTGGTCGGGGAGGGGGTCAGGGTGGCTGTTTTGGTCGGTGCGGTGGTGGCAGTGGGCGTCGCTGTGGTTTCAATCACAGCTGTGCGGCATCCGGCCAGCGATAAGCTAATAATCAGCAGGCTGATGAGGGCTTTTGTCCAGTGCGCTTTCATGGCCCAATCTGCCTTTCTGTCCCTGTGATGACCAGCGGCTTGGTAACCTCGCTTTGATACTGGGTGCCATCCGGAAAGATGATGTGGGTGTGCAGCCCATCTCTACGCAGCCATAAGCCCTGCCAGCTTACACTAACAGGCCAGGGGAAGGGGTTACTGCCCCAGATGGCGACCTTCTCCGGGCTGATCAGCTTGATGCCGGCAATTTTTAGAAACAACTGCAGCGGTGCTAACCCGGTGATGCTGTTGGCTTTGCCAGCAGGCAGGCCATTTTCTACGGTATATGCCGGGAAGAAGCCATTGAAGTCTTTCAGCCCCTGGATGATGGTGCTCATCAGGTTGGAGAATATCCCCAGCGCGACCTCAGAATACCCCGCATTTACGATTCCGTTGATGATGAGCGTGTTCCACAGGATATTGGCTTGAACGGGCAATCCCTCCGGCAGGGGGTGATCTGACCGCCAGGTTTCTGGGATGCCAGCGGAAAGGTCAGGTGATTGCCAATCGAGATGGGTTTCAAGCAGGGCGGTGATGTGCTCATTGGAAGCGCCACCAGACCAGATGGGCAGCAAACAGGTCACATCTGCCTGGGTGTAATCGGCCGTTTTGATCAGGAAATGGTCATCCGGGTTGAAGCCTTCAAACGCAACCGATTTAAGCGCGGTGTAGAGATGCTGGGTGGTGATTTGGGCCTGTTCTTCCAGCCAGCGTAGATGCGGGGGTTGGATCACTTCAACGATCCGTTCACCGCGCAAGTTTTCGCCTGTGATCCGGATGACACAATCACGGTTGTGCTGATTACGGGCGGTGAGGTGGATTTGTAGGCGCTGAGGTTGATTGAAGCGTTTTTGAATATCCAGGTTCGGCTGGATTCGTCCGGGGTAATACAGCTCTCGGTCAGGGGCACAATGGGATTCGCGATCGAGGTAGGTGAAGATTTTCCGGTCATTGTCCCACATTGTGCGCATTTTTTCCATGATAATTTTTGCGGCTTTACCAAATTTGATGCGCCCTGCCCGATCTCCCAGGATGCGGGCAATTTTCTGAAGGGCCAACGCCTCGCGGTACAGCATGGCAGCCAGTGCCGGGCTTTCTGCCGTGCGGATATCCAGCCCATTCCCCACATCCTCCAGGGCTTCGAAATTGAACAAACCCCTTTGAAGCTGCAATTGGGCAGGTCTCTCCCAATGCGGGAAGTCCACCGGGTCCCGGTCAGCGCCTGCCCACCAGCCAAATTCAAAAAACCGACTCAGGTGTGGGTAAGCCTGGTTTAAAACACCACTGTCGGCGGTGATTTCGTAGCACGCCAAATACAGGCTGGCCAGCAAGGGGGATTCCCTGATGCTGCCGCCGGATTTGGTGCGGTGAAGGTTGGACGGCAAGCAGCCCTGGCCATCCACCCTGGCGGTGAACTGGTCGATCAGTCCGGCCAACTGGTTGGCATGGGCAGGCAGGAGCACCTCGGCCAGGTGCAGTGTGTCCAGCAGGGTCAGGTCGGAGCCCACTTCCGTTTGGCCAAGGCGCTGTGGGGGTTGATCGGGCAGGCGGGTGCGGACGAATGCAGCCTGAAGATCCCCCTGGCCGAGGTTGACCAAGTGGGTCAGCGCGTTGACCTGGGCGAAGTAGAAGGCGGCATCCCATTCGGATTCACCGGTCTGAGTTCTAATGAGCTGCTTTTGATGATCCTTGATATGGGTGTGGGCCCCCTTGTGCCAGGCAGGAGCAGCCAGATGGCGGGCTGCTTCGAGAGAGGCCTGCTGGCTGCTTTTGGAGACCAGTGCCCAATGGAGTTGCTTGGATTCGCCAGGGTCTAAGGTAAGAGACAAGCGCAAAGCAGGGTGTGGGCTGCTGGTGCCCTGGGGGCCGCTGCTCATAAACAGAACAGGCGCAATATCCTCTGTTTGACCTTCAAGGATATGGTTGCCCCCGATCACCATGGGCTGGGTGGGGCGGCCTTTTCCCATGGGAATGAGCAGGGCGCCCAGCTCACACGCTAATCTGATCGGTTCAGGGCTTGAATGCTGGATTTCAAGCGTGCCAACCAGGGCGTCCGGTTCGGGCAGGTAGGCGGTGAATCGGGCATGCAGGCCGCCAGTGAACTCGGTTTGGATTTCTACATAGGAAGGCGTGTACTGTGTAACGGTTGGCAGCCGCCGGAAATCGCCGGTTTGGGTCAGGGCGTGGTGACCGATGATGATGTTGGGGAAGACGCGCATCGACCTGGCGCGCAGCTGGTAGGTGGTGTGCAGGTAGAAGGGGCAGGTCTGAGAGGCTTCCAAACATAAGCCCCAAATTTGGTCGTTTTCGGGATGATATGCCGAACGCCCGCTGTCGGGTGCCAGGATAAATGCCTGTGGCCCGTTTCTGTCGACTGCCATCTGATCCATACATCCATTTTACCAATGAATGCCGCTTGAAAACCAGCTATTCCACCGGCAAGCCAATGCCCGAGGTGGTGTAATGCTAACGAGTTAATATAATACTGTAAATTAATTGCAAAAAGTGATAAATAAGCCCGGGTTAAGGCCTTGATAGGAATGTTCGCGTCCACCTGGGCGTCTGTCTATTACAAATGAACTATGCTAAAATCTAACTATGTCTGAAAACAACGCTATGAATGCCGATAATAAAGAACCTCAGGCTGAGGAACCATTAGAAAATCAGCCGGGAAACGAAAATTCTGCCGACGGCGAAGATACTCAGGAAGTCCGGGTTGAACCGAGTGACGAGGTGGTAGACACCGACGCGCATCAACAAGACACTGCCCAGGATGTCCCGGCGGCGGAGGAACCCTCTGAATGGGTGCCTGAAACCGATCTGGATGCTGAAGGCGAGCAAGCTGAGCCTGACCTCACTTCTCCTGATGAACCTGAAGAGGGACTGGAGGAGACAACCGGATGGTGGGAGGGGGCACCCTTCACACCCATTGAGGCGCTGGATGACGAAGAGACCCAGCCGGTGAATCTGCAGACGGGCAGCAGTGATGTCACGCGAGCCATCCCACCAGACCAAGATGCCCCGTCCAGTGCCGATACACGGGTTACGCCCGTCAGGCCACCGGGTGATGCTGAGAAGGCCACCCGTGCCGTCCCCGTTGAGCGGGGTGTGGATCGCAGGGATGCTACCCGCCTGACCCCGACCGGTCAGACGACAAGGCACAGCACCGATGATGTCCCGACCATCCCGCCGCCTGGTGCACCCCCGGAGTGGACACCCTCCAGGACGACGCTGCCCAGGCAGGTCAGCGAGGTTGACCAGGGTGCGACCCGTGTCACGCCTGCGGCATACGAAGGTGCAGGACGAAGGCCGCCGGGACCAGACCGGGTCAGTGTTCAGCGCGCCGAAGCACGGCCGCCCCAACCCAGCGGGAAGCAAGGTCGGCGCCCATCGGAGACGACCCGCCCGAAGAAGCCTGGTAAAAAGAAACCCTTTGGTGTGCGCTTGCTGCGATTTTTCCTGGTGTTCGTTTTTATCCTGATCCTGGTCGTGCTGGTGGCAGGTTCGATTGGCATCTACCAGTATTTCCGGATCAAATCCACACTGCCCGACGTCACCGAACTGCGCGATCGGGCGGCACAATTCGAGACCACCCGCATTTTGGACCGGGATGGCAATGTGCTCTACGAGATTCTTGACCCCAGCGCCGGCAGACGCACTTACGTCCCGCTGGAAGAGATCTCCCCCCAGTTGATTGCCGCGACCATCGCCACGGAAGACAAGGACTTTTACAACCATCCGGGCTTCGATTTGGTGGCGATGACGCGCGCCCTGTGGCAGAACTATACCGCCGGAGAGATCCGCTCTGGTGCGTCCACGATCACCCAGCAATTGGCCCGGGCTCTGCTGCTCGACCCAACCGAGCGTTACGACCAATCCTATGAGCGCAAAGCCCGCGAGATCGTCCTGGCTTACGAAATCACCAATCAATACTCGAAGGAAGAGATCCTCGAGCTGTATCTGAACGAAAATTATTATGGGAATATGGCTTATGGCGTTCAGGCGGCTGCAGAGACGTATTTCAACACCAACGCAGGTTCGTTGAATTTGTGGCAGTCTTCCTTTTTAGCCGGGCTGCCCCAGGCACCCTCGGTGTATGACATTTACAACAACCGTGAAGTGACCCTTTACCGGCAGCGCTCTGTGCTGGTATTGATGTACGAGCTGAGCCGTGAGCGTAACTGCATTGAGATTGGCTCAGGTCGTCCGCCGGTGTGTGTAACCTACGAAGAAGCCACACAGGCCGGGATTGACCTGGAAAACTACCAGTTTCCTGAGGTGATTTTCAGCATGCGCTACCCTCACTGGGTTGTGTATGTACGCTCCTTACTGGAAGAGCAATTTGACCCGCAAACCATTTACCGCAGTGGCTTTACCGTGCACACAACCCTGGACCCCAGCCTGCAGAACGAGGCTGAGCGGATCGTTGCCAACCAGGTGGCCGCTTTGGCTGAGAACAACGCTTCCAATGGTGCCTTGTTGGCTCTGGAACCCAACACGGGTGAAATTTTGGCCATGGTCGGATCAGTGGATTTTCACAACGAAGCCATTTCCGGGCAGGTCAATATGGTCTTGTCACAAACGCGACAGCCGGGATCGGCGATCAAGCCGCTGACTTATGTGGCCGCCTTCGAAAAGGGCTGGACACCGGCAACTTTGATCTGGGATGTGCCCACGGAATTTCCCCCATCCACTGACCCATTCGATACCAGCCCGGTGTATCAGCCGGTGAATTACGATCGGCGGTTCCACGGGCCTGTAACTGTACGCTCTGCCTTGGCAAACTCCTACAACGTTCCTGCGGTTAAAGCCCTGGAATTTGTGGGGGTCCATAACAATCCCGACACGCCGGTAGAGGACGGCTTGATCACCTTTGCCCGCCGGCTGGGAATCACCAGCCTCACAAGGCCTGACTATGGCCTATCCCTGACCCTGGGCGGCGGTGAGGTCAGCCTGCTGGAATTAACCTCGGCATTTGCGACCTTTGCCAACGAAGGCCGCATGATGCCCACGGTTGCCATTTCGAAGATCGTTGACCACACCGGCAACCTGGTCTATGAATATGAGCCGCCCATTGGCTCACAGGTGGTCAGGGTTGAGCACGCTTACCTGATCTCCGACATTCTGGCAGATAAAAACGCCCGCATCCCCATGTTTGGCACCAACCCGGTCATCAACCTGCCCTTCACGGCAGCAGTTAAAACCGGTACGACCAATGATTTTCGGGATAACTGGACCATCGGCTACACGCCCAACCTGGTGGTGGGTGCCTGGGTAGGTAATGCGGACTATACCCCCATGGTCAACACCTCCGGGCTGACCGGCGCCGGTCCGATCTACGCGCAGTTTATGACCTATGCCATCAATGAACTCATGGGCGGCACACCCTCACCGTTTGTGCGCCCGCCAGGGGTTGTTGACCGGGTGATCTGCGCCGTATCCGGAACGCAGCCATCAGAGTGGTGCCCGCAGCAGCGCAGCGAGATCTTTGCCGCTGACCAGCCGCCCCTGCCCGAATCTGAAGACCTGTGGAAGAGAGTTGTCGTCGATACCTGGACGGGATTGGGTATTTCCGATGCCTGTGGTGATTTCAATGAAGAGCTGTTCGCCGCCAATGTGAAGGACCCCTGGGCGCAGCGCTGGTTAAGGGATGAGACTGAGGGCAGGGCCTGGGCGGAAAACCTGGGCTTTTCGCGGCCGCTGTTTTTTGTACCCGAGCGCGCTTGCCGGGCGGACGATCCCCGGCCGATCATCACCCTGACGGGCGTGGCCGACGGGGAAACCATCTCAGTCAGCCCCTTCGAGATCCGGGGCATGGTCACTGCGACACAGGATTTCGAATATTACCGGATCGAGTGGGGGCAGGGTTCCGAGCCCTCAACCTGGGAGGTGCTGGTCGATGAGGAGCGCACACCCCAAGAGACCCCTGGTGTCCTGTACGAGTGGGATCTGGAAGACGTTGAGCCAGGTGTGGTCACACTGAGGGTGTATGTGCACAGCACACGAGACACCTATGCGGAAAAGCTGTTCAGGCTGGTCATTCAGCTGCCAACGGCAACCCCCACTGAGACAGCGACCCCAACAACCACACCCACCCAAACGCTGACGCCCACACCAACGGAGACGCCCACACCAACGCTGATCCCAACTGAGACACCTGTCCCCACAGAGACGCCCACCCCAACGGTGACGCCTTAAGGGATGTGTTGGACTTGATCTGTGCGGCTGGTTTTGGGTTTACAACAAGGCCAGTTGCGAGGCGTGATACTCTGGCGGATCGGCGTGGATCAGATCAGTGAACAGTTCCCGTGACAACAACGGGTTGGCCTCCAGATCGCGCACCAGGCGGAATTTGACCACGACAAAATCGCGCGCCAGCCTGTCCTTCAAGATGGGGTTGCGCTGCTCCTTGAAGGCGAGCAAATTTGCCCGGCTGCCAGGCAGGACGATGATGTTGGTCTTTGCTTTTTCATAATCACCGGAAAGGAAGGGGGAAACGATCGCCGAGGTGAGGATATGGATCCGATAGGCGGGGGTGCTGCTTTGTTCGTCATACCAGTAGAGCGGCGCCTGGCCTGAAACACGATAGTGTAAGCGTTTGGCTATCTCTGCCAGGCATTTCAGTATGTCCTGTTGGTCGGCTTCACGTTTGGAGGGCTGATCGTCCTCTCGCAGAGCCCAAACATGGGCTTCCTGGTCGACCAGGTCTGCGTAGGAGGCAAGGCAGTTAAGCACCAGGTCATCCTCGGGGGTAAAAATGCCCGGTAGTGCTGTGTAGGCGATGCTTTTGACGTTTTTCGCACAGGTGGTGGGGGTGTTGACCAAGTGACCGAAAATATGTTCTTCCAGATAGTCGATCAAGGCCATTTTGACCTCGGGAGGGTCTGCCAGCCACCATTCACCAGTTTCCAAAGAGGCAGCGCTCCCTGAAATGTGGGTCAGCAGGTGGGGTGCATGGAAAAGAGATTCAATCCACTTCTGGGTCTCGGAGGTAGCCTGGTTGATATTTTCAAGAAAAATATCAATGGCCAGCTTATTTTCCTGTGCCATTCCGGTGACGGCGGCTGAATGGATTTGCTGGTAGAAGGCAGGATCACCCTTCTTTTGCAGGTAGCTGATTGCAGCCTGTCTGGCAGTTGCCAGGGCACTTTCAGGCTGCGGCCTGGCCAGGGGTGACGGGGTGAGTTTCCAACTGCATTGTGCGATCTGATCGTCATGGGACTGCGCGAAAGATGCCAGCCTGAAGCCCTTTGCATCTGCTGCCAGCAGGGCTGCCAGCAAGAGCATGGGCTCATTTTCTGCGATCAAGCCCCAAAACTTGAGCCCCTCATGCTCCAGTGAATGGACAGCATCAAATACACCCATCAGGGCATGGGCATGCCAGTTCCAGTCGTAGCGCTGGCGGGAGAGCACCTGCCGGATAGGGGCGACGGCTTCCTGTCCCCAGATCCAGCCCGTCCAGAGGGCAGACAGGGTCCAAAAGGCCTGGTTTGGCCGCGGGATGCCCGCCAGCACGGCTGAGAAAAAACCCTCCGGGGGTGGGGGGGCCAGCTCACGGATGCGCCCCTGGAACTTATAGATCCCGGCAGGGCGATCGGGCACCCCTTGCCAGTCGGCGACGGGGATGGGGGATTTGATGACCTGCCAGGCGGAGACGGCTTCTTCCATCACCCGCCACAGGTTGCGCTCCTGGTATTCGGCCGGGACGACCATCTGGCGGGGCCGGTTGCGCGGGGAGGGGTGCGCCCACAAGGTGTTGCCCCGGTCTGCTGCGGATAGGATCAGCGCGATCAGCAGCTCACGCCGCCGGGGAGTCTGTTCGATGCTCTCCAGCTTGTTGATGATGGTCTGCAGGATGATCAATGGCCGCGTCGGGTAGGCATTGAGGATATTTTCGACCTGGGAACGCAGGGCGTCATCCCGTTCTGCGATGCGGTTTAAGGCACGGGCCAGGTGCAGCTCTTTTGGGGGCAGGCGGGACAGGTTTTCCAGGTTTTCGCTATCCAGCTGTTGTTCTCCTGATGCGCCACAGAAGAAACAATCCACCTGGGCAGCAAAGGGCTGGCTGGCTTCTTTTTTCCAGAGAAATGCGTCGGCTTCCACCGGGTGGCGGCAATTGGCGCATTGGACCTGATAAAGGCCCCGGATATAGGGTTCCATGCGCTCTGTCCCCTTGGCGGCGATCGCCAGGTCCTGCAGGGCAGCGGTCAGGTCTTCCCCTTGCGGTGCGCTGGCCAGGACCTCCAGCAGGAAGGCGTGGATTGGGTTATTAACGCTGACGAGAACGGGGTAGCCTGCCTCGGCGATTTCGATCGCCATCAAGGGGCTGAATCCAAAGGGCTCCAGCACCCAATCACCGGGGTTGAGGTTCTCCTGGCACCAGGTTCGGGCCATGCCCCTGGGGATAGGCGGCAGGAACCGGCCGAGGGGCAGTTCGGGTGGGGGGGCAGTGCCGGGAATATAGGGAACATTCACCGAAACCCTCCTTATCGCGATGGCGATGAAGGGGTGAGCTTATATGTGTTGTTAAATCCGCCCGAACCAGCTGCTTTGTTCAGGCGGCCTGTTTGAACAGCCTGACATCATAGGGCGCCAGGGCGATGAACTCGCTGTTGGAATCTGTTGTTCCGAACAGGCTGGTCCAGGCGCCATCCGGCATGTCGTAGAACAATTGTCGGCTGCTGAAATTCAGGACGACCAGGACCTGTTCACCCTCATAGGTGCGTAAAAAGGACAGGATAAAGCGGGGGTCCTTTACCAGGGGTTGGAAATCCCCACGCTGCAGGGCGGGTTCGGCTTTGCGGACCTGGATGAGCTGTTTAACGAAGTTCAACAGGGAATTGGGGTCTACCTGCTGCTGCGCGACATTGCGGTGGGTGAAGTTGGCATGCACCGGCAGCCAGGGCTCAGTTTGGGAGAAGCCGGCATGGGGCTGGTCGTCCCATTGCATGGGCGCTCGGCAGCCGTCACGGCCTTTATACAGCGGCCAGAAGGTTTTTCCCGTCGGGTCTTTGACGTCTGCTTTGCTGCGGATGGGAATATCCCGCAGGCCGATTTCTTCACCGTAATACATGAAGGGCGTGCCTTTGAGGGTGAGCAGCAAGGCTGCAGCGACTTTGGCGCGTCGGTCATCCTCACCGAAGCAATACCGGGTGGCTGTACGCTGCATGTCGTGGTTGCTGAGGAAGTTGTTCGGCCAGGCATCATCTGAGAGGGCTTCGTACCACTGGCAGGCCGATCGCTGGAAGCGTTTTGGGTGCCAGCGATTCTCTGCAAAGGCGAAATTGAAGGCTGCGTGCAGCTTATCATCACCACAATAGCTGGCAGCCTGCTCGGGAGTAGCCAGGAAGGTCTCTCCGACGGCATAGGTGTTTTTGCGCTTGTCTAAAATGGCGCGGATGTCCTCGAGTAATGGATACATCTCGGGCTGTGAGACATCATAAATGTGCTTTTGGCGGTCAAATGCGCGGATGCCAAACTGGCTGGGGTTGTCTTTTAAGTCGGAATCTTTGAAATAGGCGTTGAAAACATCCAACCGGAACCCGTCCACGCCTTTTTTGAGCCAAAAGCGGAACACATCCAGCATGGCTGCCCGCACCTGTGGGTTCCGCCAGTTGAGGTCAGGCTGCTCTTTGTAGAACATGTGGTAATAATACTGCCCTCTATCCTGGTCAAATTCCCAGGCTGACCCGCCAAAGATGGCCTGCCAGTTGTTAGGCGGATCGCCGTTGGGCTGCGGGTCTTGCCACAGGTACCAATCGTGGTAAGGGTTCTCGCGGGATTTTCTCGATTCGACAAACCACGGGTGCTGATCGGAGGTGTGGTTCAGCACCAGGTCGAGAATGATGTGCATGCCGCGCTTTTTTGCCGCTTTGACTAGGGCTTCAAAATCCTGCATGGTGCCGAATTTGGGGTCAATGCCGGTATAATCGGCGACATCGTAGCCAAAATCGACATCGGGTGAGGGGAAAATCGGCGAGAGCCAGATGGCGTCCACGCCGAGGTCACTCAGGTAGTCCAGCTTGCTGAGGATGCCCGGCAGGTCACCAATGCCGTCGTTGTTGGAGTCGGCAAATGAGCGGGGATAAATTTGATAGATGATACCATCGCGCCACCACAGGAAATCTTTATTCGTCATTTTTCATCCCTTTCGCGTATTTTCCTGCACTAATTATAGTAGGTTTTTTCATTTATCCAGTCCTGAAACGGATCTGTGCAGGTAAGTTGCCAGGTGAAGAGCCTGCGGAGAAGCCCAGCCATTACCGGGATTGCAGGGTTTGAGCGCGTGGGGAGCTGATCGAGCGATGGGCATTGTGCAATACATCTCTGGTGTGATCTGCCGGGTATCCATTGGGCTGTAAAGGGGAAAAATTTCAAGATACTTGGCATTTTTTGCTTGCATGCGCTTTTTTTTTGTGCTAGAATCACAGATGAATTGATAAGCTTTGGCTTATGCTTCATACCCTTTACGTCGAAAAGTGGGTGCCCCCCACTTTTCTGTGTAATTAGCAAGACTAGACCTTTGGAGTAAGTGGAACAATGAAAAGTGAATTTGTGCTCGCGTTCAACGAGGTTGTGGAAGACCGACAGCTCAGCCGGGAAGTGATCCTAGAAGCGCTGGAATCGGCTTTGGTGTCTGCCTATCGCAGGGCGGTGAATGCCTCAAATGCGCAGCTTGTGGAAGCAAAAGTCAATATGGATAACGGCGAAGTGGAGATCTACGCGGAGAAAGAAGTCGTCGAAGATGTCCAGGATGAGCGCACGGAAGTCCTGTTGAGCGAAGCCCGCAAGGTTGACGCTGATGCCGAATTGGGAGATATGGTGGTTGTGGAAACCACGCCGGAAAATTTCGGCCGGGTTGCCGCGCAAACCGCCCGCCAGGTGATCCAGCAGCGCATCCGTGAAGCAGAGCGCGAAATCCAGTTAGAGTATTTTGAAAAGCAAGTCGGTGAGATCGTCAGCGGCATTGTCCAGGCGGTCACCCCGCGCTATGCCACGATCGGTTTAGACAAAAAAGCCGAAGGGCAAATGCTGCGCAAAGATATGATCCCGAGGGAAAGATTACGGGTGCACGACCGCATCCGCTGCTTAATTTACGAAGTCAAAGAGAGCAACCGCGGGCCCCAGATTTACCTTTCCAGGGCGCATCGCAACTTTTTGCGGCGCTTACTGGAAAACGAGGTCCCGGAGATCTACCACGGTGTGGTCGAAATCCGTTCGATCGCCCGTGAACCGGGCCAGCGGGCCAAAGTAGCCGTTTCTGCCACTCAGCAAGGGATTGACCCGGTGGGTGCCTGTGTGGGTGTGCGCGGCGTCCGCATCCAGGCGATCGTGCGTGAGCTCAGCGATGAGAAAATCGACGTGATCGAGTGGAGCAATGACTCAGCAGCCTTTATCGCCAAGGCCATCAGCCCGGCGCGTGTGGTTGGCGTTTACCTCTCTGAAAACGAAGAAGAGGGCAAAACAGCGACCGTGGTTGTCCCTGAGGACCAGCTATCGCTGGCCATCGGGCGCGACGGCCAAAATGCCCGCCTGGCAGCCAAGCTGACCGGGTGGCGGATTGACATCAAAAGCCAGGTTGAGGCCGCTGGTGACTCACTGGAGAAGCTGCGCGAAGATGCCACTTACGCTGAAATGGCCGAACGCGAAGCCGAGGCGATGGAAAAAGTCGCCATTATGCTGGAAAAGAAGGCAGAGGGACGTCCCCTGCCGCCCGAAGATTACGATTTCATGTCGAAGTTCATCAATCGGGTTGAAAAACGCGTGGAAGAAAAACGCCGGGCGGAGGACCTCGAAGAAAAACGCCGCCGTGAAGAAGCCCTGGCGACCGTGCCGGAATTAACCTTTGAGATTGACATCTTAGATGTCGATTTGAAGGAGCACATCCTGTTTATCCTGCAGGAAGGCGGAATCGAGACCCTGGGTGACCTGGTGCTCCAGATGCGCCTGGACCCGGATAGAATCCTGGCGCTGAATGGCATTGGTCCGAAATCCTTTGAGGAGATCCAGGAGCTTACGGATGCATTGCGCGTCATCCCCGGGGAAGCCCCGGTAGAAGAAGTGCCGGCGGAGGCTGTGGCTGCAGAAGAACCTGTGGCAGTGCCTGAACTGGCAGAGGAACTGGCTGAACCGGAAGGTGCAGAAGCTGAAGAGGCCGCTGAAGTTGAGGAGGTTCCCGAGGTTATCGCAGAACCTGAAGAAGCTGCCGTTGTAGAAGCGGCCGCTCCAGAAGAACCTGTATCCGTCACCGAAGCGGAGGAAGAAGAGAAGGAAGAAGAGGACGACTTTGATAAGCTCTTCTCTTACGATGCTTCCAAGTATGGATACTTTGAAGCTGAAAAGCCACGGTTTGAAGAAGATGAAGACGACGAGCTCAAGCCGAGCAAGAAGAAGAAACGCAAAAAGCAGCGCCCTTCCCCCGATGATATCGATCAATGGGATGAGTGGTAAACCGCTAACTGAGAAGCGATAAATGGCCAGGAAAACATTGCGGCGCAGCAAGCATGTTCCCCGTCGGACCTGTGTGGGTTGCCGGGAAGTACTGCCCAAGCGGGCGTTGATCAGGGTTGTCAAGGGTCCCGAAGGCATACAGGTTGATTTGACCGGCAAAGCCCACGGCAGGGGAGCCTACCTGCATGAAGAACGCGCGTGCTGGGAAAAAGGGCTGAAAGGCGCCCTTGACCACGCGCTGCGGACCAAGCTGACGGACGAGGAACAGCAAGGCTTGATGACGTTTATTGACCGTCACCTTTCTGGCGAAAACAAGGACGATCAGGGGGCAGAGGAATTGTCATGATGAATTAAGATCATCTGATCGCTCCTCAGCAAGTGAATAAACAATCATGCGTCTGTTGGTTTGAAAGCTAGCCAGCAGATAGCCGAGTATACACGGAGGTGTTGTGTGAGCGATAATGACATTAATAAAATCATCTTACCTTACAGTATCAGTGTGCGCGAGCTGGCCGAAAAAATGGATGCCAGCCCCATTGAGGTCATTAAAGTCTTAATGGCCAATGGCGTGATGGCCAGCATCAACCAGAATGTCGATTTTGACACGGCCGCGGTGGTTGCCAGCGAGCTGGGTTTTGAACCTGAGTTGGAAACCATCGAAGAAGTGAAGCCTGAAGATGTCGGCGAGGTGCCTTTCTGGCGGCGGGTGATTGCCGATGAGGATGAAAAGGATCTCAAGTCGAGACCGCCTGTGGTGACCATGCTTGGCCATGTTGACCATGGAAAAACGACACTCCTGGATGCGATCCGGGAAACCAATGTGGCGGGCGGCGAGGAAGGGGGCATCACCCAGCATATCGGGGCATACCAGATTGAGCATAAGGGCAAAAAGATCACCTTTTTGGATACCCCGGGCCACGCGGCTTTCACATCCATGCGGGCACGCGGTGCCCAGGGAGCAGACATTGTCATCCTGGTTGTGGCCGCCGATGACGGCGTGATGCCGCAGACCCGTGAAGCGGCCAACCATGCCAAAGCAGCCCGGGTGCCGATAGTGGTGGCATTGAACAAGATGGATTTACCCTCCGCCAACCCCGAGCTTGTCAAACGACAGCTTTCGGAGATCGGCCTGGTGCCCGACGAATGGGACGGTGACACCATCGTGGTCCCGGTCTCTGCGACCAAAAAGCAGGGACTGGAAGACCTGATGGAAGCGATTTTGCTGGTGGCAGATAACAAAGAGATCAAAGCTAACCCCAAGGGTGAAGTTTTGGGCACGGTGGTCGAAGGCGAGCTGGATCGCTTCCGCGGCGCCATGGCGACCCTGCTGTTGCAGAACGGCACCATTAAAATGGGCGACACGATCCTCGCCGGCAAGGCCCACGGTCGGATCAAAGCGATGTTTGATTTTCGCGGCAACCGGATCGAAAAGGCTGGGCCTGCCACACCGATCATGGTGATGGGGCTGAATGACGTACCCAAAGCAGGCGATCTCTTCAGGGTGGTTGAATCAGACAAGGAAGCACGTGCTATCGTGGCTGAGATGGAAGCTGAAGAAACGCATAAGAGCAGCACTCCCAAGATCTCGCTGGAGGACTTGTTTGCCAAATTGCAGGCTGGCGAGGTACAGGAACTGCGTCTGATCATTAAAGCGGATGTGCAGGGTTCTTTGGAGCCGATTGTCAATTCGCTCACCGAGCTGGGTGAAAAAGAACCCGAGGTGTCGATTGTGATCCTCCACCAGGAAACCGGGAACATCTCGGAAAGTGACGTGATGCTCGCAGCCGCTTCTGATGCGATTGTGATCGGATTTGCCGTTGAAGCCGATAATGCGGCTGAACGCCTGGCTGAAAAAGAAGGCGTGTCCGTGCGCCTGTACACGATCATCTACCGCCTGATCGAGGATATCGAAAAGGCGATCAAAGGTATGCTGAAGCCCGTCATGGTGGCAAAGACCATCGGACGAGCCAGGGTTCTGGCCACTTTTAGCGTCTCGCGCTTCAAGGTTGCGGCTGGCTGCCGGGTGCTTGATGGTGAAATCCGCCGCAATGCCAATATTCGGGTCCGCCGGAACGATGAGACCATCTTTGATGGCGAAATCGGGTCGCTCAAACGGGGCAAAGATGATGTCCGCGAGGTGCGTGAAGGGTTTGAGTGTGGTATTGCCCTCAAACAATTCCATGAGTTCCAGGAAGGGGACATCCTCGAATGTTACGTCATCGAGCAGGAAGTCATTTAGTCAAGATACGATAGGAGATAGACTTGCCTTCAGAAATCAGGTTAAAACGCATTCAAGACCAAATAAAACGGGTACTGACAGAGATACTGGAAACCAAAGTCAACGATCCACGGGTCGAAAATGTGTATATCACCGATGTTTCAGTTGACCGTGAACTGGATTATGCCAATATCTATGTTTCTGCGCTGGGAGGCCATGAGCAATCTGAGGAAATTTTGGCAGGTTTACACACGGCCAGCGGCTTTATCCGCTACACCCTCAGCCAGGAAGTGAAATTGCGGGTGATGCCCAAACTGCGCTTCTACTGGGATGATACCCCTGACCGGGCGGATCGGATCGAGGAACTGCTTTTGGACATCCGTAAGGAACGTGAAGCACGCGGCGAGGATGCGGTTGATGAAAGTGGCGAGCCGACCGAGGATTTGGATGATCAAGACGCTTGATGAACAGGTGGCAGCGAAGTTTACTGCCAGCCACAGGTTTTTAATTGCCTCGCACGTCCGTCCCGACGCAGATGCGGCCGGGTCTCTGCTGGGATTGGGCTTGGCCCTCATGCGCCAGGGAAAATCCGTGCAAATGGTACTTGAGGATGGCGGTGAAAAGTTTCGCTATCTTCCCGGAGCTGAGCAGATCCTGCGTGCACCGCAAGGCGAGGTGGATATGATCATTGTGGTCGATTGTTCCGACTCTGACCGGGTAGGCGCAGTCCTGAACGGTTACGGTCAGCCCGACCTCGTTGTTGACCATCACAAGACCAACCTCGATTTTGGTAAAATTAACATGGTCGAACCTGCGCAGGTGGCCACTGCGGCGATCCTGTTTGACCATATGCCAGCCTGGGGTTTGGAAATTGACGCCGATTCTGCCATGTGTTTGCTGGCCGGGATCGTAGGGGATACCATCGGTTTTCGCACACCCAATGTCGATGCCGAAGTCCTGCGTCGCTGTGCTGCTTTGATCGATCTTGGCGGCGATTTGACCCACATCTACAACGAAGAACTGGTGATGCGGTCATATGAAGCGGTGCGCTACTGGGGTTCCGGTTTGAACCGGCTCGAACACGATAATGGCCTGGTTTACACCAGTTTAACCCTGGCAGATCGGCAGGACGCCGGTTATTTGAGCGATGATGATGCCGACCTGGTGAATGTGCTTTCAGCCATTCGAGAGGCACAGATCGCCATCATTTTTGTTGAACAAAGGGATAACACGGTCAAGGTGAGCTGGCGCACACGACCGGGATTGGATGTCTCGGGCATTGCCTATCAATTTGGCGGCGGGGGGCATGCTGCTGCTGCCGGTGCTGATATTGAAGGTTCTTTAGCCGAAGTTAAGCGCCGCGTGATCCACGAGACCCATAAATTATTGGGAAACTTGACAAAAGAAATGGGAGTATAATCAGGTAAATCTTTGGGGAGTTAGGAAAAAATTATGAGCGAACAAGACTTTAACATCAAAGATGCTATCTCAGGCGTGTTGGTTGTTGACAAACCGGTTGGTATGACTTCCCATGCCGTTGTGCAAGTTGTCCGGCAGGGAACGGGCATCCGCAGGGCTGGTCATACCGGCACACTTGACCCACGCGCCTCGGGCGTGCTGGCGGTTTTGGTTGGCCCTGCTGTGCGGTTGAGCGAATACGTTTCCGCATCGGACAAACGCTACCAGGCGATCATCCGATTGGGTGAGACCACCGATACATACGACGGGGACGGTGATGTGGTTTCACGCTCTCCTGTGGATATCACCATCGAACAAATCGAAGAAGCCTTAACCCAGTTTGAAGGAACCGTTGAACAAGTCCCACCGGCGTATTCCGCCAAAAGGATTCATGGCAAAAAAGCTTACGAGCTGGCACGTGAGGGTGAAGAGGTTGAGCTGGAAGCCAAGGAGATCGATGTTTACCATCTCGAATTGCTCGAGTGGGATCCCCCAGAGGCGATCATTGATGTGTACTGCTCCTCCGGCACCTATGTGCGCTCGCTGGCGAACGACCTGGGCGAGGTGTTGGGATGCGGCGGGCACCTGGTTGGCCTGCGAAGAACGAAAAGCGGAGAGTTTGCCCTGCGCGACGCGGTACAGCTCAGGAAGCTTGAAGAGGCATTCCAGACGGGCGATTGGTATAAATACCTGATCCCGGCTGCGGAAGCATTGGCTGACTGGCCCTCACGGGAATTGAGCTTTGAAGAGGTCGATCTGGTCCGACATGGGCATCGTGTGCCGGTGGAAACGCCCCCCGAAAACCCTGATAATTGGGTTCGGGCCATCAGCCAGCAGGGTGAATTGGTCGCCCTGATGGAATATCTACCAGAAGAAATGGAATGGCAGCCGAGAAAGGTTTTCTTTACTTAAATTTGCCTGATGGCTGCTGTTATTGTCAATCAAAGTCCCCCTCTCTTCCTTTTTTTGAGGGAGGGGTACTTTTATGAATACTGATCTTAACCAAACTATGCACACTAACATTCAACCAGATGTGAAAATCATCGAAATCTCAAATTTCGAAACCCTGCCATACACAAACGCGTGCATTACCATCGGCAACTTCGATGGCGTTCACCTCGGGCACCAGGCGATCATCAACCAGATGGTACGCACAGCCAGTCAGCAAGCTCGGCCTGTGCTTGTGGTGACCTTTTACCCGAACCCCACAGCTTTTTTTAGCGCACAGCAAGAACCTTTTTACCTCTCCACGCCCCAAGAAAAGGAACGTCAGATGCTGGCTTTGGGCGTGGACAGAGTGATCACCTTTCGTTTCAACCGGGACTTTGCCAACCTGACTGCCGAGGCGTTTTTACTGCAGTTACGAGATAAGCTTGGTTTGGGCGTGCTGGTCGTTGGGCAGGATTTTGCCCTGGGTAAAGACCGGGCGGGTACGATCCCGGTGCTTGAAGCACTTGGGCGGTCTCATGGGTTTGAGGTTATGACCATTACACAGGTTGAACTGGCGGAGGAGGGGGTCTCTTCCACACGCGTTCGGCAATTGCTGGATGCTGGCGCAGTTGACCGAGCAGCCAGGCTGCTGGGGCGGCTGTACAGTGTCTCCGGTGAGGTCACCCATGGTTCAGATCGCGGGTCACGCATCGGGCTGCCTACAGCGAACATGGATTTTTGGCCGCTTAAGAAACTTCCGGCTGTGGGTGTATACGCAACCCGGGTCCGTCTTGCCGGCCAGGTTCACAAGGGGATCACCAACATCGGCTACCGCCCCACCTTTGAAGAGCAAACGCAAGTCAATATCGAAACCCACATTCTGGATTTTGACCAAAATATTTACGGGGAAGGCATTTCGTTTGAATTTGTTGTCAAGCTCAGAGATGAGCAAAAATTTTCAGGCGTGGATACTTTTCTTGCTCAGATTGAACTTGATAAAGCCAAAGCCAGAAGGATCTTTGAGGATGACCAAACCTAGACGTATTTACCTGCTCAGTCCAAAGGACTACAGTCCGGAGACGATCGCTGTGGCCTTTGCGAAGACTTCCCGTTCCCCCCAACCTTTCGATGAGATTGCCGCCGAGCTGAACGATGAGCGCTCGGCGCGCTTTCATGAAAAATGGGTGGTGGGATACGGGCATGCCTCCGTGGCTGAACATGCTGTGCTGCATGTGGCGCTTGAAAACGTCTCTCGGCTGGCCATAGAAACCATTGAAGGCAACCGTCTGGCCTCCTATACTGAAAAATCCACCCGCTACCAGCAATGGGACGCGGATGACTTCTACCTGCCCGATGAGCTGGCCGGGCATGCATTGGAACCAGCATTCACTCGCACCGTCCAGGATTTGTTTTCGACTTATTTGGAGTGCATACCCAGGGTGAAAACCTGGCTGGCAGAGTTTGTTCCCAGGGGTGAGGGTGAATCTCAGGTCGCGTTTGAGCGGCGATTAGCGCCCGGAGCGGTGGATATCTGCCGGTTCCTGCTGCCGGCGGCATCACTGGCGAATGTGGGCATGACCATCAATGCCCGTGCCCTGGAGTATGCGCTGTGCAAGCTGCTCAGTGCTCCCCTGGCGGAAGTGCGTGCGATTGGCGAACAGCTCCGTGAGGCCGGTCAGATGGAAACCCCCACGCTGATCAAGTATGCGGCCTGCAACGATTACCTGCTGGCTGCAGCGGAGAGCATGGCGCAGCACAGCCAGCGGATTCCCGATGCGCTGGAAGATTCTAGCGACTTTCACCTGATGGCCTATGACGCAGACGGGCAAGCCCGTGTTCTGGCTGCTGTCCTGTTCCGTTTTGGGCATGCGCAAACTTTCCAGGCCTGTTACGACTATGTTGACAGCCTGTCACCAGCTGAGCAAGCCAGCCTGGCGGAGGCGCTGATGGCCGAGCGGGGCAAATTTGACCAGCCCCTGCGCGAGTTTGAGTATGCCCAAATGACTTTCGAAGCGGTGATGGATCAAGGTGCCTATTTTGAGTTCAAACGCCACCGGATGATGACGCAAACTCCCCAGCCACTCACCGCTGATTTGGGTTTTGCCCTGCCGGCGGGGATCACAGCTGCGGGGTGCGAAGGTCAATATCTTGAGATCATGCACCGGGCAGGTGCCCTGTATGAAGTGCTGTACGCGTGGAACCCCGCAGTTGCCAGTTATGTCATCCCGAACGGTTATCACAGGCGGGTTTTGTTCACCATGAACTTGCGACAGGTGTTTCACTTCTGCCACCTGCGCGGGGCCAGTAACGCCCATTTTTCTATCCGGCGGGTGGCCTACCAGATGGCTGAGGCGGTTACGCAGGCCTACCCGCTGCTGGGGAAGTACCTCGACCTGCCTGCTGGCGAGACCTGGCAATCCATCGAAGCACAGCATTTCCGCGCGATCAATGTGCGTTAGCCCATTTTTGGGCTAATTTGGGCTTTGTTCAGTTTCAGAGCCGATCAACAGGGGTTTGTGCCCCGATACGGTGGAGTTCTGCTCCCGAGCGGTTTAAAAAGTATACTCATTAATCGAGGCATTCATCCAAAGGAGGGCATATGCGGATTTCCAACAAAATTAAACGGGTTTTTTGGAATCATGATCAAAAACGGCTGCGTGCCGTGTGGCGGTTAAGCCTGCATACGCTTTTATTGCTCCTCCTGACCTCGCTGTTCACCGTCGGGTTGCTGTTTGTGGCTGCCGTGTTTGACATCACCACGGGGACCTCTTTGCCAGACGTGCTGGCCGGGACGGAGCCCATCCGGCTGATGGATTCGCCGTGGGTCAACCTGGTGATCGCCCCCTTAGCCACCTTTTTAGGCGTGCTGTTGGCCACGTTTTTAGCCGGCCGATGGTTTGACCGCAGACGGTTCAGTAATTTCGGGCTTTCTTTTTCAAAAGGATGGTGGCTGGATTTTGCCTTTGGGCTGGGTTTAGGCGCCGTTTTGATGGGCTTGGTCTTTCTGATGGCCTGGCTCACCGGCAGCCTGCAGGTGACCGGTTTTTTTGAGGTTGATGGCCAGGAAGTGAATTTTATCCTTGGGTTTGTGCAGGCGCTGGTGTTCTTTGTATTTGTGGGGGTCTATGAAGAGCTGCTTTCACGCGGCTATCACCTGATCAACCTTGCGGAAGGATTCAACCTCCCCGTGCTGGGGGAACGGGGAGCGCTGCTGTTGGCTTATGCGGGCTCCTCACTGATGTTTGGTCTTTTGCACCTGGGCAATCCGAACGCCACCTGGGTGAGCGTACTCAACATCTCGCTGGCAGGGATCATGTTGGGATTGGGTATGGTGCTCACGGGGAGTCTGGCCATCCCGATTGGGCTGCACATCACCTGGAACTTCTTCCAGGGGAATGTGTTTGGTTTCGCGGTCAGCGGGGTGCGCACCGGCGCCACACTGATTGCCACGCAAGTCACCGGACCGGTGTGGTTGACCGGGGGAGAATTTGGCCCCGAGGGGGGGCTTTTAGGCTTTTTAGCGATGTTGATCGGGGGAGTCCTGATTTTGCTGTATGTACGCCGAAAAGGTCCGCTTGAATTGCACTCAGAATTGGCTAAATTTACATCTTTTGACCAAGATTCACGTGAAAAATAGCCCTTTTTAATATATAATTTATTTATAGTTTCAACTTTCCTTTACGGTGTGCGTGGTGAATCTTCCATTTGATTTTGCATTTAATTATTGGCCGACGGTAACCGCCATATTGGTATTTATTGTCCTGGCCCTGTATAGTTTTAAGAATCGTGGTGTGCCAGAGGCACTCCCCTTCATGTATGCCTGCCTGTTTGGCATGCTATGGTCGCTTGGCTTGATTCTGGAGTATGCTGCGGTTGACCTTGAGGCCAAAATATTCTGGCACGAGTTCATGGTCATGTGGCAATTGCCATCGACAACAGCGATCACCTGCTTTATTCTGGAGTATGCCCAACCAGGGCGCTGGTTGACCCGTCGCAATCTGGTTGTGCTTCCCATCGCTCCCTTGTTCTTGATGCTATTGAGCATCACCAATGACAGCCATCATCTCTTATGGGAAGGTTTCCTATTCAATGAGGTTCTGGTTCCCATTCAAACCCCGTTGCTGCGGATCTTTATTGCTTACGGTTATTTATTGGGGGTTATAAACAGCATTATTTTTGTCTGGCTGTTTATCCGGTCACCTCAGAACCGCTGGCCTGTGGTGATTATGACGATTGGTCAGCTCGCTGTGCGCTTTTTGATGTCATTGGAGTTCATATTCCAAATTCGGATTGGTATGCCTTTATCATCGGTCGGATTGGCATTGATATCATTTGTGTATGCCATCGTGATCTTCCGATACAAAATTTTAGGGCCGATTCCCCTGGCTCGTGAGGCTGTGGTTGAGCAGATCCCTATTGGCATGTTGGTGCTGGATGATCAAGAACGGGTTAACAGCATCAACCCAGCGGCTGAACGCATGCTGAATCTCTCCAGCCGGATGGCAAAAGGCCGGCCAATCTGGGATGTGATCACGGCTTTTCCACGCGAGAAGCTGGAGGCTGATGAAGAATTCGCATTCAGCTTTGCTTTAGGCGGCAATCTCCGGAATTATCGGCTCGAAATCTTGATCTTGCGCGATTGGCGAGGTCTGACTGTTGGTAAGCTTTGTCTGCTGACGGACGTGACTGAACAGCGCAAAGCGCAGGCGAAAATCCTTGAGCAGCAGCGGGTGGTTGCGACCTTGCAAGAGCGTGACCTGCTGGCCCGCGAACTGCATGATGACCTGGCCCAAGTGCTGGCATTTATTGACACCCAGGGACAAACCATCCAGCGGCTGATCAACCGGGGAAACTATGCCAGCGTTGGCCCTTACCTCGGGCGTCTGATCACGGCTGCCTCTGAAGGTGAAATGAACCTGCGCAAATCGATTTTGGGCATGCGTTTGACCCTAAGCCCCCTGGGATTGCTGGAAATCCTGAAGCGGTTTCTCGCCCAAATGGACCAGAACTACGGCCTCCACACTGAGATCATTCTTGAGGACTCCTTTGATCACCAACCACTGGACCCCATGGTAGAGGTTCAGCTTTTGCGCATCTTGCAGGAAGCGTTGAACAATATCAGGAAACATGCCCAGGTCGACCGGGCAGCGATCCGGTTTGGATTGCAAGATCACAAGCTGTGCATCACGATCCAGGACGAAGGGCGGGGGTTTGTGCTCGCCAAGGATGGCCATGGCACAACCGGGCATTTCGGCCTGCAAATGATGCGCGAGCGGGCAGAGGCGGTCGGCGGGACGATCAACTGGACCTCCCAACTTGGCCGGGGGACGGAGATCAGGGTGTGCGTGCCGGTGGACCGAAAAAAGGAACCGGAATGACGGGTTTAACGGAATTACGGATCATGCTGGTGGACGATCACAGCCTGTTCCTGGAGGGTTTACAAAATTTGCTGTCTTCGGAGGGCATCCCGGTGGTGGGGACAGCGCACGATGGCTACGCGGCGCTTGCACAAGCACGCCAGGTGAAACCAGACGTGATCCTGATGGATATCCATATGCCGCGCTGTGACGGCCTGGCTGCCACGCGGTTGATCAAAGCAGAGCTGCCCGAGATCAAGATTGTCATGCTGACCATGTCGGAAAACGATGAAGATTTGTTTGAGGCAGTGCGCAGCGGGGCATCAGGCTATTTGATCAAAAGTCTGGATGCAGATGATTTCTTCGATTACCTGGAGGATCTGCAGGCAGGGCATCCACCGTTTTCACCGGGTTTGGCTGAGAAGATCCTCAAAGCTTTCGCCGGGAAGGCTGGACAGCCTACGGGGGAAACAGCGAACGGTGAGGCCGACTGCCCCGAGGCTGCGCATTTGTCGCCCCGTCAGATGCAGATCCTGACGCTGGTTGCACAAGGCCAGACCTACCGTCAAATTTCAGGCACGCTGAATATTGCTGAACGCACGGTTAAGTATCACATGGGGGAGATCCTGGAATGCTTGCATTTGCAGAGCCGCGCCCAGGTGATCGCATATGCCGCGCGGATGGGTTTTTCGCGCTCGGAGGAGTAAAGGGTCAGCAGAAAATGGGGGTCAGATTGATATATGTTCAAATGCCAATGGAAAATCAGTAGTAGTGTCAGTGCTGGTGTTGTTAAGCAATCTCTCTCTTGGTGGGTTGGCGGTGAATCTGCTTTGTTTTGATGGATTGGCGATTGGCTCAGTTGATTTGATGCCCGCCAACCCACCCTACAGGCATCTGTAAGGAAGCAATCCCCATTTTGTCATTGCGAGTGAAACGACTGGGAAGCGTCCTGTAAGCAAGCAATCTCATACCCCATTTTGTCATTGCGAGCGTAGCGAAGCAATCTCATACCCCATTTTGTCATTGCGAGCGTAGCGAAGCAATCTCCAAGCGTCCTGTAAGGAAGCAATCTCTCTCTTGGTGGGTTGGCGGTGAATCTGCTTTGTGTTGATGGGTTGGCGATTGGCTCAGTTGATTTGATGCCCGCCAACCCACCCTACAGGCATCTGTAAGGAAGCAATCCCCATTTTGTCATTGCGAGGGTAGCGAAGCAATCTCCAAGCGTCTTGTAAGGAAGCAATCTCTCTCTTGGTGGGTTGGCGGTGAACCTGCCTTGTATTTGATGGATTGGTGACTGGCTCAGCTGTTTTGGTGCCTGCCAACCCACCCTACAGGCATCTGTAAGGAAGCAATCTCTCCTACGCCTATTCCCATCCACTATCCTCCATTCACCATTCACCATTTTCCAAGTATCAACTGTACCTTTTTTCTGTCCAGACTGTACTTTTGGGCATTCTCTAAGGAGGTATTAATCTTGTAAGCTGTATGTATTCAAAGAATCAAGGCAATGCATGGCTGTTTCAAAACTTGTACTGGTCTACGGCCGATCGCTCAATCTAGCAGGCATCGCCGCTTCACTGCGGCTGGATGCAGACCTGGACGTTCGCTTGATCGACCCCCAAGACCCACTTGCAAAAACAAAACTGGCAGCCTGTGCACCCCAGACCATCTTTTACGACCTGAAGGACCTGCCAGTTGAACTTGATTTGAAACTTTGGGTCTGTATGCCTTCGATTATGGCGATACCGCCAAAATGGCACCGATCTTGAAAATGTTCACCTTGGGGCATGACTTTGTACCGGCGCCGATCCACGCAGGCGGGTTGCGCTACCACGGTATGGCACCGCAAATCTGTTTGCTGTATGAAGCGGGCTATGTTGAGGCGGTAGCGGTGCCGCAGCCTGAAACCTTTGAGGCGGGTGTGCTTTTCGCTCAAACCGAAGGGATCATTCCTGCGCCCGAATCGGCGCATGCCGTCCGGGTGGCGATCGATGAGGCGCTGGATGCCAAGGAAAAGGGTGAGGAACGGGTGATCCTGTTCAACCTCTCCGGGCATGGGCTGCTGGATCTCTCGGCATACGATGCATACCACCAGGGGCATTTGGACGATGACTCCCTCGAAATCAGCCCCGTAGAGAATCGACGCCGGCTGCCAGAAGTGGCTTTGTGATCCGTCTCTCAAATCGCTAATTGCTTAAAGTGAAATCCCCTCGGGCTGGTTTTGAGGGGATTTTGCTGACTATGGGCGAAAATTCATATTTATGAAGGGATTAAGAGTGATAAAATGGATAGGATGGTTAAAAATTTGAGGCACCGGGCAATACTACCCCGTGCGGATGAATAGGTTTTTGGAGGAAATTGTGACTGTTCATTTTTATTTATCGCTGATCCCCGAAGCCTTGATCGCCTCGATGCTTTCGCCGGAGGAATTTGGCAGCTACTACGCCATCGGCAGCAAAAAGAAATCGAGCGGTCAAGCGGTCTTCTTTGAGGTCAACCCTGAGTTTCGCAGCAAATACTTCAGGATCCAGGAAGGCCTTGCCCGCTGTGTTCCACACGATGATGGCACACCTAAAGCTTCGATCTATATCGGTGTGTACCGGGTCCTTGAACATGTGCCCATATCTGAACTGGGGAAGTTGTTTATCGTCACGCAGGACGGCCGCACCCTGGGTTTGGAGCACAGTGAAACACTGCCTGAAAATGGCGATGGGCTTCATCTCTATAAGGAAATCGCGCCGGTCTCGCCGATGGTCGCCAGCCGTTTGGGCCCGATCGATTTTTATGACCTGATCGTGCGGAACCCGACCTCCCTGGTAACCCTTCCGGCAGTGGTATTCACGGAACTCAGGCTGGGAGAGCTGGCAGCGAATCCAGAGTTGGGCAATGTGGGTGACCTGCCCTATGCCAACATGGATCACCTGCGGGAAGTGCTGCTTGATCTCAAGACCAAACCTGTGGCGACAAAGATGGTCGACCGCATCAGCCCGGCGAGTTTTGCCTACCGGACGGTCAAGAACGGCTTCTTTATCGGCAACGAATCCGCCTTGCGGTATTACCCCATGCCTTCCAACGAAATCTTGCGCAGCGAACATTATCGCTGGTGGCGCTCTGCCAATATGTAGGCTGATACATCGAAGACACATTTATTTTGGAGTAAACAATGGAACAAATTTGGCTTTATATCGGTGTTGGGGCGAGCTTGCTTTCGATTGGGGTCGCCCTGTATTTATTCTATTGGGTAAAACAGCAACCCCCCGGGTCTGAAAAAGCGCAGGAAGTAGCCTCCTGGATCCGCGAAGGTTCGCAAACTTACCTGAAAAGGCTTTACCTGACCCTGGCCATAGTCGCGGCGGTTTTAGGCTTCATCATCGCGATCGTGTTCAGCTTTGACCTCACAGAGGTGGCATCTGGCACGGTGAATATTTTGCCAATGAACGGCATTCAGATGGCCATTTCGTTTGTCATCGGCGCGCTGTGTTCTGCCGTTGCAGGGTATATGGGGATGGGCATCGCTGTGGAAGCGAATGTGCGCACAGCTACAGCCGCGAACGAATCGATCAACAAAGCATTCCGGCTCTCCTTTTATGCAGGCTCTGTGATGGGGCTGGCGATGGTCGGGTTAGCGGTGCTGGGGATGAGCGTGATCTTTTTGGTCACGGGCGATGCCGAAACGGTGCTGGGGTTCAGCTTTGGCGCTTCGGCTTTAGCGCTGCTGGCGAAAGCAGGCGGCGGAATTTACACAAAAACAGCCGATATTGCCGCAGACCTGGTGGGGAAGGTCGAGGTGGGCATCCCGGAGGATGACCCCCGCAACCCGGCCGTGGTGGCAGATAATGTCGGGGACAATGTGGGTGATGTGGCTGGCATGGGTGCCGATATCTTCGATAGCTATGTCGCTTCGGTGGTCGCGGTGATGATCCTGGGCGCTTCCTCTTCCCGGTTAGGCCCGCTGTATGTTGTGCTTCCGCTGATCATCTGCACCCTGGGCATTCTGGCTTCGTTGATCGGGATCCAGTTTGTGCGCGTAGGTAAAAATGGCAAGCCGGGGCCGGCCTTGAATTTTGGCACCATCATCACCACCCTGATCTTCGGCGTGATGGTGACCGTTTTCGTGATCCTGAGCGATATCAACCTGGGGGTGATCTGGTCTACCCTCACAGGGTTGGTCGCGGGCGTGATCATCGGTTTCACTTCGGATTATTTCACATCAGATGAGCGCAAACCTGTTTATCAGACCGCCAAGGTCTCGGAGTCAGGTGCGGCCATCAACATCATCACCGGGTTCAGCTACGGGCTGGTGAGCATCGTGCCCTCGGTGATCGGGATTGCAGCGGCGACCTTGCTTTCCTTTTACCTGGCGCAGCTTTCCGGGTTGGAAGGGATTTACGGGATTGGGATCAGTGCGGTGGGAATGCTCTCCATCAGCGGGATGATCGTCTCTGCTGATGCCTATGGCCCAATTGTGGATAACGCCCGCGGCATTGCGGAAATGTCGGGCATGGATCACACTGTGATTGAAACCACCGATACGCTTGACGCAGCAGGCAATACAGCCAAGGCGATCACCAAGGGATTTAGCATCAGCGCGGCCGCGCTGACAGTGCTGGCGCTGTTTGCCGCCTATGCGGAGGTCATCACCGCCAGTGGGGTTGAGATCAGCATGAGCCTGCGCGACCCGATCGTTGTGGCGGGTGTGTTCCTGGGCGCGATGACCCCGCCCCTGTTCAGCGCGCTGACCATGCTCTCTGTGACGGAGAATGCCTTCAAGATGATTGAAGAGATCCGCCGTCAATTCCGCGAGCACCCGGGCATCCTGGCGGGCACAGAACAGCCGGATTACGCCACCTGTGTTGACCTGGCAGCCCAAGGATCGCTATCCTCACTGGTCCTGCCGGCTTTTTTGGCCGTCGGCCTGCCTTTGCTGATCGGGTTTGTGCTTGGACCCAATGCATTGGGCGGTTTCCTGGGCGGGAGCATCTTCACCGGTGTGATCTTTGCGCTGTTCATGGCCAACGCGGGCGGCTTGTGGGATAACGCCAAGAAGTTCATCGAAGCAGGCCAGTTTGGCGGCCCGGGTTCAGAAGCGCACAAGGCCGGTGTGGTCGGCGATACAGTCGGGGACCCCTTCAAGGATACGGCAGGGCCGTCGCTGAACACATTGATCACAGTGATGTCCCTGGTTTCTTCTTTATTTGCACCGATCATCGCTGCATTTCATCTGTTTTAGCGGAATGGTGACTGGTGAGTTGGGAATGGTGAATGGATAAGCATGGATGGTTATAAGCATCCACAAAAGGTATTTTTTCTCAAATTGCTGCCATTGTTTGACCTAACCTGTATGAATGGTCGAGTTTGTAAAACTTGACCATTCATAATTCACTATCAGACTATTCACCAATCAACCGTTCACCATTCACCACATAACCATGACCAACTCACCCACACCCCCTGATTTTGGCGGAGGTTTATCGCTGGATGAGCTGGTGGGGATGACTGCGGGGGAAATTTTCAGTGTTTTTCTGCCCAACGGCGAGGTCTTCCAGGCCGCATCCCGGGCGGCAGCGCGCATGCTGGGGGCCGGGCTGGATGCTTACATCCTGATGGAAATATGGGCCGATGGGCACACCGTCTGGCACGGGCAATTGCACGATGACCCGGTGGTGGTGACCCCTATGGGTGAGATGATCCGTACAAAGGAATGATTTTCCAGCGATTGTGTTTAATCCAAGGCTGATTTCAGCTCGGCCCGTACATCCTCGGGGAAGGCTGGCAAGCAGTTCTTGATCAGCCGGGCTGTTTCGGGGGACGTGCTGAGGGAAAGGGTTTGCCGTAAGAAATAAGCGGTTTCATGCGGTGAGTGTTTTGCCAGGGATTCGATCAGGCGTTCCAGATCCCTGGTAAATGCGCTATGGGGGTCACGAATGAAGGGGCTTGCCAGGCGAAAAACAGCCGGGAGGTTCGATAAGTTTGGCTGCTGTGCACCTGCTGCCAGGGCCTGGATACCAAGTGAAATCCGTTTTGGCTCAGTGTGAGAGAGCAAGGTAAGGATGAGTGATTCCCAGGCCTCTGGGAAGGCATCCTGCAACCAGCGAGTCCCTGTTGAAAGCAGGTCCGATTTGAGCACCTGGTCGAGACCCGGGGTGAGCCAGCGCTTTACCCGTTCCAGGATCGGCTGGGGGTCATCCAGCGAGAGGGCGCCGAGGATGAAGATGGCGGTGTACTTGATTTCGTAATGCCCATCGCCCCACAATTCATCGGCGACTGCCAGGGCTGTTTCCGGGTCCGCGGAGATGTACGGCTGGAGGTCCAATTTGAGCTGGCGCAGGACGGGGTGGGGCAGATGATACATGGGGATCAGGGGACGGGCAGCGGCTGTCTCGCCAAACCGGAGGGCATAGTTCGCATACAGGCTGAACAGGCCCTGCAGTGCCTGGTGAAATTGCACGGGTGAATCAAATTGCGCCACCAGGGCCTGGATTTGATGGCGCAGGCGGGCGAGGTTAACCGCAGTCATGCGACCTCGAGATGCAGACCTCTATCGACGGGTACACACGCTTGATCATGGACGGTCCCCCCAAACTGGGCGGGATCAGTAGGCCTTGGCAAAATAGGCTTTTTCAGTGGTCTCTTCACCGCTGAAGATGCAGCGTCCCTTGCCGCCGGGCTGATCCATGGGGATGCAGCGCAGGGTGGCTTTGGTGTCCTCTTTGATCTGGGCTTCGTTGCGCGCATCGGGCTTCCACCATACATAACACCAGCCATCCTCAGAGATGATCTGCTTGAAGGCTTCGTAGTCTTCCGGCTCGTGGATGTGCGCGTCCCTGAATTGGGTCGCTTTTTCGAGCATGTTGGCCTGGATGGTCTCAAGCATGCTGCCGACGGTCGCCGCGATCCCCTCCTGGGGTACGAAGGACTTGCCGTCTCGGCCGGGAATGTCGCGGCGGGCGAGGGCAACGCTGTTTTTGGCCACATCCTTCGGGCCGATCTCGATGCGCAGGGGCACGCCGCGCAGCTCCCACTCGTTGAACTTGAAACCAGGGGTGACCTCAGTGCGGTCATCGACCTCGACGCGGAAGCCGCTGAGCGCTTCCTTGACGCGCCCCACAGCCTCCATGACCTGGCTCTGTTCCTCTTCTTTGCGGAAGATCGGCACGATCACCACCTGGATCGGTGCCAGGCGCGGGGGTAAGACCAGACCCTGGTCATCGCCATGGGTCATGATGATGGCGCCGATAAAGCGGGTCGAGAGGCCCCACGAGGTGGTCCAGCAGTGCTGCAGGGTGTTGTTTTCGTCCAGGTACTGGATGTCGAAGGCTTTGGCGAAGTTTTGCCCCAGGTTGTGACTGGTGCCTGCCTGGAGGGCTTTTTTGTCGCCCATCATGGCCTCGATGGTGTAGGAGCGCACCGCGCCGGCGAACTTCTCGGTTTCGCTTTTGCGCCCCGGGATGACGGGCACCGCCGCCTCGTTGCGGGCGAAATCGGTGTAGATATCCAGCATCTGCAGGGTTTCGGCTTCGGCTTCTTCTGCGGTGGCATGGGCGGTGTGACCCTCCTGCCAGTAGAACTCCAGGGTGCGCAGGAACAGGCGCGTGCGCATCTCCCAGCGCACCACGTTGCCCCACTGGTTGATCAGCACGGGCAGGTCGCGGTAGGACTGGATCCACTTGGAATACATATAGCCGATGATGGTCTCGGAGGTGGGCCGCACGATGAGGGGCTCTTCCAGCTCCGACCCCCCGCCGATGGTGACCACCGCCAGCTCGGGAGAGAAGCCTTCGACGTGTTCCTTTTCTTTCTCAAGGAACGACATCGGGATGAACAGGGGGAAGGCCGCGTTGACATGGCCGGTGGCCTTAAAGCGGCCGTCGAGGGCGGACTGGATGTTCTCCCACAGCGACCAGCCGTAGGGGCGCACGACCATGCAGCCGCGCACCGGGGCGTAATCGGCCAGCTCAGCCCGCTGGACAAGCTGGTTGTACCATTCTGAATAATTTTCTGCTTTCGGCGTTAATTTCTTGTCATCCATAATTGCTTTCTTGGTTGATTTGGGTCTGTCTGTTCAGGCCAATCCCAAAAATTGGGTCAACAGCTCCAGGGCTGCCCCCGGGTTGGGTGCAAAGGCGAGGTATTGGCGGTCATCCATGGCGACATACTCGCCAAACTCGGCAAAGAAGGCTTCCATAACGGTGTGCCAGCCATTCCCCAGCAGGATCACCGGTTTTGGCTGGAGGATATCCACGGCGAGCTGGTTCCAGGTGAGGGCGATCTCGAGCAGGGTGCCGATGCCACCCGGGAGGGCGATGGCAGCATCACAGCTCGTCACCAGGGCGTTCAGCCGCTCATTCAGGGTCTCGGTCCGCCACTCTTCGGCCACCCAGGCGTTGGGGCCTATCGGGCGCCAGGCTTCGATCTCTGCGCTGGTGACGCCGATCACATGCCCGCCGGCTTCGCTGGCGCCGCGGGAGGTCGCTTCCATGGTGCCCGTGTATCCGCCCGTCAGGACGGTCAGGCCCGCGCCGCCCAGCAGCATGCCGAGCTCGTAGGCTTGCTGGTAAGGCGAGGTGCCGGGTTTCGGGGCTGAACCGCCGAACACGCTAATCTTCTTCGACATCGAGATCCCTTTCTGCTGGCGGGGTTCCATCCCACTCGCGCTGGTAGTTGACCCTGAGCTTGTCCAAAACGGCGGCTTCCAGGTCGATGTGGGCCACCCGGGCCAGTTGCAGCAGGTACAGGGTCACATCGGCCAGTTCGCCTGCCAGGGCGGGCGAATCGGGGGCCTGCTCGGACCACTGGAACAGCTCCAGCACCTCGGCGGCTTCGATACACAGGGAAGCCGCCAGGTTTTTGAGCGTTTGCGGGCGCGGGCTGTCGGGCTGATACCAGCCCTTGGCGGTCACAAAGCGGTCCATAGCCTGGGTGAGGTCTTTGAGTTCCATCAAGGGGGAATTATACATGATAAGTGGGGGTTAAGGGCGCATTCATGGGGTGCTGGCACGCCATCAGGTACAATTTTTGGAGACCACGCCCAGGTTATGCTAAAATTGAAGGTGTTAACCTGAATACGAGATGAGGGAGCAAAATGGCCAACAATAACAACCACACCGCCAACATTGGCTTTGAAGATAAGCTCTGGCAGGCAGCCGATAAACTGCGGGGGCATATGGACCCCTCGGAATACAAACATGTCGTTTTGGGGCTGATCTTTCTAAAATACATCTCGGATTCCTTTGAGAACCGGCGCAAGGAACTGGAAGCCGAGTTGAACGACCCGGAAAGTTTTATCTACACCGAAAACCCGGAAACCAAAGACCAAATTTTGGAAGACAGGGACGAATACCTGGCTGAGAACGTCTATTGGGTGGTGCCCGAGGCGCGCTGGTCGCATCTGCAGGCGAATACCAAACAACCGGAGATTGGCAAGCTGATCGATGCGGCCATGATCACCATTGAAAAGGAAAATCCGCGCCTGCAGGGTGTTTTGCCCAAGGATTACGCCCGCCCCGCGCTGGATAAGCAGCGCCTGGGCGAAGTTGTGGACCTGATCAGCGGGATTGGCATGGGGGATGAGGTCAGCCGGAAGAAGGATGTTCTGGGCAGGGTGTATGAATATTTCCTTGCCCGGTTTGCCAGCGCCGAGGGCAAGGGCGGCGGGGAGTTTTACACCCCCGCCCATGTGGTGCGGCTGCTGGTGGCCATGCTGGCGCCCTATCAGGGACGGGTTTTTGACCCCTGCTGCGGTTCGGGCGGGATGTTTGTCCAGTCGGAGGCCTTCGTGCGTGCTCACGGCGGACGCACCACGGATATCTCGATCTACGGGCAGGAATCCAACCCGACCACCTGGCGGCTGGCACAGATCAACCTGGCCATCCGCGGGATCGACGCCGACCTGGGCGGTACCTATGCCGACAGCTTCCACAACGACCTGCACCCCGACCTGCGGGCGGATTTTGTGCTGGCCAACCCGCCCTTCAACGACAGCGATTGGGGCGGCGACCGGCTGCAGGATGACGCCCGCTGGAAATATGGCACACCGCCTTCTGGAAACGCCAACTATGCCTGGGTGCAGCACTTCATTTACCACCTCAGCCCGCGCGGCACGGCCGGGTTTGTGCTGGCGAATGGGTCCATGTCCAGCCAGACCAGCAACGAGGGCGAGATCCGCAAGAACATCATCGAAGCTGACCTGGTGGACTGCATGGTGGCCCTGCCCGGGCAATTGTTCTACAGCACGCAGATCCCGGTGTGCCTGTGGTTCCTGGCACGGGACAAGGCCAACAGCGGTTTCCGGGATAGGCGGGGGGAAACGCTGTTCATCGACGCGCGGCAGATAGGATCAATGGTGGACCGCACCCACCGCGAGCTGACCGAAGAGGATACCCGCAAGATCGCCGACACCTACCACGCCTGGCGCGGGGACCCTGACCTGGACGCCTACGAAGACGAGCCTGGCTTTTGCAAGGCGACGACCACGGGAGACATTCGGGACAACCATTACATCCTGACGCCCGGGCGCTATGTGGGCCTGCCGGAACGGGAGGCGGATGACGAGCCCTTTGAGGAGAAGATGGCGCGCCTGACGGCAGCGCTTTACGAGCAGTTTGCCGAAAGCCAGCGGCTGGAGGCAGAGATCAGAGCAAACCTTGAGGAGCTGGGCTATGGGGAGTAGGCTTAAAATAAACATCCCCTCCGCAATTGAAGGGGACGTCGGACTAACGATACTCTCGTTAGCGCTGTTGTAAATAATATACTCTATGATGTGTTCGGAGTCAATAGTGGACTTTTCGAAGTTTCTGTCAAGAATTTCCATATT
>DHHJ01000032.1:0-71830 GCA_002403205.1 Anaerolineaceae bacterium UBA4775
TCTGAGAACTCCTTTCGACTTTTGTTTTGTCTATTTTTAAGGAGTTCTCTCTTTTTGTCTATTGAAATATGGAAATATGATACAGTATCCAGCCCCACAAGCTGGGTAAACACAGCCTGGCAATTGTCGGCAGGGACCGCCTTAGTTTAAGGTCCTAAGCTGCCCCCCTTGATAGCATCGCCACCCTCAAAATCGCCCGCAAACCCTGAATTCCGGCTATAATTTTCAGTGATGAAGCGGTCCGCTTGGTGGTGATTAACGGTTGGACCTTTACCGAGGCCATTCTGCAAGAGGACTGGAACCTGCTCGAGATCACTGCCCGCGGCGAAGATTTCACGATTTCAATCAACCACCAGCAGGTGATCGCTTTTTCCGATAGCCGCCTCCCTTACAGAAGCGTTGCCATCCTGATCGACATTTACGGAAACGCACCCGGCCAAATTGAATTTGACTTCTTCGCGCTGCAGCCCCGCTGACCTGCGCAGAAAGGTACCTAAAATGAAAACCATCGGCTTGTTGGGCGGCATGAGCTGGGAATCAACCCTCGAATATTATCGCCTGATCAACCTGGGCGTCAAAGCACGCCAAGGCGGCGCCCATTCGGCTGAATGCCTGCTGTACTCCGTCGACTTTGCTGAGATCGAAACCCTCCAGCATGCGGGTGAGTGGGATGCGCTGACGCAACGGATGATTGCCGCCGTCCGCCGGCTGGAACGCGGCGGCGCAGACGGCCTGGTGATCTGCACCAACACCATGCACCGATGGCGGACTCCATCCAGGCGGCAACCCATCTGCCCCTGCTTCACATCGCCGATGCGACGGCCGCGGCCGTCAAAGCCGCCAGGCTGGATACCGTCGGCCTGCTGGGGACGCGCTTCACCATGCAAGGTGACTTCTACCGCGGCAAATTGGAACGCGAACATGGGCTGCAAGTGCTGGTCCCTGGTGAAGCCAGCATGGACGCCGTACACCGGGTGATCTATGACGAACTGGTACTGGGAGTCATCCGGGAGGAATCCCGTGCTGGTTATCTTGCTGTGATCGACAGCCTGGCTGAGAGGGGCGCCCAGGGCGTGATCCTGGGCTGTACGGAGATCTCCCTGCTGGTGAAACAAGCGGACACTTCCATCCCGTTATTTGATACCACCGCCATCCACGCCCAGGCGGCGGTCGAGTGGGCAATCGCGACGTAAACCCTAAAGGGCACACAGGACTAAAAGAATTTTCTGCCTGCCCCACAAAGCACAGACCCCCGGGGGTTCGGCTACAAATCAAGCAAATGATACGCTCTTCTAAGCACTCGGTTAGTATCACAAAAGGCAATGATTAAAACCCCTGTGTTCTTAAGCAGGACACAAAGATGAGTATTTTTCTGTTCTTCGCGCTCTTCGCGGTTTAAAAAATCCACCGCAAAGGCCACAAAGAACGCAAAGTTTAAAAGAACATTTCTCTTCCAGTCCCTTGTGCTCTTTGCGTCTGCGCGGTGAATCAAAAAGGCTGCCAGGGTTGCGGACAGCCTTTTTAAACACAAGGTGCCGAGTCACAGAATCGAACTGTGGACACCGCGATTTTCAGTCGCGTGCTCTACCAACTGAGCTAACTCGGCTTATGACGCTTCCTTGTCTGAGCGTGTGAATGATTTTAACCTTTAGCCTGGGGATTGTCAAGCAAAATCTGCGTTTAGGCGCCTACCCTGGCTCTTGATCCGGTTTGCGGATAAAGAACATCACCAGGCTTTCAATCAACAACAGCAGCAACCCCGCATGGGCAGCATAGATCATCGGCATGAGGAAAAAACGTCCCCAATTTGCGATGTAGGCTGGGTCGTACTCCGAGAGCTCCACCGGGCGCATGGCGTCGAAAAAAGCCCTGGCATCGCGGATGACCCAGGCCGTCACCAGGGCCAGGATCAGGTTCACAAGGATCAGCCACACCAATGTGATTGTCACCTGGGCTTTCGTCAACCTGAAGATGAACACACACAGGACAAACACCCCCACGACATAAGCCGCGATGGTTAAATAGTGTTCGGGTTGCAATGGTACTGGGAGCCCGATGGCACGCCAGTTCCAATACCACAGGAACCAGGCCATTAAAACCAATGCGCTCCCTAAGAATAAGAAATGCCACTTACGCAGGTTTATGGTTCTCGGCTTTTCCATGGAATCCTTTCCATGCTATTCAGTTGAAAAGTGGTTGGGCTTGCTGCCTCAATTATAACACGGGGAAGGGGCCAATCGAAATCCTGTTTCTATGCTTTATTATTTGATCAGTTTCGAAATCGTCCGGAAGTGTGGGTGCGCTGAAGTGCGGATCATCTCGAACAGGGCCATTTCCACACTGGAGATCGTTGCACCGGCATCGTGCAGGCGGCCAAGGGCCAGGGATTGGTTTTCTGCCGTGCGCGAGAAGACCCCATCGCTGAGCACATGCACATTGTAGCCTGCGTCCAGCAGGTCCAGTCCGGTTTGCAGCACACACACATGCGCCTCAATGCCCGCCAGGATGACCTGAGTCCGGCCAGTTTGCCGCAATGCCAGCAGGAAACCCGGTTCACGCAGCGCGCTGAACAGGGCCTTAGGAATCGGGGCGATATCGCCCAGTGCGTCTGCCAGTTCAGGCGGCATCGGGCCGAGCTTTTCAGGCACTTGCAATGTGGGCAGGATCGGAACGCCCAATACCTGGCACCCCCTGACCATCTTCAGGGCATTGGGCAGCACCAGCGCCTGCCTGTCGACAATCTCGGCCAACCGAGCCTGGAAATCAACCATCACCAATACAGCTTGCTCGCTGTTTAACATCGCACCTCCGTTCAACCAGGAATATACGCATTATACCGCGACCAGGCCAGAGCAATCCCCCCTGCTCAACTCAGGCTATAATTGACCATTATGGATGAAAATAAGAAACCCGGCACGCAGACCAGTGCCTTCGGCACGCCCGGCCGTGTGAGCCACGATTCTTCACGCTTTTATAACAGCCGCCTGTATGAAGATGTAAGCAAAGCGGAAGACCTCCCCTATGTCGAAAACCCCGTCCCGCTGGCGGTGCTTGACCGGATTTTGTGCAAATCCAGCGAGGTGATGGATGACCTCCCCGACGACAGCGTGCACTTGCTGGTCACCTCGCCGCCTTACAATGCGCAAAAAGAATATGACCAGGACCTGACCCTCTCGGAATACCTGGAGATGCTGGCGCGGGTATGGCGGGAGGCTTACCGAGTTTTGGTGCCCGGCGGACGGGCGTGCATCAACGTGGCCAACCTGGGCCGTAAGCCCTACATCCCGTTACATAGCTTCATCATCGAAAGCATGCTCGAAATTGGCTTTTTAATGCGCGGGGAGATCATCTGGAACAAAGCCGCCAGCGCCAGCCCCTCCACCGCCTGGGGCAGTTGGCGTTCAGCCAGCAACCCTGTGCTGCGCGATGTGCACGAATACATCCTCGTATTCTCCAAAGGGGGGTTCCGCCGGCCGAAAGAGGGCCGGCAGGATTCGATCGAAAAGGCAGATTTCCTGGCCTGGACAAAGTCGGTGTGGGAATTTCCCGCGGTGCAGGCTGGCAAAGTCGGCCACCCGGCGCCTTTCCCTTTCGAGCTGCCCCATCGCTGCATCCAGCTGTATACCTTTTTGGAGGATGTCGTCCTGGATCCCTTCGCCGGCAGCGGGACCACCTGCCTGGCTGCCCGCCAGGACAGCCGGCATTTTGTGGGTTACGAGATCGAACCGGCCTATTGCGAACTGGCCGAATCCCGGTTCGATGGGGTGCACAGCCAGCCATAAAAGGACCGTGAAGCAGTCCACACAGACAAGTGGGGTTTTATACCTCCTGAACCTTTACCCATTAACTTTTTTGTGCGTGCTGAAAATTCATCCACACCGGTAAATTCCCGCCCTTGCCGCTCAGCCAACATCCACGGCTTCAGACAGCCGCTGAATGGAATTCTCGGGGTAATCATCTCGCGCGATCACCACCCGGATTGCCCCTTGCGGGCAGGCTTCCACGCAGTTACAGCCGTCCATCAGGAAGATGTGTTTTGCCTCCCGAATGAACTGCACCACAACATCCGAAGGGACCACCCTCGTCAATATCCGCCTGGGTGACAACCCGGTCTTTCGGCAAAAACAACAGGGCATCCCTTTTGCAATGGCCGTCGAACAAGGCTCGCTCCATCACCTGGCCAATGACTGGCCACTTGGTCATTTCCGCACCAAGATAGCGCATCCCAAAATTTTTCTTAAGCAGATCAACAAACCACATCGGCCGTGCCATATTTGCTCCTTGATGGATGGCATGCCATCATCAACCAATAATTCGTCGCCACAAACCCTGAATATAGCAGGATTCTTGCACCCCTCACAAACACATCTGATTCACCCGGTATCACATTCGCCGGCAGGCCGTTTCATGGCCAATAGCAGGTAAATGGCCTGAGTAATAGCCCTAAATTCCGTCCCGCAGATCACGGGACCCAAAAACGTGGAAAAACAGTAAAATGGTTCCCATGCGACGAAAAATATTGCCACTGGCGGTTCTGATCGGGCTTGCTTTGGCCGGTTGCCAGGCGCCAGCAAGCAGTTCAATCCGCCCTACACCGCAGCCCAAAATCGAGACGACTGCCAACAACCCGGTTGAGCCAACATTCACCCCAACCCCGCTTGCCCCCACCCCCACCGCGACGATCCTTGCGGAGCCGATCGAGCTCACCGCCACGGTTTGGGGGCAGCTCCCCCAGGTGCCCATCCTGATGTACCATCGGTTCGACCCGCGGCCGGGTGCACGCAGCTCCCGCTTTACCACCAGCCTGGATGAATTCAGCCAGCACCTGCAGACTCTGTACGATGCTGGTTTTTCCCTGATCTCGCTCAGCGATTGGTTACGCGGCGAGATCCACCTCCAGGAAGGTCGCCGGCCGCTGATCATCTCCATTGACGATCTCTTTTTTGCCGACCAGATCTCGCTGGATGAAAACGGTGTACCAGCCCTTTACTCCGCTGTGGGTGTGCTGTGGGATTTTGCCCAAAAGAACCCCGACTTCAATTTCCATGCGGCACTATTTTACAACCTGGGCGACAAAGGTTACGCCAATCACTATCAAAACGGCGTGTTCTCCCTGCAGGACGGGTGGCGCCAGGCCCGCGCTGAAGCCATTGCCTGGGCTGTTGAGCATGATGCCATGCCTATGAATCACTTCTATAAACACCCCTACCTTGATCAGCTCTCTCCTGAGGAGATCCAGCAGCAGATGGCTGATAACGACTCCGCCCTGCGTGAAGCCCTGGCCCGCGTCGGCCGGGAAGATCTCAACGGCAGGTTGCCGAACATCTTGGCACTGCCCTATGTGGTCCTGCCGGACACAGAAGCAGGCCTGCAAGCCCTGTACGACTACATCAACCCTGAAGGTGCCCCGGTGGCAGCCATCATCGCAGGGGATTATGCCGGCGGCCCCAGGCTGCTCCCTGCGCCTTTCGCCCCTGAGTATGACCGCTGGCACGTTTCGCGCATCAGCGCGTCAACCAGTTCCGTGACTGCTATTGTCGAGCGCATTGACCAGATCCCCACAGCATCCCAGTGCAAATTGGGAGAATTTCGGGGCAACCCCCATGTTTTGCCCGAAGTTGTCTCGGCTGCCATCCGTGAGAAAGTGCACCTGGGCACCTGCCCTCCCGGATATTATGTGGTGGGCCAGCTGGCATTTTTAGTCCAGGGGAAAGAGATCATCCAATATGCACCCTGACCAATCTGGCACACACCCTGCACCCGTCAAATAACTGGTAAGATCATAATCAACATCTTTAGCGCATCAACATCAGAAAAAGGATGGTCCCCATGTTCGTATATCTCAGCAAATTACTCCCCCTCTTTGTCTACCCTGTGGGGCTGGTGTCCCTGATCATCATCCTGGTGCTCATCATTGAACGACGCAGCCGGTTTCCCCGCTGGCTTCTGATCACAGGCGTGATCATCCTGTGGCTGGCAGGCAACCGTTGGGTCAGCCTTGGACTGGCCCGGTCGCTGGAATGGCGGGACTTGCCCCCTGAATCCCCTCTCACGGCTGAGGTGATCGTCCTCCTCGGGGGCGGCACGGAACCGGGCGATGCGCCGCGGCCCATGGCAGAGATCAATTCGGCAGGCGACCGCGTGCTGTATGCCGCCAAACTCTACCAAGAAGGCGCTGCGCCTATCATCCTGGCCAGCGGTGGCAACGTGGAATTCGCCTCTGAGCGCACGTCAACCCCCGCTGAGGATATGACCGAACTGCTTATGCTGATTGGTGTGCCGGAAAGCGCCATTAAAGTGCAGCCCGACTCCCAAAATACCTATGAGGATGCCCTCTATTCAGCAGAAATCCTGGCCGAAAGCGGCATCGATGAGGTGATCCTGGTCACATCTGCGCTGCACATGCCCCGGTCCAAGGCGCTGTTTGAAAGCCAGGGCATCACCGTCATCCCCGCACCGGTGGACTTCACGGTGACTGAGCAAAACTGGAGCTCGGCGTTTGACCCCCGCCTGGGTGAATTTGTGATCTCCCTGATGCCAAACGCCAGCGCGCTGAATCTGACCACCAATGTGCTTAAGGAATATCTCGGGATGTTCATTTACAGCCTGCGCGGCTGGATGTAACCTATTCCATCTGGTAGGCGATGCTCAGTGTTCCCGGTCCGGTATGTGTACCGATCACGGGGCTGACATGGGTGGTAACCGTCTCAATCGGGCTAAAGCGCGCTACAGCCTCTGACATCAGCGCCTGGTTTTCTTCCTCCGCTGCCGCATGAAAGGTTGAGATCCGCACGCTTTCGCACCCTTCAATGTCACGTTCGACCATGTCAAGCATACGCACCAGCGCCTTTTTGCGCGAACGCACCGATTCGACCAGTTCGATCTTCCCACCCCTGATTTCCATGATCGGTTTGATGTTCAGTGCGGAGCCCATCAACCGACTGGCCGTGTTGATCCTGCCCCCCATGTGCAAATATTTGAGCGTTTCAACGGTGAAGTACACCCCGATCTTGGGATACACTGCATCAGCCAAAGCCTGGCATTCTTCCAGGCTGGCGCCATCTTTGGCTGCCCGTGCAACCTTCATGACCATAAAACCCAGTGCCATCGAGACCAGCTGTGAATCAACAACGGCCAGGGGTGCACCAGGGAACGCCGTCTTGGCTTGCAGTGCCGAATCAACCGTCCCCGAGAGGCCGCTGGAGATCAACATGGCCAAAACAGCAAAGTCCTGCTCCAGCAGGGTCGAGAACAGGCGGTTGAATTCACTCACGGCGGTTTGGCTCGTGGTGGGCAGGGTGTCTGCCTCAGCCAGCCGAGCATAGAACGCTTCAGCGCGGATATCCACACCATCCCGATACGTATCCTCACCCCAGTGAAGAGTCAACGGAACAACATGGAGATTTAAAGCTTCAACGGTCTCGTCGGGCAAATATGCGCTGCTATCTGTAATAATCGCTACTTTTTTCATCAATACTCCTTAATGATTTCCTTATAGTTTCCTGTTCCAGGCTAATGATTCCTTATTATAACCGCAGTTTCTCGAGCATTAATTAATTTCCTGAATTTATAAATTTCCGATTCCATAGATGGTTTCCGGTAACCTGAGGGTGTGCAGCAGGTTAAGACCGGGTTTCCCCCGCAAAACGACTAAGGAAACAGCGTTTGCATCACCTGTGGGGCATACTTTTCCACAAATGAGGAAGAAATCCCGTTCGTTCGGCAAATTTCGGCATACAACTCCGCGCTGGGACGGCGCAGGCGCGCCTGGGTCTCCCGGTCAAGACCCCACAAGCCAAAATGCTGGGTCCAGCCCCGCTCCCATTCGAAATTGTCAACCAGGGTCCAGTGAAAATACCCCTCTATTGGGTAGTTATCATTGATCACCTGCCACAAAGCGTGCAAATGCTCCAGGATGTACTGCGGCCGCAGGTCATCCTCGCCATCATCCACGCCGTTCTCGGTGATAATCATCGGCACGCCGAAGCGGTACCCCCACTTAACCGCATCGATCAGCCCACCGGGGGCGTGGGCGATCATCCCGGTTTCGCTTAACAAGGCCCCCTCCGGGAAAAACCGGCGGGTGAAGAATGCGCCAGGCGCCAGGGGGTTGAAGCGCACATGGTCATTGGTGTAATAATTCAAACCCAAAAAATCCTGGGTCCCGGCGGCTTCTGGGAGGGCAGCTTTTTTGTACACAACGTCAAACACACCATCATGCAGTGCCCGCGTAAACGATTCGTTGAACAGCTTGTGGTGCGCCTTTGCCGCCCAGCGATCAACGGGTAACCAGGTTGCCGGTTGAAAACCCCGGTAATGGATCGCTGTACCGACCCGCGCCTCCGGCTGAAGCTCATGGATCACGTGGTAGGCCCGCGCATGGGCCTGGACCATGTGCTGCAAAACCAGCAGGGCAGCCTTAACGTCCTGCTTACCCGGCGGGAACACGCCTTCGACGTAAGCATTGAACGCGAACACATTCGGTTCGTTGATCGGTACCCACAGCCGGCAATAAGGCATCAGCGCACTCACCGATTTGCGGACAAAGGCCGTGAACAGCTCGCAGACAGCTTCATTCTCCCAGCCGCCCATCTCTGCCAGCCACAGGGGTTCGCTGAAATGGTGCAGGGTTACCATGGGAGTCATCTTGCGCTCGCGCAAGCCGATCAGCATCTCCCGGTAATGATCCAGGGCTTCTTCATCCCAGCGGTCCGGCGCGGGCTGGATTCGGCTCCACTCAATTGAAAGCCGGTGTGCGTTCTGAGATGCGGCCTGCGCCCGGTCAAAATCCTCCCGCCAGCGTCCGCCCCACCAATCGCAGGCCAAACCGGCTTTTCCGCCCTCAAGGATGCGTCCATCTTCCTGTTCCCAGGCAGACCAGGTGTTGTTGAAGTTGCGGCCTTCCACCTGCTGCGCAGCGGTGGCCGTGCCCCACAGAAAGCCCTTGGTAAAATAATAGGTCCCTATCGGCATCCTCTCCTCGCTTCTCTGATCACATCACCCCAGTGCGGGTTCTCACGCAGGGGACTGCTGTAATCATATCCCAATTTTGGCCTTCAAGGGGCCCACAGGCTAAATCCTCGCTGTGCGCTTTGGCCGCACAGGCCCAGGCGTGAATTCAGCACGGTCAACAAAATAGGCGGGGGCACGCTGGCCTTCAAAGTAGGACACAGAACGGTCAACCCCGGAGAGGACCGCCCACTGGCCGACCGGCGGTCGGTAGGCCGGCAGGACCTGGGCGGAGCGGGTGAAGAATCTCCCGTGCCGGTCAAGGAACGCGGCCGGCTCGTCCCGGGAGGGCTGCTCGTAGAAACGCAGGCGGCGGTCCGGAGTCACATCTGCCAGGATGGGACGCAGATTGGAAGTCCCTAACTTCATGAGGTTGATGATCTCTTCGAAGGTTGAGAGACCGTTATCACGGTAGGGGGTGGTGATGACACCGGAAGAGATACCTGAGATATGGGTAAAGAACTGGTTGGAATGGTTGGCCATATCGAGAATGACCTGGCCAGAATCTTTGGTGCAGACGGCGCGAAAATAGAAGACGGGACGGGAGTCTGTAACGGTCACCGCAGGGAGGAAACCCCAGGAAGTGGTATACCTGCGGCCGAAGTGATTGACCTGTTTGTAATTCATGTTCTCATCGATGCGGGCAATGTAGTAATTGGAAGCATCGGATGAATAAGGCACCAGGCCGACCCAGTAGGCTGAACCCGGTGTGAGGGTGTAGGGCGAAGAGAAGGTGAATTTATACCAGGCATAATTATATTGGGATAAGGTGGACCCGTCTAAAGGCAGAGAATTGACCAAAACCGAACTGGGCTGCGCACCTGAATCACTCCATAACCTGGCACGGATGTTCGAGGCGGGGGAACCGAACTTGCGCAGCATGAACCAGGCGTAATTGATTTCCATGCTGGCGGTGGGCGTGAACATCTGCGCAAGATACGAGGTGGCGCCATCACCGAAAGCGACCTGGCCAGGCCCCGGGCCGTGGTTGGCATAGTAGCCAGCGGAATGCGCATAATATTTCCAATTGAGGGTGGAGAACCAGCCGGAGCAATGCACTTCGATATGCGGAGCTTCGTAGTTTTGGTTGATGCCTAAGAACGCACGCGGGCGGGAGTGAAGATCGAGGAAGGTATCCCTGAGCTGGAGGGCGAAATCATCGGAGATATTGTCACGGGGGAGCATGACCTCACGGGCGCCATACTCGCTGATGGAGAAAAGGTCCTCAGCGAAGGGAGTTGAGGCACGGTCCGCAAGGCGGTTGTCGGGCGAGAGAAACGAGTAGAACACAGCGACTTTGTTAAAGAGATCTTCGAGGGTGATGGTGTAGTTGGACTTCTCGAAGATGATATCGATACGGCTGACAAAACCCCACCAAACAGGGAGGGAATGGGGATCTGAGACGGTGACGGGGCAGCGGAGCAGGGAAGTGAACTCCACCAGGCGGTCGACGGGAACATGGCCGGTGAGCAAGGCTTGATGGCAGCCGCCAATGGCGGACCAGGACAGATTACGGACAGCCAGGGAGAAGGGATGCTGGGGCCTGGAAGAGAAGTCACGGTTGAAGAAAGTGAGGTTGAAGTTCATATAAGCCTGACCCGGGGATAATAAAAGACCTTGATATCGTAGGCCCTGGAGATGGGCATGAGGTTGGTTTCGTCTGTGCCATAGACAAAGATACGGTTGTAGTGAGCAGGCATAAGCATGAGGGGACCACCCACCCGGGCATGACTGACTGATTCACCAGAACCGGCCGTGGTGCGAATGTTGAAGCGGTTGCGATGGGAATCATCCACCAGGGTGTAGCCCACGGGCAGATTGTATAAGCCATAGAAAGAGGCAGCACTGCCCAGGGGAAAGATGGTGAGACAGTCGGTGGTTATGGAAGTGAGGGCACCCGATTCACGGTAACCATACAGGCTGATGCGGAATGAGGATGGGGCGACTTCGCCCAGGAGGAAGTTGGGCGGCAGGTTGATGGGGGGCAGCATGAGGTAACCAAAACCAGGGGGAGAGCGGACCGGCTCGGAGACAAAGAGCACTTCATTGGGCCGCTCGACCTGGACCCGGAAGTAAAGATCGGTGTAGGCATGGGTAGAAAACAAGTGAAAGATGGGGCGGAAAGACGAACCCTGGAAGTAGACCATATCGGCCGGGCTGACGGCATAGTAGGTGATGGGTTCCCAGGCTGCGGAGGTCCAAGAGAAGGTTTTATAGCTGCCTTCGATGGCAGCACCATCGGCCGTGGCGGAACCCCCATTAAGGGCGGAATAGTAGACAAAAAAGGGAACATCGCTGTATGAGGCAGGATGGGAGAAGAGGCCGACAAAAAGATCTTTGTTAAGGGCCGGTGCAGGGGTGCTGAAGGTGAGTTCAAAGCGCATGGGCGCAGGAAAAGCGGAAGCAATGTTACCAGGATCGATGACCACGGTTGAACCATGGTTGACCCCTGAATCGGTGTGGTTGAGCAAGGGATAGCCCCCGGTGACATTGGTACCAGCCCGACCGGAGAGGGGCAATTCGGTTTTGGGACCGTCAAAATAGTTGGGACGGGTGTAATGGAGGATAACCAGCCTGGACCCGGCCTGCTGATGAAGATAACCAGCAGGGTTTGACTCTATAAAGGCCTGGCTGATGGGGGTGAGGTAATAGGGGCCACCTGCAGCCTGCTGAAAGCGGAGGTATTGGGGAGAAGCGTAAGTAAAAGCATCGTAGAGCGCGGCCCGGGTGATGATTGTTTCGAGGGCAGAAAGAAAAGCGCTGATTTGAGCGGAGGTGCCTTTGAGTTGAATTTCGAGGTGTTCTTTTACGAAGAGGCCGGAACCGGCCACAAAGAAAGCGGTTGACTTGAACACGGGCGGAGAAACAGCACCCTGGAGGACGGTATAACCTGCGTGAGGATCGCCGATAGCAATTTCGAACATTTAGAAACCCCCGGATTCTTCCCATTGCCAGCCCGAATGGGGCGAATCGGCGGAATTTTGCTTAAGGCGGAGATCTGCCTGGGTGAGCAAGGCACGAAATTCGGCCATGGTTTCTTGGGCGTTGATGGCAAAAGAGGGGGCGAGGGTGGGTTCGGGCGTGGCTTCTTCATAGCGGCCGACAGCCCTGAAGATGAGGGCATAGGCCACGGCACCCCGAATGAGGACATAGAGGTCTTGATCGGCAAAAGTGGTTTCTGTGGCAGCATCAAGCCCGTTGAGAGTGAGAATTTCGCCATAGATACGAGAGAGATCGAGCAAGGCGGCCCGGATGGCCTCATCGAGAATGGTTGTGGACCAAATCAGATTAGCAGAATCGAGCAGATTGATCTCGACCTGATCACGAACAGAAGAAAGTGTGTGAGCCATTTAAACACCTCTGAGAGATAAGAGCCCCCCCCCTGCCCCCCCTAAAGGGGGGGTGACCGCAGGGGGGCTTGATTGCTCCCCCCGCTAACGCTTCGGGAGTAAACCGCTTCTCCCACTTCGCTGCGCTCCGGGGATAATAAAGCCTACCATTTATGACCTTTGGGCTCATTTTTTTGCGGCCCTGGGCTTCCTGGCGGGTTTGGGGGGCGTTTTGGGCGAGGGCTGAAGTTGTTTTTGAGCCCATGCGACCTGGTCCGGAGAGAACAGGAACTTTTTACCATTTTCTGCGATGACAGAAAGCGCACCAGAATCACGCAGGGCGTAACTTAAGCAAGTGCCACCTGTGAGAAAATCGGCGAGCAGTTGAAGATCGGAAGGTTTGAGGGACATGTGGATAACCTTTCACCCCCCCCCGGCCCCCCCTAAAGGGAGGGGAGGGGGGGGCATGTTTGATTATAGGGTGCTGTGACCGCTCAGGCCATCTTCAAGGGCTGTGCCGAGGATGTAGGAGACGATGACGAGGACCAGGGCAAGGATTTGATCCTCAGCAACGGGAAAATCAGGCACATAGTGGGTGAGAATGACCATGGCCAGGCCGACCAGGGCGGCCCAGAACTTACGAGAAGAAAGAAGCAGGGTGAATTTGTTCATGATAAACCTTTCCCCCCCCCGGCCCCCCCCTAAAGGGGGGGGAGGGGGGGCTTGATTGATCCCTCCGCTAACGCTTCGGGAGTAAACCGCTTCAGCCTAAATCCTCAGGGTGTAGTTGACCTGGGCACCAAAATTGGTGTAGACCGTGCTAGCAGCCCCAGTAATGACAAAAGAGAGCCATAAGGCGCTGTTTTTGGCGATGAAGGCAGGGGTTGAGAGCGTGGCGGTGAGTTTGTGGTCACCAGCGGCGTAGCGGTCGGCTTCGGCTGCATGATCGGCATCGAGGGTATGAGTGACGGCTGCCCCGGCGGAAGCCACGCCATGGGCGCCCAGGGTGACTTTTTGAAGGGCCACGGCGAAGGCGGTGGCTGCAGCGGTTTCGATTTTGTAGAAAACATCAACGCTGATCAATTTAGCACCTTGCTTGCCGATGCTGGACCCGGGCTGAATGACGGGGATGAGGACGGTGAAGTCGGCCCCGGCTGCGGTGCGGACATCGGAGACGAGGTTTGAAGCAATGGTGGGGGTCCAGGTGCCTGCGGTTTTGCCGAAGGCGAAGGGGGAGACAAACTCCGAGATATCGGTTAAATGTGTGTAACCCATGGGTTAACATCCTTTCGGTGAATGGTGAATGGTGAATGGTGAATGGTGAATGGTTCCCCAGGGTGGGAGAATCACCCTGGGGAAGAGGGAGGGAATCCGTCTCGGCACTGGCGAGCCTGCGGGAGCCTGCGGGAGCCTGCGGGAAAAGACGGGGGACCGGAGACAGAAGACGGGCCCACCCCCCCCAGGCCCCCCCTAAAGGGGGGGGTGACCGCAGGGGGGCTTGATTGCTCCCCCCGCTAACGCTTCGGGAGTAGATGGCTTGCCCCACTTCGCTGCGCTCCGGGGATAATAAATGCCGCTTCAGCCTAACCAGCGACATTGGACTTATGGAGCGGGCGGAAGTCGTTAACCCACACGGCCAGGAAGTGGCGGACTTTGAGGCGGTGCTCGTCGTTCATGAACACGGCGGGCGACAGTTCGTTACCGGCGACAAAGATCTCGGGCATGATGCCGAAGCGCTCGCCTACGAAGATGGCCGGGGCGACCGCCGGATCACAGACTGCGGCCCAGTCGGTGGCATCGGTCCACTCGGGAACGGTGATGGGGACTGCAGAACCTTTGAGCACATTGTCGTAGACATAGTCGGCCTCACGGACGAACTCGCCTTTGAGCATTTGCCAGGCGGTATTCTGGAGGGCACGGGGGACCAGGCAGAACTTGGGGTTGATGGCCATTTTGGGGCCCGTGCCGTACAGCCCAACGGCATTTTTGATAAGCATGGGCTGGTTGTAAACCGCTGCGGCTGCTGCTTCCCAAGCGCTGATGCTGAGGGCGGTGGTGAGCAGGTTGGCATGGCCACCTGCCGCGGTAACTGCGGTGTTGTTGAACAAGGCGCCCGTATCGGCCATGGTGGGGCCGATGCCAGCATTGGCGGTGAAGACCGCAGCGACCAGTTTTGAGATCTTGCGCAGACCTGCGGAGCCCAGTTCACGGGCGTAGGCTTTGAGTTTACGGGTTTGATCCCGGTCGATGAGTTCGAGGGTGAGGGGAATATAGCCACCATACTTGACGAAAGAAGCCGTTTCGGGGCTATCGCCTACGGAGAGTTCGGTATATTCCGCACCTTCGGAGACCACGGGGAGATCGCCAACCGTGCCAATGAGGGTACCGGTGATGTCATTGAGACTGGAGAAGTGCTCGACTTCGGTGATGTTCTGCCACCAGTCGTACCCGGCACGGCCGAGCAGGGACCACTGGTCCGCAACGATTTTATTGAGGGCGTTCTTGACCAGGCCGGTAAAATCGGCGGTGGTGGCCAGGTGGACCCGGTCCGGGTGGTAACCTCCGTGCATTTCCCGATCGCCGGTGAGCATGAGGTAGAGTTCACGGATACCGGAGAGGGGCGGCACGGAAACGCCCTGGAGTTTTTCGGAGCGCTGGATGCCGAAGAGATCGTCCACGGCTGCCTGGAGTTTATCGGCTTCGTTGAAGACCTGGGAGATACGGCCCGGACCGGAGACGGTTTGGGAAGCGGTGAGTTCGGAGAGAAGATCACGCTGGTCTTTGATGGCGGCTTCGAGGGCTGCGACTTCGAAGACCTGGCCGGAGAACTGCTTACGGAGGTGATCCTGGGAGGGCTTGGGAAGTTTGGCGGCTGCGAGGCTGGTTTCGAGCAAGTTTTCGCAGATTTTGAGCATGACCTGGTGAGCCTGTTGATCTTGACCGGCAGGCTGAGCAGGGGTGGGATTGGGTTGTTCTTGGGGGTTTACATCTGGTTTTGGCATATTTATGAACCTTTCGTAGGAAGCGGATAAAGCAGTTTTGAAGGCACCACCCCGGGCGGGATTGTAGACAAGATCGAGAGAAAGCACTTTGGTGATTTCGGTGACCTGTTTACCGTTTGCTTTAAAGAGAATGTCGGCCGAAAAACCGACTTTGGCAGGCTGATCGGATTTGAGGACTTCACGCCCGAGGCTGGTGAGAAGATCGCCACCCGGGCCGAAGGCTGTGAGGGTGGCGCGGATGCCCTGGACATCCGGGTCCCATGAGGGACTGACGACTTGACCGGCGAGATCACGCACGGAGCGGGAAAACCAGGCATGATCGATGAAGCAAGAGAGACCCTCCCAGAGGGAGAGAGAAGCCTGGAGGACTTCCGGCGAGAAATCCCAGCCGTTACCGTTGCCTGCGGTGATGCAGAGGATCTCGAAGGCACCTGCGGAATCGGGCTGGCCGGTGGCCGCTAAGCGGACCTGGTGTTCTGTGAAATAAACTGGTTGGGGTTCTGGCATAAACACTCCTTTGGGGAATAGGAAGAAGGCATTAGGGATTGGGGATTGGGGATTGGGGATTAGGCATTAGGTATTAGGGATTAGGGATTAGGGATTGGGTGTTCCATTCACAAAATGTCCTTTTTTGGTTTACCGGTATCTTTTTCGACGGGATCGACAGAAACGGGCTGGATGGGTTTGTTGACTTCACGGCGGTCGACCCCGGTACCTTCTTTGAGCAACTCATCAATATCGGCGTTTTCGCCAGCGAAGCGGTAGGTGGCGCGGAGCAGTTCACGCTGGGAGATGAGGCCCATATCGTACAGCCTTTCGAGGGCATTGAGGATGTTGACGGTGGCAATGGAATGGGCGACATTATCCCGGGCGGAGATATCGGCGCCGGAAATGGTGATTCCGGCATTTTCTTTGACGGTGTAATCGACCTGGGAACGGCGAGAGACCACAATTTGGAGCAAGTCTTTGAGCAGCCAGATAAAAAAGCGCTGACGCTGCTCGAAGCGGCGGAAAGTGGGACCCCCGGCGCTCTCGGCGGTGGTACGGGTGGCGCCTTCGGGCTCGGCAAGAAAATGCATGGGGAGGCCGACACCCGCGGCGATGAGTTTTTTGAGGGCGAGGCCGTCCTCACGGGCATCGAGGGCCTCTAACTTGGGGCTGATAACGGACCAGGTTTCGGAGGCATCGGTTACGAGGATGGACCCGGAAGAGGGGGGATTGGCTGCTAACTGGGCCTGGCGGGTTTTACGGGCATCTTCTGAGACGAAGGAGCCGGAGACGACATAGAGAAAAGCGTTGCGAAAGCGGTTGAGGCGGACCCGATCTTCTAACCAGGCGGAATATCGGCGGAGCCAGGGCAAGAGGGGGGAAATATCGGGCTCGCCCCATTGGGCGCCAGCCGGGCGGTTGATGGCGTAGTGGACAACAGACTGCATGAAGGCGCCATCGGGCAAGAGGTAATCGGCCTGGGCGTTGAAGGCGGGGTAGGTGTGGACTGCGAGGTTTTCATCGGCCTTGGTGATGAACATGAGGGGCTGCTCGATATCGTTGGGGACGGGGACGATGCGGTCGATATTGGCGGCCGGGATGGTGCGGAGGTAGGACATGCCAGCGTGATCGGTGGTGACGAGGATGAAGAGGTTGCCCGTGCGGGTGAGTTCATCGCAAAGTTCCACGATGCGGGAGGGCATGCGGTTGAGACGGTGGTTCCAGAATTGATCAATAAAATTGGCGGTATGGGGGTGTTTGCATTTGACATCAAAGCCATTGCCGACCACATATTGGGAAGTGAGTTCAACGATGCGGCGGGCGAGGGGAGAATCACGCCAGGCTTCGAAGCACTGTTCGAGGGTATCGTGGCGGTCGTATTCCAGGCGGTCCCGATCGGTTTCGTCATAACGGCGGGTGCCGATAAAGAAAGAATTATCATCTTCGGGGACTGCCAGGTGCGCCCTGGCGGGGGAAGCGCCGTTGGGGGAAAAAACACGGGCGATGAACTGAGAGAACGGGTTTGGCATGGGATTTTATCCTTCTACTAGGTGCTGATAAGCGCATTTATTAAACACTTCCTTCATGGAACAATAAATCCTGTGCACTGTAATTTGGCCATAATAATTTGATTCTTCCCTGTAAAGAACAGCGCCACATTCAGGACAGTTAGAACCATGGATAACCTGGTAGTGGCCAAGATAAAAATTAAAAAGTGTTGTTTGAGTTTCCATGATTGTTTAGGTCCTTATCCAGGTTCAAGGGAGATTGTTTGGTTTTGTGGACCAGCCAGGCGGGGCTCCGTCTCGGCTCTGGCGAGCCTGCGGGAGTCTTCGAGCGACTGGCTCCCACCGGTGGTTTTCCGGTGGGATCGCAGCGACCCGCCTGGGACAAATGGGCCCGCAAAGTGGGGGATGGGGAAAGCGGCTGTGTGCGGCTGCCATCGCAAGACTGCTGATCAACAGGGCAGGTGACGGGCTGATTTTCGGGGAGGGCATCATAGGCGAATTTGACCAGGGCGAGGGCATCGCCATTGAAGCGGTTGTAATCCATGTAGTGCAGGCCCGGGGCGCCAATGGAGCGGCCGCGCTGGGTGGTTTGATGGATGAGCCAATGGTGCACGAACCTGGGCATTACGGGGGGACTGGGGAACTCGGGGGTATAGAGGGGATACGGGCGGGAATAAAGATATTGAGCCAGCCACCAAAAAGTGAGGGGAAGATCAGCAACTTGAAGAAACTGGTTGACCCAAGAAGCGCGGGAATAAATAATGGGAACCCGACCGGTGCGCTTGAAGATAAGATCGACACATTGGGCGGTGGTTTTGGTGATGGTGCTGACGGACTGGCCGTGATCGAGTTCGAGATCGAGGACCAGGGGGGTGATTTTGAAATTGATATCGCCCAGGATGCGGAAGAAGTTATCCATTTGGGTGATGGGATTTTCGCCAGGGTAAAGGACATGATAGGGCATGAGGACGCGGCCGATGCGCTGACCTTCGGCGAAGTAGAAGTTGAACCAGGGGTCTTGATAGGCCCAGGAGATACCGGCGCGCATGGCGATGAACTCAACGCGGGGCAAGTGGGCCGCGATGAGATCGAAATCGACTTTTTTCTTACCATCGGCGGAGGTGTTGAATTTAGAAAGATCGATACCAAAAGCGAGGGCAGAATCAGGCATGTTAGAAACCTTTCATTGAATCGAGGGGATCAGGGGCCTGGACGATGGCGGCGGGGCCTGGGAGGGACCAGGGTTGACTATCCAGCACGCTGAGCATGGCTGCAGAGATTAGAAGATCATCGTGGACCAAATTACCGGTTTGTAGATTGCGGGTGTCTTCGGGAACACCCCATTGGATGCGCTTATCGGGGCCGGGCTGGATCTCGTACTGGCAATGAGAAAGCTGGGTGAAGAACTGCGCCTGGATGCGGCCCAGTGCCAGCAGGCTATCCTCAGTGGGTGCATGATCCTGCAGACGGCCGCTATCGATCAGCGAGAGGAATGACCAGCCCAAATCGGATTTCGACTTGCTGCTGAACACAAAGGGGATCACCTTCTGCCCCAGGGCACGGGCTAAAAAGGAGGTCAGCCCGGCCCCCACACCGGTGGCATCGCACACCATGTACCTGACCGACCAATCACCCGCCATTTGCAGGATCTCAGTGAAGAGAGCACTGTGCCGGACGCCTACCCACAACCGCCTGTGGACGATCTGGTAGCTTGGCAGGGGGTTGTAGGCCGCCAGGTCCACCCGGGCGATCGTCAAGGCAGTCGCATCGCGGGCTGGCGTGCTCCCCAGGCTGGTTTGCAGGCCGCCCTCCTCGTCCTCGCCGGCCACATCCAGCGCCATCACGTACATCTGCCCGCGTGTGGGCATCACCTGGGCCGGGTGCGTTCCCCGCAGCAGGCTGAGCCGCTGGGGAGTGAAAAGCCCGCCTGCTGCATCGATATCTTCGGAGTAGTATTGCGTGCGCACCAGGGGATGGTTACGCCCCAGGCGTCCCACCTGTTCAGCGACAAACGCGCCGTACGCAGGCACCTCCGCAGCAACCTCCTCGCAGCCCAGGCGCCACACCCGGCGCACCCCGTCCTGGCGCTGCTGGGTCAGGGCAGCAGCCTCTTCCCGGGCCAGGAGCGTGTTCGAGGTCCACGCGGTGCCCCAGAACACCCGCGTGGCATGGGTGGAAGCGGCCATGGGGGCAATGGCCTTATCAAACTTCTCTACCTGGATGTCCTGCGCCTCATCGACCGAGAGCAGGGTGTCGGCCGTGGCACCGACGATATTGGCGGTGGGCGAACCCGATAGAAACGAAATCCGGGCACTGCCCACCTGGTACACATGCCCAAAATGCTTTTCCCAGCGGTCCCGGACCAACAAGTTGCCGTTCAGGACAGACTCCAGCCGGTACATGGCGTTGGTGGCCTGCGGTTTCCAGGTCGGGGAGACCTGCACAATCTCTGCCCGCTGGCTCGAGAACAACGTCAGCAAATAGGCCTGCAGCTGCGCCTGGAGCTCGTTCTTGCCGGATTGGCGCGGGAAGATGACCACGAAGCTCAGCCCCTGGCGCTTCACCACCGAGCGGACCACGGCCCGCGCCACCGCTTCCTGGTAGCGGCGCAGCCTCAGACCGCTGGCAAAGCGCACAAAGGGCACCACGTCCCGCATCAGCTTCTTCAACACATCCTCCAGGTTCTCCAAGCTAGCCGCCCAAAAAGCTCTTCAGGATCGCCACCAGCGACATCAAGCCCGATCCGCCCGAAGCCAGCCCAGAAAAGAGCTTGAATTGGGTCACGCCCTCTGTGGCTGCCCTGATGCGGGTCTCGTGGTCCCGGATTTGTTCTTCCAGCATGGACAGGCGCTGGTGATTCATGGCATTTTGGTGGGAAAGCTTCACATCCAAAGCCTTGATCTGGGCGCTGAGCAGGTTGCTGGCGTGATGCATTTGTTCCGTGAGCAAAGCCAGGGTCTTATCTTCCATGGGAACCCCTTTCCGGCCCGGTGGCCTCGCGCAGCTCATCGAGAACTGCCGCCATGCTGCGTGTCAGCGCTTCGCCCAGGTCATCGGCACGGGTATCCTGCAGCTGGCGTTCGGTCTGCACCACCCTGGCCAGGCGGGTGACGCTCAAGCCCAACACGCGCAGGGCATCTGCCAGGGCTTTGATGTCGTCCGTTTCCTGGCCGACGCGCTCAAAAAAGCGTCGCATGACCATTCTCAGCATGCCGATCTCACCGCGCAGGGAATCGCCCAGGGCGCGGTCAAGGTCTGCCAGCTCGCCCCGGGTAAAGGTGCTGCGGTAAAAGGCGGCGGGGTCGTCGGTGGGGGTTGGTGTCATCATCACAATCGGTCCTCCAATAGAAACTGCCTGTAGAAACAAATAGGAGCAGTCCGGGCGCATCGCAAAGCGCTATAAAGGGGTGTGGTCAGGGCTTTGGTCACCCGGACGGCTCAATTTAGAACATATGTTCTTATTGTAGATACTTTAGCAGAAACAGGGCGCGCACACAATCCGTCAAAAGCGGCGAATTCACCCCCAAAGGGTGCCGCAAGTGGCAAGGAGGTATTAGGAAATAGGAATTAGGGATTGGGGATTTGGAATCCTGTAGGGGCACGGCATGCCGTGCCCCAATGGATTAAATCAGCCGTGCCACAACGGATTAAATCAGAAACAAATTTCGCATGGAAACAAATGTCTCAATCCAGGTGATCAGGCAGGTCTCCTGACCCGCCCTGTGAATAGCAGCATTTTGCCGCGCTGCAATAGTTTGGAACCACGTAGAAAATATCATCGAATCATGTAGGGGCACGGCATGCCGTGCCCGAAGGCAGAAAATCAGCAATTTGATCCGTCAAAAACCCATCACGAAAATTAAAATACCTTACCGCCCCTGATCCTTCTCTCGCGATGGGGCGGGTCTCCTGACCCGCCACGCGGATATCATCGAAAAACACGCACCGCAATTTACCCCCATTCCCCCGTGAAAATTCCTTCGAATAAATCACCTACGGCGTCGAGGTCCCCCCACCCCCCGGGATGACATAAGATCGTAAGCGGACAAATCAATAGTAAACACCCCCATCAAGCAGGATCAACTGGTGCGGTACCCGAATCGTGATCCCAAAATTAAACGACAGCTGGAAAACCTGCGCAAAGGACAGTTCAAAGAAAAATTGCGGCGTAAACACCAAAATAACATCATCAGCAACCCCCACATTGCCATCACAGGCGCCAGGTCGATATAGGCGTGTTTTGCAGCCTAAGTCAAGGCCTCTGCAGCAGCCGCAGATGGCTGACCCCGGCCCAGTTGCTACACGAGTGTTTTCTTCTGCGAAAAACCGCTCCAGCGCAGCCAGGTGTTCGCCTGCCAGGTCGATTTCCACCACTGCCAGTCTTGATAGCGGACAGTTTAATCCTCCGTTGGTTCCTCTTCTGCCTCCTGTTCCGCCTGCCCTTCCTCGGTGCTTAAAGCCATCGTTTCCTCAAGCGATGGGATGGGCATATCCTCCTCATCCTCCCACGCGGTCACATCTTCCACGACCTCGGCCGGTGTTTCTTCATCAGCCGCTTCTTCCTGCGTGAGCAGATCAATATCAGCCGGAAGCGTGGCCATTTCCTGGATATAGGCGCTGTAAAAATTCACCATCTTGGCACAATTCGTGATGGATAAACGCTCGTTGACGGCGTGGACGCTCTGCAGGTCATCTTTCGTGATCTGAATGGGCATGAAGCGGAAGGCATTATCCGTCACCGAAGCATAGTGGCGCGCATCGGTGCCGCCCACCACCAGGAAGGGGGTTACCAGGGTTTCAGGGAAGGCTTCCCGCACCAGACGTGAAAGGCGGAGAAAATACGGCGATTCAGCATCCGCAACCGGGGAGGGGTTCCACCCCGAGGGGCCTTCCAGCAGGTCGCCAATAAACGGCGTCACATGGACCCGCTCGTCGTTGATCCGCGCCAGTACCATTTCGTACACTTCGGGCAGCTCATCCCCCGGCAGCAGGCGGAAGTTGACCACGGCTTCAGCTTTAGCCGGCAACACGTTATCCTTCACGCCGGCTTTGATGATCGTGGGTGCGGTGGTCGTGCGGATACTGGCGTTCATCAGGTTCGATTTCGCCAGCCTCTTTTTAAGGCGCCCGCCGAACAACCAGGTGTTGGCAAAAGCCATGCGCTGGAAGAATGGCAGCGCTGAGCCCAGGTAGCTCATCATGAATTCAACCACCTCCAGGTGGGCTGGCATGGGCCTGGCCTCCAGCCTGGCGATGGCCTGCGAAAGAATCCCGATGGCTGTCTGCCTGGAGGGCATGGATGAATGCCCGCCATCCTGCGAGACGCTCAGCCGCAAGCTCAGGTAACCCTTTTCCGAGATGCCGACGAAGCCCAGGGGTTCCTCGATCTCAGGGAAGAAGTTCTCGTACACCGAGCCGCCCTCATCTAAAAGGCTCCCCGCCTGCACCCCACGCGCTTCGAGCAAGGCCGCGATCGCCTGTGCCCCATCCTCGCCGCCAATCTCTTCATCGTGGCCAAAAGCGATGTAGACCGTGCGCTCAGGCTTGAAATCCGCCTTCAGCAAGTATTCCACGGCCTCCAAAATGCCGATCACCCCGCATTTGATGTCCAGCGTGCCCCGACCCCACACGTACCCATCGGCCAGCTCCCCGCTGAAGGGCGGATGATCCCAATCGCGATCCTCTTCATCTGCCGGCACAACATCCAGGTGCGAGATCAACATGATCGGCTGCAAATCGGGATCAGTACCCTCCCAGGTGTACAGCAAGCTGTACTCATTCACCGTTTCCAGTTTGAGATGGGTATGCACCAGGGGATAGAGCGTTTTGAACAGCCGGTGCAGACCTAAAAAGGCGTTGCCGTCAATCTTTTTCGGGTCATCATACGAAACGGTCCGATATTGCACGGCTAACCCCAGCCGCTCAGCCACCGATTTGCCATCCACATAGGGGAATTCGCGCGGCTTGATCTTCTTCGGTTGGGGGGAATACAGGGCTGTTTTCAGGATGATAAATCCGATCAGGAACAATAGCAGGACAAACAGCCCAATTCCTACGGATATGAGAAGGGTTTCGATATTCATAATGCTCCTCTCATCAAGTTGATGGGTACATTTTTTTCGTCAAAGTAAGCGTTTGCACCGCAATGGAATGGAAAACGTGCAGTAATTGGATCCGGAAGCGCTGAACTTTATTATATCACCGGGATCGACTTTGCCTTGAAAAAGCCAATCACCACTTGCCGGGTAAGGCCATCGTCAACAGCCCGATTTGGAATGAACGTAAATACCTGCTGATCGCCCTTGAACAGCATTAAAAGGTAGTCGCCCCCATCAATCACCTGCTGTAAGATCGCCCAGGGCAATTCGACGCTTTGTTCTCCGATCCGCATTTCCAGGTGAGAGTCAAAAAAGGTCAGTATGCGCGGCATGCGCAGGTGTGGATTGGATTGATAGGCCCGGCCAAGCTGGATGGGGATTAACAGCAAAAAATACAGCGCGTAGCCCAGGCTGGCTACCAGCACAACCGGGGCAGTCTGTCGTAAGCCATCACTGCCCACACCAGGCAGGATCAGGATGACCGCAGCGCCCAGCATTGCCACCAGGATCACCGCCCCCACGATCAAGAACCAGGGCGATTTCCTGGCCAATACCCGTGACGCACGCACATAATCTCGTTTCTCGGGGGTGTACTGAAGGGTCAGAATCGGTTCCATCATGCGCCTTTCATTGGTGTATACCTGATTTTACTATTAAGCCCCTCATCGCGCGCTGTAGACTGGGCAAACCCCACATGGGCACTAAATCTGGGATGCATTCCACCCGGGACCACAACATTACAGCACTATCAAGCTGATTCCTGGCGCCAGGTCTTGGAACACCCCAACGAATGTGGGATAATCAATTAACATCCTTCACGATTGAGAAGTGCTATGCCAGAAACTACCGCCAATACCCCGATTTTTCAGCCCAGGTTACATTTGATCTATGCAACCAACCGTGTGCCCCTGCCCAAAGAAGCCATCCTGAAAACGCGCTTTGCCAGCGTCTTCAACACAACCGCAGAGTCGACCGCGCTGAACATCGCCCAGCAGGACGGATCAGCCTTCATCGGTGAAATCAAAAGCGGCCGTCACAGCCTGCACATCGCCGGCGTGCCTTTGCCCCTGCCCCAGGAGGTGATCGACCACACGGTGATGGTCTCTCCCTGGCAGGCGCAGACCAAGGCAGCGATGCGCCAGCATCGCGGGCAAATCGGGCTGGTCTCCGCAGGCAGCGATCCCGATCCCATCGAGCAGATGCTCGCGCTGTATGCCGCTGCCGGCGCCTTCGAAAATGAAGACTTGCTGGGCATCATCAACATCAATGCCTGGACGGCTCACCCCCCGGCGGATTTTCTGCATCCACAACACATCGCCCAGTACCGGCAGGAAATTCCCTTCGACTTGTGGTTTGGCCATGTGCGCTTTTACACCGATGACTACCACTACTGGCTGGTCACCAAAGGCCACCACATTTTTGACGTCCCAGACCTGGCCGCCTTTGTAGGGCCTGGGGACGATCCAACCGCCGTCAACAACCTGTTCATCAATGTTTTCTATTACCTCTACGAGCAGGATGTGTTCGTCACAGCCGGCGACACCCTCCAGATCAGCAGTTCAGGCCAGCAATTACGTTTTACTGAAGTGACCGAGCTCACCGAGGTGCTGATGGGGCCTTCCGGCACATTGGTGATCGAAAAAGCTGACCCCCGCGTTTAACCCCCTGTAGCATCAAAATCGAGCACAAACTGGTATTGCGCCACATTCTCAACCGCGTCAGGTATGAACTGACGCACCCAGGCGACTGAGGCGGCACCCGTCATGCCAAACACCATCTTCGCCAGGCAGGCGGCAAAAGAACCTGTGCGGCCAATCCCCGCGTGGCAGTGAATCACAATCCTGCGCCCTTCCTGAGCTGCCGCCAGGGTATGGGCAAGCGCAGGCCGGAAGACCTCCTCAGGCGGCGCTTGAAAATCTGGAACTGGGGCATGCACAACCTCATACCCAGCCTGCCGGTAATGACTTACCAGGTCAAACTGGAGCAGCCGATGCAATTCGTCATCGGTGTTCAGCATCACCACCGTATCCACCCCAGCAGCCGCATAGGCAGGCAGCATGCGCCCTTCTGGGTCGAACAGCGGGCTGCAAGGCAGCGGGCTGCGAAAAATTTTCCCGTGCAGGTCAAAAGGGAGTTCTGTCAAGCCATCCATCGGTGGGAGATCCTCTCCATTCAAGTCGTTCAGGCCTGCGTACGTGGGTTATGGCCTGTGCGATCAGCCGCATGTTGATTGCGGGTGCATCCATTATACGCCAAAGTACAACTAGCAATAAACCCACCTTGTGGTATAATGTCGCTGGATTTCATCCAAACGAACGTTGCAGACGGGGATGATTAGACTAAAACTCGGTCAGCCCCCGTTCAGTAAATCGAAAATATTTTTTAGGAGGATGTTCAATGCGAGTAATTGTTGATGAAGATCTGTGCTTGGGCTGCGGTGTTTGCGAAGAGTTAGCCCCTGAGGTCTTCAGCATGGCCAATGAGCCTTTTGCTGAAGTTTTGGTCGACCCTGTTCCGGAAGAGTATGAAGATGATGTCCGGCAGTCCGTTGAAGAATGCCCCGAAGAAGCGATTATTATCACCGAAGAGTAATCCGCCGTCCACTGGCTAATCAACCCGGAGGCTGCGCTTTGAAGGCGCAGCCTCTTTGGTTTAATTTTGGCAATGAGGAATTTGTTATTAGGCATTAAGGGGCGTTTCTCACACAGCAAAGCTCTTCTGTACCTGTTCAATTTTTTTGTCCTAATTCCTGATGCCGAATACCCAGTACCTATAATTCCGGCCTGAACAACCCCAGCGCGACCGCACGGGCGACCAGTTGCTGGATGTTGTGCGCATCCAGGCGGGCCTTCATGCTGGCCACGTAGCCGCGCACGGTGCGCGGGCGCAAGCCCAGCTTCAGCGCGATCTCTGCCGTGGTCAGCCCTTCACCGAGAAACACCAAAATCTCCAATTCACGCCGGCTGAGTTTTGGCAAATCTGCATCGGGAACCGGCGCGCTATGGGTTACCACCACCACATCATCCTGCTGGCGTGCAAACAGCGGGCTATGCTCATCGGGAAGAAAGGTCTCCCAACGTCCGTGGTTGATCGCCCTGACGATGCGTTCTGCTGGGGCGTCCACCTCAACCACGCCAAAGGCATCCGGCGTCTTAAAGATCAAAACTCTCGTCATCCTGGCAACCTCCTGAGTGGTTTGCATTCCTGCTAAATTATAATTAGACCATATGTTCTAATTATATGCAATTTTAAGCCCTTTTGTCAAGGGGAAAAAGTTATACTATTTGCCCAGTGGCTGAAAAACCAACAGACGGTAAGACTTATAGAACCCCCTGCTACATCTTCAGATCATCAGGATAGATTTAAAGTCTTAAACAGGATGATATACATTGCATGCGACCACAGCAAAGGTTTTGCAATTCCTCCCCAATTTTTCAGCCACTCAGCATAAAACTGTGGTGCCAACAAATTATTTGATACCTGTTCAGGCAACCAGCCATTTTCATCTGCTTGCTTTTCAATCCATATCAAACGTTTTACTGCCAGGTCATCCTGCCCAATTTTACTTTCCACCCAACCTAACCATGCTGTTAGCAGAATCCATTGACCTCCACCATAATATGTATCGTTTCTATAACGGTACACCCCCCCATCAGATGAAACCAATTCTTTTTGTATGCTGGTAATGGTATTCATCATTATCGGGTGATCCATGGGAAAAATTTCGGCTGGAAGAACAGCCCCCAGCAAGCTGGCATCAGCACTGTCCCTCCTGACTGGATCTTCAGGAAGATCCGGCCTGATATGTTTGGTTAACTTCTCATTGATGACCCCATACCTGGCAATAAAAGCGCGCATTTCCTCCATGCTTCTTTTCACAGTAATTGGGTCAAGGTTAAGCGCTCCCTCTTGGATCAACTTGAAGACAGACCGCAATCCACAATAGGCACTGGCAATGGAGTATGAGTGTAACAGATCCGGGTTTTCTTCCCAACAATCAAAATTGGGCAGTCGCCAAACCGTTTGCAGATACTCCACAATCAAATTCAAGCTTTCCTCAACAGACAGTAACCATTTTCGATCTCCTGTCATCAGGTAATGCTCACACACTGCCCAAAGCCAGGTTCCGTAACCATCATATTGAAAATTACCCCATTTAGAACTTGAATCTTCACTGCCTGCCAACGTATATCGGGTGAAAAGAAAATTTTCATCGTTCAAAGGCCGGGCATGATTCAATGCCTGCTTTATAAAGAATATCTTGTTTTTGTGCTTTTCAATGACATTGGCCGCCCAAAGGTAATAGCGTCGGGCTGAATTGTGTTCTCCTGCCAGATCCATAGCATAGGCAATGTAACTGCTGTCCCGCATCCATGAATAATGATAAATCGAAAAATTCGGAGAGGCGACATAAGCGCCCTCAGGAGATTGAAACTGCCGAATAATTTCAATACTGCTTTGATAAAGGTCCATATTCATCCAATAGATTCAATTACAATCAAATCCCAATACTTCAATGATGAGATTTCAATGATTACAGAATTATGATCACCCAGCGTGAATTCGAGTGGAATAAGAGTGAAGTTCAATTCGTCTGGTGTGGCAAACCAGACCCCCGCCACATCCTTTTCGAGCCCTTCTATCCGGACTTCCGTTCTCCCCAAAGGTGAAGGTGCCTGGCGAATTGCTTTTTCCCACTCTACCGTTTCAATACCCAGAAAATTGATCAAATTAACCGCTAAATAGCCTTCAGATTCCCGAACAATCGGCCAGACCTTGTTCTTACGCTGACTTGGTGAAGTCGAAACATCGTCAATATGGATTTTGTTTGCATATTTAGAGGTTGCATCATGGGTTCGAGGGCCAATAATATTCTGATAACGCACCATAAAATCGTAATAGCGTTCAAGCTGCTCTGCCAATTCAGGACTCATCACCTTATAATTCGGAAAATAGGGATCAGCAAGCATCGCGTTGCCTTCACCGAGTTCAATATGGCTTCCACCGCTCGCAAAGATGATCGCATCCATTAGCCGGACATTATGTTCTAAAGCAGGGTCAATGTAAGCAGCAAGCACAACCGGCTTTCCCCCGGATAGCGTTTGAGCCTGGATTATCAGCGTGTGCAAATCATCAAACCAACGATATGGGGGCCATACCTCAATATAAACCAGATCCTGTTTTGAAGGCGCCACGGATTCAATTGGCCAGTTGGCCACAGCATTGAACACTACCACCCCATCCTGTTGATGTTCAAGCACAAGTTCTTTGGTCAAATTGATTGTGTCTGCGAGCGCCTGCGCCAGGTTGAAAGAATTGCCCATCATATCATAGCCGCGTTTGGGATCGCCATATTGATCGAGATGTATCCCATCAAAAGGTACTTCCACCAGTACCTGCTCAAATTGCTTTAATAAATGATTCACCCATGGAGAGCCCGGTCGAGGGTCCATATAAACCAGAAAGTTTTCTCCAAAAAATAATGGCTTTCGGTCATGTCCAAATAAAGCCCAATCCGGATGCTGTTCATAAAACGGAATCGAGGCTGCATATATGGCTGTATAAGGCATTGCAGCGATATTTTGTGCGTGAGCTGCAGATATCAGCTCGTGTACAGTTACCAGTGAAAGTTCACGATTTAAAATATCACGATAAGGTTCTTCATCCGTTAAGAATTGTTCATGCCGGTACATCCAATCATAGAATTGCAGTCCATTGATATGAAATCTGGCGATTTTTTGCATTGTTTGTGCAGTATTCTCGCGGCCAGGATAAAAATCACTTAAAAAACCGTAACGCGGCGCATCCACCCAGGTATTGAGAACATCAAAAGCCTTGCTCACATTATCAAGCCTTTCACCCTCCGTTGAAAAGATGCTGATGTCAATCCCATAGCCTTTTGGTGCCTCTGGGGGTGGCGCCCATGATAGATTTATACTAGGAGCACCTCCATCCAGAGTGATCATTTGTTCAAAACCATCTACCACATTTGACAGATAAGAGATTTCTGAGAGCAACCTCACCTGTTGAGAATTTTGATTCTCGTTCTTAATTGAAATGACAACGTGAACAACCTCACCTGGTCTGTAAAATGATCGGTCAAATTGAACATCGCTGATGACTGCACTTTTTGCCAATTCCTTCGCCATGGGTGCCTGTTCCTCTCGAAAAGCCTGCTGATTATTCTCTTTAGTACAAGGGCCTATTGCCAAAAAAAGCACACCAAGCAAACTAACAATTATCAATAATCTTCGTTTGCTTTTGTGTCTATTCATCTTAACCTTTGAATGCGCCCTGGGTTAACCCACCTACAAAGTAGCGTTGCAGAAGTACAAACATGGTGATAATCGGAGCGATGGCAATAATTGATGCGGCAAACACCAAACCCCAATCGGTTCCATGTTGGCCATGATAAGTCGCAATGGCCACGGGAAGTGTGCGTTTGCCGACATCGTCAATCAGGGTCAACGCTAAGATATATTCATCCCAATAACCCAGGAAGGAGAAAATGGAAACGGTTGCTAATGCAGGTGTCGATAAGGGAATGATCATTCTTAGAAAAATAGTTAGGTAATTTCCACCATCAATCAAGATGGCATCCTCCAATTCATGCGGCAAGGTTTCAAAAAAACCACGCAGCAAAAAAGCATTAAACGGGATGCTGCCGGAAACATAAAACAGGATCAGTCCCCATAAACTATTGCGTAAGTTCAGTGTTTTGGCAAGCAAAAATTGCGGGATAATACCAACCATATTGGGCACCATCAGAACAAAAATGATGGTGTAAAAAACCCATTCTTTTCCAGGAAACTCAAGCCGCGCGAAGGCGTAAGCCATCATGGCTGAAAATAATATCACAAAAATTACGGATACTACCGTCACAATAAGGCTATTCAGAAAGAAAAGCTGAAATTTTCCAGTCGTCCATGCCTTGATGTAATTATTAAAAGTTGGATTCTCCGGGATCAACTCAGGAGGATATTCAAAATAATAAGCCTTTTCTACCAATGAAGTCGATACCATCCAAGCAAAAGGAAGCACCATAACGATGGCCCCCACCCCGATCAAAATATATATGAAGACTTTAGAGACTATTTTCCTTGTTCTGTAAGATTTTAAGAACATTAAACGATCTCCTCTGGCTTTCTTAAAAAGCGTATCTGTAGAAAACTAAGGACAGCGATGATAATGGTCAGGATAAAAGACAGTGCGGCACCGTAACCAAAATCAAGATAATTGAAAGCCTGGCGATACATATAACTTAATATCACCTCTGTCCTCTGCAGAGGTCCGCCTTGAGTAATGAGGAACACAGAAATAAAAACATTAAACCCCCCAATCATAAGCATGACTGATGTGAAGACAAGGGTTGGCCGGATCAAAGGCAGGGTTATCCCAGTTAATTTTTGCCAACCATTCGCACCATCAATTTCTGCAACCTCATACAAATCTGGAGAAATCGTTTCCAAAGCAGCAAGGAAGATAACCATTGTCCAGCCAATCCCTTTCCAGATTCCCAGGGACAATATGGGGAAAAACGCGGTTGATGCTTCCTGCAACCAGGGAATGGGTTTCTGAACCACACCAAGCACATTCACAATAATAAAATTAATGATCCCTTTTGGACTTTGAAAGAGGTATCGAAACAGTAATGACACCACAACCCATGATGTAACCACAGGGATGTAATATATCGTCCGGAAAAATATCTTCCCTTTGGTTATTTTGTTAAGTAATAGTGCAATAAACAAAGCAATCACCATCTGACCAGGAACCGTCACAATTGTATATAGCGTTGTATTCTTTAATGCGACACCGACAATCGGATCACTCAAGGCACGTTCATAATTTGCCATGCCCACGAAAATATTTTGTGACCCGAGCATAATATTCCACTCATAAAAGCTTATTTGCAAAGCCTTGAGTATTGGATAAATGAGAAAGATTATATATAAAAGCAACCCGGGAAGAATGAACAGGTAGGCAACTAAAGCCTGCTGTTTCTTTTGGTTAATCTTCATATACCCTCAATCAGTAGAGATTGAAAATCGGAGACCCTGGCTCTTAACAGGGTCTCCTTTGTTCACTTTTCTATTCAGGCAAGATGAGCAAGGCATCTATTTCTTCAGCTGCTGCATCGAATGCTTCTTCGAAGCTCTTCTCACCAATCAGGTATTCAGCACCGGCAAGATTGTAAATATCTTCCATTTTGATCCAGTTTGGATGAGGTGTACGCGCTTTAGCCGTCTCCAATTGTTCCAAAAAGTAACCAAAATATTCATGATTGGCGATGAAATCAGTGTCGATGGCAGACTTGATCACCGGGATTAAACCACCTTCAGCCATAGTGATTTGAGTTTCTTCCGAGAGCATGAAACGAATAAACTCAGCGGCTTCATTTTTATGCTGGCTTTGTTCAAACATAACAATATCTTCGCCGCCAACCACAGAGATGCTCCCGCCAGGGCCTGCAGGCGTCAGTGCATAACCATAATCCACGTCCAGGGTACCGCTAAAAAATGGCGTAAACCAGGGACCTTCAAACAACATGGCAATCTCATTGTTTCCAAATCCGCCCCAGGCATCTACGCCACCTCCAAGGATACCAGGATGCATATACCCCTTATCAACAATATCCTTCAGAAATTCGTATGCGACCTTTGTTTTGCTTCCATTCAGATAACCAGAAGCCACAGTAATATCCTCGTCTGTGATATCACCGCCAAAGCTCCAAATCCATGGATTCACTGCCCAAGCATAAGTGCCGCCATCAGCAAAGCAGTATTTATCATCTCCAAGCGTTTTTATCTTTTCACAGACCGAAAGGAATTCCTCCATCGTAGCCGGCGGAGCATCAATGCCTGCATCTGCAAACATTTGCTTATTGTAAACCAAGACTCTTGTGTTTGTGTTCAATGGCAAACCATAATAATGGCCATTATAGAAGGTCGTTGATAATGGACCAGGGAAGACCGCTTCTTTATAGGACTCAAAATCTGGCATGAGCTGATCTAATTTTGCCAAAGCACCCATGTATGCAAATTCGGATACCCAAATGATATCAGATCTGATCAGGTCAGGAGCTGTTCCCCCAGCCATGGAAGTGATCAGTTTTCTCCGGAATTCATCATACGGCACGTTCAGCGTTTCGACCTTTATGTTCGGGTGATCGGCTTCAAAAATTGCGACTACTTTATCAAGCTGTACCATTTCTGGTTCACTCATAGTATGCCAAAATGAGATGGTCACTTGCTCGGCAATCTCAATTTCATCTTGCTCCGGTCCCTCAACAACAGGGGGTTGTGCACAACTCATCAACACAACACTTAATAAGAGTGCCAATCCAAACAAAATATAGACTTTATTCTGCTTAATCATCATTCTCTCCTTGTGATTAACAATTGTATCAATGATATTAAATTTCGATTTTTTGCCTATCTTATAAAAACACCTCCTTCACAACTTACTTACTTCAATGAATGAACGTAGTTTTGGCTAAAATTAACAGCTCTACCGGTCAATCATATGAAGAATTCCTGTATAGGGGGGATTTTACAAACTCACCCAAAACCAAACAAGCCGCGCCGACCGCCCATCGATCATCCCCCCAGGGTTCCACGACCACCTCTGTCGCTTCACCCTGGTAAGGCATTATATTCTCCTTTATCGTCTGATGCATTGGCTTAAAAATCCAATCACCAAATCGAACGCCCTCTCCGCCAATGATAATGCGCATCGGAGAGAGAACTGTGATCAAATTAGCGATCTGAGCACCAAGTAATGTCCCTGCCTGTGCAAAAACATTCTGGGCATTATTATGATCCGATTCTGCAAGCTGCAACAAATCATCGACACTATCAACCGGTTCAGAACAAACCTCCCTACCACTGATGAGTAAACCTTCATCACTGACAAGGGTCTCTAAACATCCCCTTTTTCCACAAGCACATTGGCGACCATTGGAATGAACCGTGATATGTCCAAATTCACCAGCGCTTTTTACACCTCTGTATATTTGTCCATTGACCACGATACCCATTCCCAGGCCCCTCCCAATGGTGATGGTTATAAAGTGCTCTAAGTTTTGCCCGGCACCAAATAACTGTTCAGCAACCATCAAAGTGTTGACGTCATTATCCACATAGGTCTTCACACCCACGCGATTCTGGACCAATTGTGAAAAAGGCACATTACGCCATCTGAAAAATGGCGATGTAATCAGCATTCCCCGATCAAAGTCAACCAAGCCCGCTGCACCGACTCCCACACCCAGCAATTTATCTTTTGGAACCTGACTTCTTTTAATTAGCTCTTCTGTCAGGTTTCCAATAAGGTCGGCTACCGATTCTGGCGTTTTTGAGACTAGCTTCATGTTGTACCGCTCAATAATTTCCCCAACAAAATTGACTAGCACACCGATAAGGGTATTCTCTGTCAATTTAATTCCTACGGCATAACCACCACTGGGATTCAGCGCCAATAAAATCGGCTTTCTTCCACCCTTTGATTCCCCCATTTCTTTTTCAAAAATAAGGCCATCCGCAATGATCTGCGCGCTGATCCCCGTCAAAGTTGCCGAGCTTAAACCCGTGACCTTAGCCAGCTCCGCCCGAGACACAGGTCCAATTTCTTTGATTTTATTCAGGATGATCGAGTAATTGATCGCCCGAATGAGATCTTTTGAACCTCGTTTTGATGTTACCATTTTAACTTTCTTTATTTAGTGAATTAACTTATTGAATAATATACAGCTTTTGTGCAGGCTTGTCAAGGTTTTTTAGTATTATTCCTCCTTTAACCAGAAAATTCCGATTTGTGCACATCTGCACAAATTAGCTATTTCCACCCAAAGTATGAAAGCTTAAGTTTTCACTACGTTGTCCCGGTGCTGGCTTTGTTTAAGCCGCCGAAAGGCGATCACGGCCAGCAACCCGATCAGCGCACCGACCAGCCAGGGAGACCGGGGGCTGATCTGGTCGCTTAAAAACCCGCCCATCACCGGGCTGATCCCGGCGGCCACATTCCAGGAGAGGCCGTAAAGGCTCATATAGCGTCCGCGCTTGTCGACGGGTGCCAGGTTGGCCGCATGCGCACTGGCACGCGGCACAACCACCAGTTCCCCCATGGTCATGACCACCATCGCCAGCCAAAAACCCCAAAAACCATTCGAAACCGCAATCAGTAAAGGCGCAAACACATAAAACACCGCGCCCCAGCTCATCACCTGCACCGGCGGATGTTTTTTGGTTGCCCGCGTCACCAGCACCTGGAAGAACACCACCATCAGGGCATTGGTCGTCGGCAGCCAGCCATACAGCTGCTCGCGGATCCCGTACTGGGTCTTAAGGTACACCGACAGCAGCACCCACACCAGCGCCGCGACCATCTGTACCAGGGTGAACGCCCCCACCAGGCCCATGAACGGCCTGTCCCGCAGGGCCGACCAGTAACCCTGCAATTGCCGCCGCAGGGACGCGTTTTCCAGCGCGACTTCCCTGGGGAGCGTCTCCCGCGCGAAGAGCAGCAGCATCAGCCCGTAAGTGATCAACCCGGCTGCTGCGCCATACATCCCGTAGCTATATGACCGCGAGAGAACAAACCCGCCAATGGCCGGCCCGGCCGCCACGCCGACATTGCGCGCCATGCGGATCAGGGCATAGGCATCGGCTCGTTTGCCCATCGGGAACAGGTCGGCCAGCATGGCATCTGTCCCCACATTGTACAGGGGTGAAAAGATCCCGCTTGAGCCCAGGATCACAGCAAAAGCCAGGTAGGTGCTGGCACGGCTGAGGAGGAAATAGCTCAACCCTGCCCCCACCAGGCCCACCACCATCGCGCCCTTGCGCCCCAGCCGGTCGATGATCGGCCCCGCCAGGATCGACGAAACCAGGCCGGTGGCCGCATTGATCGTCATCAGGCTGGTGACCGCCACCAGGGGCAGGTCCAGGGTCTCACTGGCATAGATCATCAGGAACGGCCAGATCATCGTCGTCCCGATGGTCGAGAACATCATCCCGGCGAACATCAGCCAGAACTGTTTGGGGAAATCGGTGTAATCCCGCCGCAGGCGTGTGAACATGGGGAGTATTATAACAAAGTTGCGCTATGAACCAGGGTTAACCCTGCGGAGTATGCCGATACGCACCATGCGATCGTTTCTCAGGCCAAGGCCTGAGAGCGCGTCGCCATTTTTTAGACCAGGTCAATCCAGGAAGTATTAATTAAAGGTCACCCCAAATAAAACAGCTGATGCCCCACAAAGATCAGCCGCGTGGGGCGGGTGCAGGCAGCCACATCCGGCAGCGCAGCCAGCAATGCCGCCACGTAGACCCCGTTAAAGGGTGAAAATTCCTCACAGATGGCCGTGCCTGTCAGCTCGCGCCGGTCCATCAGCGCACTGAAGGCGTCTTCCAGCGTCTCCCGCTGGATCACGCGCGGCTTGCCGCTCACCGCTGGCGACAGCACCACCCCCGCATCGTCCACCGCCTCGATCGCAAACGGGCGACCGCGCTCCAGGGTTTTCAGCTCGCGCCCGTGCAGCGTGCGGATGTTGGGCCAGAATTGCTCCCGCGTCAACATGCCCTCAACCCCTGGCTTTTGCCCGCTGTTATGTGAAATGGTGAAAAATCTGTTGCTGTGTGATCCATCGCCCTCTTTCGGCCGTTGTTGTCCTGGCCTCGATTATACACGATCCCGCCCGCCAAAATGGATATCAAACAAATTCACTTCCTCATCCCTCATCCCCAATCCCTATTACCTCATACCGTCATTCCAATCACCTCAACACCGCCAGGCGGGTATAATTTCACCCATGACACCCTCCTCCCCCAACATCTCCCAGATCATCCGCTCAAACCGGAAGACCTTCGGCCTGGAGATCACCCCCGACGGCCGGTTGATCGTGCGTGCCCCCAAAGCCGCCACCCAGGCCCAGATTAAAGCAGTCGTAGCCCAAAAATCCGCCTGGATCGCCAAAACCCGGGCGCGCCTGGCAGCGCAGTACCCCCAGCGCCAGCCCAGAACCTTCACCGAGGGTGAGACCTTCTGGTACCTGGGTGAGCAGTACCCCCTGCGCCTGACCGACCGGGTGCGCCCCACGCTGGACCTCAACGGGGCCTTCCACCTCTCCCGCCAGGCGCACAGCCGGGCCAGGCAGGTCTTCATCGATTGGTACCGGGCAGAGACCCGCCAGATCACCCTCAGCCTGATGGAAACCTACCTTCAGCAATATGGCTTTAAGGTGAACGGGGTCCGCATCACCAGCGCCCGCACCCGCTGGGGAAGCTGTTCAGGGAAGGGCAACCTGAACTTCACCTATCGCTTATGCATGGCGCCCTTGCTTGTGGTGGAATACGTCGTCGTCCACGAACTGGTTCACCTCAAAATCCCCAATCACAGCCGGCACTTTTGGGCCGAAGTTGCCCGGATCAACCCCGCCTGGCAGGAGTCCCGCGCCTGGCTCAAACGGCATGGGCACCTGCTCACACTTGATTGACCTATCCCTTTAAAACGAACGTTAACCCCCTGATAACCAAATTGCAAACGGGCCACAACCTGCCCTTGACCCAAATTGTGTAGAATAACCCTTAAACAGCAGTTAAGCCACTTCACAAACGGAGCGTGACGGATGAGCGCACAGGTTAAGCAAAAAGTACTTTTCTTATGCACAGGTAATTCCTGCCGCAGCCAAATGGCTGAAGCCTGGCTGCGCACCTTGGGCGGTGAACGTTTCGAGGTCTTCAGCGCCGGGCTGGAGCCGCACGGCGTCAACCCCTACACCATCAGGGTGATGGAGGAGGTCAATGTCGATATGGGCTCGCACCGCTCAAAACACATGGACGAATACATCGGCCGGGTTGAGTTTGGCTACCTGATCACCGTGTGCGGGAACGCAGATGAACGCTGCCCCTACTTCCCCGGGATGGGAGAGCGCCTGCACTGGCCCTTTGAAGACCCTGCCGCTTTCGTCGGCCCGGAACCAGACAAACTGAACGCCTTCCGCACAGTGCGCGACCAGATCAAAGCCCGCATTCAGTCCTGGCTGGCTGAAACCAATCCATAGCCACAGCACCCGTTCGAGTTTGCCAGTCAGCCAGCCTGGCAGAGGTGGAGTGCTTCAGAAAGTCACCCTCAGTATTAACCAAAAGAGACGCCCCGGCGGGCGTCTCTCATTTTCTTAAGGTCTGCTGCGTTGCCGGCCGGCTCGCAGATCAAACCCGTCCCTACAGTTCGCAGTAGCGGTCAACCCTTTGGGCAACCACATCCAGGCTGTCTGCCCAGAATGCCTTCGAGCGGATATCGATATCAAAGCGGGCAGCCAGTTCCGCTGCCGGTGCCTCCCCTGTGGATGACAGCAAGCGCTTATAATCCGGGATGAAATCCGCCCCGCGCTGCTTGTAGATGGCGTACAAACCCACCCCAAACAGCATCCCAAAGGCATAGGGGAAGTTGTAGAAAGACAGCCCGGCGTAATAGTAATGCGGCTTCCAGGTCCACATGAACTTATGCCGGTAGTCCGCATCCAAACCCTCACCATAGGTCTGCGCCTGGGCGTCTTCCATGATCTCACACAGCTCATCTGCGCTCAGCTCCGATGTTGCCCGGCGTTCAAACACCTCTCTCTCAAACAGGAAGCGGGAATAAATATCCACAATCACCTGGGCATTGCCGATCAAGGCGGTCTCCAGCAGGGCTAATTCCGCCTGGGGATCGCTGATCGTATCCATGATCGCATTGAACACGATCGTCTCGCACATGATCGAAGCGGTTTCTGCCATCGTCATGGGGGTTCGCCGCTGAAGCGGCGTCTTGCCGGCTTCAAACATATTGAAATTGTGATATCCATGGCCCAGCTCGTGTGCTATGGTCATCACCTGGTCAAGCGAGCCGTCAAAATTGCATAAAATGCGGGATTCCTTCACCCCCGGCACAGACATGCAAAAAGCGCCGCCGCGTTTGCCCGGTCGTTGTTCAGCATCGATCCAGCGGTTCTCAAAGGCGGTTTGGGCAAAGGTTTTCAGCTCCGGGGAGAATTTTTCAAAATTCGCCATGATGAAATCGGCAGCTTCAGGGAATGTGTAGGTCTTTTCAAGCTTGCCGGCGGGCGCAAACAGGTTCCACCAGGGCAACGCTTCCTGGTTGAAGCGGGCAGCCTTGGCTTTGTAATACCGCCTGAAGGTCGGGAAGGAGTCTTTCATCGCCTCCATCATCACATCCAGGGTCTCCCGGTCGATGCGCGCCTGGTCAATCGGCCCGTGCAGGGCATCCACCCGCCCGCGGCGACCGTTCAGTGTGTTCACCCAGCCTTTGATTCCGTTCATGCAGGCAGCCAGCGGCTCTTTGACCGACTCCCAGGCTTCAAACTCGGCCACATAAGCCCGTTTGCGCACCGCTTCGTCCGGGTGTGAGTACAGGTTGATCAGCGCGGGCATGGGCAGGGTCTTTTCTTCCCCATCCAGCTCAAATATCACCGTCTTTTGCGAGGTGACCGTGCCCTGCAGCTTGCCCCATGCGTTGGACCCCGAAAGGCTCAACTCGCTGGCCAGCACTTCTTCCTTTTCACTCATTAAGTACTGACTCTGTTCGGCGATCTCCTTCACCGGGAAGGCATGCGCCCCTGCGCTGCCGCCCAGCGCCAATACCGAGGGCAGTACCTCCCTGAACTGGCCTACCCACGCTTCCAAAAGGACGTTGACCTTCTCAATTTCAACCATCACCTGGTCAAATTGCGAATTCATGCGCATGGCCTGCTGGTTGTAAGAATCGGTTGAAATAAACGAGTGAAAATAAGCGTTAATGGTGGCGGCCTTCACCATCAAGGCATTGATTTCATCCACCATATCGCTGATGGCTGCGTTGACCTGTTCAGGGGGTGTGGTCACAGCGATGCCAACCCATTCCTGTTCGTAGCGGGTTCGCAATGCGCCGGTAGCATCCTTAACCCAGGCGATATCCTGGGCCAATTCGGGCGATTCCAGCCCTGCGTACACATTTGATAGGTCCCAACGGGGGGGTGTCATCTACATCTCCTTCTATGCAAGAAAAGTTTGATTGTATTTATCAGCCCAATTATAAGACGATTTTCCCCACCGGGTTATGCGACCAGACGATAAATGCTCCCGCCCGGTCACCCACCCCTGCACCAATCTAAAGAGCGCACCCCAGATTGACCGGTCAGCCCGCCAGAACCATCAGCCCAGCGCAATGGCGCGGGTTAGGGCGTCCACGATCTCCCCCTCCTGCCCTTCGCAATCCACACCACCGATGTGGATGCTTTGCTTCGTCTTTCCATGAAAATCGCTGCCGCAGGTCAGCAGCAGATCGTTGGCCAGCACAGCCTGCCGGTAAAACGCCGCCTGCTTGTGGGTGTGATAGCTGCTGTACACCTCAAGGCCTGCGATGCCCGCTGCAACGATCGCCTGCAACAAGACCGGGTCTTCTTTAATATTTACCCCGGGATGTGCAAGAACAGTCACGCCGTGGTTCGATTGAAGCAAATCAATCGCTTCGCCCAGGTTCATAAAACGCATCGGAACGTCAGCGGGCTTCCCTTGGGCGCAGTAATCCCAGTAAAAATTCACAAAAGGGTTATCGCTTCGCTCGCCATTACCCCGGTAGGGGTCTAAAAGCGGGTTTTTTGCCTCAGCATCGTACATCAGAGCGGCTTCAGCGATCATCTCACCGGTGACCACGCCGTCAAAAACCAGTTCTTCAATCACCCGGTCATCAAATTCAATCCCCAACTGGCGCACCAGGGCCATCAACCGGGCTGAATTGGCCTTTTCTTGCTGATGCAGATCTGCCTCAATGTGGGCAAACACCGCGGCGGAGTGGTCCATCCCATACCCCAGCAGATGCAGGTTGACGCCTTCAAATATGCAATCCAGCTCGATCGCCGGGATGACCGTCAGGCCGGTCCCCTCAGCAGACTTCAGCGCCACTGAGATGCCCCTGACCGCGTTGTGGTCGGCAATTGCCAAATGGGTCAGCCCGGCCTGCAACCCCCGCGCCACCAGTTCTTCAGGTGAAAAATCCCCATCGCTGCTGTAATGGGAATGTATGTGCAAATCAATCGTCGCCATCATGTTTTTTTGCTTAGGCCGCGATTCCCTCGAGTGGTAATCCTCGAAAAACGTCCTGTTACCCTTTCGCAATTCTAATCAGCTACCAGCCACCAGCTACTTGCTACCAACCACCCGCTACTCACGACCAGCTTTCAGCTTTATTCTTCCTTCTTTCCTACCGGCTACCAACTAAAAGCTGCCAACCACCAGCTATTTCAGCAGGTCCCGTGCGCCAGCAGGGCCACCGCTTTCCCCTCCCTGGCCAGGCGGTTATACACCTGGCAGGCTTTGGGCGTCTTCTCGATGATCAGCTCCTCAACCCCCGCGGCTTTGACCACCTGCCGGGTCTTGTCCGTCACCCGGATGGCGCCGTTGACACCGTTGCCGATCACCAGGATCTTCACCTCCGGGCCCAGCGCAGGCCGGACCATCTTGGGCGTCAACCGGTGCCCCTCGCGTTCCTTCCACGCGGACACCCTGCCTCCCACAATGCAGATATCCTTGCCCACTCCCCGGCCATCTGCCGAATGCACCTGTCCGCTTACCCTGAAAACACCCCACTCAAAGCTTTCGATCGGGCCTTCTGAATCTGTGAACATGGCCGTCCTTCCACGAGCACCTATGGGGTATCACCGAAAGCCGCCCCACAGGTATAATAAGCCTATATTGATTATAATGTGAACCCGTTTCCGGCAGCAAATCAGCCTGCCCCAGCATCGAGAAAGGACTCTATGGCGTTTCAGATCACCAAAGAATGGCTCATCAACCTCCCCGAAGAATTCGAGAAACGGGTCGAAGAAGATAAGATCATCTTTTGGAAAACCGGAATCACGGTGATCCTCGCCGCCTTTCGAGTACCCGAAGAGACCGGGAAGGTCGTCCTGCTCAACCGCATCCAGGAGAAAATCCCCGAAAACACCCTCGAGACCCTGGTCTCCACCAAGGGAGAGATCGTCGGGCTGGGCTACACCCAGATCCACAAAGCGCTGGGTGAGAAAAACCGCCTCTCGCTGTACACTTTCACCGCCAGCGACACATCATGCCTGCAGACCGCCTTCTACCTGGACGATCCGGAAGATTTGCCCTGGGCGAAGTCGGTATGGGAGGGCCTTGTCTACCTGCCAGATTCCGACCATCCGGCGTAAACACCGGCCATTGTTGACCAAATCCTGCTGGACTCATCGTAAACACAAATCCCCAATCACGCAACTTTAGAATTATTTATATACGGCTTGTTTTTATTGAATTTATACATATCCTTAGTTAAATTTATGGTATAATCTGCTCAAGAAAACAAAAAAGTCTGAAATCGAGGTGATCCGATGCGAAAAGAAATCCAGTTGCATGAGAACTTTACCAAAATCAGGGTGAAAGACATCGGCAAGCTGATCCTCACCCAGGGAGATCAGCCCGCCCTGGAGATTGAAGCGGACCAGGGGGCCTTTTCTGACCTAACCGCGGCAGTGCGGGGGGACACCCTCTTCCTCGGCTTTGAGCAGGATAGCATCAGCCAGCTTGGCAAGTTGTTTTCATCCCTGATCAACCGCCCGGAGCGTGATGTGACCTATCGCCTCACCGTGCCGGATCTCGACCAGATCAAACTCAGCGGCAAGGTCGACCTGGATTGCGCCGCCTTCCAAACCAGCCGGCTTGGCGTCCATGTTTCAGGGCTGAGCCAGCTGAATCTCAACCGCCTTGAGTGTGGGTCCCTTGATGTGAGCATCAGTGGGCGCGGGGTGTTTACCGCCGCAGGAAGGGCAGCACACCAATCGATCAGGATCTCTGGCTCTGGCGACTACCAGGCCCCTCACCTTGCCAGCCAGTCATTGCGAATCGTCGTCTCCGGCCAGGGTGAAGCCACGGTCCGGGTTGAAGAAGACCTGGATATCACCATTTCCGGCGTCGGAACGGTGAATTACTACGGCCACCCGAAACTGCGCCAGGTGATCAGCGGGGTGGGAAAATCGAAAAGGTTGAACGATTAACAAAAATTCGATACAATAAGAGGGGAGTAGCTATGAGTCACGAAATAAAAATCGAAAAGAAAGCATCAGAAGTCATTCAACCCAAGAACGTTGATGAAGCACACCACGCGATCCGCACACGACAGGACCTCTCCGGTGCAGACCTGCGCGGGATGCCGCTGGGCAACATCAACGCCGTCGGGGCAGTCCTGCGCAAAACCGACCTGGCCGGCGCAGATCTTTCCCACGGGCTGTTGATCAACGCCAATTTTTACAAAGCCTCGCTCCACGGCACCGCGGCCCACAATACCATCATCCTGGGCGGAGACCTGGTCAAAACCCGCTTCACGGAGACAGATCTCAGCCATTCAGCCATCATCGGCGCAGATGCCCAGGAAGCCAGCTTTGAGGGCGCCAACCTGCATAACGCTGCTTTGGTCAGCACCAATTTAAAGGATGCCGATTTCACACGGGCGAAACTCACCGATGCCCGTTTGGCCGGCCTAGACGTGACCGGGGCAGATTTCACCGGTGCAAACCTCACCGGGGCACGCGCTTACAACATCAATTGGGAACAGGCCAAAGTGGCCCCTGGGATGATCCCCGAGCCGATCCTCAAACTGCCCGCCTGGGCCTGGTCGATATTAATCGGCGGTTTTCTCGGGATCATCAGCCTGGTGATTTACGGCCTCGTACGGAGAAAGAAAAACCGCGCCTGAAGCACAGGAGCCATGAGTTCCCTTTTCATCAACCTGCCGGGCTGTTTCGTTCACAGCCCGTTTTCTTTACCATTACAATGTGCATCAAAAAATCAACCCCCAGCCAGGGTTGACCCGTTAAGTGAGCAAGAGAGCAGCTTAGGGAATGGCTGTCTCTTCCTCACATTCCCCCGGTTGATACCATTCACAGCGGTACCCCTCAAGCTGGTTATAGCGCGCCAGGTTATGCTCGGTAAGGCACATCAGCTCCTGCACCTTTCCCTCTGCGGCATCAATGACCGCGCCGCGCTCAAATGCGCAATCGGCCTCGCGCGAGTCTTCCCAGGCAAATTGGGTTTCCAAGAATTCCATCCGGCGGGATGCGTCCGTCTCAAGCTGGGTTATCAGATCGACATCAGCCAGGACCAACGCCTCAGATGCCTGGGCGGCATCCGAATAGCACATCAGTGCATCCTCTCTGGACTCGATATCTGTGCAATCCGGGATTTCGCTCAGCGAGCCAACTTCGACACGGGGGGTGACCGTCAATACCGGTTGACCGTCTCCCCTGCGTGTTTGCTGAGAAATAATGAACGCGCTGATCATCAGCAAAATGGCAATCATCAGCAGTGAAATGCTTTGTATATGGCGGCGAATGAGTTTGATCATAGCAAATTGACCTGTGCAAACCTTATCCCGTGGCTTATTCGGGTTACATCTCTGGTAGCAGTAACCACGAGAGACTGAACAATTATAACCTCAACCCTCAACCCTCAACCCGCATCTAAGACGGTCCTTTATGGAAAACCTTGTACAGATTCCTAAAATGCCCGCAAGCGTGTGCCATAATTATGCGTGACCAAGATGCAGGGATACATTCAATGGTCTCAAGTCTCCTTAATGGTGAGTTGTTGGACTGCGGGTCGCATCACCCGCAGTCCAGCATTTAAAAAACTGGTAAAATCGATTCAGGAGACATAACCATGAACAAAATTGAGCGCATCAGGGCTGTGCTGGCTGGCGAGTTACCCGACCGTGTACCGGCAAGTTTTTGGTTTCATTTTCCGCCGGACCAGGCCCACGGAAAGGAATCGGTTGCAGCCCATCTTAACTATTACCGCCAAGCAAACCCGGACTTCCTGAAGATCATGAACGAACACCCTTACCGGGTGGAAACGCACATCAAAAACCCTGTCGACTGGCGCAAGCTCAAACCCGCACCGCTCAAAAGTGAGTTCTTCCAGGCCCAACTGGACGAGATCAAAATGATCACCGACGAGCTCCAGGGCGAGTGCCTGACGGCGACCACCATTTTCAATCCCTTTTCCTCCGGCAACCATGCCTCCAACCGCTTGGTGACCGAACACCTCAAAGCAGACCCAGAATCGGTCAACATTGGCCTGGGGACCATTGCGGAAAGCCTGGCTGAATTCGCCACTGCCTGCCTGGAAGCCGGCGCGGACGGCATTTACTACTCCGCCCAGGGCGGCGAAGCGGACAGGTTGAGCGAACAGGTGTTCCTTAACTTTATCAAACCCCACGACCTGACGGTGCTTGAAGCCGTCAAAGACAAAGGCGAGCTCAACATCGTCCATATCTGCCGGGATAACGTCCGTTTGCACCTGTACACCAACTACCCGGGGCATGTCTTCAACTGGGCTGTCACGGCGCCCGTCAACCTTTCGTTAAAAGCCGGGAAGAAGCTCTTCAAAAGCACCGTCCTGGGCGGTATGGACAATCGCGGCGTGCTTGCCAACGGCAGCCCTGAAGAAATTCAATCCGCCGTGCATAAGATCATCCGCACGGTTGGTCCCAAAAACCTGATCATCGGGGCCGATTGCACCCTCCCGACGGAAATCAATGTCGAAAATATCCGCCTGGCAATCGATGCTGCTGCTGCCTACCCCATTCAAGAGCAGGAAGCTTGATGGCAAGTTTTTAAGCTCCAGAAGCTTATTACTCATATCGTTTTGTGTTATGATTCACTTTCAGCAATCATGACAGGAGAACTTGAATGAAAACCCTTTTGCTGATGCGCCATGCAAAGTCGAGCTGGAAAGACGATCAGCTCAATGATCATGAACGACCCCTGAAAAAACGGGGCCGTAAAGACGCCAAACGAATGGCGAAAATCATCGAAAAAAACCAGCTCATCCCTGAACTGATCCTTTCATCATCCGCTGTACGCGCCACAGAAACGGTAGACATCATCGCGGAAAACCTGGGCTATGACGGCGAAATCATCTACTCCGATGCGCTCTATATGGGCGAACCGGACGATTTTATCGAATCTCTGAAGACCCTCGACAACCAATATGAAAAGGTCATGATCGTGGCGCATAACCCCGGCATGGAAGCCTATCTACAGATCATCGACGGTGAGATCGAGGCCATGCCCACCGGTGGACTGGGTTACCTTGTCCTCAGCCTGGACGATTGGAAGTCCATTTCCTTTGAGACTATGGGTGACCTGGTCGGTTTTTGGACGCCAAAATCGCTGGAAAGCGAAGACTAAACCCGCCCAAACAGCGCGTTTTATCCATACAGGCATTTGCCTTAAGATCATCGCCCAATTCCTGAACACCAATCCTGATTTCCAATCCCGCCCGCGAATGGCGGGATGTTAGCGCCTACCAACAGGTGAAACCATGGCTGATCTGATCCCCCGCAAGCTTTCCCCGGGCGACACCATCGGTGTAGTCGCCCCCTCGAACCCCGTCCTCCCAGACCAAGAAAATAAACTCCAGTCCGGCCTGGATGTCCTCACCAACCTGGGCTTTAAGATCAAGCTCGGCACAAACCTGCGGTCCAACACCCTCGGGTATGCCGCCGCGCCTGAAGAGAAGGCCGAAGACATCAACCTGATGTTCACGGACCCCAAGGTCAAGGCCATCATTTGCGCGCAGGGCGGTGATACGGCCAACGCGGCGCTGAGCCTGATTGATTGGGAGAACATCCGGCAAAACCCGAAGGTCTTTCTCGGCCTGAGCGATATCACCGTCCTTCTGAACGCCATTTACCGTCAGACCGGGTTGGTGACCTTTCATGGCAATGACATCCTGTGGGGGTTTGGCAACAACCTCGATACCTACGAGCATAAGGAATTTATGCGGACCCTGGTCACCGGCCTCATCGGACCGATCCCGCCCAACCGGACCAGGACCTGCGTTCGCAGCGGCCAGGCTGGGGGCACCTTGCTGGGCGGTAACCTGCGCTGTCTGCTCAAACTGGCCGGGACGCCCTTTTGGCCTGATTTTTCCGGCGCGATCCTGTTCGTTGAAGCCTATGAGATCTCGCCCCAGGCCTGCTATACGGCTTTTCACCAATTGGATCAAATAGGGGTGTTCGACCAGGTTTCCGGCGCGGTGGTCGGGTACATTTACAGCATGCAGCACAGAAACATGCCACGTCCCCACATGGAAGACATTCTTTTAGAGGTCACGGAAGAAAAAGGCTTCCCCATTCTAAAAATGAACGAATTTGGCCACAACTGCCCCAACACCGTCCTGCCCGTGGGGGGTGAGGTGTTTCTCAACGCCGACCAGGGCAGCCTGACGGTGACTGCCCCCTGTGTGCGGTAAGAAAAAGGGCAGCAAGCAAACCCTGCTGCCCATGCATAACCCTTACCAAGTGAAGTTAAACAATTCCTGATACCAATGCCAGCAGCAAGCCGCCGGCGATCACGCTGCCCAATTGTCCGGCCGTATTGGCGCCCATGGCGTGCATCAGGATGAAGTTCTCAAAATCCTCATCCTGCGCCATCTTGGCGGCCAGCCGCCCAGCCATGGGAAACGCGCTGATCCCCGAAGCGCCGATCAGGGGGTTAACCTTCCCGCCGCTCAGCACAGACATCAGCTTGCCAAACAACAGGCCCGCCACAGTGTCCAGGATGAAGGCGAACAGCCCCAAAGCCAGGATCATCAGGGTTTCCAGGTTCAGGAAGGATGCGGCCTTCATGGTTGCGCCGATGGCCAGCCCTAAAAACAGCGTGGCGACGTTGATCAGCTCGTTCTGTGCCGATTTGCTTAACCGATCGACCACCAGGCTCTCCCGCAGCAGGTTGCCCAGCATCAGCGATGCGATCAACGGGGCGGCATCCGGCGCTACCAGGCTGACTACAACCGTCACAAAGATCGGGAAGATGACCAAAGTCAGCCGCGAGACCGGCCTGGGGGCATAGTCCATCCGGATCAGGCGCTCTTTGCGCGTGGTGAGCAGTTTCATGATCGGCGGCTGGATGATCGGGATCAGGCTCATGTACGAATATGCCGCCACAGCAATGGGCGCCAGCAGGTTCGGCGCCAGCCTGCCGCTCACAAAAATGGCCGTCGGGCCGTCAATCGCGCCGATCACCCCGATCGATGCCGCTTCGTTCATCGGGAACCCCAGCAGCAGCGCCAGCAGCAGGGTGCCATAGATGCCAAACTGGCCGGCCGCACCCAGCAAAACCATTTTCGGCTGCGAAAGCAAAGGACTGAAGTCGATCATTGCGCCCACACCGATAAAGATCAGCAGCGGGAACAACTCCGTGGCGATCCCGGCATCGTAGATCACCTTCATAAATCCGGCATCGGCCGACATGCCGATATTGGCCAAAATGCAGCCAAACCCAATCGGCAGCAGCAGCACAGGTTCATATTCCTTGACCACCGCCAGATAGATCAACACCACCCCCACCAGGATCATCACCGCGTTTCCCCAGGTGAAATTGGTAAAACCGGTGGTGATCTCCGCCAATAAGATTGTAAAATCCATGTGTTTACTCCCCTATTCTGCGTAGGTGATCAAAATCTGGCCGTGGATGACCTGGTCGCCCACAGCCACTTCAATTGAACCGATGGTACCGGCCTTGTTGGCCCGAATGGCATTCTTCATTTTCATCGCCTCCAGGGTGCACAGCTCCTGGCCGCGCGAGACAGCCTGCCCTGGTTTGACCAGGATGGCCACGATCACGCCGGGCAGCGGTGAGGTTACATCTCCACTGGCAGGGTCACTTTCTGGTCCTTCCAGGGCGCTGCTGACCGGTCCGGCATCCGGCACGGAGATCACCGGCACTGCTGTTTGGGCCGGTTCCGCTGCCGGCTGTGCTTCCGGCCAGACCTCAAAGGGCTGGCCCTCCACCATGGCGATCACCGGCCGGGCATGGATATCCTCAATTTCAACGGTGTAGGTTTGGTTATCGATCACGACTTCGATTTTCATCGTTTCATCCTCGTTTAGTATGGCGTTCCAGTTGCCGGGCGCGGTGCAGGCTCTGCCAGGGGCTGCCTCCGCCCATTTTTTCCAGTGCTTGTCCTGACTGCGGGTGTGAACAGGTTTTTTCAAGCGCCATGGCGACCGCCACGGCGGCGGCCGCTGCGCGGCGTTTTACCCCCAAATCCGGTTGTTCAGGCGTTGCAAGGCCTTCCAGGCCCTCCTCATCCCCGGTTTCCAGCGCCAACGGCTGATCCTCTTTCGTCGTCGCCCGCACCAGCAACCCCATCAGCCACCACAGGAATACGATCACCGCAAACACCAGGCCCATGCCAATCACGGTGATCAGGAGACCTTGTTGCATCACACTGCTCATGATTGCACCTCTCAGACGGGCATATTCCCGTGTTTACGGGATGGATGGTGTTCGGATTTGTGCATGATCGCCCGCAATGCGTTGATGATTTTCATACGGGTTTCCGCCGGTTCGATCACCTCATCAACATAGCCGGCATGGGCAGCCGCGTAAGGGGTCAGGTAGCGCTGCCGGTATTCCTCTTCCAGGCGCGCCCGTTCCGCTTCCGGGTCCTCAGCTTCAGCCAGGTCCCTGCGGTAGAGGATATTGGTCGCCCCTTCGGGGCCCATCACCGCAATTTCAGCGCTGGGCCAGGCATAGTTGATATCTGTACCCAGGTACTTGCTGCTCATCACCACGTACGCACCGCCATAGGCTTTGCGCGTCACCACGCTGATCTTGGGCACCGTCGCTTCTGAATAAGCAAACAACACCTTTGCCCCGTGCCGGATGATGCCGCGGTGCTCCTGTCCCACGCCGGGCAGGAACCCGGGCGAGTCCACAAAGGTCACCAGGGGGATGTTGAAAGCATCGCAGAAGCGCACCGTCCGGCAGAGCTTGTCCGCTGCGTCGATGTCGATCACCCCCGCCATTACGCTGGGCTCCTGCGCTAAAATGCCCACCGTCATCCCGCCGAAACGGGCCAGGCCTACAATCGCGTTGCGGGCATACCCTGCCTGCAGTTCGAGAAATGAACCCTGGTCCACCACCGATTCGATCACGGTGTGCATGCTGTAGGGTTCCCGGGGGTCCATCGGCACCAGGCTGTTCAAGTTACTTGCCAGCCTGGAGGGGTCATCAGCGCTGCTGACCAGGGGCGGGTTTTCAACATTGTTCGCCGGGAGGTAGCCCAGCACATAGCGCACCAGCGCCAGGGCTGCCTGCTCGTCCTTGGTGATCAGATGGGCTGTCCCGCTCACATTCAGATGCACCTGGGCGCCGCCAAGGGATTCAAAATCTGTCTCTTCGCCGGTTACCGTCTTGATCACCTGCGGGCCGGTTAAAAACATGAAGGATTGCTTCTCAACCATAATGATCAGGTCGGTCAGTGCAGGGGAGTAGGCAGCGCCGCCTGCGCAGGGACCCAGGATCAAACTGATCTGCGGCACCACACCAGAGTATTGGGCGTTGCGTTTGAAGATCTCTGCATAGCCGCCCAGGCTCTTCACCCCCTCCTGGATCCGGGCACCACCCGAATCAATCAGCCCGACAATGGGACTGCCGTTGGCGGCTGCCAGGTCCATCACCCTGCAGATCTTGTGGCTGTGCATCTCGCCCAGGGCGCCGCCCATCACGGTAAAATCCTGGGCATAAACATACACCGTCCGCCCCTCAACCGTGCCATAGCCAGTGACGACGCCATCCCCCAGGTAGGCCTCGTCTTCTGGCGTATCCCGCTGGATCACAAAAGGTTCCAGTTCGGTAAAGCTGCCCTGGTCCAGCAGCAAATCCAGGCGTTCCCTGGCGGTTAATTTTCCTTTGGCATGCTGGCGGTCGATCTTATCCCCTCCGCCGCCCATCTTCGCCCTGGCGCGCATCTCGCGCAAGGCCTCGATTCGTGGATCATCCTGTGCCATAAGCCTCCTCATTTAATGGTGAGTTTGAGTCAAGGCCTATTGTAACATTAATGGGAGTTCGGTGAATGGTGAGTAAGAGAGTGGAGAGTGCTAAACGGTCCTGCATCGTCGCACTGCGGGCATTTTCTGAGTAGATATGGGTCAATGTGCACCATCTCAGCCGCTTTTTACTTCATTACCGGTACAGAATGTGCGCTTAAGGCAGGAAATGCAACAATAGAGAACACCCACAGATTCCCCTCGGTCAGCTTGACCCCCGTCTCCCCTTTAACCATGGACAATCAAGTAAAAGTGAAAGGGAATGGTGATCAACTACCGTTCACCATTCCCTATTCCCTATTCCCTATTCACAAATCCTACAGCATGTGCAGCAGGTCGATCAACTGCGTCTGCAGATCGGCCATTTCCCCGTCGCTCAGGCAAGCCCAGGGCTGAGCGAAATAGCGATCCGTCTCGACTTCAGCTGCCTCACGCACTACTCTGCCCAGCCGGGTGAGATAATATTCATCCCCTGCAACGTCTACCCAGCCGCGCGCCATGAGGGCTTCCAGGGACTGCCGGTGTTCAGCGGGCGAAAACCCGCGGCTGGCCAGCCGCTCTGCGAGATCAGCCAGGGTCATCGGCCCGGACCGCCATATGTGTGTGACGATTTCCCAGCCGTGGCCTGAAACATCATGGATCTCCCAGGTGGCCAAATGAGCGTCATCACGGTAAGCCGCCAGATCGCCCAGGTACTGGTCAATCCGCACCATCACCGGTGCGTCTTCACCCGGGTCTAACTGGCGGGAATGGCTGAGAGACCATTTGCCGGGTGGTTCAGGTGCAACTTCGCAAGCACAAACCAGCTTCCACAGCCCCGCTGAAAGGTCCTCCAATTCATCGGGTGGGAGCGGCAGCAAGCCTGCCATGGCGGTATATGCAGCACTGATGATATCATCAAGGGCCTCATGCCCCTGGTCCGATAGCCAGTAAGCCCCATTCCGGCCGTTGGCCGGCAATAAAAACCCCAGCCCAGCCATTTTCTCAAGCCCGGCAGCAATCTTTTTAGGTGCAGGATAAGGTGAGCGAATGCGCAGCCTTTCTGCAGAAATGGACTCGGGCTCAAACGACAGGGCAGGCAAAAGCAGCCAGCACGCCTCACTTGGGAGCTGAAGTTCACCCGCTTTTTCTTCCATAGCCGGCACATAATGCTGACTGAGCGCTCGCGCTACCTCAACACACAGCGGCCACAACTCGATGGCGTCCATCATCATCGCTTGCCTTTCAGGAGAATAAGCTAAACTAACTGTGGAATAACTGAGCATGCAACACCTCCATATTTCCCAATCCAGGTCAGCAGTAACTGCTACCTGGCAACAATGACAGTAAAACCCCAAATCCCTGCTTCCAAAATGTCACCCGACCTTATTCGACATAGGCATAGAACACCTGGTGCCCATAGGCGATGAAGGCAATCCGGTCGACGCCGATAGTGAAGGCCGTCGCCGATGGTGACGTGATCTCATATTGCCCAAAATCCGACCGCAACCGCTGATGCAGCCTGAAGCGCAGCGAAAAACGGAAAATATCAGCGTTTTCCGCATCCAGGATGTTCACGGCAGGTTCTGGCGGGGCAGTGTACAGGACAGAGACAAAGTTGGAATCCGGCATCGCCAGGGGCTGGTCTTCCTTGCCCGGCCGGCCGTCCACATAGGCAACCGGGTCTTCGCAGTTCACCGGGTTGCCAGGTAAACCGCTGGCAACGCAGTACACCATCCGGCCGTCACCACGCAAGAGGTACAATTCAGCCCCATTGACAGCCAAATCCACGATCGCACCCATGGCAGGCCGTTCGCCGGCATTCTCACTGGCGAAATAATCCGTCGGCGCATCCAGATACTGCCCGTTGGTTGAGCGGTAAACCCGCACGGCTTGCGCGGATGGATCAAGGACATACAGCAAGCTGCCCTCTGAGGCAATCCGGGTCACCGCGCCGATGGTGCTCTCGCCGCGCGGCAGGGTTTGCACCACGGGATCACGCCCGGGACCGCAGAAGACCACGTTGCCGTGCGCATCCGCCGCCAAGACATGCGCCTGGTAGGGGTTATTGATCGGCAGGGCGGTCACGTCCACCAGGAGGTCAATCGCGCCGCCGCTGAAATTCCCTGAACCGCACACAAACGCAGTGTCGACCTGGTATCCCTGGCTGGCCCGCGTGGCGTGGATCACATGCCCGCCGGCAACATCCAGCAGGTATAAATCCAACCCGTAAGAGATGATCCGGGTAATGTTGATCTCGTCATACAAGGCCCCAATGATGGCCGGATGATAGGAAAGCCGTACAGCGCCATCCAGCGCATCCAGGGCGCGCCGGGCATCTGACCGCATCTGCGCAGTCTCATCCGTGCGCCTGTAGGATTCAGCCTGGTCAAGGAACAGCATTGCCTGCGCATAACCCTCACGTGCCACACCGGGGTCCTCTTGCGCGTACGCGCTGGCGGCTGCCAGCTCTGCCTGTTCCATATAATACTGGTATTGCAGCGAACGGCCCCGCGAAAGATACACACCCACCCCGATCCCCACCACGACCAGGGGAACAAGAACGGCGATCAGCAGTTGAGACCTCAGGGACAGCGCAGGCAGCCCTTCCTCGCCTGCCAATCCCGTCCGGGAGAGCAATCTTTTGAAAAATGTGCCCAATTCACCTCGGGTCTTGCGCCACCAGGCGAAGAAGCCCGAAAGCCCCTTCAGGCCCTCTTTGCGCAGCTCGTCGACCTGTTCGTTTAAGGATGGGCCGGTTGGGCGGGCCTTCCTGGCCCGGCGTGGGGTGCGCGCTTTCACGGCTTCAGCCTGTTGGACGGGCTTTGGTTCTTCTACCTCTGCGTCAGGTGGTGGCAACGGGCCTGGTTCATCTTCAGCAGGAGCGGGCGGCTCTTCCGATTCCGCCAGGCTGTCCTGTGCCATCAGCTCCGGTGGGGCCACAGCCGCTTCTTCAGGCTCTGCAGGCTCCTCAGCATCAGATGCTTGGGGAACCTGCTGCGTGTCACTTTCATCCACGAAGGCTGGCAGAATTGCTTCTTCATCCGATACCTCTGCCGCGAGCGCGGGTTCCGTTTCCACCAGGACCGGTGTTTCCAAAGCCGGGACAGGCGTGGGTATCGTTGTGATCTGGCCTTCGCCGGGCAAAATCTGGACCAAATCCAGCCGCAAATCGGGCGAAGCCTGGTTAAGCAGCCGCCGCCGCAGCTGTTCCAGGTTGGGATAACCGTCTTTGCTCAACTGGTCTTCCGTCCAGGTTGGGGCGGGTTTCTCCGTCATGAACAGGTAGCCCCCAGTCCCCAAATCAGCCTGGTAATAACGGATGGTTGGCGTACGGCTGAGCCCCAGCCCCCGGTCTGACTGGCTGGCATCATAAAAATGCGCCAGGCCCTCGGATGTCAGGGCGTAGGCGTGGGTTAACCCGCTTTGTGCGAGGTACACCGCGCGATGGTGCACTGCGGCCAGGTTGATCGCCCCGATGATCGCTGAGCCTTCCCTGGCTGATTTGAGGTTTTTCTCCATCATGGTCAGGTTCAGCGTTTCAATCATGGTCCGCAAAGCTGAAGTGACCGAACCGCTGGTCTTGAAGAAGGTGTCGATCAGTTTTTCAAGCCACGCCTCTTGCAGCTCGGGGGAAAGGCGGTCGCCCCCGTTGCTGGTGAACGCAATGATCAACAGGTCCTCCGCACGGCTGCGAGCCGCCCGCCTGGGTGGGCTGGCGGCTAAGAACCCCGTTTGTTGAGGGATGGGCTTCCCTTCCTGTTGATGAATAGGAATCAATTTGAGATCATACATACATTCCCTACCAATCCTCCTGGTCAATTAACACATTCATTATACACATTCATTGCTAAGGTATAATCTACCCATGCAATTTCAACGTTATTCTAATTTTAATGACCTGGCAAGTGTTAAGGACCAGTGGAATCATTTGTTGCAGAATGGTGCAAGTAATGTACCATTCCTGACCTTCGAGTACCAATCAACCTGGTGGCAAACCCGCGGTGGCGGGGAATGGCCACAAGACAGTCCCCTGGTGGTCGTCACCGCCCATGAGGGGGATCAACTGGTAGGTGTGGCCCCCCTCTTTCACACCAAGAACATCCTGGGTAAACCAGCCCTGATGTTCGTCGGCGCCATCGAGGTGTCGGACTTTTTAGATTTCATCGTTGAGCCTGAACACCTACCCGAATTTATCTCTGGACTGATTGATTTTCTCCTAGCACAGGACGATCTCCCGCCTTGGGAACTGCTCGACCTCTACAATCTGCTGGAAGACTCACCCACCCTGCCAACCCTGAAGGCCGAAGCCGAGCGACGCGCCTGGTCACATCAGCAGATCCACCTGCTGCCCGCACCTTATGTGCCCCTGCCAGGTGATTACCAGGCCTACCTGGCTGGACTGGACAAAAAGCAACGCCACGAGATCCGGCGCAAATGGCGCAACATCGAAAGCAGCTTGGTCCAGCCTGATTTTTATCACGTCGAGGACGGTGAAAAGCTGGCCGAAGAAACCCAAGCCTTCATCGACATGATGGCCCAAGACCCCAGCAAGCGTGACTTCCTGACCGAGGCCATGCAGCAGCACCTGCACAACACCGCACAAACCGCCTTCGATGCGGGCTGGCTGCACCTGTCCTTTTTTACACTCGATGGTGCCAAGGCGGCCGGCCATTTTTCCTTTCAGTTCAACGACCGCTTGTGGCTGTACAATTCGGGCTGGGAATGGGATTTTCGGGATTTTTCCCCTGGATGGGTGCACCTGGCCCACCTCATGCAATGGTCTAACCAGAATGGCATCAAAGAGCTCGATTTCATGCGCGGGAATGAGAACTACAAGTACAAATTTGGGGGCATCGACCGGCATATTTACCGGGTGACTCTCGCGCCAAAAAATTAGGTTCTTGGTGAATGGTGATTCGCGATGCGTGAATGGAAAAACCATTAAACGGTTTCCCCATCTGATTTCTCAAAGGGTGTGCGATTTTTGAAGGGATAATCACCCTCAAATCACCCGATTCCCACAAATACGCCTTACATTTCTTACAAAAGATTAACGCGCGCACGCCCTGGCGTTTCTTGACGCCTAAAATCCCTCATGGTAACATTAAGTTTGTGCTATTTTAGCACTCTCAGGTCGAGAGTGCTAAATTTTAAGCGGAGGCACCTATGAGACTGACAGATCGGCAAAAACTCATCCTGACCTTGATCATCCACGAACACATCCAAACGGCCCAGCCGATTGGGTCTAAAACGCTGGTCCAGAAGTACAACCTGACCTTGAGCTCGGCCACGGTGCGTAACGAGATGTCGGTTCTGACAGATTACAACCTCCTCCGCCAGCCGCATACATCGGCCGGGCGCGTTCCCACAGAGGAAGGCTATCGCTTTTTTGTGGGCAACCTGATCCACAAAAGTGCCCTTCCCACAACCACGCGCCGTACGATCACCCATCAGTTCTATCAATCCCGCCAGGATGTCGAGCAATGGCTCAAACTGGCGGCATCGGTGCTTGCCAACCAATCCCAGGCCGCCTCACTGGTGACCGCACCGCACGCCGAAAAAGCGATTTTCAAGCACCTTGAACTGATCGCCACCCGCGGCCGGCAGGTATTGATGGTGCTGGTGCTCATGGGTGGCGAGATCCGGCAGCAATTCATCACCCTGCCGGAACCTGTTGCGCAGGAGCGTCTCTCCGAAATTGCAGCACAATTTTCAAACCTGTGCGTCCGCCGCGACGCTGACGGCATCGCCCGCATGCGCCAGCACTTCGACGCCCTTGGCCAGGATATCCTCGAGATCCTCCTGGCGGAAATGACCCTGATCGAAGAATCCGCCACGGGTGAGATCTACCTCGATGGCATGACCAACGTCCTTTCCGAGCCGGAGTTCGCCGAATCCGATGAAGCCCGGCAAGCGCTCCACATCCTTGAGGAGCGCTCTCTGCTCGAGAACTTGCTGGCCAGCACCATGGTGAACACCGATGTGGGCGGCATCCAGGTGTTGATCGGCGGGGAAGGTACCTGGGAGGAGTTGCGCCAGTGCTCGGTCATCCTGGCACGGTATGGCGACCCCAAGTCGCTGACAGGCTCGGTCGGCGTTTTGGGGCCAATTCGCATGCCCTATGACCGCACCATCTCAACCGTGCAATTTGTCGCCAACGTGCTCAGCGACCTGGTCTCTGAGACCCTGGCAGTCTAGTAACACACTCAAAATTATCGATCTTAATGTATTCTGGGAGCAATCTATGAGCAAAGAAGAAAACGAAAACGAAGCAAAAAAGCCGCATCACGAACAAAACGACCCGGCGGACAACAGCCAGGCCTTGATCGCGCTGACCTGCGACGAGTATGACGCCCTGGAAAATGAACTGGAGTCCCTCCGGGCGCAAATCGAAGAGCAGCAGGATAGCTGGCTGCGCACCCGGGCTGATTTCGAAAACTACAAGAAACGCGTGCAGCGCGATTCGGCACGTTCCTATCAGGATGCCATGGCCAGCAGCGTGCGCACCTTTTTAGCCGTCGCCGACGACCTCGAACGTGCCCTGAGGGATAAACCGCAAGACCAGCAGGTGGCGGGTTGGGTCGATGGCATCGAGCTGATTTACCAAAAATTGCTCAACCAGATGAAAAACCAGGGTGTGGAACGCATTGATGTCAACCCCGGGGACACCTTTGACCCCAACATCCACGAAGCCATCACCCAGGAAGAACACCCGGAATTTTCCGATGGACAAATCATTGATGTTGTTCAACCCGGTTACCGCATTGTAGACCGCATCATCCGCCCTGCGATGGTGCGTGTCGCCCGATAAACATATTCAGGAGGCATAATCACATGGGAAAAATCATTGGCATTGACCTGGGGACCACGAACTCCGTTGCCGCGGTGATGGTCGGCGGCGAACCCGTTGTGATCCCATCCGCCGAAGGCGAACGGCTCGTCCCTTCCGTTGTGGCGGTGAACAAGAACGGTGAGCGGCTGGTCGGGCGTGTGGCCCGCAACCAGGCCATCACCAACCCGGAGAACACCATCTTCTCCATAAAACGCTTCATGGGGCGCAAATATGACGACCCCGAAGTTCAGCAGGCATTAAAACACGTCCCCTACAAAGTCGCCAAAGCGCCCAATGGCGACTTGCGCGTGACCCTGGCCGGGAAAGAATATTCACCGCCAGAGATCAGCGCCATGATCCTCTCCAAGATCAAGCGCGATGCCGAAGCCTACCTGGGTGAACCCGTCACACAGGCTGTGATCACGGTGCCCGCCTATTTTAACGATGCCCAGCGCAACGCCACCAAGGATGCCGGCAAGATTGCCGGGCTGGAAGTGATGCGCATCATCAACGAACCGACCGCTTCATCACTGGCTTACGGCCTCGATAAAAAGAAGAACGAGGTGATCGCAGTCTACGACCTGGGCGGCGGTACCTTTGATATCTCCATCCTCGATGTGGGTGAAGGCGTTTTCCAGGTCCGCTCAACCAGCGGCGACACCTTCCTCGGCGGTGATGATTTTGACCAACGCATCATCGATTACATCGCCGATGAGTTCAAAAAAGAGCATGGCATCGACCTGCGGAATGATCGACAGTCCCTGCAGCGTTTAAAGGAAGCCGCCGAAAAGGCCAAAATTGAGCTTTCGACCACCATGCAATCGGAGATCAACCTGCCCTACATCACCGCCGATTCCTCCGGCCCAAAACACCTGGTGATGACCCTCACCCGTGCCAAACTGGAGCAATTGACCGACGACCTGGTCACCCGCAGCCTTAACCCGGTTAAAAGCGCCCTCAACGACGCCAACCTCGACAAAAAAGACGTGGACGAAGTTGTGCTGGTCGGCGGGATGACCCGGATGCCGAAGATCCAGGAAGAAGTGAACCGCCTGTTTGGCAAAGAACCGCACAAAGGCGTCAACCCCGACGAGGTCGTCGCTGTCGGCGCAGCCATCCAGGCAGGCGTTCTGGGCGGCGAGGTCAAGGACATTCTCTTGCTGGACGTGACCCCCCTGACCCTGTCCGTTGAGACCCTGGGGGGCGTGGCCACCCCCTTGATCAAGCGCAACACCACCATCCCAACCCGTGAGAGCCAGGTGTTCTCCACCGCCAGCGATAGCCAGACACAGGTTGAGATCCATGTCCTGCAGGGCGAAAGGCCAATGGCAGCCAACAACAAGTCCCTGGGCAAATTCATCCTCGACGGCATCCCGCCCGCGCCGCGCGGCATCCCCCAAATCGAAGTAACCTTCGACATCAATGCCAACGGCATCCTCGAAGTGACCGCCCAGGATAAAGCCACCGGCCGCAGCCAGAACATCACCATCACGGCCTCCTCCGGGTTGAGCGAAGAGGAAGTCGAACAGATGCGTCGTGAAGCCGAACTGCACGCAGAAGAAGATCGTAAACACCGCGACCTGATCGAAGCCCGCAATCGCGCCGACAATATGGTTTACTCAGCTGAAAAGACCCTCAACGACCTGGGCGACAAGGTCCCTGCAGATCTCAAGGGCCAGGTGGAGGACGCGTCTGCCCGTGTCAATGGGGTTAAAGACGGCGAGGATATCGAAGCCATCAAGCGGGCGACCGATGCCCTCAACGAGATCATGCAAAAGCTCGGCGAAGCGGCCTACCAGCAAAGCGGGGCAGCCCCAAACCCCGAGGCTGAATCGCAAGGCGAAACATCTCCTGGAAGTGAACCAGGTGATGATGAAGACATTGTGGACGGTGAGTACAAACAAGTTTGAACCGATTGAATAACCTGGTGCCCGGGATCAAAACCGGGCACCTCAACCCACACCAGGTTTGACAGCCTGGCAGCGAATGAGTAGACTTATTCGGATATAACTGGGTCTCACCAATCTGTGACCCGCAACGAAATGAATGAACAATAATGGCAAAACGTGATTATTATGAAGTACTGGGTGTGCCGCGCGGCGCCAATGAAGACGAGCTAAAATCGGCTTTCAGGCGCCTGGCGCGCCAGTACCATCCGGATGTCAGCAGCGAACCGGATGCAGAGGAAAAATTCAAAGAGATCAACGAGGCGTATGCCGTCCTTTCGGACAACGAAAAACGCGCAGCCTATGACCGCTACGGCCATGCGGGTGTCAACACCCAGGGCATGCCCGATTTCACCAATATTGACCTCTCAGACATCCTGGAAGGCCTGTTTGGGTTTGGCGGCTTTGGCGGGATGGGCGGGCGGCGTGTCCGCAATGCGCCCCGCCGCGGCGCCGACCTCTCCAGCCGGGTAAAGATCAGCTTTGAAGAGGCGGCTTTCGGCGTCGAAAAGGAAATCCAGATCACCCGTGATGAAGAATGCCAGACCTGCCAGGGCTCAGGTGCCAAACCGGGTACCACGCCCCATACCTGCCCCCAATGCAATGGCCAGGGTGAAGTGCGCCAGGTTCATCAAACCTTGCTGGGCTCCATGGTCCAGGTGGTCACCTGCCCGCGCTGCAACGGCTCTGGTGAGATCATCGACACCCCCTGCGAAACCTGCAACGGCCGCGGGCTGGAACGCAAGACCATCACCAAGCTGGTCTCCATTCCGCCAGGGGTTTCCAATGGTGTCCAAATCCGCCTGGCTGGTGAGGGCCAGCCCGGCATCAATGGCGGGCCTCACGGCAATTTTTACCTTGAAATTGAAGTTGAGAACCACGCCTTCTTCCACCGCAAGGGTGATGACATCCTGCTCGACCTCGATATCAACATCGCCCAGGCTGTATTGGGTGATGAGATTCGCATCCCATCCCTGAACGGCGATGTCGAATTGCGCATCCCGCCGGGCACTCAACCCGGCAAGACCTTCCGCTTGCGCGGGAAAGGCATTCCGCACCTGCGAGGCTCCGGCACAGGTGACCAGCTGGTCACCGTCTCAGTGCAAATCCCCACCCGGTTGACGACGGAGCAGCGCGAGATGTTCGAAAAATTAGCCGAAACCATGGACCCGGACATCAAAATCCAGGATCAATCCTTCTTTGATAAACTCCGCGAGGTGTTTGGTGGCTAAATCTGACCCGCAAGCGCGCTGGATCGAAGTTAAGATCGCATGTAATGGGGAGTTAGCCGAGGCCCTGGCAGAAGTGCTGGGGCGTTTTGTTTCCAATGGCGTCGTGGTTGAAAGCGAAACCCGCTTTAACCCCAGCACCCAGGAGAATGAACCCACCGGCGGCATGATCGTCTACGGCTATTTACCGGTGGATGACGCCCTGGAAGGCACGCGCCATCAGCTGGAACAAGCCCTCTGGCACCTGAGCAAGATTAACCCCCTGCCGCCGGCCACTTACCGGCCAGTGCACGACGAAGATTGGATGGCCGCCTGGAAGGTGCACTACCAGCCCATTAAAATCGGCGAGACCCTGCTGGTGATGCCCGCCTGGAAGTCACCCACGCCTGGGGAATCTCGGCTGGTGGTGCGCATCAACCCGGCCATGGCTTTTGGCACCGGCACCCACCCCACTACCCAGCTCTGCCTGCGCCTGCTCGAGCGCCACTTCAGCCCCGGCTGCGACCTGATCGACGTGGGCTGCGGATCGGGCATCCTCACCATCGCCGCCCTGAAGATGGGGGCCGCCCGTGCCCTGGCCGTGGACGTCGACAGCCAGGCTGTCAAAGCCACCCTCGAAAACGCCGCCCTGAACAACATCTCGTCTGCCGCCTTGGAGACCGGGAAAGGCTCTGTTGAGGAGATCCTCACTGGACGGTTTGCCATCCAGAACGCGCCCCTGGTACTGGTCAACATCCTGGCGCCGATCATCGTGCGCCTGTTCGACCAGGGACTGGCCAATTTGGTGACTGAAGGTGGCAGTCTTCTGCTCTCGGGCATCCTGGCAGACCAGGAAGCCGAGGTGCGCCAGGCGGCAGAAGCGTCCGGATGTGCCCTGGTCGAGCGCCTGACCGATGAAGATTGGGTCAGCCTGGCAATGGCCAAGATCACACAGTAATCACGCGCACACTATCCAAAGGCGCCCAACAGCAGCGCCTGCACCAAAGGGATCATCTGATGAAAAACAAAACCCCAACCTGGATCAAGTTTCTCACCGCTTATTATGGTCTCCTGCAAAGCCTGCACCTGGCAGCCCTGATCCGGGCAGGCCTGATCATGCTCCTGCAAGGCCGATTTCCCTTCCCCATTTTGCCACCCCCCGGCGGCTGGGACGGCCAGACCCTGCCTTTCCTGATCGGCTTGGGTGCTACGGACGTGGTTGGCATTGCCCTGGGGATCACCTTTGCTTATCGGTCGCTGTTCACAGGCGGACACTACCTCCGCCTGGGTGTGATCTCCCTGACGATCTTCATCACCGGTGCGATTGTTTTCGCGGTTGGCACCTTTTCCAGCGGCGCCTGGGGTGCCCATCCTGTTGGGTATGGGGTCATGGTCCCCCTGTTTGCGCCTGTCCCGTTGCTGTATGTCTGGCTGCTCAGGTCAAACCTGGCGCCAAAACCCAACCAGAAGCGTGATTGAGCGACATTGAACACCAATTTTTAACCATTACAAGACCACTGAACACTGATGAAAACACGTGCTGATCAAAATCACTACGAAAAGGTCCGCTGCCTGCTGTTCGACCTTGACAACACCCTCTATCCTTATAATACCGGCCTGACCGATCACCTCCGAACGCGCATCATGCAGTTCTTGGTCGAGATGATGGACATCAGCCTCGAAGAAGCCTCCGCATTGAGGCAACGCCTGTTCACCCAGTACGGTACCACCCTCAGGGGACTGCAAATCGAGCACAAAGTTGAGATGAAACGATACCTGGACTTTATTCACGATCTCCCACTCGCAGAATGTCTCTCCCCGGACCCCGAACTCGACCATATGCTGCGATCACTGCCCCACCGCAAGGTGATCTTCACCAATGCCGATCGTGACCATGCCCAGCGCGTCACCGAGATTTTGGGCATCCAGCGGCACTTCGACCAGATCGTTGATATCTACGACATCTTCCCGTATTGCAAACCTGAGATCGAAGCATTCCACAAAGCGCTGGCCCTGATCGATGAAGACCCCAAAGCCTGCCTGATGGCCGACGATATGGTAGAAAACCTGGTCGCCGCACAATCCCTCGGCATCAAGACCGTCTCTGTCGGCAAGCACCAGCACGATGGCAGCCCCCACATCCCCGACATCAAAGCCCTCGGTCGCCTGTTCTCCAGCTAAAGCGCTCTATTCCACAAAATACTTAGCATTTGTAATAATCACACAGGTCAATCCTTTTTCCTGCTCCCTAAGACCTACTTCCCAATACCTCATACGCACTTCCTCTCACCAAATTTCCTTTTCTCATTCACGTCTGGCAAATTATCATGTAAAATAGTTAATAACCGGTTAATTCTTCTTATTCCACCTTGGAGGACAATTATGGCAAAACAAGATAAAGAGAAAAAGGGCAAGCAGGAAAAGAAAGAAAAAAATGGCAAGAAAGACAAAAAAAAGAAAAAATAAGCCAGTCAAGGACCCTCAAAAAGGTAAGAAAAAAGACAGCCACGAACCCATAGCCCCCAACGATCCCGAAGATTCGGTCACAGGAGCCGCGCTTGAAGAGCTGACTGACGAGACGGCCAGCGAATGGGCGGATTCCTTCGCGCCCGGGGATATCACCCCAGAGAAGCAGACACCAGAGCTGACCAAGAAGCGCTACGAAAAAGAGCTCCGCAGGCTCCAAATCGAACTGGTCAAGCTCCAGGAATGGGTCAAGCTCAAGGGTCTTAAGGTTGTGGTGATCTTTGAGGGTCGTGATGCGGCTGGCAAGGGCGGCGTGATCAAACGCATCACCCAGTGCCTGAACCCCCGGGTGGCGCGTGTGGTTGCCCTGGGCGTCCCCACAGAGCGCGAAAAAACCCAGTGGTACTTCCAGCGCTATATCCCCTACCTCCCTGCGGCAGGCGAGATCGTCCTGTTCGATCGCAGCTGGTACAACCGCGCCGGGGTAGAACGCGTGATGGGCTTCTGCACCGATGAAGAGTACTGGGAATTCATGCGGACCTGCCCGGAATTTGAGCGCATGCTCGTCCGTTCTGGCATCATTTTGATCAAGTACTGGTTTTCGGTCAGCGACACAGAGCAAGAAAAGCGCTTCATCGCCCGCATTGAAGACCGCACCAAGCGCTGGAAGCTGAGCCCGATGGATGTCGAAGCCCGCAGCCGTTGGGTCGAGTATTCCAGGGCGAAAGACGTGATGATGAAGTACACCGACATCAAACAAGCGCCCTGGTACGTGGTCAATGCCGACAACAAACCCAAAGCCCGGCTGAACTGCATTGCGCACCTGCTCAGCCAGATCCCCTACGAAGACCTGACACCCGACCGCATCGAACTGCCCCCGCGGCAATCGAATCATGGTTATGTCAGGCCGCCTTTTGAGGATCAGACTTTTGTTCCTGAGGTCTACTGACCCCACCCTGATCTAAATAACCTCAACCCCCAATGGAGATTGATTTCAATCGAGCCGTTGTGGTAGGTTCACTATGCCTATAACCAACCCCCTACTCAACACCATCCGTTCCCTGGCCGGGTCGCTCTATGCCGACCTTGTGGCGCTCAGGCGTGACCTGCACCGGCACCCTGATCTTTCTGGCCAGGAAGCCCGCACAGCCTTCCGCCTGGCGAACACATTAAGCAGCTTGGGGCTTGACCTCCACATGGGCCTTGACGGGCGGGGCCTGTGGGCAGACCTGGTCACCGACCCGGCCAGGCCCACCGTAGCCTTGCGCGTCGATACGGATGCCTTACCGATCCACGAGCTCAACCGTGTGCCCTACCGCTCAACAGTCCCGGGTGTGATGCACGCCTGCGGGCACGATGTCCACGCGGCGATTGGGGTCGGTGTGGCCGCACTGCTCTCCCAAATGCGCGCAGATCTGCCGGGTAATGTGCGCATCATCTTCCAGCCCGAAGAGGAGGAGATCACCGGGGCTGTGCGCATGCTGCGCGCAGGCGCCCTTGCCAACCCCACCCCGCAAGCGATCTTTGGCTTGCACGTCGCCCCCCTACCTGTTGGCCAGATCGACTGGACTGACGGCCTGTTCCTGGCCGGTTTTGAGCACTACCTGGTCAACATCACCCCCGAAAAAGGGTATTATCGCCCGCCAGCCTACCTGGATGCCGTCGCCCGGCGGTGCTGCCATGCCATTCTGCGGCTCAACCGATGGCACCTGCCGGAAACCTGGCCAGAGATGCAAGCCTTTTGGTCCCTGATGCACCAGGGTGATAAAGGCCTCAAGAAGTTCACCGTCTACGATGCCTCCCTGAACGACGAAGATCCGGATGCCTGGCACGGGCAGTTTGGGCTGGGGATCAAAGCGGCAGACGCGCATCTGCGCATCGCTGCCCTGGGCAGGGTGCGCGCCGCGCTCAACCCGGTTTGCCTGGGCACCCACACCCGTTTCTCGCTGGAACCGATGGGTGCGATGATCGACATGCGCAACAACCCGCACCTGGTGCGGTCAACCCTGCCCGCGCTCGAAAAAGCCCTGGGTGCAGAGCATGTTTGTCACTTCAGCGCCGCTTTTCCTTTTAACTGCGAGGATTTCGCTTACTACACGAAGCGTGTGCCGGGGGCCATGTACTGGCTGGGGGGCGCCAACCCGGCACAGGGTAAATACGCCCTGCTTCACACCCCCGATTTTGACGTCGACGAACGCTGCATCGAAGCCGGGACAATCGCAATGGCGGCCTTACTGTTCAGCAGTTTGACCGCAGTTGCCCAACCATCTGCTCGCAGCGTATAACCTTCCACATTCCTACCATTTGTTAATAAATTTGTGGTAAATTTCATGAAATATACACTGCACACCATCCAGGGCATCGCTTCCTGGGTGCCCGGATTTACTGCAAGCAGGCCAGCGCTTGCAAGGAGAATGACATGCAATCTAAAGGACTTCGAACCTGTTTAACTGTGGTGGTTGGGATCATCATCTTGGTCACCGTTTTTGGGGCAGGCCTCGGCGCGGGCTATTTTCTACCCCGCCTGTTGACCCCTGTGCCCGTTTCTGGGCCGGTGAGCTGCCCTCCCTGCCCCGAGGTGATCGTCCCCACTGAAGAGGGTGAAGCCCCTGTCATCATCCAACCGACGCAGTGCCCCCCCTGTCCATATGTGGATGCCCAGGGTGACACACCCCCGGAATACGAAAACCTGTTCGCCCCCTTTTGGGAGACCTGGGACATCATCCACGAGCAATACGTTGACCAGCCCGTTGACGACCTGGCCCTGATGCGCGGCGCCATCAAAGGCATGCTGGAGGCGCTGGGCGACCGGCACACCTCGTACATGACACCGGAGGAGTTCAGCCAGGCCAACGAAGCCCTCGAAGGCGAATATGAAGGGATCGGCGCCTGGGTCGATATCACCGGCGATTATGTCGAGATCATCAGCCCCATGCGCGGCTCGCCTGCAGCCGAAGCCGGCCTGCAGCCCAACGATGTCATCAGCGGGATTAATGGTGAGGACATGACAGGTGTGCCCGGCGACCTCGTCCTCAGGCAAATTCTCGGGCCAGCCGGCACCGATGTGACCCTGACCATCCGCCGTGGCGATGAGATTTTCGATGTCACCATCACCCGGGCGACGATTGTCGTACCAACCGTTGAATATGAAATGCTGGAAGATAACATGGCTTATATCGGCCTGTACAACTACGGTGAGAGAAGCACAGAGCAATTGCGCAGCGCCCTCCAGGAACTGCTTTCGCAAGACCCAGACGGCTTGATCTTCGACCTGCGCGGCAACGGCGGTGGATTTCTTAACACGGCCATCCAGGTCGTTTCGGAATTTATCAGCGATGGTGTGGTCATGTTCGAACAATACGGCGATGGCGAAACCTTTACCTACGAAGCCATACCCGGCGGTTTGGCTACCGAGATTCCCCTGGTCGTGCTGGTCGATGAAGGCACAGCCTCCGCCTCCGAAATTACTGCAGGTGCCATCCAGGACCGCGGCCGGGGCCCCTTGGTAGGCGTGACCACCTTTGGTAAAGGTTCCGTTCAAAGCTGGGTCACCCTGCAAAACGGTGCTGGCGGTGTGCGCGTCACCATTGCGCGCTGGCTAACACCCAATGGGCGCCAGATCAGCGAAGTTGGCCTCGAGCCAGAATACATCGTTGAAATGACCCCGGAGGACTTTGCCGAAGGGCGCGACCCCCAATTGGAGAAAGCCATCGAAGTTCTCAAAGAATTGATCGAGTAAATATCCACAATCAGAAAGGTGATTCTAATGTTTCCAATTTTTAACCTCAACTATTTGATCTACATGCTGCCAGCCCTGTTGCTGGGATTGATTGCCCAGCTGTATGTCAACAGCAGGTATTCCCGCTGGAGCAAGGTGCAAAACCGAGCCGGAATGACCGGCTCACAGGTGGCCCAGCGGCTGATGGAAAGACACGGCATGTACAACTTAACACTCAAGGGAACACCCGGCCAGCTAACCGATCATTACGACCCCCGCAGCAAAACCCTGGCTCTCTCGCAGGATATTGCCGCGCGCCCAAGCGTGGCGGCCATGGCCATCACTGCCCACGAGATGGGACATGCCCAGCAGGATAAGGACAACTACGGCCCCATGCGGTTACGCTCTGCCCTGGTGCCCGTGGTCAACATTGGCACCAACCTGGGTTGGATCTTCATCATGTTGGGGCTGCTCCTGCAGATCGGCGAATTAGCCTGGGTAGGCGTGATCGCCTTCTCGGCTGGCGTGGTCTTCTCAGTCGCCACCTTGCCGGTGGAGCTGAACGCCTCTCGCCGGGCCCGAGCCATGCTCAAAAGCAGCGGGATGATCGTGACCCAGGAAGAGGAACAGGGCGTCAAACAGGTGTTGAATGCAGCCGCACTCACCTACGTCGCTGCGATCATCACCTCCCTGATGCAGCTGCTGTATTTCGTCTCCCTCGCAGGTGGCCGAGGCCGCCGCAGGTAAGGACGGGATGGTGAGTGGGGAATAGGGCATGGTGAGTGGGGAATAGTGAATGATAGACAATGAATGGTGAGATATAGATCCTGAGTGGGAAACCCCAAGACAACACAAAAGGGGCTGTCCTCTACTTTTGGGACAGCCCCACACCAATGATCTCCCCCCGCGGCGTGGCAGCCAACCCGCCGCTGTTGCCACCAGCAATCGTCGCCGAGGTGTTGATGAAGGCCCGGTTGCCATACGGCACTTCTGAGGTGAAACCGCTTACCTCCCCCCGGGTGAGGGTGATCATCTCACCGCCGATCCCCGGGTAACCCAGGATGATGATCGGGTCTCCCAGCTGGAGCGATTCAGCCTGCCCAATTTTCACCGGCTCGATCCCCAGCGCACCGAAGTTGACCGGGGCACCGTCGAGGTCGCTGCGCACCTTGATGACCGCCAGATCCAGCCGGGCATCGGCCTGGACCACATCGGCAAAGAACATCGGCCCAGGCGGCTGGTCCTGCTCCGTGGTGATCGCCACCACCAGGTCCTCAACTTCATAAAAGCGGTCCGACAGCACCACGTGCGCGTTGGTCAGGATCAACCCGTCCTCCGAAATGACCGTCCCCGACCCCGTCCAGCCTTGCACGAATTGGCCGTCAAGGTTGATGACGACCACGCTCTGCACCACTGACCATCAACGGCGCAGGCGACCTTGACCTGCAATCCTTCGAGACCGAATCCCTCGAACTTTCGGTCAATGGCGCAAGAACCATTGAGATTGAGGATTTGTCGGCCGGGAAGCTCTCGGTCAACATGGCCGGCGCGGGCTCAGTCTCGGTCAGCGGGGTGGCTGTTGAAGAGGCGGTTTCCATCGACGGTGCCGGGAATTACCGCGCAGGCAATCTGCAATCCACTAACACCCTCATCGAGATCAACGGCCTGGGCACCGGTGTCGTGTGGGCCATTGAGACTCTCATTGTTAACATCACCGGCGCCAGTTCCGTCAGTTACTACGGATCGCCCGAACTCACCCAGCAGATCACTGGCCTGGGTAATGTCCAGCGCCTGGGTGATAAATAAATAACCCGTGTGATAAAATATGAATCAAATTACAGCATGTGAGTCAAATGATTCGCATTAAGGAGGCGGATATGAATCGGAAAAATGGCATAATTGGTGGGATAATTCTCATCCTGCTCGGTGTGATCCTGCTGGCCCGGGAAATTGCCCCTCAGTACTTTGAATTTTGGGATTGGCCGTTCATCATCATCGGCTTGGGCGGGGTGTTCCTGCTCTGGGCGATCATCAGCGGAACGGGCGGGCTGGCCGTCCCCGGGTCGATCCTGGCTGGCATTGGCGGCATCCTCTATTACCAAAGCCAAACCGGTGATTGGGCCAGCTGGGCTTATATCTGGGCCCTCATCCCTGGTTTTGTGGGCATCGGCGTCATCATCAGCGGCATCATCGACCGGAACTACAAAGAGGCCTTCAGCGGCGGGCTGATCTTGCTGTTGATCAGCGGGATTTTGTTCTTCGTGTTCGGGCAGGCCTTCGGCCTGCAGCCAGAGATCACCAAGTACTGGCCAGCTTTATTGATCGTGCTGGGTGTGATCGCCCTCGTCCGGGCCTTGTTTTCATCCCGCCGCAAGCCCATCTGAGCGGGCAAAACACGTCCCAAGGGCAAGGCCGCCTTAATTTTCTCCCATATTAAACACACAGGCTGGTTGGGATCACCAACCAGCCTTTATTTTCCTTTAGCCACTTACAGCAGTCATTCAAACTGTTCCCAGGCCCCCTTCACCCGTCGATAAGTCTCTTCGAGGGATTCTGGCAGCACGCGTGTTTTCCCCACTGTTGAAATAAAGCTTGTATCCCCGCCCCAGCGCGGAACGATGTGCATGTGCACATGCTCTGCGATGCCCGCACCTGCCACGTTGCCCAGGTTCATCCCCAGGTTGAATCCTTCAGGCTGGTACACCGACTGCAGCACTTCCACGGCTTTGCTGGTGAAGGCCATCAGCTCGCCGCGCACCGAGTCTGTCAGCTCCTCCAGCCGGCTGACATGGCTGTAGGGAACGCACATGATGTGTCCGCTGGTATACGGGTAGCGGTTTAAGATCATAAAAACGCCCTCACCCCGCTGAAAGACCAGGTTTCCCAGACCATCTTCAGCTGCTGCAGCCAGGCAAAAAATGCAGCCTTGGGTATCATGATTTTCTTGTATATATTTCATCCGCCAGGGAGTCCAGATATAGTTCAATGGGTCGCATCCTTTTCCGGTGTGCTTAATTGTAACAGAATCCCCGGTGAAGAAGCCAATCTCACGGCAGGGAGGGGTTGAGCGGCAGGGCCACCGCAATCAACCAACCCCGCGCATGCGCAGCACAAGCCGCCTGAGGGAGCATTTGCGAAGCGCGCCCCTTCGGTGATTACCCCGAATAAAAACCGCGCCGCTGCTGGATAAAACGACACTTATCAGAAATTGAGCAGCCTTATCAACGCATCCGAGCTCCTGCTCCACACGCCATCTTAGTTTGTTTGATATACTTATCCCACACCATCAAGGAGACTGAGGGTCGATGGACCAGTACAGCATCTTTCAACCCCAAAATATCCTCACCGTCAGCCAGCTCACGGGTTACCTGCGGGGGGTGATCGAGCGTGACGAGCTTCTGCAGGACCTGTGGGTCGAGGGTGAGATCTCAAACTTTGCCCGTCCCAGCTCGGGGCACCTCTACTTCACCCTCAAAGACAGCCAGGCCGCCATCCGCTGCGTGATGTGGCGGGGCATGGCCGCGCGACTCGATTTCGACCCGCGTGAAGGGATCGCTGTTGAAGCCCACGGGGGCATGGGCGTGTATGAGCCCGGCGGCCAGGTGCAGCTCTACGTCGATACAATGCGCCCTGCCGGAGAAGGCCGTCTCTTCCAGGAGTTCCTGCGCCTGAAGGCCATGCTGGAAGCCGAAGGCCTGTTCGATGCGGCAGCCAAACAGCCCATCCCGCCCCTGCCGCGGGTGATCGGGGTGGTCACCTCGCCCACCGGGGCAGCCTTGCAGGACATGCTCAACACCCTGCGGCGCCGTTACCCGGTGGTGGAAGTGGTGCTCGCCCCCACAGCCGTCCAGGGCGTTGATGCGCCACCGGGCATCGTGGCCGCCCTTGAGCGCCTCAACCGGGAGGTTCACCCCGATGTGATCCTGATCGGGCGCGGCGGCGGTTCCATCGAAGACCTGTGGGCCTTCAATGACGAAGCGGTGGCACGCGCTGTGGCAGCCTCTGCTGCCCCTGTCATCTCCGGCGTTGGCCACGAAACCGACTTCACCCTGACCGATTTCGCCGCCGACCTGCGCGCCCCCACACCCACCGCGGCCGCTGAAGTCGCCACCCCCGACAAAGCCGAGCTGCTCGGGGTGATCGGGGAGCTTTCCAACCGGCACACAACCATCCTGAACGCCCGCCTGGGAGACCTGCGCTGGCAGCACGGTCAGCTCCAAAACGCGCTTGACCGCCTTTCGCCAAAACACACCGTCAACGCCTACACGCAGCGCCTCGACGAAGTCCTGCTGCGCCTGGAACGCTCCATCCGGGTCAACCTCGACAAAATGGCCCTGCAGGTGGATAATTTAGCGGGATCCCTGCGCTCGCTCAACCCCAGGGCAGTTCTTAACCGGGGCTATGCCATCGTCACCCGGGAAAGCGACGGCCTTCTGGTCAGACAGGCCGGCCAGGTGCATCCGGGCGAGGGGGTTCAGATCCAGGTCAGCCAGGGAAAAATGGACGCCACGATCACAAAAGTTACCCAGGAGGATGAAAATGACGCCTGATTACACCCAGGATATTGATGCGATGGATTTTGAAACCGCCTTCAACGCCTTGCAAGAAAATGTGGACCAGCTTGAAAACGAAGATTTACCCCTCGAGAAAGCGTTGGCGCTGTTTGCGCGTGGCCAGGCGCTGGCCAAACGCTGCGCAGCCCTGCTGGAGGAAGCCGAATTGAAGGTCCGTACGCTCTCCGGCGAGACCGCCCCTGATACAGGTCCGGAAGAATAACCCCCATGCCGCTATCGGGAATTTTCCACAACCCCGTCTTCATTGCCACGTTGGCGGCGTCCTTTCTGGCGCAGTTACTCAAACTGCCCATGTGTTACCTGCGCTCCAAAGAGTGGGACTGGTCGCTGCTGTTCAGCACGGGCGGCATGCCCAGCTCGCACTCTGCGGTGGTCACCGCTGCGGCAACGGGGATCGGCTATTATGCCGGTTTCGACACCCCCCTGTTCGGCCTGGCCTTTGCGATCGCTTCGATCGTAATCTACGATTCGACCAATATCCGCCGCCAGGCCGGATTCCATGCCCAGCAGATCAACCGGATCATCAAAGAACTTCTCCTCGGAGAAGTCAAGCCCGCCGAGGAGTTTAAGGAATTGCGCGAGGTGCTGGGCCACTCCCCCCTTGAAGCCCTGGGCGGGGTTGTGCTGGGTATTTTGGTCAACCTTGTCATCTGGCAGATCTGGCCGTGACATTTGTCATTGCGAGGAAGTCACACAGTGACGACGAAGCAATCTCCCACTTTTTGTCATCGCGAGGATGTCATGTAGAATCTTTCTTGTCATTGCGAGGAAGTCACGCAG
>DHHJ01000032.1:71966-97967 GCA_002403205.1 Anaerolineaceae bacterium UBA4775
TCTTTGTCATTGCGAGGAAGTCACGTAGTGACGACGAAGCAATCTCAACATCTGTCATTGGTACTGCGCAGCTACTCTTTTGTCATTGCGAGCGTAGCGACTTCGCAACGTCCGGGAAGGAAGCAATCTCCCCCTTTTTGTCATTGCGAGCGTAGCGAAGCAATCTCATGTTAACCCTTCATGTGAACCCAACCTTTAATCATTGCGAGCGGAACGACTGCGCAGCCTCCCGAAAGGAAGCAATCTCATTTTGTCATTGCGAGCAAAGCGAAGCAATCTCATGCTTAACCCTCACATGAACCCAACCCTTAATCATTGCAAGTGATGCGACTGCGCAGCGTCCTGAAAGTAAGCATTCTCATTTTGTCATTGCGAGCGTAGCGAAGCAATCTCATGTTAGGTAGTGTCTAGAATCTTGTGTAAATGGAATTTCAACGGGGCCACCGATCTTCGAAACGGATGGCTAACTGGTTGAGAATCAACGGCCAATTTCGGATGGGGGCTGTCCATTTCTTGGTAATGTCCGTCGTGGCTAAGTATAGCAATTTTCGTACAGATTGTTCTGTTGGGAAAGACCCTTTATTCTTGATAACTTTCCTCAGTTGTCTATGATACCCCTCCACGGTGTTGGTGGTATAGATCAAACGACGGATCTCTTGGGGGAACTCAAAGAAGGTTGAAAGATCTTCCCAGTTGTTTTGCCAGGAGCGTATCGCGGCACCATATTTGCCACCCCAGGTCTCTTCCAGCTCGATCAGGTTTGCCTCTGCCTGTTCTTGTGTGGCAGCTTGGTAAATCTTTTTGAGATCAGCCATGAAAGCCTTTCGGTCTTTCCAAACCACATACTTCAAACTATTGCGTATCTGGTGTATGATGCACCGCTGCACCCTGGTTTTAGGAAACACAGCGTGAATGGCATCCTTGAAACCGGATAAACCATCAATGGCAGCCAGGAAAACATCCTGAACCCCACGATTTTGAAGATCGGTGATTACAGAGAGCCAAAAGTTAGCCCCTTCCGCTCCATCTCCGATCCAGTGCCCTAAAATCTCTCTGTGGCCGTCTAAATCAACGCCCAGGACGTTGTAAACCGCTACTGTGGCGATTTTACCATCCCTTTTGAGCTTGATATGGAGCGCATCCAGATAAACCATCGCATAAACTGGCGCCAATGGACGATTTTGCCAACTCTCTACCATTGGCCAGACCTTATCGGTTATGGCGCTAATGGTATCCGGTGAAACATCAATCCCATATAACTCTTCCAGCATGTCCTGGATGTCTCGCGTGGAGACACCCTTAGCATACATTGCAATGACTTTTAGCTCAATCTCATTGCTGTTCTTTTTCAATAGTGCTGATTGAAATTCACCATTCCGATCTCGAGGAACTTTGATTTCAGCATCCCCTCCAGATGTGCGCATCTTGCGTGTATAGTGACCATTACGACTGTTTCCTGAGTTACGCCCTTCTGCTTCGTATGGCTCATAGCCTAATTGTGAAGTTAGTTCTGCTTCCAGCATCTCTTCGATGGTTTTAGAAAAAAGCTTCGCAAAGATCCCATCTTTGCCATAAAAATCATCGATGGAGGTTGCCTTGCCCAGCTCTATGGCGACCTCTTCTGCGCTTGGCATGTGTTCTTGTATGTCTTTCTGTTCTTTTTTATTCATGGGTTTTTCCTTTCTTTTTCAGTCTATTAGGATAACCCATTTACACAATTTATCCGACACCCTCTCATGTTAACCCTTCATGTGAACCCAACCTTTAATCATTGCGAGCGTAACGACTGCGCAGCCTCCCGAAAGGAAGCAATCTCATTTTGTCATTGCGAGCGTAGCGAAGCAATCTCATGTTAACCCTTCATGTGAACCCAACCTTTAATCATTGCGAGCGGGACGACTGCGCAGCCTCCCGAAAGGAAGCATTCTCTGTTTTCTTTCATTAAGGGTATTATCAAAGATCATCAAACAAATCCTTCCATTCAGGATTCATCTCATTGATCAGATCAATTTTCTTCTGTCTTGAACCACCTTTAATATGCTTTTCCCTGTCAATTGCAGCGTATACATCACCTCCACACTCATAATACACGAGCTTTGTGATCCGGTATTTTGCAGTAAAAGAACTCCCTTTGCCGGTTTTATGTTCAATGACTCGCCGATGCAAGTCATTGGTTACACCTGTATAGAGCACACCATTGCGGTGATTGGTCATAATATAGACGTAGTAAGTATGAATATTCATTTTACGTATTTGTTTCCGGATTGATTTCTGCTCCATTATAATCTGTAGATTGCTTCGCTGCGCTCGCAATGACAAGATTAGACGAACAATGGCAAATTTACCTTGTCATTGCGAGGATGTTACGTAGTGACAACAAACCAAACCTCCTTGTCATTGCGAGGAAGTCACACAGTGACGACAACTGCGCAGTGTTCCGAAAGGAAGAAACCTAAGGCTCGTCATTTGGATTGCTTCGCTGCGCTCGCAATGACAAGATTAGACGAACAATGGCAAATTTACCTTGTCATTGCGAGGATGTTACGTAGTGACAACAAACCAAACCTCCTTGTCGTTGCGAGGAAGTCACACAGTGACGACGACTGCACAGCGTCCTGAAAGGAAGAAACCTAAGGCTCGTCATTTGGATTGCTTCGCTGCGCTCGCAATGACAAGGAAAACTAATAAGATCAAGTTCCCTTTGCCATTGCGAGGAAGTCACGCATTGACACAAACCAAATTTCTTTGTCATTGCGAGGAAGTCACACAGTGACGACGACTGCGCAGCGTCCTGAAAGGAAGCAATCTCTGTCTACCTTTTGAGATTGCTTCGCTGCGCTCGCAATGACAAGATTAATAACAGTGGACAAAACTCCATTGTCTTTGCTCGTTGTTGTTTGGTCAAGTGGATTCCCACAGGACCGCACCAAACCTACGCCATATCCCTTTATCCTTCTACAACCTCAAACCAGCACATGATCCCCATGTTATCATTAACCTCATCACCATCAAAAAGAGGCTGCTATGAAAAAATCACTTGGCAATATCCTTGGGATCCTCCTTGCTACTGCGGTTGGTGCAGGCATCGCCTTTGCTGGCAGCCAGGGCAGCGTCCAGGTCGGTGGCCTGCCCCTGTTCGCCCTGCTGGTCATCGTTGCCTACGCAGTCCAATGGGCGGCCTTCGTCATTGCCTACCTCCAAAAAAGCGAGCGCTTCTTTGACCTTACCGGCAGCCTGACCTACATCACCCTGGCCACAGGGGCTGCGCTGCTGATTCCCCGGATTGACCGCCGGACGGTTCTTCTGCTGGCCATGGTGGTCATTTGGGCCACCCGCCTGGGCACCTTCTTGTTTGGGCGTGTCCTTAAACAGGGCAAGGACGACCGCTTCGACGAGATCAAAGTCTCCTTCACCCCATTCCTGCTCACCTGGACGCTGCAGGGCTTGTGGGTCACCTTCACAGCGGCGGCAGCCCTGGCAGCCATCACCTCGACCAACCAGCGAGCGTTGGGCTGGCCGGCCTTGGTTGGCTTTTTGATGTGGGCCTTTGGCTACTTCTTCGAGCTGATCGCTGATGTGCAAAAAAGCGCCTTCAAAGCCAACCCCGAAAATGATGCCACCTTCATCCGCACAGGATTATGGGCCTGGTCGCGTCATCCCAACTACTTCGGCGAGATCGTGCTGTGGCTCGGCGTGGCCATCGTGGCCTTCCCCGCCCTGCAGGGCTGGGCGCTGCTGACACTGATCTCCCCCCTGTGGGTCATCATCCAGCTTACCCTGATCAGCGGCATCCCCATGCTGGAGAAAAAAGCCGACCAGAAATGGGGTAGCCAGCCAGACTACGAAGCCTATAAAGCGGCCACGCCCGTGCTGATCCCCTGTCTGCTGAAAAAGCGAGCAAAATAAATGCAAGCTGGTAAACAGAAGTCCGGTGCGACACGAAACCCGCCTGGAAGAGGTATAACGAAAAACCAAGCTGGATCATGATGCAAATCTGCGGGTGTCCCAGTCACTGTCAATTCTATTTATTGATGAGTCATTGCCTGACCAATATTGCACGATACTGGCATAATTGGTAGGACCGCGTCCCCGCATCCTCGCTCCTTATCACACCTTCAAACATACACCATCGAATAACCCTGTCTTTAGGCAATCTGTAGTAAAATTCTCCTGTTCCTCAAACAGCCCTATCAATGATTGCGCAAACCTTGCTAACACTATGAAAATAAAGCCAAGCCATTACCTTTTTTACCTGATCGCAGGGACCCTGCCTTTCTTTTTGTCTGCCTGTAAGATGCCTGGTCCATCTTTACAAACAACAGATGTTCCAGGGGCAATCCCAGTGCCTACAGAAAGCGCCACCTCGCTGCCCTCACCAACGGAGACCGCCACCCAAACCAATACGCCCTCCCCCACAGCAGAAAATACCTCCACGGCTACCATCACACCCACACCCACGCCGACACAGTTCTTCGGTTTTGAGAATGCCTGGATTTACGAATCCTACGCAGATTATTCGGGAACTACCTTTACTTTTATTGTTCCGGGTGTGGTTTCGCCCTATTTCGGCACAGTCGATGGGTATGACCTGACCTGTGAACCAGACCCAAACCTTGATGATCGGTTGAATTGCCGCTCAGAGCAGAATTTGTTTGGATCAAACTTAAAAGCCTTTGAATTTTTTGCCGACGCAGATCTCTCCTTCTTGGTCCACGCAGGGACGTTCGCGACCTATCTCGTTTACGCCCCGACCGCACCAACACAGGATGGCTTGATCTGGCCCAGGGCTATTTTCACCCAATCTGATATTTACTGGGGCACAACCCCGCCTGGCTGTACAACTCGCGGGGTGGATCTTACATGCGAAATCGAATACCGCCGATATGACGATGGGTCCTGCCTGGTGGGCATGAGTTGTTATGATTCCTGCGGATATTACTATTCGGTGGATACCATTAAAGACAAATCTGGCGAGTGGATTGGAACTGGACCTTGTTGGTAAAAATAAAACATAATAAGCAGATGCATTCACGGTTTACTTTACAAGGTAATTCAATATTTATATAAACCCAACGATTATCGATTAACCACGAATGTTCAATGACCAGTTTTAACTGAGTAGGCGTCTCGCTCACAATTATGGAATGTTCATTGATGAAGAAGTCAATGTTATCCCTACTGGTGTTGTTTCTAATGACCCGTTGTATCCAAGCAGCCCAGCCAATGGAGACAAGCATACCACCAGAGCTTCTCCCTCCAATGTTCAAAACGATGTGGATGAATTAATCGTTGCTGAGGGGCATCAAAATTATTGGGGAGTGATGAATCCGAAAATCCCACCTTTGGTGAAGTAGCGTGGAATGCTCCTGACCAATTAGCTTTATTTGATGAAGATAACCAGCCATGGGTGTATAGTTTTACAACAGATCAACTGATGCCGTAATCGTGGCTTGACCACACAAGGATCACCACCCACAAGCGACAAGCACGCCGATCAGCGATAAAATACCCGAAGCCCAACAGTGGGATGCGCTTTTTCCTTCTTCCTACCAGCCACCCACTACCCGCTTCTCCTCACCCTGCTCACCAGCACCCCTATCATCCCCCGTAGCTCAGGCATCTTCAAAACCCACATCAGCCCAACATAGGCAGCCAGACCCGCCGCCAGTGCACCAAACAACTCCACAACCAGCGGACCACCCCCCAGCAGCCAGCGCGCCCCGATCACAGCCGCTGCCATCAAGGCCGTCCCCGCAACACTGACCCCCACGCCCCGCCACACATAGCTCCCCTCCAGGCCGTTCAGTTTTCTGCGGATCAGGAACACCAGCGCGATGCTCTCCAAACCAGTCGCCAGGGAATTGGCCAGTGCCAACCCACCGTGCGGCATCCACCCGATGCGTGCAAACCAGGCTGAAAATGCCAAGCTTAGAACGATGTTCAAGCCCATTGTGATCACCCCCACGGTGACGGGTGTGCGCGTGTCGTGCAGGGCGTAAAACGCCCGGCTGAGGATCTCCACCAAGGCATGCCCGACCAGGCCGGCCGCATACCACAGCAACGCCCAGGCCACCAGTTCCGTCGATCGGGCGGTGAACTCGCCCCGCTGATAGAGCACCTCCACCAGGGGATAGCGCAGCAGGATCAGCCCCACCCCAGCCGGCAACGATAGCAAAATGATCGCCCGCAGCGTGGAGGCCAGCGACCGGCGCATCTCGTCGCGTTTGCCCAGTGCCACCTGGGCGGAGAAGGTAGGCAGCGAAGCAATCGCCGCGGACTGCGCCACCGCCATTTGCGGCATCAGCATCAGGCTAAAGGCCAGGGTGATGGCCGAGACGCTGCCCTCTGGCTGCCCCAGGGCGATGATCGTGTTGACGATGAAGTTCATCTGCACCACAGCCACCCCCAGCAGACGCGGGCCCATCAAGCGGAACACCTCCAGCACAGCACGGTCCCGCAAGCCCAGGTAGGCATGGTAAGCCCTGGCAGGCAAGCGCCACAGGACGGGGAGTTTGACAACCAGGTGCAAGAACGCCCCGATCACCACGCCTACAGCCAGGCGTTGGATGCCCCACACCTCAGGCAGGAACAGCGTCCCCCCGATCATGCCCAGGGAGTACATTGCTGGCGCAATCGAAGCGATCAGGAAGTTCTGATGGGCATTCAGGATACCCATCACCAGGCCGCTGATGCCAAACAGGATCACTGAAGGCAGCATGATGCGGAACAACTGCACCGTTAAGATCTCCTGCACCGGGTCTGACCCTGGCACCAGCAGGAACAGCCCATCGCGCACGATTTGCGGCGCAAACACCCACGCCAAGCCGCTGATCACAACTAGCGCCAGGAACACCAGGTTGAGCACACCCGAAGCCAACCGCCAGGCGCCTTCCCGGTCTTCCTTTGCCAGAAAGCTCGTGAACATCGGGATGAAGGCCGAGCCCAGGGCACCCCCCGCCACCAGGTTGAACAGCAGCTCAACGATGCGATTGGCTGCGTTGAAGGAATCAAATTCGGCCGAGGTGCCGAAGGCGCGCGTGATCACGATCCCGCGGGCCAGGCCAACCAGGTTGCTGATGATGAATGCAGCCATCACCGTGCCGGCTGCGCGTGCGATCTGCTGGTTGGCCGTTCTTGGTGGTTTGATTGGGCCGTTCACGCCTCCACCTCGCCCTCATCACCCAGCCCGTTCGCGTCCCAGCGACGGGATAATTCTTCCGCCGAGAGGTCCATCAAGGCCTCACCGGCATCCAGTGCATCGGCTTCGATCTCACCAAAGCGGGCTCGAAACCGTCCCAGGGCTTCGCGCAGCGCCGATTCGGCGTCCACCCCCGCCTGGTGCGCCATCGCCGTCACCGCCAGCAGCACATCACCCAGCGAGGATTTATTCACGCCTTCAGAACCAATTGCTGCCAGCATGCCGATGATGGTCTCCGGGGTGCCCTGAGCTGACAAATGGTCAAACCCCACCCGGCCGACGCGCTCGATGATCTGTTCTGCCTGCGAAAGGGCGGGCAGCGCCGTCGGGACGCCGTCCAGGAGGCCGTTTTTCTCCGGCATGCCGTGCGCCTGGCGCTCTGCGGCTTTGATCTGCTCCCAGTTGCGGATCACACCTGCCACACCCGAGACATCCACCTCTGAAAACACATGCGGGTGCCGCCTGATCAGCTTGGTGGCGATACCCTCCAGCACATGGTGGATATTAAAATCACCGTTTTCAGTGGCGATCTGTGCATGCAGCACAATTTGCAGCAATAAATCACCCAGCTCCTCAGCCAGGTCGCCCATATCTTCACGATCCAGCGCGTCCAGGGCTTCGTAAGCCTCCTCCAGCAGAAAAGGCCGCAAGGAGAGGTGAGTCTGCTCGCGGTCCCAGGGGCAGCCCTCCGGGGAGCGCAGCCTGGCAATCACCTCCTGGAAAGCCTCAAAGGACGCCTGGTCTGAAAGCGGCTCAACATACAGCGAGCTGAGCAGCCCAAGATGGGGGCTTTTATCGATGGCATGCAGGGGCAGGTCTTCCACGACCTCTTCAGCCGTACCGGCACCATGCACGAGGTGCACCGGGTGCTCGTCCGGGTAAGCAGCCATCAGGGTCAGCTTGACCTCTGCTGCCACGTCCCGATCGTAAATTTGCGCGATCAAGGCCGGCCCCGAAGGGGGAAAGCCCGGGGTCTCGCGCATAGAAATTTCAATCGCATCGGCCATAACCATCTCCGGGAAGGGGTCAACACCCAGGGCACGGAAGGTCGGCCCGAGGAAGCTCAGGCCGTCAATCACCTGCACGGGGATTCCAGCAGCCTGGGCGCGCCTGGCGATCTCCGGGCAGGTGGCCTCAGCCACAAAGGGATGTCCGGGTACCGCGTAGGTCACCCCCTCAGTCCGCCCCAAGGCAATGATCTTCGTCACGATAGCCTCGTAGACGGCCTCAAAATCGTCAAAACGTTCGTACAGGCTATCAAAGCTCTCCACAACCAGGCTGGCGGGTAAGTGACTCACCGTCGGGTGATATGCTGTGCGGACATACAGCTTGTCGATACCTTCCAGCCAATCCCAGGCTCGTCGGGTCAGCGCGCCGGGGTCGCCTGGCCCGAGCCCAAGCAGGGTGATGCCGCCTTGTGAACTTGTGCGATGATTCTGAGTCATTTTGCCTTTACAAATGTACCTTAACCCATAGAGACGTTTTATCAACGTCTCTATGCCAATTTTTCTATAAGGTTGTTTCGCCGATCAATCCGGGCATGCGCCAGCCAAAAAAACCTGCTGCCGAGCCGATCAATCGTGTTGACACCGCATCCAGCCGAACACCTGGTCGAAATTAACGCTTGGTGTAGGTGGGTGCTTTGCGGGCGCGTTTGAGACCGGGTTTCTTGCGCTCCTTAACACGCGGGTCGCGCGTCAGGTAACCGCTGTGGCGTAACGTCGGGCGCAATTCTTCGTCCATCTCAACCAGGGCACGGGCCAAACCGAGTTTGACTGCATCGCGCTGGCCCGTCACACCGCCGCCCTGAACCAAAACGCTGACATCAAACTTTTCCTCCGATTGATTCGCAATCGGGAACGCTTCAGTGATTTCAGCGGCATCACCCAACCGGGTGAAGTAGGCCTTCAGTTCCTTGCCATTGACAGTAAAATTGCCTGAGCCAGCCATGATCCGTACACGGGCAGAGCTTTGCTTTCGGCGGCCAACACCTTCGTAATATCGATTATCCATAGATCCTGATCACTCCTCTTACTCAACTAACTCGGGCTGCTGTGCCTGGTGCGGATGTTCAGCCCCGGCATAGACATGCAGGTTCTTGTAAATCCGCCGGCCCAGCTTATTTTTAGGGATCATGCCCCACACCGCTTTTTCGATCACACGTTCGGGGAACTTTTCAAGCTGGTGTCGCAGGCTGATTTCTTTGATGCCACCCGGGTAACCTGAATGGCGATAGTACATCTTGCTGTCCAACCGGGTAGGGTAAACATCCACCTTTTCAGCATTGATGACCACCACATTGGCGCCCATCACTACACCAGGGGTGTAATCCGGCCGATTTTTACCCAGCAGTAACTGGGCGATCTTCGAAGCCAGCCGGCCCAGGTTTTGCCCTTCGGCATCCACCAGCACCCAATCTCGCTCAACTTGTCCTTTTGGTACATATGTTTTATTCACTGTCTAACTCTCCATCATATGATGTCATTACCGGGCTAAAAACCCGTAAGAAACATTTTTCATGCATTCAAATCAATAATCAACCTTTTCCAGCACCAATCCTGCTGCTGGTGCCAGGCCGGTCAGCGGTAACTCACCGCTGCGCAAGCTCTCTGCGATCAAATTCAGGTCAGCCTCGCCCTGGCCGATCGTGACCAGCGCAAAGGTGATCCGCCGCACCATATGGTACAGGAAGGCATTGGCGGCAATGTCAAACTGCCATGTATCGCCTGCACCTGACCATTCAGCGCTGAACACCTCGCGAACCGTCACGCCGTCTTCCGTCATCGGGCTGCCAAAAGCCCTGAAGTCATGCGAGCCGATCAAGTCTTCTGCTGCAGTGTTCATCCGCTCAACCGCTGCAGGAGGCCAAACCCGCCAGGCAGATTCCTCTCGCAGGGGATCCCTGACCGGCTGGCAGTAAACCTGGTAGCGGTAATGGCGCATTTTCGCATCGTACCGGGGGTGAAAATCTGCCGGTACCTCGTTGACCGATTGTGCCGCCATATCGTGCGGGAGGTAGTAGTTGAGGGCATTGCGCAGGTCTTCAAGGGTGTGATCCCAATTCAAATGGAAACTGACCACCTGACCCCTGGCATGCACCCCGGCATCGGTCCGCCCGGCGCCCAACACATGCGTGCCCTGCCAACCCATCTTCCCAAGCGCTGCCTCGAACTCGGCTTGAACGGTGCGCTCCGTGGCTTGCCGCTGGAACCCGGCAAAGGCCGAGCCATTGTATGCAAGAATTACTTTGTAATGTGCCGTACCCATCCGGTGTGATGTTCCGGGTGGATTAATCTTCAACCAGTTCTATCAACGCCATCTCAGCGCCATCACTGCGGCGGGGACCCAGTTTCAAGATCCGGGTATAACCGCCGTTGCGGCTGGTATAGCGAGGTCCAATATCATCAAATAATTTCTGAACGAGCGGACGGCTGCCATTGCCCAATTCAGCAGACGCCTTGCGGCGGGCATTCATCGCGGTGACTTCATCCGCATCCTGGCTGTTGCGTGCCAGGGTGATCAATTTCTCCGCATGTGGCTGGATCGATTTTGCCTTGGGCAGTGTGGTTTTGATGCGCTCGTGCTCTAAAAGCTGTCTAATCATCGTCCGTCGCAAGGCGGTACGATGACCACCGCTGCGATTAAGACGATAGCCTTTTACTTTGTGTCGCATAATTTCAATTCTCCGTTAATTCTTCCTCTTCACCTTCAAGAAAGCCTTTTTCAACCATTTTTTCCTTCAGTTCCACCAGACTCTTTTCACCAAAGTTCCTGATGGAGAGGATTGCTTCCTCGCCCTTATCCAGAAGCTCCAGCACGTCGCCGACCGTGGTGATCCCAGTGCGCTTGAGTGAATTGAACACCCGCACCGTCAGGTCAAGGTTTTCAATGGGCATCTCAGCGGCTTCGCTGTTGATCGATGAGGCAGGCTCTGGCTGCTCAATCGGGACGGACAGCAACTCTTCGCTGATGCCCGCGATGAAACGCAAGTGCTCGATGAGGATCTTTGACGATTCGCTCATGGCCTCTTCAGGCAAAACGGTACCATCTGTCCAAATCTCCATCGTCACGCTGTCGTAATCGGTGCTCTGCCCCACACGGGCTGAACCGACTGTCCAGTTAACTTTCCTGACGGGGGTGAAGATCGCATCCACCGGCAGCTCGCCGATGGGCAGATGGTCACTGCGCTCGTTGGCTGGCGAATACCCTCTCCCGCGCTCAACCGTCATGTCGATCTCGAGGTTGGCTTTCTTGCTGTCCACGGTAAACAGGTACAGTTCTGGGTTGACAATTTCAACTTCCGAAGGGCACATGATATCTGCTGCCGTCACCGTGCCTTCACCGCTGACTTCCAAATGAAGATGGGACACATCTGCATCGAAGATCTTCATGCGGAGTTGCTTCAGCTGCAAAATCACCTGGATGACATCCTCTCGCACGCCTTCAATATCACTGAACTCGTGCAATACATCCGTGATGCGCACAGAAGTCACCGCTACGCCTTCCAGCGAAGACAAGAGGACGCGGCGCAGAGCATTTCCAATCGTGGCCCCAAAACCCCGCTCCAATGGGCTGATGACAAACTTGCCATAGTTACGGGATTCCGCGATCCGTTCGACTTTTGGTTTTACCATACTTATTGTTCCAGTCACCTCATACCCCTTACCAGTGCAATCCTTGCACTACCACTTCCAGCTTTATCGTGAGTAAAACTCAACAATGAGCTGCTCATTCAAATTACCATCAATTTCAGCACGATCAGGTAAGCGTATCACCCGGCCGGAAAGATTGTCCAGATCGGTCTCAATCCAGGCTGGCGGTGTGCGGATTTCTTCTGCCTGTCGCAGGGTTTTGAAAAATTCATTATTTTTTGAGTTTTCCCGCACAGTGATCTTGTCACCCGGTTTAAGGATGGTGGAAGCAACGTCATTGCGGCGGCCGTTGAGCATAAAATGCCCATGGTTGACCATCTGGCGCGCCTGGCTGCGGCTTTCCGCAAACCCCATCCGGTAGATCACATTATCCAGGCGGCTTTCCAAAATCTGAAGCAGGTTCAGACCGGTCAAGCCGGGCCGCTGCCGTGCTTCTGTGAAGTATCGCCTGAACTGGCGCTCGAGCACACCGTAGATCCGTTTACCTTTCTGTTTGGCGCGCAATTGCCGGGAATAGTCCGACTGACGGCCAGAACGCCCGCTGAAGCGGCCATGCTCACCTGGGGGATAAGCGCGTCGTTCCATTGGGCACTTAGGGGTAAAGCATTTTTCACCCTTTAAGAATAATTTCTCACCTTCTCGCCGGCATAATTTGCATACCGGACCTGTATATCTTGCCATTTTGTTCCTCTCTTAATTTCTACTAGACGCGGCGTCGCTTCGGGGGCCGGCAGCCGTTGTGGGGCACCGGGGTTACATCTTCAATGGAGCGGACGGTGATGCCCAAACTCTGTACCGCGCGGATCGAAGCCTCACGGCCAGGACCGGGGCCTTTGACAATCAGGTCAACTTCCTGGATGCCAAAACCTTGGGCTGTTTTCATCACCTGTTCAGTCGCCAAACGTGCGGCATAGGGCGTGCTCTTCCGGGAGCCTTTGAATCCGGCAGAACCGGCGCTTCCCCAACACACGGTGTTACCTTGCTGATCGGTCACCGTAATGATCGTGTTGTTAAAGGTTGCGTACACATGCACCTGAGCCGATGACATCTGGCGCTTAACTTTGCGCGAACCCGTGGTTCGCCGCGATCGTTGTGGTTTTTTTGCCATTTTACCTCGCTAATTCAATCTTCACTGCTTTCCTCTGGCCCGTTTTGCCGCGGGGAAGAGTAGGAAGGAAACCCAAACAGGCAGTCCGGAAAGCGCTTTCTGATTCAGTGGTTTACTTCTTGCCAACACCCCGGCGGCGGCCGCGACCGGCAACCGTCTTCTTCGGACCCTTGCGGGTGCGAGCGTTGGTCTTGGTGCGCTGCCCGTGCACGGGCAAGCCGCGCCGGTGCCGCAAACCGCGATAAGAGCCAATCTCCATCAGGCGCTTGATGTTCATCTGCACCTGGCGACGCAAATCACCCTCAACGGTGTAATTGCTGCCAATATACTCGCGCATCTTCGAGATGTCACCATCCGTCAGATCCTTCACGCGGATATCCGGATCAACGCCTGTCGCATCAATAATTTCTTTTGCCCGAGTCGGGCCAACACCATAAATATATCTCAGACCAATTTCAACGCGTTTATCGCGTGGGAGGTCAACGCCTTCAATACGTGCCATTGTTTATATTCCTTATCCTTGTCGCTGTTTATGCTTCGGGTTTTCACAAATCACATATAAACGACCGCTGCGCTTTACGATTTTGCATTTTGCACATCGTTTCTTAATGGATGCTGAAACTTTCATGATATAACTCCTTTTATCTTGCAGCAAACAGTTGATTATACTTGCTCACAAGCCTTTCGTCTAGTTTCCGTTCAAAAGCGTCAAAATTTTCGGTCCATCGGCAGTGATGGCGACGGTGTGTTCGAAGTGTGCCGTCAGCGATCCATCTGCCGAAGCAACGGTCCACTGGTCACCCTTCACAATGGTGTCGGGTGTGCCCACCAGCACCATCGGCTCAAGGGCAATGGTCATGCCTTCCCGCAGGCGCATGCCCCGCCCCGGCTTGCCGTAATTCGGCACCTGGGGTCCTTCGTGCATCTTTCGGCCTACCCCATGCCCGGTGTATGTCCGGGTGATGTGAAAGCCCTGGTCCTCAACGTACGTCTGCACGGCATAACCCACATCACCAAGTGTGTTTCCCGGCACCATCTTCGAGATCGCGATCTCAAGTGCATGCTTGGTGACCTTGATCAGCCGTTCAGTCGATGGGCTGACCGCTCCCACCCCAACGGTGACCGACATGTCGCCGACAAAACCTTCGTAAATGGTTCCGACATCGATGCTGACAATGTCGCCCTCCACCAGCTTCCGTGCACCCGGGATGCCGTGCACCAGTTCCTCATTCACGCTGGTGCAGATGCTGGCTGGAAAAGGATAGGGTCCGGGGTAGTTCTTGAAGGGCGAGACAACTCCATATTGTCGTTGTACAGCCTCAAATGCCTCGTTCAGCTCACCCGTGGTCACACCTGGTCTGACCAGCGCCACCACCGCATTGAGTGCTTCGGCGTTAATCCGGCCTGCCTCGCGCATGATTTCCAGCTCTTGATGCGATTTGATGTTGATTGACCTTTCCCAAGAGATCATTTCAAGCCTCCTCTACAGCCTTCATCAGGTCTTCTGTCACGGCTTCAATCGCTTGGGTGCCGTCGACCTCGACCAGCAGACCTTTCTGACGATAATGATCGATCAGCGGTGCTGTCTGCTCGGTGTAGACCTCGATCCGGTGCCTAACTGTTTCCGGTTTATCGTCCTCCCGCTGGTAAAGCGGCGAACCATCAAGGTCATCGATCCACTTCACCTTGGGCGGGTTGTGCTGGGCGTGGTAAACACGACCCGAAGTGCTCATCCAGCGGCCGCTCAAGCGCTCCACCAGGACTTCATCCGGCACTTTGATATACGGGACCACCTTCACACCCGCGTCGAACTTCTCCAGCAGCGCTTCCAGGGCTTCTGCCTGGGCAGGCGTACGTGGAAAGCCGTCCAATACGGCGCCTTTTTCACAATCCGTTCGCGAGAGACGCTCCTCGACCATCTTGATCGTCACATCGTCTGGCACCAGCTCGCCTTTGTTCATGTAGCTCTGCGCCAGTTGACCCAGTTCCGTCTCATTTTTAAGATGCTCACGGAACAGGTCGCCCGTCGACACATGAACCAGGTCCAGTGTTTGGGCGAGTTTCTTTGCCTGGGTGCCTTTGCCAGCCCCAGGGGGGCCTAACATGACGATATACAACGGTGCCATCAATAACCTTGCCTAACTGATCAGCCGATCATCATAACCGTGCATCTTCAGATCAGATTCAATGATCTGGAAGGTATCCCGCACCACACCAACCACGATCAGCAAGCCTGCGGACGAGACCAGGAACACCTGGGTTTGCTGCAGACCGGGCGGCAGGAACAAGCCCAGGAAAAACGGCAATGCGGCCACCACACCCAGGAACAACGCACCAGGCAGGGTGATCCTGCGCTGCACCTTGGTCAGGTAACGCTGCGTCGGGCCGCCCCGGGCAATGCCGGGGATCTGGGCACCCTGTTTCTTCAGGTTTTCACCGTAGTTCTGCTGCGCGAACAAAATATCCGTGTAGAAGAAGGTGAACAGCACAACCATCACAAAGAACAACACCGGGTAAATCACACCCTCACCGCCCAGGACGTTCTGCACGCCCAGGGCAAAATTACGCAGCCAGTCCGTTTGGGAGTTCACAAAGAAGCTCGCCAGGATGGTGGGGAAGGTCATGATCGACTGAGCAAAGATGATCGGGATCATGCCCGCCATATTGACCATCAAAGGCACCGTGCTTTTCACGGGCATCGACATTCGGCTGCCAACGCGCCGGCCAGGGAACATCACCGGGACGTGCCGGCGGCCTTCCTGGACGTAAACGATGGCAAAAATGGTCACCAGCAGCAGGGCCACCACGATGAAAATCAACCACCAATACAGGGGGTCGGTGATCAGGGTGAACAGGTTCCGTGGCAGGTTCGAGACAATGCCCGCAAAAATGATCAGCGAAAGACCCTGGCCTCGAATACCAAATTCCGAGATCAATTCGCCCAGCCACACACCGAACATGGTGCCGGCCATCATCGAAAATAATGTGGCCAAAGTTGGGATCAGTGTCTCACCGGAAAACCCGAACCGGGTCGCCACCGATTGCCCGAGGATGGCGTTGAAGATGTTGATCTGCCCGACGGCAGACAGCGCTGCCATGGGAATGGTCAGGATCATCGTCCATTTTTCCATCCAAACACGCCCCTCCCGGGGATCTTCCTGCATCCTGCGCTCAAGCGCAGGGATGATCGGGATCAGCAACTGGAGGATAATTTGGGCGGTGATGTACGGATACACACCCATCGCCAAAACTGAGAAGTTCGAGACAGCGCCACCCGAGAGCATATCCAGCAGGTTGATTAAGCCGCCGGCAGCACCACCCGTTTGGGTGAGCTGCGCCACCAATTGCCTGTCGATCCCGGGAACCGGGATGTTTGAGGCCAGGCGGTAAATCGCCAGCAATGCCAGCGTAATTAAGAGTTTCCGTCGAATATCTTTTGACTTCCAAAGGTAGCGCCAAGCTGACCGCTTCATTTTCTGGTCTCCTTTATTGCCCTAGGGCTCGTTTCTATGCCTGGATGATTTCCACTGTGCCGCCGGCGCTTTCGATCTTTTCCTGCGCATTGGCGGAAATTTTGTGGGCTTTCACAGTCAGGGACACGGAAATCTCGCCCCGCCCGAGGATTTTGACGGGCTGCTTGAGATTTTTAAGGATGCCTTTTTCCAGCAAGACCTCAGGGGTGACCTCCGCATTCGCCGGAAAATCGCTCAGCTTTTCCAGGTTCACTTCAGCATAGCGCACACGATTGACAACGAAAAAGCCTTCACCGCGTTTAAAGGGGAGCTTCCGGTAAAAAGGAAGGTTGCCGCCCTGATGATACGCAGGAACACCACCGCCAGAACGCGAGTTTTGGCCTTTCATACCGCGCCCGCTGGTCTTGCCATATCCTGACGCCGTACCGCGGCCTTTACGCTTGCGGTCTTTTCGCGCGCCTTCGTTTGGTTTTAATTCATGTAATTCCATAATAACACTACCTCACGCCTCTTCAACCTTCACCAGGTGAGACACTTTGTCAAGCATGCCTTGCAGGACATCATTGTCCTTATGGGTCACCGACTGGTTGAGCTTTTTCAAGCCCAAAGCCTTCAGGGTTGCTTTTTGTCGCTTTGAATACCCAATGGGGCTTTTCACCAGGGTGATCTGCAATTGTGATTGTTTCTTCTTAGCCATGGGTCTATCGCTCCCAATAAGGTTTCACCTGGTCAACAGGTTTCCCGCGGAAAGCAGCCTGTTCAGCAGGGGACTTCAACTGGTCCAAAGCCTTGAATGTAGCACGAACAACATTCAATACATTGTTGCTGCCCAGCGATTTGGTCAAAATATCATGCACGCCGGCGGCTTCCAGTACGGCACGCACGCCGCCACCCGCGATCACACCGGTGCCGGGGGCAGCCGGGCGAAGCAGCACCTGGGCACCGCTTTGCTTACCGATCACCACATGGGAGATCGATGTGCCGCTCAGGTTGATCTGGCGCATGTCTTTGCGGGCGCGTTCGCTGGCTTTGCGGATGGCATCCGGCACCGCATTGGCTTTGCCAATGCCCATGCCCACGCGACCGGCATTGTCGCCGATCACCATCACCACCCGGAAAGAAAACCGGCGGCCGCCCTTGACAACTTTTGCAACGCGCGCAATATCGATCACGCGCTCATCGTAGAGATTCTCAGTTTGGTAGTCCGACATAAACGCCTCTTTCTTAGAATTCCAGGCCGCCTTCGCGGGCAGCCTCGGCCAGGGCTTTCACACGGCCGATATACTTGTATCCACCACGGTCAAAAATGACCTGGTTGATTCCGATTTCTCGTGCGCGTTCAGCGATCGTCTGACCCACTTTTTGCGCTTGTTCCATATTCGACAGCCCTTCCATTTGCGGGCGCAATTCCTGGTCGATGCTCGAAGCCGAAGCCAGGGTATACCCTCGTAAATCGTCGATGATTTGCACGTAAATCTCTTTCGAGCTGCGAAATACATTCAGACGCGGTCGCTCGGGCGTGCCGAAGATTTTCTTCCGCACACGACGGTGCCGGCGTAATCGAGCTTCATTTCGTGATTTCTTTGCCATATTAATTCACCTTAAATTTTATAATGCAGTCTTGCCGGCTTTACCGGGTTTACGGCGCACATATTCACCTTGGTAGCGAATACCTTTGCCTTTGTAAGGCTCGGGCGGTCGCACCTTGCGGATATCTGCTGCCACCTGGCCAACGACCTGTTTGTCATAGCCCGAGACCTTGATCTGGCGGGCTCGCATATCCACATCAAAACTGATACCCTCAGGCGGTTCCATCACCACAGGGTGTGAGTAGCCCACATTGAGAACCAGGTTCTTGCCATCCAGCTCTGCCCGGTAACCCACACCTTCGATTTCAAGAATGCGGTCAAAACCCTGGCTGACGCCAACCACCATGTTGTTGATCACTGCACGGGTGGTCCCATGCAGCGCCCGATGGGTTGGCTGATCGCTGGGGCGCTCGACCACAATCATCCCGTCTTCTTTTTTAATCATAATGTCAGGCGAAAAAGTCCATTCCAGTTCGCCTTTCGGACCCTTGACATGCACATAAGAGCCATCAATTTTAATTTCTACGCCTGCCGGCACTTCAATTGGTAAACGTCCTACTCGAGACACAGCTCGTACCTCCTCTAGCGCCTGGCGCTACCATACTTTACACAAAATCTCGCCGCCGACACCCATTTTACGGGCGCGTTGGTCGGTCATCACACCTTTGGGTGTGGACAAAATCGCCACACCGATCCCCGAAAGCACCCAGGGAATGTCCGTCTTTTTGGTATAAACACGGCATCCAGGACGGCTCACGCGTTCAAGACCGGTGATCAACGGGCGGCGGTTCCGTCGTTCGCCGATGTACTTCAAGCGGAGACGCAGCACCTTTTGGTGCGGCCGGCTCCCCTCAACGACATCAAAGCTGTCAACATAGCCCTCTTCCTGCAGGATCTGGGCGATTTCCACCTTGATCTTGGAACTGGGCATGCTTACCAACGTCCCATTGCTAATGGCAACGTTTCGGATTCGGGTCAGCATATCTGCAATTGGATCTGTTACACTCATCTATAATTCCTCCGCCGATCTACCACGACGATTTGGTCACACCAGGAATTTTCCCTTGTAAAGCTAATTCCCGAAAACAAATACGGCACAATCCAAACTTACGAATATAGCCTCTCGGCCGCCCGCAGCGTCGGCAGCGGTTGACGACCTGATTGGGGTATTTTCGCCGCTTCTCGCGATACATCATACACTTTTTAGCCATACTATCCTTTCCTGAACGGCATTCCAATTCGACTCAATAACGCACGCGCCTGATCATCATTCTCAGCCGTGGTCACAATACTGACCTCCATGCCCCGCAGGATATCGACATCATCGTAGTTCACTTCGGGGAAGATCAATTGTTCCTGTAAACCCAATGTGTAGTTACCTCGTCCGTCAAAAGCCTCGGCCGAGATGCCGCGAAAGTCGCGCACACGGGGCAGCGCCACGTTGACCAGGCGATCAAGAAAAGCCCACATTCGGTCGCCGCGCAGGGTAACCTTGGCACCGATCGAGCGTCCTTCGCGCAATTTGAAGTTCGCGATCGACTTTTTCGACTTGGTGACCACCGGATGTTGACCAGTGATGGTCGCCAGGTCCCGGACGGCTTCGTCAAGAGCTTTGGGGTTATCCAGAGCATCACCCACGCCGATGTTGACCACGATTTTCGTAATTGTGGGGATCTCCATCACGTTCTCGATGGACAGCTCTTCCATGAGGGCGGGTGCGATCTCTTCTTTGTAAATTTGTTTTAGTCTATTCATTACTTGCTCCAAAAGGCAGACTATTTATCAATCGGCGTCCCGGTGCGGGTCGAAACTCGGACCGGTCGGCCATCTTTTCGTTCAATACGAACACGGGTGGGCTTCCCATCCTTGGGGTCGACCAGCATCACGTTTGAAATATCAATCGGTGCTTCAAACTCGATTTTGCCAGATGGGATCGTCTTCCCGCGCGATTGCGTTTGTGCCTGGTGTTTGATGCGTAAATTGACGCCCTGCACAACCACCCGACCTTCATCCGGGATCACCCGAATAACCTCGCCGACGGTTCCTTTATCTTTTCCGCTGACCACGATCACGCGGTCGCCTTTTCGTATCTTTCTTTTCATCACTACACTCCTGTCTTCACGGCTATAGCACTTCTGGCGCCAGTGAGACAATTTTCATAAAGCCTTTTTCTCGAAGCTCACGGGCCACCGGGCCAAAGATGCGTGAACCACGTGGGTTGATGCCATCGCCATCGAGAATGACCACAGCGTTATCGTCAAAACGGATGCTCGAGCCATCTGGCCGGCGATATTCCTTTTTCGTTCGCACGATCACGGCTTTCACAATTTCACTCTTCTTGACGGTCGCTTGCGGTGTTGCGGACTTGATCGTGCCCACAACAATATCGCCGACATAGCCATAGCGTTGGCGAGAACCACCGGTGATGTGGATTACCAAAAGCTCTTTTGCGCCGGTGTTATCGGCAACTTTTAATCGGGTTTCCTGTTGAATCATCGCTCAGACTCCCAATTCTTCAACCGTATCGTCTTCAGCCCGTTCTTCAACGCGCAGGATTTCTTCGACAACCCAATGCTTTGTGCGTGAAATCGGCTTACTCTCAACGATGCGGACCTTATCGCCTACTGAGGCACCCAATTCATCGTGCGCCTTGTAGGATTTGGCGGTGCGCACGACTTTGTGATACAGGGGATGACGGAAAACGCGTTCCACCTCGACCACAGCAGTCTTTTGCATCTTATCGCTGATGACAGTCCCTACCAATCGACGTCGTTTATTCATGCTTTACTCTCCTCGGCCATCTCAGCCAACTGTTTTTCTCTCAAGATGGTTTCCATACGGGCGATGTCTCGACGAACGATGCGAATTCGGCTGGTATCCGTCAGCTGACCGGTGATCGTTTGAAACCTGAGGTTCAACAATTCATGGCGGGCATCCAGCAGCTCTTCCTCGATCTGAGGGATGCTCAATTTTCTAATCTCTGCTGCTTTCATGGTTACGCCTCTCCTGCCACATCGCGTGAGACGATTTTGGTCTTCACAGAAAATTTATATCTCGCCCGGTTGAGCGCTCGTTTGGCGGTATCGGGGTCTGTGCCGCCCACCTCAAACATGATCCGGCCAGGCTTTACAACTGCGACCCAGTATTCCACGGGGGCTTTACCTTTACCCATGCGGGTCTCGGCTGCGCGTTTGGTGTAAGGCTTGTCGGGAAAGATCCGGATCCAAACCTTGCCGCGCCGCTTCATCTCGTGAACGATCGCCCGTCGGGCCGCTTCGATCTGTCGAGCACTGACCCAGCCTGGCTCTAAAGCTTGCAAACCGAAATCACCGAAGGATACATCAGAGCCGCGATAGGCTTTACCCGTCATGCGTCCGCGCATTTGTTTGCGGTACTTGACTCGTTTTGGCATTAACATAATGACTACCTCACTAACCGCCGGGCGTTATTCCGGCGACATTTTTACTCACTGACATACACGCCTTCTGTGGATTCGGCTTCCTCTTCCACCTCGGGCAGAATTTCACCTTTATAAATCCAGACCTTGATGCCAAGCTGACCATAGGTCGTCAGCGCCTCGGTTTGGGCATAATCGATATCGGCACGCAAGGTCTGCAAAGGCACACGGCCTTCCCTCAACCAGACGCTGCGGGACATTTCCGCACCGCCCAACCGGCCCGACACCATCACCTTGACGCCTTCAGCGCCCTGGCGCATACCCTGCTGGATGGCTCGCTGCATCGCCCGACGATAGCTGATGCGGCGCTCAAGCTGGCCGGCAATATTCTCTGCAACCAGCCGTGCGTCCAGGTCGGGGGATTTGACCTCTTTGACCTCCAGGTCAATTTTCTCGCCGGTCAAAGCCTCTAAGTCACTGCGCAAGGCTTTTACATTCTCACCGTTGCGGCCGATGAGAATACCGGGTTTGGCGGTGTGCACATACAGCTTCACCTTGCCAGGAAAGCGTTCGATCTCAATTGTCGAAATACCGGCGCGCTCATTGCTTTCACGTACCAATTTTCGAATGGCCAGATCCTCGTGCAACTGGTCCTGGTAATCCATACCTTCTGCATACCAGCGGGCTAACCAAGGTTTATTGATTTTCAGGCGAAATCCAATCGGATGTACTTTACGACCCATATTTACTCCTGGTTCCTTTTAATGACACAATCTTCAACCATACTGTCACTCAAACTCTCTCAGAATTACCGTGACGTGGGAGCGACGCCGCAATATCGGTTTGAATCGACCGCGAGCGCCAAACCGGCGCCACTTGCGTGTAGGCGCTTCGTCAGCAAAGATCTGGTAGACATACAGATCGTTGCGCGCCACACCGAAGTTCTCTTCTGCATTGGCAACCGCTGATTTGATCAGCTTTTGAACCGGTTCGGCAGCCTTGTTCGGCGTAAAGGTTAAGATGTCTAACGCTTCCAGGACATGCTTCCCGCGCACCAGATCAACCACTAACCGGGCCTTTTGGGCCGATACATCAAGATTGCTCAATTTTGCTCGAATATCCGTAGGCATAACGTCTTATCCTTATTTCCTCTTACCGGCGCGCTTGTCGGCTTTGCTTGCGACAACATGGCCGCGGAAGAACCGCGTGGGCGCAAATTCACCCAGCCGATGGCCAACCATATTCTCTGTGATGTAAATCGGCACATGACGGCGCCCGTCATGAACGGCGATGGTATGCCCTACCATTTGGGGGAAAATCGTGCTGGCACGGCTCCAGGTCCGAATGACTTTTTTCTCGCCTTTGTCGTTCATATCTTCAATTTTCTTCAATAATTTCGGGTCGATGAACGGCCCTTTTTTCAGCGATCGCGACATAATTTCGTCCTCTTTTTCGCTACAATAGTCGATTACTTACGACGCCGTTTCGCTTGAGAGCGATGGCGCACAATATACCGGTCCGTGCGTTTATTGTGACGGGTCTTCTTGCCCAGGGTGGGTTTACCCCACGGGCTCTTTGGCCCGGGCATACCGATCGGCGTCCGGCCTTCACCACCACCATGCGGATGGTCACGGGGGGACATCGCAGAGCCGCGGACGGCTGGCCGCCAGCCCATATGGCGCTTCCGGCCGGCTTTTCCGAGCTTGATGTTGCCATGTTCAATATTGCCAACCTGCCCAATCGAGGCTCGGCATTTCTGCAGCACCAGCCTGACCTCTCCCGAGGGCAGCCGCACATGGGCATAACGCCCTTCTTTGGCCAGCAATTGTGCCGAGGTGCCAGCCGAGCGGACCATCTGGCCGCCTTTGCCTGGCTGCAGCTCAATGTTGTGGATCGTCGTGCCGACCGGGATGTTCGCTAAGGGCATGCTGTTGCCGGGGCGGATGTCTGCGTCGTCACTCGAGACGACCATATCGCCCACATTCAGGCCGACAGGCGCAATAATGTAACGCTTTTCGCCATCGGCATAGTTCAGCAAGGCCAAACGGGCAGTCCGGTTCGGGTCATATTCGATCGCGGCCACGCTCGCAGGGATGCCAAATTTATCACGTTTGAAATCCACCAGGCGGATAAAGCGCTTGTGAGCGCCGCCGCGATGCCGGACGGTGACACGGCCGTACATATTGCGGCCGGAGCGTTTCTTCAAAGGTACGATCAAAGACCGTTCAGGATCAGTTTTGGTGATCTCTTCAAAGGTGTAACTGGTCTTATGGCGCGTACCGGGCGTCTTCGGTTTATATACTTTTACAGCCATTACTCTACCCCTTCAAAAATCGGGATGCGCTCGCCTTCAGCCAGGGTCACGATGGCTTTCTTATAAGCACTGCTGCGAGTCCGCATCTGGCGGTTGCGCATATTGCGTGATTGCTTGGCAGGCACGATCATAACATTTACTCGGTCAACTTTGACATCGAAGATGGTTTCGACAGCTTCTTTGATGGTCGTTTTGGTGGCCCGATAATCAACTTCAAAGACGTACTGGTTCAAATAAGAAGACAGATAGTTCGATTTCTCAGTGATGATCGGTCGGCGGATGATATCAAATACGGATTTCTTCATGATTGCATACCTTCCTATCCGAGGTAACTTTCAATGACTTCCAGCGCTGCCACGGGCATCACAACCTGTGTATAGCCTAGCAGGTCACGAATGTTCAAATAGCTGGCCGACAGGAGCTTTACATTCGCGAGGTTGGCGCTGGCCCGTTTCACGTCTTCGTATTCGGGGCTGTTGCTCGGGATCAGCAGCAAGATGCGCTCATCACCGGCGACAGCGCGCAACGCTTCCGCCATCACCCGTGTTTTGAACTCATCGATTTTGAGGTCATCCACCAGGATGATCTCGCCATCCGAAGCCTTCACACTCAAAGCGGATCGCAAGGCAGCTCTGCGCATCTTCTTAGGCATTGCCTGTTCGTACGAGCGCGGTTTGGGGGTGAAAATCTTACCGCCACCTACCCATTGCGCAGCACGGATCGAGCCCTGCCGGGCGCGTCCGGTACCTTTTTGGCGCCAGGGCTTCCGGCCGCCACCCGAAACCTCACTGCGACCCTTGGTCGAGTGGGTGCCCAGGCGGCTGTTGGCCATCTGCCTGACATATGCCTGATGCATTAGATCAACTTTTATGGGGGCTTCGAAAATCGCGGCCGGCAGTTCTGCCGTTCCGACTTTCTTTCCCTTCATGTTGACAACATCAACTTCCATGATTACTCAACTCCATTACTGGTTATCACCCTAGCGGGCGTTTATTCTTTCCGAGCAGGCTTGATCACCACCAAGCCGCCTTTGGGGCCTGGCACAGAGCCATCAACTGCTAACAAATTGCGTTCTGGATCAACCAGCGCTACGCGCACATTCGACGAGGTCACACGCTCGTTGCCCATCCGGCCTGGACCGCGCTTTCCCTTGAACACACGCCCCGGTGTCGTACCGGAGCCCAGGGAACCGGGCGCACGCCAGCGGTCAGATTGACCGTGGGTCTTCGGGCCACCTGCAAAATGGTAGCGCTTGACCACACCGGCAAAACCGCGTCCTTTGCTGGTTCCAATAACATCAACCCGGTCGCCTGCATTGAAAATTTCAACGCTCAGTTTGTCACCTTCGGCGACATCGGCTGATTTTGTCCTAAATTCTCGTAAAACTCTTAAGGGTGGCAAATCGTTACGCTTTAGGTGTCCCAGTTGACCCCGAGTCAAACGTTTGGGTTTCACCTCATCAAAACCGATCTGAACGGAGGCATAGCCATCCTTCTCAACGGTTTTTACCTGGGTAACATAACAAGGCCCAGCTTCGATAACCGTCACGGGGCGTGCAACGCCTTCGTCATCGAAAACCTGGGTCATTCCAACTTTTCGTCCAATTAGCCCTTTAAACATAATCAATATTCTCCTGTAAAAAGATATTTGACGAGACTGTCAGCCTGGGCAAGGCTGCATCATCTCCGACCGCAGCACAGTCAGCCTTTCTCCCGCGTCCGTTCCGTGTTTTTCGGGACTACGGAAAGAAGAAGCTCTTATGCCACCTTATAAGCTTGGCTTTTAAGCCAAAACCTGATTATTCTACCACCACTTGACAGGAATGCCAAGGGTTTTTTGTTATTGATTCCCTGTAAACGGGGATGACTTTGCTGCTTACTGCTGTCCCAGCAAGGTCAGCCTGTCCGTTTTCAGGCAACCCTGTTCACACGCTAAATCTTGATCTCGATATCGACGCCGGCTGGCAAGTTCAGTCGCATCAACATGTCAATCGTTTTTGAATCGGGATCCATCACATCGATCAATCGGTTGTGTGTGCGGATCTCGAAATGCTCCTGCGAGTCTTTATCGATGAACGGCGAACGGGTCACGGTGAAACGCTCGATTTTGGTTGGCAAAGGTACCGGCCCAACCACCTGCGCACCGCTGCGTTCTGCAGTCTCAACAATCCGCTTGGCGGATTGATCGATAACTCGATGGTCATATGCCTTCAGACGTATACGAATCTTTTGTTTAGCCATATTGTTTCCTAAGTATTACTCAATAATTTT
>DHHJ01000027.1 GCA_002403205.1 Anaerolineaceae bacterium UBA4775
AATGCCCTCCTTCGATTATAACATATCTTGACTTGATCTGAGATTGCAGACACGGAAACGGTATATGACGAAGTCTGAGAGAAAATCAATCCAAACGGTTGTTGGTTATGTCGTGCAGGCTCGGTGAAGAGAAAGGAAAGACGATTAATGCGTTGTAGTTAAAAAATGGTTTGGTTTCCGCCTGGATTGGTTTTATAATTATGAAGGCAGGCAGGTGTCAACGTTTTGACATTATCGGGCTCCGGTGGTAGACTGTCAGAGCATTTTCATTGACGCCCATCAGGGCGTCTTTTTATGAGCAAGGGATCATCTTAAATGAGAACCATCACCTGGAATGATGAAACACACCAGGTCGAAATGATCGACCAAAGGCTCTTGCCGCGTGACTTCAAAATTTTGACTTATGATCAATACCAGGGTGTGGCAGAAGCGATCCGCACCATGGTCATCCGGGGCGCACCCGCAATCGGCGCAGCAGCCGCTTTCGGCATGGCTTTGGCTGCCTATCAATCGGGTGCCAAAACAATGGCAGGCTTGCAGGCCGACCTGAAGGCCGCTGGAGACCATCTGAACACAGCGCGGCCGACGGCCGTCAACCTGGCATGGGCGATCCGGCGCATGTTGGACGCTGTGCAGCGCTTTGACGGCACCCCCGATGCGCTGCGGGCACAGGTGTTGAAACTGGCCATGGACATCGCCGATGAAGATGTGGAAATCAACAAAAGGCTAGCGACCTACGGCGCAGCGCTGATCGAGGATGGCGACCATATCGTGCACCATTGCAATACCGGTGCCTTGGCGACAGTCGATTGGGGAACGGCCTTGGGTGTGATCCGCATGGCCCACGAGCAGGGCAAACGCATTCATGTGTTCGTTGATGAAACCCGACCGCGCTTGCAGGGCGCCCGTCTGACCGCCTGGGAGCTTGAGCAATACGGGATCCCTTACGATATCATCACCGACGGCTCATCTGGATACCTGATGCGCAAGGGCCTGGTCCAAAAGGTTCTGTTTGGGGCAGACCGGGTGGCTGCCAATGGTGATGTGGCCAACAAAATTGGCTCTTATATGCTGGCTTTGGCAGCTTATGACAATGCCATCCCGGCTTACAGCGTGTTCCCGGTCTCGACGGTTGATTTTGAACTCCCCCGGGGAGAATTGATCCCCATAGAAGAGCGAGAAGATGCTGAAGTGCTGGACTTGACCCTGATGGGCAAACCTGTAGCACCGGTGAAGGCCACGGCTCGGAATTTTGCCTTTGATGTGACGCCAAACCGGCTCATTTCAGGCTGGGTGACGGAAAAAGGCGTGATCTATCCACCTTTTGATGTCAATATGCAAGCCGCAATGGGAAAGTAAGGATAAAGATGAGCATAATATTGACAGGTTCCATCGCTTATGATTATTTGATGTCCTTTCCGGGGTATTTTAAGGATCACATCCTGCCGGAACACCTTGAATCGATCAGCCTATCCTTTTTAGTTGATGAAATGGTGCGCCGGCCCGGCGGTGTGGCTGCCAATATCGCCTATACGCTGGGTTTGTTGTGCGAAGAGCCCAGGCTGGTCGCCACGGCTGGTGTTGATTTTGGCGAATACCGCCAAATGCTTGAGGATGCAGGTGTGGACACTTCGGGTGTGAAGATCATCGAAAACAAGTTCACAGCCTCGTTTTTTGTCAATACCGACCTCTCGAATGCACAAATTGCCAGCTTTTACGCTGGCGCTATGGCGGATGCCGGCATGATCTCTATGGATGACCTTGGCCTGACCGAGCAAGACGTGGTGGTGATCTCACCAAATGCGCCGGATGCGATGATTAAGTATGCCGTGGAGTGCCAGGCGCTGGGCGTGCCTTACATATTTGACCCCAGTCAGCAGATCGTACGGCTGGATGAACAAGCCCTGACCCAAGGGCTGACTGGCGCGCATGCCCTGTTTGTCAATGAATATGAGTTTAACCTGCTGCAAAAGCATACCCGGTTGAGTGCCGATGAAATTTTAACCCAGCTATCGTTTGCTGTGATCACCATGGCTGATGCGGGATCGCGTGTTTATCAGAACGGCGTCTTGTTGAGCGATGTCCCCGCCTTCCCGCCCGAACGCATCCTGGACCCCACCGGTGTGGGTGACGCCTTCAGGGCAGGTTTTCTAAAAGGGTATGTGAATGGGTTGGACCTGGTGCTGTGTGCCCAAATGGGCGCGCTGGCAGCTACCTACACCCTGGAAGAGATAGGCCCCCAGAGCCACTGTTACATGATGAGCGATTTTATTAACCGTTTCCGCACCCGGTATGATGACAAGGGTGCGCTGGACATATTCGTATAGCTGTTGTTGTACGGGTAAGGATTAGTTGTAATTTATTTGGAGGATTTTATGGACCAATATGATATCAAGAATTTAGACCTGGCAGAGGGCGGCCGGCGCAGGATTGAGTGGGCAGAACGGGAAATGCCTGTTTTGCGCTCGATCATGGAGCGTTTTAAACGCGAACAGCCCTTTAAGGGAATCCGCATGTCGGCCTGTCTGCATGTGACGACGGAAACCGCCAACCTGATGCGTACCCTGCAAGCCGGTGGAGCGGATGTGGTATTGACGGCTTCCAACCCCCTTTCTACCCAGGACGATGTGGCTGCCTGCTTGGTCTCGCATTTTGAGATCCCGACCTTTGCCATTAAAGGCGAGGACAATGCCACCTATTACAAGCACATCAACGCAGCCCTGGATCATCGCCCCCATCTGACGATGGATGACGGCGCTGACCTGGTCAGCACGCTGCACAAAGAGCGTCGTGATCAGCTTGATGAGATCATCGGTGGGACCGAAGAGACCACGACAGGCGTGATCCGCTTGCGGGCGATGGCCGCTGATGGTGAATTGAAGTTCCCTGTGGTAGCGGTGAACGATGCCATGACCAAACACTTTTTTGATAACCGCTACGGCACCGGGCAGTCCACGATTGACGGGATCATCCGGGCCACCAATATGCTGCTGGCCGGTAAGACCTTTGTGGTGGGCGGGTACGGCTGGTGTGCACGCGGGCTGGCCATGCGAGCCCGGGGTATGGGCGCCAATGTGATCGTGACCGAGGTTGACCCCCTCAAGGCACTTGAGGCAGTGATGGATGGCTTCCGGGTGATGCCGATGATCGAGGCCGCACCGATCGGCGATTTCTTCGTGACCCTGACCGGGGACATCAATGTGGTGGACAAACACCATTTTGAGGTTATGAAAGACGGTGCGATTGTGGCCAACTCCGGTCATTTCAATGTTGAGCTCAACATACCTGCCCTGGAGGAAATGTCCTCGGGGAAGCGGCTGGTACGGCCGTTTGTTGAAGCGTATGACCTGCCGGATGGGCGCACGATCCACATCCTGGGCGAGGGGCGCTTGATCAATCTGGCCGCTGCAGAAGGCCATCCGGCCAGCGTGATGGATATGTCGTTTGCCAACCAGGCCCTCAGCGCAGAATACATGGTCAAAAATGCCGATAAGCTCGAGAACAAGGTTTATGGCGTGCCCGCGGATATCGACATGGAGATCGCCCGGTTGAAGCTTGAATCGATGGGCGTGAAGATCGATGTGCTGACCCCTGAACAGGTGGCTTACCTGAACTCGTGGCAGGAAGGCACGTAAACTCTTCGGGTTATGAGATTAAAGGTCATCTCGGTAAATTGAGATGGCCTTTTTTGTTGTAAAATTGTGGGGGTTTGATGGGTTTGGTGTTGATATTGATCAGGATACCCCGGGGGTCTTTTGATTATTTGCATTTATACATGGTTATGAAAGTTGGAAAACCTTATCTTCTTCAGACCCCCGGGGTTTTAAATCGTCCGAAGAAAGTGGACGAAAACGCTACTTTCAGCAAGGCAATCGGGTTAGATCAGCACTCCGAGTTTAGGATAATTGGTGGACCGATCCTTCACTTTCAGAGATTGAGTAACGAAGTTTAATTAAAACAAGGATGAATTTATTGATTTTCATCCCTGTTGAGATTGCTACCTGGTTATAAAATTGTCTTTGCCCTGGGCAAGGCGGGTTTTGCTCTATGCTTCATCTACCTCGTCGGCATAATCATCGTCATTATCCGACCAGGGGGTGGCTGGACCGCTCACCATGGCCTGTTCACGGATGGCTTTTTCGATTTCATTGGCCAGCTCGTCATTTTGGCGTAAGAATTCCTTCGAGTTTTCACGCCCCTGCCCAAGACGAATGTCGCCATAGGAATACCAAGAGCCATGTTTGTTGACGATGTCCATTTCAACGCCCAGGTCGAGCACATCACCGATTTTTGAGATGCCCTCGTTGTACATGATGTCAAATTCGGCCGTCCGGAAGGGCGGTGCGACTTTGTTTTTGACCACGCGCACCCGCACCCGGTTGCCGATAATCTCGGCACCTGATTTGATCGATTGGATGCGGCGCACATCGAGCCGAACGGAGGCGTAGAACTTGAGGGCGTTGCCACCGGTGGTGGTTTCAGGGTTGCCGAACATCACACCGATCTTGTGGCGCAGTTGGTTGGTGAAGACCACGGCGGTGCGGGTCTGGTTGATCGCACCGGAGAGCTTGCGCATGGCTTGCGACATCAAGCGCGCTTGAGTGCCCATGGTTGGGTCGCCCATGTCACCTTCGATCTCGGAGCGGGGTACCAGTGCGGCAACGGAGTCGATCACGACGATGTCCACCGCGCCGGAGCGAACCAGCGTTTCAGTGATCTCGAGGGCCTGTTCACCCATATCTGGCTGTGAGATGAGCAGTTCGTCGACATTGACGCCGCATTTGGCGGCGTAAACGGGATCGAGCGCGTGTTCCATATCGATGAAGGCTGCTGTGCCACCCAGTTTTTGGGCTTCAGCGACAATATGCTGGCACACAGTCGTTTTGCCAGAGGCTTCTGGCCCGTAAATCTCCGTAATGCGGGCCCTGGGGATACCGCCCACGCCGAGGGCAATATCGAGCGATAAGGAACCTGTGGGGATGGCATCCACAGCGAGATGTTTTGCCTCCCCGAGCTTCATGATGGAGCCTTCACCATAGCGTTTGACAATATCCTTTAGGGCTTTATCGAGCACCATTTTCTTCGCTTCGTCCATGTCGTCATCCTTTTCATAAATCACCAGCATGCGCGTGATTTCATATCTGATGGGTTATATGGTAACTGCGTCCATTATAATCCACGCGCAAAAGTGTGGATTGACTCTATTTTAGCACATATGTTCAGTCTGTCAAGTGGGATTGAGTGCAGATATCTTTGAGGGAAACGCGGGTTCATTCGACGGCATCAAACAATAAAAAGGGGTCAAACAACTGGTAATAGCCGCTCATGCGCCACAGGCAGTAGTTGCCCCATTGGTCGGGGGTGTTGGTGACCTCGTAATGCGCCATGCTCTCAAACTGGGCACCTGACGGCCCCAGCCGGGTCTCCAGGTGCAGGTGGGGGTTGCTCGAATAGCCTGTATTGCCGACGGTGCCCAACCTCTCGCCGCACCTGACGGGCTCATCCCGGGTAAATGCAGGCGATGCTTGCATGTGCGCATACAGGTGGTAGATGGAGAAGGAATCCGTTCGCTCGGGCAGCGTCACTTCCGGGCAAGACAGGCGGTAATGGGGATCTTCCGGCACGGGCAGGTAGCCGGCCAGCAACCTGTCCTGCAGGGGCTGCGGGAGATAGGACAGGGGCGTTTCGAGCATGAGGGCATACCCGTAAGGGATATCATCATCAGTAAGGGGCAGCACGGTGAGCCCAGGCATGATGGCGTAAATCTCGATGCCCTCTATGGAGGTACGATCAGCCCGCTGGTAATAGGCAAAATCGACGCCATGGTGACCGGTATCCTGCCCAAAATTGGGCGGAATTTCTAACGGGTTGACCAGGATGCGCGGTAAGCTCTCGATGGTTTCGTCTTCCAGTGGTGAACAGACCTCAAACACCGGTTCCGGTGTGTGGGTCGGGGCCACGGTCGCCGTGAAGGTGCTTGTCGGCGTCAGGGTGGGGGTGTGGGTCGGGCTGGGGGTCGCTGGCGGCGGTGGCTGAGTGGGCGTGGCTGGGCTTGCCAATTCAGCTGCCTGGCAAGCACTCAGCCATAATATTAAAACCAGAAACAGGTATTTCTTCATGCAGGTTGGATGCGGCGGCATTCCATGTAAAAGCGCTTCTCTTTGGCTTTGCCCATGGAGAATGTCTTGCGGGGCAGGGCACCATCCATGATCACGGTTTTGAACAGGTCAGACTTGTCCATGCCGGGTACATAGAAGCCTGCGTTACCCTGAAGCGTTCCTTTGTCGAACAGGACATCCGTTCCGTGGACGTAATCGATCTTCTCAGCGCCGCCCGCTTCAAGAAATGTATCCAGGAATTTTTGCAGGGTGCCAACGGGCAGGTTGTCTTGCGGTTCGTGGATCTCGATCAGTTTGAGTCCTTCGGGGGTGATCATCCCCACCAAATGATAGGGTCCATCAGATTGGTCAACCGCGGAGACCAGTTCCTGACTTGTTTGAACCTCACGGATGGCCAGACGGTCACCCCAAAAGGCGCGCATTTCCTCGAGGATGTCTCGTTTGCAGTTGAACAGGAGGCGGTGGATGGGCTCAAAGGTCAGCGCGGGGTCGTGCACATTTTCGATCTCGACCAGGGCGTAGCGCGTAGGGTGGTCCATACCCACTGTGGATTTGAGCTCTTCCCAGATGGCCTTGGCTGTGGCCAGTGAGTGGTTGCCATCTCCCATGGCGAACAGCAGGGGTTGGTGTTCGCCAGGCGGCAGGTCGTACTTGTGGGCAAAGGTTTCTGGCTCGGTCAGGTGCGACAAGGCTTGCAAGATCTGTTGCTGAATGTGCCCGTCAGCCACGGCGTACCCTTTCAGGTGGCCACTGCCGAGCATCAGGTCGAAATCGTACAGGGCCGGTAAGTTCTCGAGCTGCTCATCCAGAGGCCCGAAGACAGTGTTGTGCGGATCGTCAAACAACACCAGAATGTGCGGGCATTCCAGTGGCGCCTGCTTACGGATGCGGATGCGGGGCGGAAGACGGTCGATGATGGTGCCTTCGGTGGCGCGGATGAGGGTTTGGGCGCCTTTATTGTAATCGTAGTGCTCCAAATCAAGGCAGACCATCAGTCCCCGCCGGGTGTGCCCGCCCACCGTCCGATGCACGTAAATGAACCCGTCAAAGGGCTCAAAAATACCCGCTTGAAGGTAGTTGTGCATGGCGGCGTGGGTAGATTCTATCCGTTTTTCTTCCTCCGGGGTTTCAAGATACACCTCCGGCAGGATCATGTGAAAGGTCGAAGGCGTATCACCGACAAGGTCAGCAACCTGTTGCCAGTATTCCGGTTCAGAGGTGAACTGGTCGCAGGCGATCACGGCCCATTTATGCAAATCGATCGCGCGGTTTGGCAGAGCGATTTGGGGAATTTTGAGGCCGATTTCGTGAGTCAGATTCATAGATTTCTTCCTTTGTGGTGTGATGAGTCAGGTTTTTATTTTAACAGAAATCCCAAATTATGTTGAAGCCGGCGGCTTTGCCCTGCATTTCAGGCTTGTGGAATAAAAAAAAGGCTGCCAATACTTGGGCAGCCTTTTGTTCACTCGATGAAATCAGGGTGGTGTTTTAATCACTCCATGAGCAGGTTGGGGTCGAGGCCGGCTACATAAGCAATGCCGATTGTCCCAGGGCCGGTGTGTGTGCCAAGCACCGGGCTAAGGCTGGACAGCATGAGCTCGTGGGGATTGAATTTTTCTTCCACATCGTTCATCAGCTGGGTGGCAGTATCTTCGGAGGCTGCATGCACAACGCCGACGAAATTGATGGGGCTCTTTTCGTTAACAACTTCGTTGACCAATTCCACCAACCGTCCGTGGGCGCGTTTTGTGGTGCGCACTTTTTCGAGGGCTTCGATTTTGCCGTCTTCGAAGTAGAGAATTGGTTTAAGGCCTAAAGCGGTGCCGAGGAACCGTGATGCCCCGCCGATACGCCCGCCGCGATGCAGAAATTCAAGCGTTTCTACGGCAAAGAACACCTGGGTGTTAGCCCGCACGGCCTCAACCACCTGGACACATTCCTGCAGGGAAGCGCCGCGCTTAGCTGCCCGAGCGGCGGCAAGGGCCATGAAGGCCAGGGGGAGGGAGGTGACTTGTGAATCAACCAAGGCAATATTGGCATCAGGAACCAGCTTTTTGGCCTGGATGGCCGAATCTAGGGTGCCGGACAGGCCTGAAGAGATCACAACAGTCAAGATGTCGTAACCTTCGGCATGTAATTTCTTAAAGGTGTCAGCAAAGGTCTGGATGGTCGCCTGAGATGTGGACGGCATCACCTCTGCGGTGGACAACCGTTCATAAAATTCCTCCGGGCCAATATCGATATTATCTCGAAACTCCTCATCGCCCCAGATAACCAATAATGGAACAACGGTGATCCCGTAAGCGGAGATGAGTTCTTTGGATAGATAAGCTGTGGAATCTGTGACGACAGCAACTTTTGACATAAAAATTTCCTTTCTGTTAGTCCATAATAATAAATAGCAAATACCGAGTCATCACCTTGATTAACCCAATGAATTGAAAACAGTCGCGTTTTTTGTCCTGATCTGACCCGGTTTAATAGCGTACCCGAGGATATATAATGAAGCAAATAGAGACACCCCTTGACCTGAAGTGGGTTACACGCTAAAATCACAACTTAGTTGTTTCAACAGAGGAAATGAAATAATCATTAATTGTGTTTGAAAACCTAACCGAACGTTTAACCGGAATATTTGAGAACCTGCGCCGGCATGGCCGTTTGTCTGAGGCAGATGTCGATGAAGCCATGCGTGAGGTTCGTTTAGCGTTGCTTGAGGCAGATGTCCATTACGGTGTGGTTAAGCGCTTCACCAGCCGGGTGAAGGAGCGTGCAGTCGGCCATGACATCTCCAAAGCGCTCAATCCTGCCCAGCAGGTGATTAAAATTGTCAATGAGGAACTGATCGCCACGCTTGGCGATCCGAGCTTGCTGAACCTGAAGGGTGAGCGCCCATATGTGATCATGATGGTCGGCTTGCAGGGTTCGGGTAAGACGACAGCAGCCGCAAAATTAGCGAAGCGCCTGAGGGGCCAGGGAGAGCGGGTGATGCTGGTGGCTGCTGACCCCTATCGGCCTGCGGCTGTGACCCAGCTGCAAACCCTGGGAGAGCGGATCAATGTGCCGGTTTATTACAAGGCTGACGTCGCGCCCCCGAAATTGGCGGCAGAAGCCTATCAAACCGCCCGCAAGGGCGGCACGGGTGTGCTCATTTTGGATACGGCCGGTCGGTCACAGATGGACCAGGCTTTGATGGATGAGCTGAGCGAAATTGGCAAAAAGGTGCCCGTGACCGAAACCTTGCTGGTTGTCGATGCGATGGTCGGGCAGGAAGCTTTGAACGTCGCCGAGGGATTTCGCCAGGCACTGCCGCTCTCAGGGTTGTTTATGACCAAGATCGACGGTGATGCCAGGGGCGGCGCAGCCATCTCCATTCGGGAAGTGACTGGCGTGCCGATCAAATTCCTTGGTGTTGGTGAGTCCGTTGACGCCATTGAGGAGTATAATCCTGACAGGCTCGCTGCACGCATTCTTGGTATGGGCGATGTGCTGGGTTTGATTGAGAAAGCCGAATCGGTCTTTGACCAGGAAGAAGCAGAAAAGCAAGCCGAAAAGCTGATGCGAGGTGAGTTTTCGCTGGAAGACTTCGCCAAGCAGCTCAAGCAGATGCGGAAAATGGGGCCGTTGGGCCAGGTGTTGGAGATGCTCCCGGGACAGATGGGACAGGTCGCCCGCCAGGTTGACCCCAGAGATGCAGAGAGCCAGCTCAAGCAGATTGAGGCGGTGATCAACTCGATGACGGTTGAGGAGCGCCGCAATCCGAAAATTTTGAATGCCAGCCGCAGGCGCAGGATTGCGCGCGGGTCAGGTATGGATGTGCAAGCGGTCAATCAAGTTATGAAGCGCTTTCGCGAGACCCAGCGGCTGATCAAAACACTTCAGAAATCAGGCGGCAAAGGATTAGGCCGTTTGATGGGATAGCCGGAGGATGGGAAAGGTGTGCGTTTCCTTCAACGCCCCCTCAAACCTTTCTGCTGATTCGGGCTGATGAAAATGAAATAGATTAGAAATAAAGAGGAGCTTAATTTCGATGGTACGTATTCGATTACGCCGGGTTGGATCCCGGAACCAGGCAAGTTATCGTGTTGTGGTGGCTGACAAGGAAAGCCCGCGCGATGGACGGTTTATTGAAATTGTCGGTCATTATAACCCCCGCACCGAGCCTTCAACGATCGTTTTGAAGGACGACCGCATTTATTACTGGCTGAGCGTTGGCGCTCAACCGACAGAGGCTGTAGACGGGTTGTTCAAGCAAACGCAGCTGTGGGAGCGTTACGAACGCTTTAAGGCTGGCGAGGGTGTCGACGCCCTGGTGGAAGAAGCTGATAAAGTTTATCAAACCCGGGTGACGGACCCGCGCACAAACCCGCCGCAAAACCAGTAAACAAGAGAAAGTAACGAGGCAGACATGAAAGGCGAAAACCTGCAAGATTTGGTTGAGTTTGTCGCCCAATCATTGGTCGATGAACCTGAAGATGTAAAAGTAGATCAGTATCAGCGCGGCAGCACTATCCAGCTTGAGCTGAATGTCGCCAAAGCGGATATGGGTCGTGTGATTGGCCGAGGCGGCCAGGTGGCCAATGCGATCAGAACTTTGCTCAAGGTGGCCGCGGCGCGCGAGGGTACCCGGGTCAACCTTGACATCGTTGAACCGAGTTGATGACTGATTAGGTAAAATGCCTCTCAATATCGGAAATGATGCAGGCTCGGAATTCGTTCGCGAGCCTGCCTTTCTTGTCTTAGGCAAGTTGCGACGTGCCCACGGCGTTCGGGGTGAGATTGCCCTGGAAGTGTACACCCGCCTGCCTGAATTGTTGGACCCCGAAAGTGTCGTTTACATTGGTGAAGATCATCAGCCGTACACAATTGGTACAACCCGCTGGAAGCAGGACTTACTCCTGCTAAAATTTGTTGGTGTTGATGACCGGGAAGTTGCTTCGAAGTTGACCAACCTGCTCGTTTACACGCAAACGCAAACCCTGCCTGGTTTGCCCGATGACGAATTCTATTTCCATGAGCTGATTGGTCTGGATGTGTATGATGCCGATGCGCGTTATCTCGGGGTTTTGACGGAGATCCTGGAAACGGGTGCCAATGATGTGTTCCTTGTCCGCGATGATGCGGGCGGAGAGGTTTTAATCGCCGCTGTTGATGAGCAAATCGTGGAAATTGACCTTGATATGGGGCATATAATCGTCTCAACGATTGAATGGTATGGTGAGGGGGATTGATGTCGGATGATAAGAAATACTGGATCGGATTCAACCTGGTCAAAGGGGTCGGATCGGTCCGCTTTCAGCAACTCAGATCCTATTTTGGTGACCTCTCGATCGCCTGGCAAGCGCCCAAAGAAGCATTCCAGCAGGCCGGGTTGCCAGAGCGAGTGCTGCGGAATCTCCTTTCTCTTCGGGAAGAGATTGACCTCGACCGTGTGTACGACTCCATCATTGAGCGTGATATCGCGGTTTTAACCTTATTGGACGAACAGTACCCCCGACTTTTGAAGGAAATCGACCAGGCGCCGCCGGTGATCTATGTCAAAGGCAGCCTGACCCCTGCTGATGAATTTGCTGTGGCGATGGTCGGTACTCGCAGGGTAACGGCTTACGGCCAGCAAGTGGCACGTGACACCAGCACCTACCTGGCAGGGCATGGCTTGACGATCGTCAGCGGGATGGCGCGTGGCGTGGATGCACTTGCCCATCAGCATGCTCTGCAGGCGGGCGGGCGGACAATCGCGGTGTTAGGCTGCGGGGTGGATGTGGTTTACCCGCCAGAGCATCGCCACTTGGCTGAAGCGATTGTGGAAAACGGCGCGCTGATCAGCGATTATCCACCGGGCACACAGCCGGAGGGAATCAACTTTCCACCCAGGAACCGGATCATCTCGGGTCTTTCGCTGGCCACCATTGTGATTGAGGCCGGTGAGCGCAGTGGGGCTTTGATCACCGCAGATTTTGCGATGGAGCAAGGTCGGGATGTTTTTGCTGTGCCGGGGAATGTGTTCTCGCCAGCCAGCCGGGGCACCAACCGCCTGATCCAAAATGGGGCTTATGCAATGGTCTCCCCACAGGATGTGTTAGACGTGCTTGACCTGGCCCAGGTGGAGGATTATAAAGATGCCAGGCAGACACTCCCTGCCGATATAACGGAAGCGAAAATTCTGCAGGCACTCGATTATGAACCCGTCCACGTCGACGAGATCTCGCTTGAGGCGGGGTTGCCGATCGAAAAGGTCTCGGCGGCCTTGACGATGATGGAATTGAAAGGCATGGTTCAGCATGTCGGCGGGATGCGCTACACAGTGATCAGAGATGTGACCAAGAGGTGAGGTAAACCCTATGTTTGAGCAGTATTACGCAGTTATCATGGCTGGCGGCAGCGGTACGCGGCTTTGGCCGCTCTCGCGCAAAGACCAGCCCAAACAATCGTTGAAAATTTCCGATGATCGCTCGTTATTTCAGCATGCAGTCGATAGGTTGCAGGGGCTGTTCCCCCATGAGCGCATTCTGGTGGTGACCGTCGCGGAGCAGGTGGAGATGCTCAGTGTGGAGGTCCCCCAAATTCCGCGTGAAAATTACATCATTGAACCCCTGCCGCGCGGCACAGCTTCAGTGGTTGGGCTGGCTGCGATAGCCCTTAATGCCCGCGATCCCGGTGCGACCATGGCCATCCTGACTGCAGACCATCTGATGAGAAATGATGCCCATCTCAGGCAATTGTTGCGGGCTGCCCATGCGGTTGCCCAGGAAGGCATCCTGGTGACATTGGGCATCACGCCCACCTATCCGGCGACGGGCTACGGGTATATCCAAAAAGGCGCGCGTTTGGGCACCTATGAAGGGCTCGAAGTTTTCGGGGTTGAAAAGTTCAAAGAAAAGCCCCAGGAAACCTTAGCCCAGGCGATGGTGGCCGATGGCCAACATGTGTGGAACTCAGGGATGTTCATCTGGCAGGTGGAAACGGTGATGCAAGAAATTGACCGTCAAATGCCGGAATTTTCAACAAAATTGGCCAGGATTGCAGATGATTGGCACAAGGAAACTCAACAGGCGACACTGGGGGCAGTTTGGCCGACGATCCAACCTCAAACCATCGATTACGGCATTATGGAGAATGCACAGCGCGTGGCTGTGATCCCCACGATCGATCTGGGTTGGAACGATGTCGGTAGCTGGGAATCGTTGTTTGAAGCCCTCGAAAGCGATGCTTCGGGAAATATCATCATGCGGGGTGACACGGTCCTAGTTGACACACGGGGTACACTCATCTGTGGCGATTCTGCAGATCGCCTGATTGTAACCGTTGGTTTGGAAGATTTAATCATTATCGATTCTGGCGACGCAATATTGGTCTGCGACAGGCAGCAAGCCCAAAAGGTGCGCGATGTGGTCGACTATTTGAAGAAACACGGTCGCGAGGATTATTTGTAGGAGTTTTATAAATTGAAAGCTTATTGTGTTAAATGTCGAGAAAAAAGAGAAATAAAAGATCCAGTCGCCGACTATAACGCTGCCGGCGCTCCGGTAACCAAGGGCACCTGCTCGCATTGTGGCACCAAGGTTTACCGCATGGGCAATACAGAAGCCCACGAAGGCCTGCCAAAACCAAAAGTCAAGCGAAAAAAAGAGGTTGAGCGCAAAGGTAAACTGGTGGTCGTGGAATCACCTGCAAAAGCCAAAACGGTCAGCCGGTTTTTAGGCAAAGGTTATACCGTGCGGGCTTCTGTCGGGCATGTGCGTGACCTCTTGCGATCGAAATTATCGGTGGATGTCGACAACGATTTTGCACCCCAATACCGGGTACCGAATGAAAAACGGGACGTCGTCAAGGAATTGAAGAAGTTGGCGCAGAAGGCCGAATCGGTTTACCTGGCGACCGACCCCGACCGTGAAGGTGAAGCGATTGCCTGGCACCTGATGGAAGCGGCGGAAATTGAACCGGACCGCACCAACCGGGTTGTCTTTCATGAGATCACAGAGGAAGCGGTTGCTCATGCTTTTGCACATCCACGCGGGGTTGATATGGACCTGGTGGATGCACAACAGACCCGGCGCATCCTGGACCGGCTGGTCGGTTACGGAATCAGCCCGATCCTGTGGAAAAAAGTCCGCAGCCGATTATCTGCCGGGCGTGTGCAATCCGTTGCTTTGCGATTGATCGTTGAGCGCGAGCGGGAGATTGATGCCTTTGACCCGGTGGAATACTGGTCAATCGCTGCCGACCTGCTGCCGGAGGGCGGCCAGATAGTCTACCGGGCTAAACTCTCAAAAATTAACGGCGAAGACCCACAATTGGGCAGTGAATCGATCGTGGAACCGATCCTCGCAGACATGCGTTCAGCCACCTACACCGTGGACTCCATCAAGCACGGAAAACGTCGACGCAACCCATCTGCCCCCTTTATCACCAGCACCTTACAGCAGGATGCCTCCCGCAAGCTGGGTTTCACAGCCCGCAAGACCATGGCGGTCGCTCAGCAGCTTTACGAGGGTATTGAGTTGGACGGGCAGGGTACCACGGGTTTGATCACGTATATGCGCACGGACTCGACCAACATTTCGAAAATTGCTTTAGATGAGGTACGCAAATATATCAAAGCGCAGTATGGCACCAGTTTTCTGCCCGAAAAGCCGCCGTTCTATAAGACGCGCACGCAATCTGCCCAAGAAGCACATGAAGCGATCCGTCCGACTTCGATCTATCGCACGCCGAAAACGATCAAGAAATTCCTCACGCGCGATCAATTCAAGCTGTACCAATTGATCTGGCAGCGGTTCATCGCTTCACAAATGAAGCCCGCTGTTTACAAAACCTTGGCAGTAGAAGTGATCGGCCAGGGTGAAGCAGATCAGTACCTGCTGCGCGCCTCCGGCAGTCAACTTGAGTTCCAGGGGTTCCTGTATATCTACGAAGAGGGTAAAGACGAAGATAAGGTCGATGAGGAAGAGGGTGATAGCGACCGCATCCCGATCGATGATATCAAGGAAAAGCAACGGCAAGATCTGCAGGCGCTATACCCCGAGCAGCATTTCACCGAACCGCCACCACGCTTCACCGAAGCCTCGCTGGTTCAGGTGCTTGAAGAAAACGGCATCGGCCGGCCATCGACCTATGCGCCGATCCTTTCGACCATTCAAAATAGGGGCTATGTTCTCAGGGAGAACAAACGCCTGCTGCCCACGGAGACAGGGTTTCTTGTGAATGACCTGGTGGTCGAGTTTTTCCCCAATGTGGTTGATATCGGCTTCACGTCTCGGCTTGAGGATCAGCTCGACATGATCGCGTCTGGTGACGCTGAGTGGGTTGAGGTGATCCGTGAATTTTATGATTCATTTTCAGATCGTCTGGAGCATGCCGAAGCTGCCATGCCAGAAAAGAAAGCCGAGCTGGAGAAGATCGGCCGTGCATGCCCTGAGTGCGGGCATGACTTGATCCTGCGCTGGGGCCGGTATGGAAAATTCATCAGTTGCAGCAACTTCCCGGCTTGCCGACACACAGAGCCCTACCTTGAGAAAATTGGCATGCATTGCCCTGTTTGCGAAGAGGGTGAAGTGGTCCAGCGCAAAACGCGCAGAGGCCGCACTTTTTACGGCTGTTCGCGTTATCCTGAGTGCGAATTCACCTCCTGGAAGCGGCCAATTCCTACCCCTTGCCCGAACTGCAACGGTACCCTGGTGATCTCGAATAATCGCCATGTCCTGTGCCTGACCTGCGAAACGACTTACTCGCAGGATGAGCTTCAATTGGAAACTGAAGTGGCATAATCCTTGCACTTAACCCTCTGAGTTGTATTGTTGCAGAAAGTGACCAGTTATTTTATAATAGTCACAACGCTTATTCTTCACAAAAACGAGATGGGAGATAACGATGGACTCAGAGAAATTAAACGCCTGGCTTAAAGATTTCCGGATCACCTTGCCGGTTGGCGTGGTGATTGGTTTAATTCTGGGCTTGGTGATTGGTTGGGGTATTTGGCCTGTGCAGTGGACAGATCTGGCGCCATACCACCTGCGTGCTGACTTGCGTGAAGATTACCTGCGAACGGCAATCTACACCTCAACTTTAGAAGGGGACGCCTCAATCGCCTTAAAAGCCTGGTCCGAACTGGGAGATACAGCAGAGGAAACACTGGCCGTAGTGCGTAATCGCCCCGGTTTTCTTTCTGAAGCACAAATTAACAGTTTTGTAGGGGTTGTGGGGGCTGGGGCAGTGGAAGCGGTGCCCGAGGTGGAGGTCGAACCGGAAGAGGTTGAATCCCAAGAAGAAACTGCCGGGCCGAACTGGCTCTTGTTAGGCGCTTTATGCATCGGGCTTGTGGCGGTTATCGCTGGGGTGGTCTTTTTCGTGGTGATGCGCTCCCGTAACGCTCGAACAGGCCAATACGAACCCTCCGATCTGCCGAGTTCACCTGATGATGTGGATTTTGATGAAGACGCAATGCGATTTGCTCCCGAGCAGCGGGGTGTGTTTGAAGAATTGCTGGCGGATGAACACACCCAGCCTGTAGCCCAATTTATGACCACTTATATGGTTGGTGACGATCTTTATGATGATTCCTTCAGCATTGACACACCCACCGGTGAGTTTTTGGGTGAATGCGGTGTGGGAATTTCAGAGACCGTGGGTGTGGGTGAGCCAAAGCGCGTTACAGCGTTTGAAATCTGGCTGTTTGACAAGAATGACATCCAAACTGTAACGAAGGTGATCATGAGCGAGCATGCTCACGATGATGACAAGTTGCGCATGCGGCTTGAATCCAAGGGTGAGCTGGTCCTGGCAGAACCTGGCAAGCAAATTCTGCTGGAAACGGCCACCTTGCAACTTGAAGCCCGCATCATTGATATGGCCTATGGTGAAGGCGCTGCCCCCGATTTGAGCTTCTTTGAACGGCTCACCTTGGAGCTGGCGATCTGGCCTAAGTAGTGCTCCACACATCGAGCTCCCTGAGATTAAACAAACAGCCCCCCAAGCCAATTGGGGGGTTTAATTTTTCGTTTAGGCAGGATTATTCGATCCCTAAGATCTCGAATTCGGTCATATCATTGCCAGGCAGGATGACCTTGACCCGATCGCCCACTTTGTGGCCAATGAGGGCCTTACCGATCGGCGATTCGTGTGAAATCATACCGTTGCTCGGATTTGCTTCCTGTGTGCCCACCAATAGATATGTTTCTGGGGGGTAGTCGTCCTCTTTGATGGTCACTTTTGCGCCTACGGCCACTTCGGAGTAGTTAGATTGGGTTTCAATCACCTCGGCATGGTAGAGAATAGTCTCAATTTCCTGGATTCGCCCTTCTAGAAAGCCCTGGTCCTCTTTGGCTTTGTGGTAGTCGGCATTTTCGGAGAGATCGCCCATCGAAATCGCGCTCTTTAAGCGTTCAGCGATGTCCTGGCGGCCATTTTCCTTAAGATCCTGAAGCTCTGATTCAAGATTTTCTTTTCCTTCAGGGGTCAGGTAGTGTTTATTGTTTTGCATAGCACCTCATTATTATATTTTTTTCTTACAGCTTTTGATTTAGGGCAGGGTTTCGGGATCGAATAATTTCTGATGTTCATCGATGGCAAAACGGTCGGTCATTCCGGCGATATAGTCACACACCGCATGCTCCAACCCGATGCTATCGATGAGCGTTTGGTATTGTTCGGGTAATGTAGCCGGTTCGGTGATATAGGCGTTGAACAGGTTCTCGATGATGCGCTCAGCTTTGACGGTCATGCGGACGACGCGGAAGTGTTGATACAGATGTTGGTAGAGGAAATCCTTGAGCTCCCGGTTGCGGCGGTGCATATCCTCACTGAATCCCACCACGTTATAGGGTAGTTGTTGCAGTTCCTCCACCGTGCGGATGCCGCTGCGGCGGATCATGCGATCGATGGATTGGATCAGGTCTGTGACTTCAATCCCAATCAGGCGGCGGATCAGGCGGTGGCGTGATAGCTCGTCCAGCTCGTCAGAACGCCGCCGGCCAATGCTTTCGTTGATCACTTCCCACAGCGAGATCCCGGCCAGCTGGTCTGGTGTGATCATCCCTGAGCGCAGGCCGTCATCCAGGTCGTGGGCGGTGTAGGCCAGCTCATCTGCCGCATTGGTGATCTGCGCCTCAAGGTGGCCGCGCAGTTTGGGATCAAAGTCCTGTGCGTCTGAAATGTCATATTCAGTCTCGTGCTTGACCATCCCTTCCAGGACTTCCCAGGTGAGGTTCAACCCGCTAAATTCAGGATAACGGTTCTCAACTTCTGTCACGATATGGAAGGAATGGCGGTTGTGGTTAAAGCCACCGTGGTCGACCATCAGGCGTGCCAGCACGCGTTCACCGGAGTGACCAAACGGGGGGTGGCCCAGGTCGTGCGCCAGGCAAATGGTCTCCACCAGGTCTTCATTTGCTCCCAGGGCGCGTGCCACACTGCGGCCGATTTGGGCGACTTCAAGGGTGTGAGTCAGACGGGTGCGATAATAATCGCCCTCGTAGTTGATGAACACCTGGGTCTTGTACTCCAGCCGGCGGAACGCGGTGGTATGAAGGATTCGGTCCCGATCGCGCTGGAACACTGTGCGGTAATCCGGTTCGTCTTCAGGGTGTTTGCGGCCTTTGCTGTCCTTACTGCGGATGGCATAAGGTGCCAAGGACTGGTCTTCCAATTCCTCGAGTTGATGACGCGTAAATATCATAGGATTTGATCTCCAAAATTTTCAACCAAAAGGTGATTATACCGGATTATCCCGCAATCTGACTTTTATAACCGGTTTGATTAGCTATCAGGGTGCCGCTCGGTTCGCCTGCACCGGAGAGCGCTTTTCGAAGGTTTCCAGGTTGGACTCCGGAGAAGATGTGTACCTCAAGCCCGGGCAATTCAGCCACCAGGGAGAGCATCGACTTGACCTTTGCCAGCATGCCGCCGGTGACGTCCACCGCGCTGGAGGGGGCAAGCGACGGAAGAAACTCGTGTAGATTTTCAGGTGTGATCAGGGGGATGATGTCCTGCGGCTGTTGGGGATGGCGGTAAACGCCTGCTTCCAGGCCAGCGATAAGAATTCGCTGTGGTTGAAATACCCTGGCGAGGTGCAGAAACAGTGCTTCTGTTGAAAGGATCGTCCCGCCCAGTTTGATATCAAAGATCACATCGCCGTTCACGACGGGGATGAGCCCATGTGAAAGTGCCAGTGCGATCGGGCGGGTATCCCATTGGATGATGTGCCGATTTTGGCTGATGACCCCGGCAGATGGTGGAAATGCGATCACGGGCAGGCCGGCATGGGTGAAGGCATCCATCACGATCTGGTTCAATGCCCGGGCGGCTGACCACACCTCGTAAAAGCCCTGCCAGTATTCGGACCCTTCACCGCCCAGCTGAGTCTGGTAACGATCGGCCACCTCGTGTCCGAACGAGCCTGAGCCATGACCGATCAGCAAGCGTAGATTGGGCTGCGCGCCCACCACCACTGAGATCTCCCGGGCAAGCCGCTGGAGTGTATCGGGCCGGGGAGTCATAGGTTGGGTCTTGTCGGTGATCAGCGATCCGCCCAATTTCAGAAAAATGAGCCGAGTGTGGGTCATCGGGGTCCGCCTTTGGTCAGTGCCGTAGTGATCACTCGTGTGGCACCAGCAGTGAGGAGGGCGGTTTCAATCTGGCGGGTTTTTTCCTCGGACGAAAGTGCGATTATATTGCCGCCGCGTCCGCCGCCGGAGAGTTTTGCACCAGCAGCGCCTGCTTCCCTGGCGGTATGGATGAGGTGTTCCAGGCTGGGGCTAGAGACTCCCAACAAGTCCAACAGGTGCTGGTTCTGATCCATTAAAAAGCCCAAAGCGGCGAGATCTCCTGTGATCAGGCTTTGCCGGGCTTGCCGGGTGATCTCTCCGATTTGCATGAAAATCTGGTTGTAAGTTTCAGGATCGGCAGTATGCCGATGGTGCACCTCAGCGACAGTCACCCGTGTCGGTGTTTTTTCGCCGGTATCGGCGATCACCCAGTGGGTGGTTTGTTCCACAGCAAGGGGCTGGATCGGCTCATTCCGTGAGAAGAAGATCGGCTTCTGGTGCGCGATGACGTGATTGTCGATCCCTGAAGGGGAACCATGCTGGATCTTTTCCACTTCGTAAGCTAAGGCTGAGGTTTCATCGGCTGTGATGGGCTTTCCTAAAAAGCCGGTTATGGCACGGATGATGGCGATGGCAATGGCAGCGCTCGAACCCATGCCGGCTGAAATCGGGATGGTTGATGTGATCACCAGGGTGTAGGCTGGAGGCCGATCCACGCCGGCAAATTGCATGGCAAGGCGGATGGCTGCAGCAAAGGGATGGTCAGGGGGGAGGTCGGCTAAGCATGCCTCAAAATTGATATCGGGGGCCTGAATGCGGACCATATCTGCCTGTGCATCGATCGTTGGGAACACCCGGGCTGTGGCATTCACCTTGTTAACGGGGATGGCAATGGCTGGCTGTCCGTAGACTACAGCATGTTCGCCAAACAGGATGATCTTACCTGGTGCTTTTGTGTAGATGACCGGCATCAACACCCCCCATCACAGCAGGTAAAGAATAACGAGGACAGTTAACCCCCATAAGGCGATGGCGGCCTGCATGGGACGGTCTGAGATCACAATTTCCTCAGGTGCACCGCCATAATGCTGTATTCGGATCAGGTAAAGATAACGGAACAGCCCATAGATCACAAAGGGGATGGTCAGCATCATCTGATAGCCGCCTGGCGTGATGGTCGCCGAGAAGGTGTACAGGCAGTAGGTCATCAATGTGGTGCTCAACACAACAGTCAGCAATTGATCTAGCAGATCAAGGGTGTATCCGTCCAAGACACGCCGGTGATTCGGGGCGTCCATCTGAAGCAATTCGATCTCTGCACGGCGCTTTCCCAGTCCGATGAATAATGCCAAAAATGTGGTGGAAACAAATAGCCAGGGTGAAAAGCGATCGGTCTCAATGATCAGCACACCTGCAGCAACCCGCAGGACGAATCCTGCCGCAATGATGATCACATCGATCAGGGGTAGATGCTTAAACCAAAGCGAATATGCTAGCATGAGGATGACGTAACCCGTGATGATCAGACCCAGTCCACTATCCAGAATAAAAGCGGTAGGGAAGGTCACCAAACCCAGGATAACAGCTGAAAAAATGGCTGTTTTTTTCGATAGCTGTCCAGATGCCAGCGGGCGGTTTTGTTTGGATGGGTGCTGACGATCTGATTCGATATCGGCCAAGTCGTTGATGATGTAAACCAGGCTGGATGCCAGGCAAAACAGGACTGCAGCAGCCAGGGTGATCAATAACGAGCCCATTGCGATCAATTGGCGGTCAAAGACCAGGGCGGCAAACACAAAGACATTCTTCAACCATTGCTTGGGGCGCATGGTTTTCAAAATCAGACGGAGTTGGTTGATCATAAACTGGTTCTCGTTCACACTTTCAGTTCACAGTGAGGTTTCGCAAATAAACCCATCTGACCATTTTCTTAATCAGGGGGGAGATTGTAATAGATGAAATTATCTAGCAACTCAAGCTTAAGAAAATTATACCAAATGCAGGCCTTGTTTTGCTGGGTCTTGACCAATCCTGATCGGAATGACCGCATGGCAAGGCAGCGGGTATCAAAACGCACATTGGAATGGATGGGTGCAGCACATTTTGTTATCCTACCCCATCATGGTGACGAAAGAAGTAAGTATTCGGTTGATGGCGTCAAAAGCGGGATTTAAAGCTAGAATAAAGGCATGAAAAAGAAACGCATCGATATTCTGCTGGTTGAACGCGGCCTGGCGGAAAGCCGTAACATAGCTCAGCGCCTGGTGATGGCAGGTGAGGTGCGTGTGGACGGAGAAATGGTCCACAAACCCTCTACACAGGTGGCTGAAGGTGCGCAGATCGAAGTCAAAGCTCGGCCAAGGTACGTCTCACGCGGTGGTAAAAAGCTGGAAGCCGCCATTGAAGCCTTTCAGGTGCCGGTCGTGGGCCAGGTTTGCGCGGATGTCGGCGCTTCGACCGGGGGATTTACGGATTGCCTGCTGCAGAACGGCGCTGAACGGGTTTATGCGATTGATGTGGGTTACGGCGTGTTGCACTGGAAATTGCGCCAGGATCCGCGGGTTATCGTTATGGAACGCACCAATGCGCGCTATCTCCAAGAGCTGCCAGAGCCGGTCAGCCTGGTGACCATCGATGCCTCCTTTATCTCGTTAGCTCTGATCCTTCCGGCGGTTGTAGGCTGGTTTCCTGCCGGGCAAGGTCGGGTGGTGGCGCTGATCAAACCCCAGTTTGAGGCCGGCCGGAAAGCAGCTGCAGTCCATGCCGGTGTGATCAAGGACCACGCCGTTCACGAGAAAGTTTTGATCGATACGCTCTCTGATGCGCGTGAACTGGGCCTCTGGCCGACGGGTCTGATCCCATCACCCATCCAGGGTCCAAAAGGCAATGTCGAATTTCTGGTCGATCTGCACCGGTCTGCCCCTGAAGAGGCAATCGATATGAACGCTATGGTCCGCCGGGCAGTCCACCTCGCACGCAGTGACCAAGGGGATTGAAATCTTTATTTGTTAAGTGAGTATTTTATGGGGGTCAGTGAAGGGTTTCTTCACCCAGTTGGAAGTCGTGGATGGCGTCTTTGAATTCATCAATGAGCCGGTTTTCGTCCAATCCCATGGATTTGAGTGAATACTTGTGTTTGCTCTTGTACTGCTTGGCGCTCTCTGATTCGATGGCCAGGATCTGTTCATATTCAGACGTCATTTCGATGCCAAAGCGTTTATAAATGCCCTCCACGCTTGCTTTGGGGTCAGCAACCAGGTCCTGATAGCGCACCATGACGTACTGGTCTAGGGGAAGTGACTTCAGGTACTGATGAGGATAGACATACCAATGCTTTGCCTGTTTTTGAATGATTTCCTGTGCAGTTTCGGGGTACTCCTGTTCTGGGTCACCGTAGGTTTTCCAGTGGTTGGCGAACATGCTCACAGCAGAAGGGATCACCCGGAGGGGCGAGCGCACCAGGTTGATGAATTTTGCGTCTGGGAAGAGTTTGTGGAGTGTTTTCACTCTGGGGGAGTAAGACGGGCTCTTTGAAATATAGTGCTTCCCGTTATTCGCATAGACATGACGTTGTAAGACCTCACGATAATAGGCCATGTCCATATTTTGCTGTTTTTCCGGTATTTGTTCATCGTAATAGATGTAATCGTTGAGCAATTCCGGGAAAGGGAAGAACGCAAACAACTCGTAGGATGACCAGATCTGCAAGAGGACGTGGGCATCCTCCTCAATTTCGTTCAAACCGGTGCGGTGCATGTATGAATAGTTATGCAGAGCGCGTTCAAAGCTGTTGATCAGTTTCTGGATCGGGTTGCCGACAAACCGGTTGACCTTCATGATCCATTTAATGATTTTCCGCTGAACAATTGAAGGCGCAACATAGATCTCCCAGGCCTTCATGCCAGTAAAGCGCTGATCTTTGGTGAGCAGACGGTGGAGCAGGGTTGTGCCTGATCTGAAATTGCCGATGATGAAAATGGGTTGCTCAATATCCTGGTGCTTGATTTCGGGATAAAAGAGCTGGTCGAGGCCATAGGCCAGGCGGATGCTATAATGCCAGATGGGGTAAGCCAGGAAAATGAACAGAAGAATAAAAAAACGTTTGGGGGTCAGCCTTCCGGGTGTTCCTTCGGACTTAAAAAAGCTCACCCACAACGTTTTCAGGTAAAGTTTGAGGTTGAAAGTCATATTTCTTATCTTTAGGTCGTCAATGATGGGTGAGGGTGTAAACCAGCATCCTTCTGAATCCTTACTGCTGATTTCAAACCCGCCCCATCTATAATCTAATCATACCTGATTTTTATATAAATGAAAATTCAGGCGAATACACTAGTTTCTGTCAAGAATTTCCATATT
>DHHJ01000033.1 GCA_002403205.1 Anaerolineaceae bacterium UBA4775
ATATGGAAATATGATACAGTATCGTAAAAGAGCTGAATACCAGCAGACGTTGATGCTGTGCTCACCGGGAAGACCTTTTCTCCAAAAAATGTAGATGTACATACCGTTTTGGCTGGTTTAAATGGGTTGGCTTCTGCTGTATAATCACATTATGATGAGGAAAGTCCTGCACATCGACCTGGATGCCTTCTTTTGCGCAGTTGAAGAGCTGCACGACAATTCCTTAAAGGGCAAGCCTTTCGCGGTGGGCGGCAGAGCGGATCAGCGTGGTGTGGTGGCGTCTTGCTCGTATGCGGCCCGGCAGTTTGGTGTTCGCTCTGCCATGCCCATGGGTCGTGCTTTGCGGTTATGCCCGGATTTGATCGTGATCTCATCCCATCATGGGGATTACGGTGCGATCTCAAAGCAAGTTATGGCTTTGATTGAGATTTCACCGTTTATGGAGCGCATCTCCATTGATGAGGCCTTCATCGAGGTCACCGATCTACCCGAACCCCTGGTGGAGATTGCACACAGCCTTCAAAAGCGGGTCAATGAGGAAATGCACCTCCCGGTTTCGATCGGCGGTGCGGCAAACAAGCTGGTGGCAAAGATCGCCAATGACTGGGGAAAGAAGCAAAATGCCGGCCCTGAGTCGCCCAATGCGATCACCATCATCCCGCCAGGCGAAGAGGTATCTTTCCTGGCACCTTTGCCAGTTCAATCCTTATGGGGGATAGGGCCAAAGACTGCGGAAAAGTTGATTGGTCTGGGCATCAGGACTATCGGGGATTTGGCAAAAACACCGCAAGAAACACTGGAGATGCTGTTTGGGCGTTTTGGCCCTGAGATGCGTCAAAGGGCGTTGGGTATCGACAACCGCAGGCTCTCCATGGGGCATGCTGCGAAATCGATCAGCAACGAGACCACCTTTGCTCAGGACCTGACCGACGAACAAAGCCTGTTTCAATATTTGCGCAGCCTTTCGGAGCAGGTCGGGCGACGCTTGCGCAAAGCCGGACTGGCGGGCACGACCGTCTCCATCAAATTGCGCTGGTCCAATTTCACAACAATCACCCGGCAGAAATCCTTGCCCTCACCGACCAACCTCGACCAGGAGATTTATGATACCGCTGTGATGCTGTTCAAGAAAAACTACCCGGCAGGTAAGCCTGTTCGACTGATCGGGGTTGGCGTCAGTAATCTGTGCGAACCGGTGCTCCAATTGAGCTTGTGGGATACGCCCCGCCTGAAGGAGCACGATCTGCTGACAGCGATCGATACGCTGCGGGCAAAGTATGGGCGGGAGATCATCCAGCGGGCTGGGCGGATCGAAAGGGGACATTACGAGGACCCAGCCGATGAAGCTTAACCCCAGCTGATGTGCTGGCTGAAAGTTGCCATCTCATAGAAGATGTAATAGAATCCTTTCACTCAAGAAAAAAAATTAGCTTATGAATAAGAAAAAATCCTTTTTATTGATCATCAGCTTGGTCGTCTATATTATTGGCATTTCATTCAGTTTGGCGTTAAACACCTTTGTGCTCTGGGCTAACCTCGAAGGCCAATCTTTCTGGGGTTACCCCGAGGCATTGACCTATAATTCAGAGTTGACCACCGAAGCGCGCCTTGCCAGGTTGAACTGCCCTGTCATCCTCACACCCGGAGAGACGGGCACGATTAATGTGAGAGTCAGAAACCCCCAGGATGCTCCGATCGAAGCCTGGATCAGTGCGCATATCAGCAGGCCGGGGGAGACGGAGAATATGATCCGGGAGATGAGAGGCGTCCCGCTGGCGCCTAGAGAGAGCGCAACCCTGAGCTGGGAGGTCACGCAGGAGAATGTCGTCAACGATCGCATGGTCCTGGCGCGGGTGTTCCTGCGGTTGACAGAACGACACCCGCCCGCCCGGACGAAGCATTGTGGGATCATGACGGTAGACTTATGGAACCTTTCAAGCCAGTCGATCTTGATGATTTCACTGGGCGGAGGTCACCTCCTGCAGGTTGGAGGGATCGGGTTGTGGTCTTGGGGGCAACAACTGGGTAAGCAAAAGAGACTGACTCGCAATGTCCTGATTGCTGCGAGCCTGCTGTCGCTTGCAATGACCTGGGGCACCCTCTCTCATAACTGGATATTATCGCTGATCAGCCTGATGTTGGGTCTTTTGATCGTGTTCACATCCATCAGTTACAGCCTGGGTATAACAGACCGCGCCAATTAATCAGCCTGTTCGGGCTCATCTAAATAACTGCACTAACAACTTTGGATAAATCGGTGGTTGCACCCTTGGTGTTGGCCTGTCGGTAGGTCTTCTCTGTTTGTCCGCCGTTTACCCCGAAATTTGACTTGGTTGAGACGTGCTAGCGACCTTTGGAGACCATTTCCTGGTACACATCCAAGATTTGTGCAGAGATTGACTCCCAGCAGAACTGCTGTGCATATCGTGCTGCCTGTTCCCCTAACTGCGCCCGCACTGCGTTATCGACAAAGACCAGCCTGAGCTTTTCTGCCAGAGCCTGAGGGTCCTGCGCCGGGACGAAATACCCCGTTTCGCCATCCCGGATGAGATGTGCCAGACCGCCCACGCGCGAGGCGATCACCGGCGTGCCGCAGGCCATGGCTTCAAGGGCGACCATGCCAAAGCTCTCGTAATGGGAGGGCATCACCACCACCTCGGCCGCTGCATAGTAGTAGGGTAAGGTGGCCTGGCCGCGCTTGCCCAGGAAAAGGATGATCTCATCGAGACCCAGCGTTTGGCACAGGTTTTGTAAGCGCTCCATTTCGGCTGACATTTGGTCCGGGTCTTCTTGCGGGTCTCCACCGATGATAACGAGGTAATGCGGACAGCGGAAGGATTTGCAGGTCTCTTTGACGATTGCCATGGCCTTGATCAAGGTATCCAGCCCTTTGAGAGGTTCGATCCGGCCGACGAACAGCGCCATGCGGTCCTTGACAGGGATGCCGATGGCCTCTTTGGCTTCATCCTGGGGGATTGGGTAGAAATGGCTTGTGTCTACACCGGGCGGGATGATGGTCACCTTGCCTGTGTCCAGACCATACAGCGTTTCGAGCTGGTGGCGCTCAGCCTCGGTTGCTGCGATGATGCGGTCCGCCGTTGCCAGGATATCATATTCCCCCTGGATGCGGTAATTTCCTTCAAATTCCTCGGGGGTACGGGCAATTTCCTGTTTCATCAAACCCAGCGTGTGAAACATCTGCACCATCGGTACGCCCCACGCAGCCTTCAGTATCCCGCCGGCCTTACCTGACATCCAGTAATGAGCATGGATCAGGTCATACGTAATGCCTTTTTTATCAGCGAATTTGATCACTTTTTCTGCAAAGGTATCGGTAAATTTCCATATTTTTTCATTGGGTAAGAAGTATTCAGGTCCGGCCGGAATGTGAACGACCCGGTTGAAATAGCCCAAATCGTGAGACACGGCAGGCACATGTTCATCCTGTGAGCGGGTAAACACATCCACTCGCACACCGAGCCGCCCTAAGAAGCGTGTCAGCTCGCGGACGTAGACGTTCATCCCGCCGGTGTTTTTTCCGCCAAGGATGGCCAGGGGACACGTGTGGTAAGACAGCATGGCAATGTTCATTCGATCTGGCTCCAGTGTATCTCTTGTCAGAATTTTATGCTTGCTGGTATAATCGTTGGCACGCCAACGTAGCTCAGCGGTAGAGCAGACGCTTCGTAAGCGCCAGGTCGAGGGTTCAAATCCCTCCGTTGGCTCACAGCTTTTCCACAAACAGCTCTATGGGCTGTTTATTATTTTAACGGATAATTCCCATTGGTACGAAGTGACTTGGGCTTAAGAGGCGTTTCGAACACGGCGGGCTTTTCCTATGTAATGTTCGTTGCTTTCCCGAGGATGGCTTGTGTGGAGCGCCAGGCGTTGTTCAAGCCGCGCCTTCTCCTCCGGCTTTGGTGATGTCAAATTCAAACGCTTTCAGGCGGTAAAGCAGGTAGAGGTTACTCACCATCAGACCCATGGCAACTAAGATCACCCATCCATAAGCAAGGCCGGCTTCAGCCAGCCCGACGATCATCCCGTTGACCAGCGCTTCAAGCCCAAAAGCCGCCGCCAACCACAGAAAGCCTTTGCGCGTGAAGAATTGCAGCACCAGGATGGTTACTGTGAGGTGCATCACCAGGGCAGCGATCCGTTCGAGGGACCCCATCAAGGGCACCCAGGGGGAGACCTGCCATAGGGCTTCCAGTTGCTCCAGCATACCGGGTTCCAGCGTGGCAGCCCCCGTATCGATGTTGATGTTGCTCAGCATGGTGATGAAGGTCACCAGCAGCGGAATGCCCACCCGGACGATGCTCTCGATGCCCCCGTAGCCTAAGCCAATTCCATAGGCGGCCTCCAGATTGGTCAGCGGTTGCTTGCTGTATTTCATCCCTCCCCAACGGATGAGCACACCAAGCAACGCAGTGAACAGAATGCTCATCGCCAATTGAACGAAGAAGAACGACTGGTCTGCAAGGTCCAGGGTGCCGTTCTCAACAAGGGCAAATAGCCCGCTGAAAACAAAGGTCATCAACGCCTGGACTACGAAATAGGCCAGTGCACCCAGGGTGATCACCCGCCAGGAAAGGCCGAGGTTCTTGGTCATCCATACGTCTGCCAGAATCGGCAGGCCAATTGTGACCAGAAGTGCGATGAGGATGGTGATGATCAAAAAGGTCATAACAACCTCAAATCATTTCTCAGAGAGGATCATGCGGGCATCCAGCACCAAGGCGCCTTCACCCTTGGGCAAAACCAGCAGCGGGTTGATCTCGGCTTCTGCAATGGTGGGATGATCCAGCGCTAACTGGCTCAGCCGGCCAATAGCATCGATAACCGCGTCCACATCATAGGATGGGCCGCCGCGGAAACCAGCCAGCAGTTGGCCAGCCTTTGTGGCGGCAATCATCGCTTGTGCCTGGCTGCGGGTCATCGGTGCCACCCCGAAACCGACATCTTTGAACAGCTCCACATATACGCCGCCCAAGCCAAACATCATCAAGGGGCCAAAGGCGGGGTCGCGCTGCATCCCGACGATGATTTCCAGGCCTTCAGGTGCCATTTTTTGCACCAGGAAGCCTGTGATCGCTGCCTTGGGCATCGCTGTGGTGATGCGCGAGCGCATGGTCTGGACTGCTGACCGCAGTTCTGTCTCCGTGGCCAGGTTGAGAGCGATGCCCCCCAGGTCGGATTTATGCAGGATGTCTGGCGAGACGATCTTCAAAACCACCGGGTAGCCCACCTCCGCTGCGATCTCAACCGCCTGATCGGCATCGGTAGCAAATCCGCCGGACACCAAATTCAAGCCATAATCCGCCATCAATGGGCGGGTTTCAGATTCTCCCAGGGTTAACTGCTGAGCGTGGGCGAGACGTTCTGTAGCGGCAGGGCGGTCGATATCAGAGAACGCCATAGGTGGCGAATCGGATTGGCTTAACCATTCTCGGTAGCTCTGCATGGCACCAAGGACTTTGCCGGGGACATCCGGATAGACGCTCATAGGCACGCCGTTGGTATGCAAAACCGCCCGTGCTTCGCCCAGGCTTTGTTCGCCCACCATGCAGGCCAGCACGGTTTTTTCAGTCAGGCGTGCGTTGCGGACGATGCTGCGGGCAATGTCCGCCGGGTCAACCAGGGATTGGGGCACAAGCATCGGTAAAAAAACGTCCACGCCGGGTTCGTCGAGCAGCACCTGGAAGCAGTGATCGAACTCATGCGCTTCGGCTCCACCCAGCATGTCGACAGGGTTGGCCACCTGTGCGCTGGGGTTGAGTTTTTCGGCCAGTTGTGCTTGCTTTTGCGGCGGGATGGTGGCCAGGGTGAAACCGTTTGCTGCCAGGGAATCAGATGCCAGGGCAGCCGGCCCGCCCGCGTTGGTGAAGATGGCCACACGGTTCCCCCTTGGCAGGGGCTGACAGCTCAACGACCAGGCCACATCAAACAGGGAGACGATGTCCTCAACTTCGATCACACCGGATTGCTTGAATGCGGCCCGGTAAGCGGTGTAGGCGCCTGCCATGGATCCTGTGTGGGAAGACACGGCTTTGGCACCCGCATCCGTCCGACCGGCTTTTAGCAGCACCACTGGTTTTTGCTTGGAAACCTGGCTGACCACCCGCATGAAGCGCTCGCCATCCTCAATGGCCTCCACGTAGGCGGCAATCACCCTGACCTGGGGGTGATCGCCAAAAAAGGCGATCATGTCGGTCTCAGTGACGTCCAGCTCGTTACCCAGGCTGGCAAAATGGGAAAATCCGATACCCTTGTCGGCGATCAGGTCCACCACGCCGCCGCACACCGCCCCGGACTGGGAGACAAACCCAATGGCGCCTTTGGCCGGGATGCCTTCAATGAATGTTGTGTTAAGCCCGGTGCTGAGGTCCATTGTGCCGACGCAATTTGGGCCGATCAAGCGCATTTGATAGGATTTGGCGATCTGGCGGCATTCTTCTTCCAATTCAATCCCCTTGCCTCCCACCTCTTTGAACCCACCCGAGATGATGATGACCGCTTTGATCCCTCGCTCACCGCAGGCACGCAGAACGCTAGGCGTCATTGAGGCGGGGAGGACCACCACGGCCAGGTCCAGCGGGTCGGGGACGGTTGCGATATCCGGGTAGGCAGGCAGGCCCAGGATCTGGTCCGCTTTGGGGTTGACGGGATAAATCCCACCAGTATAGCCAAATAGGGTCATGTTTTTAAGGATGCCGTGGCTGAGCTTTTGCGGGTCTTGCGATGCACCGATGATGGCGACACCTTGCGGAGAGAAAAATGGGGCCAGGTCAGAGATCATGGATTGCTATCCTTTCGGGCTGAGGTCGTGTCACATGCCCCGAATTATACCCGAGATGCCCCCCGTGACCCGCCGTCTTTGGCATATAATAAAGGCATGCTGTTAACAACTGAACAAGAATTACTGCTGGATCAGCCCATCCGCTCGAAAATATCCATCCAGGGCAGCGCAGGGGCAGGAAAAACCACCGCTGGCGTGCACTGGCTCAAAAAACTACTGTATTCAGGCGTGCCTGCGCACCAGGTCCTGGTCTTCGTCCCGCAGCGGACGCTGGCCGAGCCCTACCTGGCCGCTTTGCGAGAAGAGGTTGATCTTGCCCACAGCCTGATCACCACGGTGACCCTGGGCGGGCTGGCCAGGCGTATGGTGGACCTGTTCTGGCCGCTGGTGAGCCGGGAGGCGGGTTTTGCCAAGCCTGCCGAGCCTCCGCACTTTCTGACCCTCGAGACAGCGCAATACTATATGGCCCACATCGCCCGGCCGCTGATCGAGCAGGAGGGTTTGTTTGCATCCCTGACGATCAACCGCAACCGGATCTATTCACAGCTTCTGGATAACCTCAATAAAGCCGCCATTGTGGGCTTTCCACACCAGGAACTCAGCGCACGTTTGAAATCCGCCTGGATTGGCAACATTGAGCAATTGAACATTTATGACGATGCCCAGGTGTGTGTCGATCGTTTCAGGCAGTTTTGCCTTGAGCACAACCTGCTGGACTTTTCTTTGCAGGTTGAGGTGTTTCTGCAGCATCTGTGGCCGCTTGGTTTGTGCAGGGACTACCTGAAAAACACCTACCGCCATCTGATCGCCGACAACCTGGAGGAAGATACGCCTGTCAGCCATGACGTGCTCAGGGAATGGCTCCCGGCATTTGAATCTGCGCTGTTGATCTTCGATGAGGATGCAGGTTTTCGGTCTTTCCTTGGTGCAGATGTGGACAGTGCGGCTTCATTGCACGCCCAATGTGAGACCCATCTTTGGTTTCAGGAGAACCTGGTCAATTCTCCTGGCATCGCCCAGCTCAAGAAAGGGATCAGGACTGTGATCCAACGCTTGCAGGGCCGGCCTGTGACCGGGGATGCCAGCCCGGGAGAGGCCATCCAGGAGGCGTTGGTCAGGCCGGGGGAAAGCATCAAGTTGTTTCCAGCGATGATCAGCTGGGTGGCTGACCAGGTTTCAACATTAATCGCTGAGGGCGTTCCCCCGGGTGAAATCGTTCTGCTGGCCCCGTTCATGCCCGATGTGCTGCGATTCTCCCTGGGAGAGCAATTGGGCCAGCGAGGCATTTCCTACCAATCACACCGGCCTTCACGGGCATTGCGCGATGAAATCGCCACGCAAACCCTGCTGTCCCTGGCGTCCGTTGCTTTTCCGGGCTGGTCTCTGCTGCCACAACGGGCGAACCTGGCCCTGGCTCTGATGCACGCCATTGAAGGGCTTGACCTAGTGAGGGCCCAACTGCTCACCAACCAGGTATACCGTCCCAGTAGCAGCGACTTTCCGTTACAACCCTTTGAACAAGTCTCACCAGAGGTCAGAGAGCGCATCACCTTCAGCGTAGGTGAACGCTACGACCGCTTACAGCGTTGGTTGGAGATGGCTTCTAAGGATGAAGGCCTGATCCTGGATTTCTTCCTGAACCGCTTGTTTGGCGAAGTGTTCAGTCAGCCCGGTTTTGGCTTCCACGATGACCTGGATGGCGCCAACACCGTGGCCACGCTGATCGAATCGATCCAGAAATTCCGCTGGACGGTGGACAAACACCAGCCAGGGGCAGGCTTTGAGGTCGGCAGGGAATATATCCAGATGGTGAGAGATGGCGTGATTGCCGCCCAGTACATTCGCTCATGGGAGCAGCGCGCACCGGACGCGGTGTTCATGGCGCCAGCCTATACCTTTTTGCTCGGCAATCAGCCGGTGGATGTGCAGTTCTGGCTCGATATTAGCAGCCCAAGCTGGTATCAGCGCCTGGATCAGCCCCTGACCCATCCCTACGTGCTCAGCCGGCATTGGGAAGCGGGTCAGCTCTGGGATGCTGAAAATGAGCTGGATGCCGCCCAGGAGACCTTGCGGCGGCTGACGCTTGGCTTGCTCAACCGGTGCCGTAAGAAGGTGTACGTGGGCATGAGCGCGCTGGATATCCGCGGTTATGAGAATCGCGGGCTGATGGTGCGTGTGATCACTGAAGCCTGGCGCCAATCACTCAGGAGGATGCCATGACCTCACCTGGCATTCAACTGCGCCCCGGACAGGAAGCCATTTTGCGCTACCAGGGCGGGCGGATGGGCATCAGTGCCGTCCCAGGCAGCGGTAAAACCTGGACGCTGGCTTACCTGGCCGCCAACCTGATCAAAATTGGTGCCATCGAACCTGACCAGGAAATATTGGTGGTCACCCTGGTCAATGCAGCAGTGGACAATTTTTCGACGCGGATCAGCGCCCAGCTTGAGCTTGAGGGCTTGATGGCCGGGTATGGCTACCGGGTACGCACGCTGCACGGGCTGGCCAACGACATCGTCAGAGAACGCCCCGACCTGGCCGGCCTGGGCACGGGTTACCAGATCCTCGACGAAGCGGAATGCACCCGGATCAAAAAACGGGTGGCTGAAGACTGGCTGGCGGCTCACCCTGACTTTCTTGACCCTTACCTGGCGTATGAGGACTACCAGAAAAACAAAGTCTTTAATGAACCCAGGAATTTGCCCGGGATGGTTGAATCCCTGGCCAATGCTTTCATCCGCCTGGCAAAGGATCGCGAATGGACCCCTGCTGCGCTGAGGGGCCATCTGGAAAGACCGGCGCTTCCCCTGCCATTGGTCGAGATGGGCGCAGCGATGTACAGTGAATACCAGGCGGCATTGAGCTACCGCGGCGGTGTCGATTTCGATGACCTGATCCGCCTGGCTTTGCGCTGCCTCAGATCGGACCCCTCCTTGGTGGCCCTGCTGCGTCAACGCTGGCCGTACATCCTGGAAGATGAAGCCCAGGATTCGAGCCGTCTCCAGCAGGAAATCCTCTCTTTATTGGCTGGCGAGGGCGGCAACTGGGTGCGTGTGGGTGACCCCAACCAGGCCATTTACGAGAGTTTTACCACCGCCAGCCCTGAATACCTGCTGGAATTTCTCGACTCACCGGATGTGCAGGCGCGCACACTGGACGAAAGCGGCCGTTCCACCCAAAGTATCATCGATTTGGCCAACCACCTGATCACCTGGACGCAAGAAGCCCACCCCAACCCTGAAGCCCGGCGAGCGCTGACGCCGCCACTGATCCACCCCACATCGCCGGATGACCCTCAGCCCAACCCACCGGACTGCCCGGCGTGCATCCGCGTGGTCGAGCGTGGGCTGACCCCTGAGCAAGAGCTTCATTTTGTGGTCGATGCGGCCGAGGCTTTCATTGCCGACCATCCCGACCAGACAGCGGCTATCTTGTGCCTGCGAAATGACCGCGCGTATAAATTTGTTGACCTGCTCAAGCGCCGGAAGATCCCCTGTGTGGACAGTTTGCTGCGTTCCACCAGCACAACACGGCTCTCCGCCGGCGCAATTGCCAACATTATGCATTACCTGGGCGACCCGGCCTCCAGCCGCAAATTATCGGCGGCTTACCGGGTTTGGCGGCGCAGAGAACGCGAGGACGAAGAGGCCTGGAAGTTTTATAAAGGCATCGCTGCGTTGATTGACGGGTGTAAAAACCTGGAGGATTACCTGTGGCCATCGCTCACAAGGGATTGGCTGGCAGAGATTGGTCAACAACATCAAGAACCTGCAGTCCAGGAGGAATTGCTCGCATTTCGAGAGGTGGTGCAGCATTGGCAGGCGGCGGTGTACCTGCCCATTGACCAGCTTTTGCTGACCCTGGCGCAGGATTTATTCCTCGACCAGGTGGAATTGGCCCTGGCATATAAACTTTCGACGCTCCTGCGGCAAGTCAGCGACGCCCACCCCGAATGGCGTCTGCCGCAGTTCACCGATGAGCTGGCGACCATCGCCAAACACGAACGAAATTATCTCGGCTTCTCACCTGAAGAGAACGCCTTCGACCCGGACAGCTATCCTGGGCAGGTGGCTGTAGCAACCATGCACAAAGCCAAAGGCCTTGAATGGGACCACGTGTTTTTGACAGCCCTGAACAATTACAACTTCCCGTCTGGGGAGGCTTATGACCAATATCAGCCTGAAAAATGGTTTGTAAAGGACCAGCTCAATTTGGAGGCAGAAACCCTTGCTCAGCTCGAAACCTTAATGGCGGACCATCCCTTTGACTGGTACCAACCCGGGCAGGCTTCGATGGCTGCGCGGCAGGAATTCATCCGCGAGCGGCTGCGGTTGTTGTTCGTGGGCACCACACGCGCCCGCCGCTGGCTGACAGCCACCTGGAACACAGGCAGGACGGCGAATAAGAACCGCCCGGCGGTGAGTTTTGTGGCCATGATCAACTATTTGGAGGGTAAATCATGATCCTGCCCGAAAATTTCGACTTCACCCAGAGCAATCTACAGGATTACCTGGATTGTCCTTACCGCTTCTACCTGCGCTATGTTTTGCACACCCGCTGGCCGGCATTGGTGGTTGACGATGCGCAGGAATTTGAGCTGCGCATGCAAGCCGGGGCGCATTTTCATCGGCTGGCACAGCAATACCTCGTGGGCATCCCTGCAGTGGAGATCAGCCAGCAGGCTGAGAGCGACCCGCATGCGGATTTGCACACCTGGTGGTCGGATTTTCTGATCCACGTCCCCCCCTGGCTGAAGGGTCAGCGCTGGGTGGAGATGACCCTCAGCACCAGGCTGGGCGGTCAGCGCCTGGTCGCAAAATATGACCTGATCCTCGCCAACGAGGTGGGCGGACTGACGATTTTTGACTGGAAGACCTCACAGAAAGCGCCCCGCAAAGACTGGCTTTTGGATAGGATTCAAACACGGTTATATCGCCTGCTGCTGACTGACGCCAGTCCGGCCCTGGTGAGCGGTGAGGGCACTGAGCCCGAGCAGATTGTGATGAACTACTGGTTTGCCGCTTATCCCCAAACGCCAATCAGCCTGCCATACAACAAGGCGGCTTATGAACGTGACCGGGCTGACCTGACCCAACTGGTTGAGAGGATCTGCACCTCTGAGGCGGCAGATTTCGAGCGTACCAGCGAGGTCAGGCGGTGCCGTTATTGTGTTTACCGTTCGCATTGCGATCGGGGGGTTGAGGCTGGTGCCCTGGCTGACTTTGATGACCTCGCTTTGCAACCGGAAGAGTCGATATTCAACACGGCTTTTGAAGATATTCCCGAGATACAGATCTGATGGCTGTTGAAACCCGCTGGGTCATGCCCGAAAAGATCGCACTGCCGGAAGGATTTCAAGCTGCCCTTGGCGGGCATCCCCTGGTGGCAGAGACCCTCTACCAGCGCGGCATCCGCACGATTGAGGCTGCCCGGGCCTTTCTCGACCCTGAAGCTTACCAGCCCACTCCGCCTGGGGAGCTGCCAGATATGGACGCTGCCTGCGGCTTGCTTGCCATGGCAATTGAGTCCCAGGGGACCATCCTGGTCTGGGGCGATTTTGATGTTGATGGGCAGACCGCCACGGCCGTGCTGGTTGAAGGGCTGCGCCAGCTGGGGGCGCAAGTCAGGTATCACATCCCTGTGCGTGCCAGTGAATCCCACGGCATTCAAAAACAAGCATTGACAAGAGAACTTTCCCAGGGGTTTGACCTGCTGCTGACCTGCGATACGGGCATCACGGCGCATGAGCCCCTGCAAATCCTGCGCAACCTCGCGATCCCGGTGATTGTGACCGACCATCACGTCTTGGGGGAGAGCCTGCCCCCTGCAGATGCGGTTGTTAATCCCCAGCGGCTGGCATCGGGCCATCCCCTGCGGACGCTGCCTGGTGTGGGTGTGGTTTACAAGCTGATCGAAGGGTTGGCTGGGTATGTGGGGCGCGATGTGGATTTGGGGGGCTTGCAGGAACTGGTGGCACTGGGGGTGGTGGCGGACATGGCGGAACTGCAGGGGGATACGCGCTACCTGCTTCAAAAAGGGCTGGTCCACCTGCGTGAGACGGACCGGGTTGGGCTGGATTTGCTGTATCAAAACGCCGAGCTGAACCCATCCAACCTGAACGAAGGGCATATCGGGTTCCAAATTGCGCCGCGGCTGAATGCCGTGGGTCGGCTCGGTGATGCCAACCCGATGGTCGAGCTGCTCACCACGGGGGACCACAGCAGGGCACGTCAACTGGCCAACCTGGTTGAGGGACTCAACATCAAGAGGCGGTCAGAAACCCGCCACGTGGAACAGGGCGCCCTCAAGATGCTGGCTGGTTCCAGTATCGATCGCCACGGGCCAGCCATTGTTTTGCATCATCCTAACTGGCCTGGGGGCGTGGTCGGGATCGTCGCCAACCGGCTGGTGGAGCGGTATCAGAAACCGGCCATCCTGCTGACAGGTGAAGATCCGATCCACGGTTCAGCCCGCTCGGTACCCGGCCTGCACATCACCCAGGTCATCGCCGCACAGGCAGACCTGTTAAATGGATATGGCGGTCATCCGATGGCGGCTGGCCTTTCACTGCCAGCCCGGCAATTAGCCGCCTTCAAACGGCGCTTTCTGACGACCGTGGAAGACCAATTGCAAGGAGCGCCGGTTGTACGAGAGCTCCAGATTGCCCAGGAAGCAGCCATCGCCCATCTTGATCTGGACCTGGTAGAGGAAATTGAACGCCTGGCACCCTTTGGCCCAGGGAATCCGCCGCCACTGTTCCTGCTGCGTGACATGAGGCTGGTTTCTGATGCACAAATTGGCGTTGAGGGCGAACACCGCCAGGTCAATGTGATGGATCGGGAGGGCAAAGAACTGCGCCTGGTGTGGTGGAACGGGGGCGATGAAGCGCTGCCCGAAGCGGCCTTTGACCTGGTGTGCAAGCTCTCACGCAGCGACTATAGAGGTACGCCCCAGTTAAGTGCAGAATGGATCGATTTTCGCCTGAGTGAGGCAGGTGAAAAAGACCTTGAAAAACGCCACCTGGAGATCATCGATTGGCGGCTGGTCGGTGACCCGCAAGCGCAGGTCGCGCAGTTGCTGGATGAATATCCGGTAGCCCAGGTGTGGGGTGAGGGAAATTTACCAAAGGGAGTGCCTTTCCTGGGCCGGCATGCGCTGGAGGAAAGCCCGCATTTGGTCATCTGGACAGCGCCACCCGCCCAATCCGTGCTGCGCAGGGTGATGGAACGGGTCCAGCCCCGGCGGGTGACGGTGGTTGCCCTTGACCCCAACCTAGACGACCTCCAACGTTTGATGACCCGCCTGGGAGGCGCAGCCCGGTATGTGGTCACACACCTGGGGGGAGAAGCGCCGCTTGAGCGGTTGGCGGCTGGGTGCGCAACCACACAGGAAGCCGTGCAGGTTGGCTTGCAGCTCTGGCAGGCACACGGCAAGCTTAAAGTCGGGTTTGAGCAAGACAGGGTACGCATCTCCGTTGAAGTCCCTGACCCTGACCCCCAAGCAGCAGAGACCTATCAGGCCATCCTGGCCGACCTGCTGATGGAAAGCCGGGCCTATCGGGGGTATTTCCGAAGGGGTGACCTGCAATCGCTGATTTTTTCAGACTAGCCAATAGAAATACAGGGCTTCCAAAATCTGGAAGCCCTGTGATCTGACCGGGTTGTTCTGTTAATTGTTAAAACTGATCGGGAAGTAGAATTTGTACTTGGGGTGCACGGTGATCGTTACTGTGGCGGAATCGACATATTCGCTGCGTTGTATCGGTGGGATGGCCACCAGGTCGTAAACGAAGGTGTCGACCCCGAAGAACCCCGGGTTGGGGATATAGGTGAAGGACCCATCCTGGTTCAATGTCAACTCCCCATGCTGAGGTTGCTCCCTCACATCCAGGATGATGATGTCGTTGACGTTGAGGTCATAATCGTTGGCCAGCACACCGGGAGCCTCCACCGTCAGGGTCACATCCTGACCTGTTTCGTAGAAGTCATCCATGGCAACCGGACCCTCGTTGAAGGTCAGGGTGATGATCACGGGGTCGTGGTCGCTTGAACGGTAAGCATCCGGGGCGTAGATGGCTTGCTGGGCTGGTTTTTTGAAGGATGTGTCGTAGTCAATGAGGTCCGGTTCATCGGCGTTGATCAGCCAGATATCCAGGTCGGTGACGTAGGGGCGCAGGTTTGCATTGACCATAATGTAATCCAGGTAGCCCGTCCGGCCGTCAAACACGTAGCTGTAGGCGGTTTCACCGAGGATCTCTGCAATGATGTTGTGATAATCGTCATCGGTTCCCTGGGTCTCATCGGCACCTGCCTTGATGACGTCGATTGGGTCTTCCTTGGCGTAGGAGTTCAAATCGCCGATGATCAGGAATCTATCAACGCCTGTACCGGTGGGATCGGTTTCCAGCCATTGTACCTGTGCCAGGGCGGCATCTTTACGGGTCAGGTTGCAGTTTCCGGCGCCATCGCCGAGATCGGGGTCATCAACACAGGCAGAGCCTTTCGATTTGAGGTGATTGACCGCCACGGTGACCGCTTCGCCCACGGTGTTGCTCATGAAGGTTTGTGCCAGCACCGGTCGGTTGTAATTATCGAGGAACAGGGGGTCAACGCTGGAATCCAAAATGGCGTAGTCGCCCACGGGTGTGACGTTGCCCGGCTTGTAGATCAGAGCCACCTTGATCGCGTCGGTGCCGATAGCGCCGGTGGCGATGTAATCATAGGTGTCCGCGCCCATGAGGTCATTCAATCCCGCCACAAGGTCTGCTACAGCATAATCGGGGTCCTGATCGGGCCGGTCGTTCTCGATTTCGATCAGCCCAACGACATCAGCATCGATACCAGAGAGGGCTGCAAGGATCTTCGCCCGCTGCCGTTCCAGTTCTAAAGTGCTGTCGGCGCCGCGGCACTCCATATCCCCTGAGGGTCCGCAAATCCAGTTCGCCGAACCGCCGGCATCAATGGTGGTGAAATAGTTGAGGACATTTAAATTGGCAATTTTAATGTCGCCTTCGATGATGTTTGGCTGATCAGGCCGCAAATTGGCTGCGGTGTAATCCGCGCCCTGGGTGGGCTGGATGCGATAGAGGTTGAAGCCATAATCCATGATCCCGGTCAGGTTGGTGACCAGGTCGCCCCCGCGGAAGAGGTTGTAGAGGTTAAATTCCAACCCATTGGGATGGATGGCGGGGTCCGGGTTCTGGTTGGTGCGCCCGTCATCCAGGAGGATGCTGCCCAATTTGTAAGCATCCATGGCGGCATCCACCTCGGGAGACCCGGGTTCATACAGGGCAGTGGGGGTGGTAAAGCGTTCGGATGTGAGCACAATTTCGCCGTAACGGTCGAAATTGTAATATTCTGAGATGACCAGGTCTTGCGGGAAGGTGACCAGCATGCCTTCATAGCGTTCAAGATAAGTCTCACTGGGGACAGGGAGGGTCACAACCGTCGGTTCAGGCAGGGGAATGCCTGTATCGCACAGCCAGACCTCAGTCACCGAGCCAATTTGGGTCAGATTAAAATATTCACCCGCTATGCCCTGCACGCGCACGTGATCGCCGACAAACACATCCATGCTGGAGGGGGCATACACAAAGATCCCATCGGAGGTGGCAGGGTCGCCATCGCCCTCAGGGTCCTGGATGTTGAAGCCGTTCTTGCCGCCTTCCTGGAAATCGCCGACCACAACACCTTCGGTCGTGACGGCCTGATTCAGCAAGGGTGTGGTCATGCCGCTGCCCTGGATCTCGTAGATGGGGGTGAACTCATCGCCACAATCGCCAAGGGTTGTAAAGCTGAAGGTGTGATCCTCTAACATAAATTCCGGCGGATCTGTACCTTCGGCAGCCACATTTTCAGCGGAAACTGTGACGGTGCACACCTCCAGGCTGGAGAAGTCCGTATCGGGGACCAGGGTGAATTCAGGGTTGTTGTGCGTCACCGTGGCGGTGTGGGTGCCGGAATCGGCACAGGAGATCTCGAACCAGGGTTCAGTGAGCGTGACTGTTTTGTTGAAGGTGATCACGATGTCTGCATCGAGAGGGACGTTGACCGCCCCATCCGCAGGCAGGGTGCTTGCGACTGCCGGATTGGGAGCGGGTATCGGGCAAATGTTCACGGGTGAAGCTGAGTTGCGGGGTGTGGGTGAACCAGTGGAAAAATCTGTTGAATTATTATCGGTATCGGTGCAGCCTCCCTCAGCGCGTAATGCAGCAGTTGTATTGCTTAATTGTGGTGCAGCAGCTGTGCCCTCAAAGCAGGTGGCAGTTCCATACCCCACGAAATCAATGATGCCGGCAGATGTGGGACAGGCCTCGGTTAATGCGGTTGCGTGGTTCACCAAGGCCACCTTGCCGTTGGAGGCGGACATAGCCGCATTTCCAATAGCATCTGGGGTGGGTAAGGGCTCTGTTCCACCTGTTGTACCTGCGGCTTGTTGCACCAGGTAATACCCACCGGGGGGGATGATTCCTGAGAGGGAAGTCACATTCCAGGTTGAGCCGGTAGCTGAGGCATATTGCACACTCCAACCTGTGATGTCGACAGGCGTGCTGCCCCCGTTGAAGAGTTCAACGAAGTCGTGGGTGTAGTATGCGCCGGTGTTGCCACCTCCACCATACACCTGGCTGATGCGCACATCAACAGTCATGGCTTGTAGCGGTTTGGGCATCACCCCCAATGCGCTGAACACAAACACAAATACCAGCACCAAATTGAGCAATTTTGGTCTGTTTTTCATGAGACACCTCCATATGAAATTGAATGGGAAAAGAATTGCGCTTATCCCAATCATATCACAGGAATTGCCCGTAAAGAGAAAATTTTAAGGCGATTTTGGCTTGGGTTGGTTTGTTTGGGAAGTTGGACAAAAAAAGCCTCCCGGGTGCTCTCCGGAAGGCTGTCTGATTGCTCAGGGTCACTCGGCATACCCGCACAGCGCCAGCGCGCCTGGGCCGGTATTGATGCCTAATACAGGCCCGGTGATGTTCACCAGCAGCTCGACGGGGTTGAACTCCTCACGAATGCGTTCTGCCAGTTTTTCGGCTTCTTCCAGTGCGTTGCCATGCAGCACAGCGATGTGCAGTCGGCCGGCAGTCTCCAGTGCATCGAAGAACTTCCGGTACAGCATGCGCAGCATGGCTTGATGGGTGCGCGCCAGTCCGGCTGGCTCAACCAGGCCGGTTTCGTGGTTGATCTTGATCACGGGCTTGACCTTCAACAAGGTTCCCACCCATTTGGCCGCATCACCGATCCGGCCGCCGCGTTCCAGGTATTCTATGGTCTGCATTGCCACCACCTGGACGAGGCTCTCGCGCACTTTGGCGACCTTTTCGATGATCTCTGCCCTGCCTGCACCCTGGTCGCGGGCGCGGGCCGCAGCCAGCACCTGCCAGCCAAGGGTCATGGTTGGGCCTTTCGAGTCGATCACGGAAACCGGGATTTTGGCCCCCTCCGCTGCCGCTTTCGCCATCTGGTAGGTCCCGCTCATGGCGCTGGAGACGGTCAGGATGAGCGCTTCACTGGTGCCATCTTCGACCGCCTGGTTGATGGCGGCCAGGAAATCTGCCGTGGTGGCCTGGGATGAGGTCGGCCGTTGGGGATCACTTTGGATGCGCTTGTAAAAGTCTTCAGGAGCCAGATCAACCCGGTCTTTGAATTGTTCCTCGCCCCAGATGATGTATTGGGGCACAATGTGGATGTTGTATTGCTCAACCAGCGCTTGGGGAATATCACAGGTGCTGTCGGTTAAGATCGCGATCATGCAGTTCTCCTTTTAATGGCAATTTTAGCCCTGATTATACTCGGTGATATCATGTACTGGTAAAGGCGGGAATCGGTTAATCCGGAGCTGTGTGTGGCGAGTGGCAGATGGGAGCGGATTCAGCCAATTGTCCAATTTTACCTCTGCATTTTCTGGAGATACACTTTTAAACCGGTGGGGTTATAATTTTAATGATCCACATATGGACACCTCTAAGGATTTGTGACCCGTGACCTGAACGTTGGGGTGCCCATCCTTACTCCCAAGGAGTGATGAAATGACTGAATATAATCCTGATGAACTGCAATCCAATGCCGAAACGCCTGAACCTCAGGTACAGTTGCCAGAGGAGCAACGCGACGGCACAGAAGAATTGGCACCGGCGGATGAAACGGGTGGCGCCTTACCCCCAGCCAATGCGCCAGAACCGGAAAAGCAAGCCGAACAAGCGACCGAAAAGAAGCCCCCATCCCGTTTCCAACGGTTCCTGCGAAAATTTTTAATCGGGCTGGCGATTGTGGCAGTCATCTTCCTGGCTGGCTTTCTGACCAACCATTTTGTGCGCTACAGGCCGCTGGTAGATACCCTGGAAGAAACGCAGACTGAACTGACGGACGCCCGCCAGTCGGTGAGTGACCTGGAGGCGGAAATTGTGCGATTAAAACGCCTTAACCAAACTGCCCAGGATGAAATTGATGACCTGGAAGCAGAACTGGCAGCTGCCAAGACGAACGCACACTTTTACCAGGTGCTGGTTGATGTCAATGCAGCCCGGATCGCGCTCTTCCTGGAGGATCTTGAAGGCGCAGAGGCAGCCCTGGCGGAAACACAAGAGAAACTGGCGGACCTGCAACCTGCCATCAGCGCAACGGACCCTGACTTGGCGCTCAGCCTGCCCCGCCGTCTGGAATTAATCGTCTCCGGCATGGCACGGGACCCCGAGACCGCGCACATCGACCTCGAGCTGTTCACCAGGGACCTGCTGGCGCTTGAACCCCAGCTGTCGATAGAGTAGAGTGTAACCTCGACAGTAAGCATGGGGCAAATCACCTTCGGGCGTTCAGAACCGGGGAAACCTGCTGTTTTGAAGGCTAAAAGTATATTTTTCGGGGCGAGTCGAAAGGCTCGCCCTGCAGTTTTTTCACCGTCTGAAGACGGTTTGATCGGGTTTAAGGTTGATAGTTCGCTTCACGGCTTGGGGGTGTGCAAACCGTGATACACTTATCCGGGCTTGACCCCCCGTGAAAGGTTCATGAGGGGCTTGATCCAGCATTCTTACACCAATTTGCTTTTCTGAGGCATATTAAATGGAAACCGAGACCATCATCGAAGGTGCTGAATTTCAAACCCGGGGTGTGACCGTACTGACGGTATCCCATGCAGTGCACGATGGCTATTCTGCCTTCCTGCCTGCCCTGCTGCCGCTGTTGATCGAGAAATTTGCCCTCTCCAACACCCTTGCCGGGCTGCTGTCAGCGTTTTACCAGTTGCCCTCGCTGTCGCAGCCTTTCATCGGTCGGCTGGCCGATCGGGCGAACCTGCGCTTTTTGGTGATTTTGGCCCCGACCATCACCGGCGCAGCCATGAGCAGCGTGGGGGTTGCCCCGACATTTGGTGTTGCCGCCTTTTTGTTGGTTTTGGCAGGGATCAGCTCTTCGACCCTGCATGCTACCGGGCCGGTCATGGGAAGGACCCTTTCAGGCGACCGATTGGGGCGGGGGATGAGCATCTGGATGGTTGGTGGCGAGCTTGGGCGAGCCCTCGGCCCGCTGATCACGGTCACAGCGGTTGGGTATCTGACGCTTGAGGGCCTGCCCTGGCTGATGATGGCGGGGGTTATGACATCGGTTTACTTGTATGTCAAGCTGGACCGCATCTCGACCAGCACGCAGGAGACAACTGAGCATCTCCCCTGGCGTGAAGGGCTGACCAGGCTGCGGGGGCTGATGCTGCCGATGGCTGCGATCCTGTTCATCCGATCGCTGACTTCGGCTACGCTGACCACTTTTTTGCCCACTTTGCTGACCCGGGAGGGCAGCACCTTGTGGATGGCGGGATTCTCGCTGACGATCCTCGAAGTGGCGGGCATGGCTGGCGCCTTCCTGGCTGGAAACCTGAGCGACAGGTTTGGCAGGCGGCGCATGTTAGCGATCTCCTTTACCGCCACACCCGTGCTGATGTTCCTGTTCTTGCAGGCGGGTCCCCTGTGGAAACTGCCACTGCTGGTTCTGCTGGGCTTCTTCTCGATTTCCATCGTCCCTGTGATGATGGCGATCGTGATGGAAAACGCATCCGACCAGCCCGCATTTGCCAACGGCGTTTACATGGCGGCCAGTTTTGTGCTGAGATCGTTGGGATTGGTGCTGGTGGGTGTGCTTTCAGATTGGTTTGACCTGCGGTTCACTTTTTTGCTCAGTGCCGGGTTGCTGCCGCTGTGTTTGCCCTTGGTGGCGTTGCTGCCGAAGTCGGTCAGGCGGGGGTGAGCATCGCTCGATTATTATTTTTGTTAATTTTCCCGCTTAGACACAGCGCAAACGTTACAGAATTTGAACTTGCAGCACGCTGTGTGGCGTCAGTGCTTAACTAACTGAGTGGTCCGCGGAATAAGATTTTCCAGTTGTCTGAACAATAAGGTACCATTATTATATAAATGAATATTGCGCATAAATCAGGCTACAGGATCAATGTTTAAGCCAGAACATTTTTAAGCACAAAATGTGTTTGGAGCTGATTCGCTTGATATCCTCGGTGCATTTATCCCGTGCAATTCGTTTCGCGCAGTATTTTTATTTTGTAAAAGGATATGCCCTATGGGATAGGGATGTGGTCACTTTATAAAAGATGCTTATTTTACTTATCGCACCAAATCAAGGATCATGTGTTTTCGACAATGTCACTCAAATGCGATCCATTGTTAAGGAAGGTTTTCAATGAGCGATAATTATGATTATGATGTGTTGGTGATCGGTGCAGGGCAGGGCGGACTGCCCGCGGCTCACATGGCTGCTAATCTGGGCGCACAGGTTGCCCTGATTGAAAAAGGAGAAGTTGGCGGCACCTGAGTGAATGAAGGATGCGTTCCCACCAAAGCAATGATCCGCTCAGCCGAGGTGATGCATCTGGTGGCTCGGAGAGCCGCTGAATTTGGTGTAGAAATTGCTGGTGAGGTCCGGTTCAATCTTGCGCAGGCTGTAGCCCGCAAAGACCATATCGTTGGTGGAATCATTCAGTCAATAAATTACAATTTGGATCAACGCCAGAATTTGATCACATTCATCCATGACGAGGCACGTTTTCTGAATGACCACGAAATTGAGACCGGGTCGGGTAAGCTCAGTTTTGAGAAAGCCATCATCGCCACGGGCGCACGAAATGTGACCCCGAGCATTGCGGGCTTAGCTGAAATTGATTACCTGACCAACCGGACTGCGCTGGCGTTGAAAGCGTTACCTGCAAGCATGATCATCATTGGTGGGGGATATGTGGGATTGGAATTTGCCCAAATGTACAGCCGTTTTGGTACTCAAGTGACTTTAGTGGGCCGAAACCCGCATTTGGCACCGGGTGATGATGAAGACCTCACCGGGTTATTAGGTGAATACCTCCGTGAAGAAGGCATCACTGTTCACACAAATGCCCCGGTGAAGGCGGTTAAGGAAGAAAAGGGCATTAAGATTGTGACTGCAGAGATAAATGGTGCGGAGATCGATATCCGGGCTGAGGTTGTCCTCCTGGCTGCAGGCAGGATCGGCAATACGGATAACCTCAACCTTAAGGCTGCCGGGATCGACGCAGCAGACCGTGGCTTTGTTGCGGTCAATGACCAGCTGCGCACGTCCCAGGCTCATATTTGGGCTGTTGGGGATGCCACCGGCGGGTTGATGTTCACGCATGTTGCCACATACGAAGGGCCGATCGCCGCGCTCAATGCAGTCAAAGGTTTAGAAAAGCAGGTCGACTACAGAGCTGTCCCGCATGCCATTTTTACTGACCCCGCACTGGCTGCGGTTGGCATGACTGAAGCGGATGCACGCGCACAAGGGTACGATGTGGGTGTGGGCGAAGTTCCGGCAGATGGCGCCCGCGCCAAAGCGATTGGTGATACTCGCGGCAAAATAAAAGCGGTCGTCGATCGCCAGACAGGGGAGATCTTGGGCTTCCACATTTTGGCTCCTCATGGTGACATCCTGCTGCACGAAGCTGTTGCAGCCATGCATGACCACGGCCCAATCGAACGAATTGCAAAATCCATCCACGTTCACCCGACCCTCAGTGAAATGGTCAAGGCGGCGGCAAAAGCTGCCAGGTAGTATCCGGTCACAGCCGGGGTGAAGCGGTTTTATTATAGGTGTGTATGTTTTTTTTTGATGAAGATTGTTACATAGCTGGCCAGGCAAATGGCTTCTTCTGGCCTAGAAGGCAGATAAGCATCCCAAAACCCTTAGGCTGGGGCAAGCTGGAATGAGGGCTTTAAGCCTGTAGGCATATGGGCGGAACAGGACTCGAACCTGCGACCTCTTCTGTGTAAGAGAAGCGCTCTAACCAACTGAGCTATCCGCCCGAGAACACCATTATACCGCAATTGCTCCCTTTAAATGGTATCATTGCTCCCATGAAAATATTACGATTTGAGACATCGCAACGGACCGCGCGCTTTGGCTGGCTGTATGAAGACCTGGTCGGCGAGATCGATGGGGACCCGCTGGGGGCTTACCGCCGCCTGGACCCCGACCTGCCCGTGGACTCCGTGCACCTGTTGCCACCGGTCTTGCCGGGGAAGATCATCTGCGTGGGGCGCAATTATGCCGCCCATGCCCAGGAGCATGGCGCAGAGGTGGGCGAGATCCCGATTTTATTTCTCAAGCCCGGGACCAGCCTGATCGGCCCGGGTGAAGAGATCGTCTTGCCGCCGCAGTCTCAGCGGGTGCAGCATGAGGCCGAACTGGCGGTGGTGATCGGGAAGCGCGGCCGCTGGATCGACCCTGAAGCGGCCATGGACCACGTTTTTGGGTATACGATTGCCAACGATGTGACCGCGCGAGACCTGCAGCGCGCCGATGTCACTTGGACACGCGGCAAGGGGTTTGATACCTTTTGCCCGCTGGGCCCCTGGATCGAGACTGAGTTTGACCCGGCTGACGCCCTGATCACCTGCCATGTCAGCCAGGAGTTGCGCCAGATGGCTTCCACCCGTGATATGGTCTTTTCGATTCAAAGGCTGATCGCTTTTATCTCATCAGTGATGACCCTTGAGCCCGGTGATGTGATCTTAACCGGCACACCTGCCGGTGTGGGCGACCTCGAGGCGGGGGACACGGTTTCGATCACCATTGAAGGTTTGGGCACCCTCACCAATCCAGTCATTGCTGCGGCTAAAGCCTGATTGACAAATTGCCTTTGTCGGGTTTAATTAAGACCATGTCTGTCGGAATTTTATCCCTAACCATTCATCTGCCCGAGTGCCATTCATTAAAAGAAAAACGCCGCCTGGTCAAGCCGATATTGGCGCGGCTGCACAAGGAATTTAACGTCTCTGTGGTGGAATATGGCCAGCAGGATACCTGGCAGTGCTGTGAACTGTTGATTGCGTGCGCAGCCAGCCCGGGTGCACAGGTTGAACGCACCCTGGAGAGTGTGGTTGCCTTCTACGAGAGCCACTGGCCTGACCTGCCCCTGACACAGGAAAAAATCGAGATCATCATTTAAAACAAAGGAGAAGCATGGATTTAGGATTAACTGGAAAAACCGCCCTGTTAACCGGCGCCAGCCGTGGGTTGGGCTTTGCTACAGCGAAAATTCTCGCCCAGGAGGGGGTCAATCTCGCCCTCAACAGCCGTGATCCGGACAACCTTGCATCCGCAGCCCAAGAACTGGCACAATTCGATGTGGAGGTCAGGTGCTTCCCCGGCGATGTGACCGACCCTGCCATACCGGAAAGGTTAGTCAGCCAAACTGAAGCGGCTTATGGCGGGATTGACCTGCTCTTTACCAATGCTGGCGGCCCGCCCCCTGCCGCTTTTGCCGAAATCCCCGATGAAACCTGGGCGCTTGCGGTGGAACTCTCCTTTATGAGCCATGTGCGCTTGATTCGGGCGGCGTTACCCTCCCTGCGCCGCTCTGCGTCGCCCTCAGTCCTGACGGTAACTTCGGTATCAGTGAAGCAGCCGATCCCCAACCTGGTGCTTTCCAACAGCATTCGGGCGGCCACAGCCGGGTTGACCAAGACCCTTGCCCTTGAAATGGGTGCGGAGGGCATCCGCTTCAATTCCATCCTGCCCTCGTGGACGAACACGGAGCGTGTCCAGCAATTGATGGCTGACCGGGCCGATCGCAAAGGCACCAGTGCGGCGGAGGAAATCGAAGCGCAAAATGCGCAAAGCCCTCTGGGACGCATGGCCTCGCCTGAAGAATTCGCCCGGGCAGCAGTTTTTTTGCTCTCCCCGGCTGCTTCGTACATCACCGGCGTGATGCTGACGGTCGACGGCGGCACCTACAAGGGGCTGTTTTAATTATGCCTTTTACCCATCAGGAGCATTTCCGCCAGCAGGTCGAGCGGATCCTGCCAACCGTGGCTAAACCGGGCCGGTATGTCGGCGGCGAGCTCAACCAAACCGTCAAACCCTGGGATGCGGTTCAAACCCATGTCGCCCTGGTGTTCCCCGACATCTACGATTTGGGGCAATCCAACTTAGGGATGGCCTTGCTGTATGACCTGCTGAACCAACGCGCAGATGTTGCCGCTGAGCGTGCTTTTGCGCCCTGGGTGGATATGGAAGCCGCCATGCGCACGGCGGGTATTCCCTTGTTCAGCCTGGAAAATAAACGCCCATTGCTCGATTTCGAGATCGTTGGCGTCAGCCTGCCGTACGAAACCCTGTACACCAACTTCCTCAACCTGCTCGACCTGGCAGGGATTCCCTTGTACAGCGAACAGCGCACAATTGAGCATCCCCTGGTGATCGCCGGCGGCCAGGCGGTCTATAATCCTGAACCCGTGGCACCGTTCGTGGATGCGTTCGCTATCGGCGAGGGTGAAGAGGTGCTCCTGGAGATCGTGGATGCCCACCAGTCCTGGGCAGAATCAACCCAATCCCGCCAGGACCTGCTGATCCGGCTGGCGGGCATCCCGGGTGTGTATGTGCCGGCCCTGGTGGATGTGACCTATCACCCGGATGGCACGATCCAGTCAGTACACCCCCGGCATCCGGCAGTCAATTTACCGGTGGATAAGCGCATCCTGGCCAAGCTGCCGCCGCCCTTATCGCGGTTCCTGGTCCCTAACATTGAGGTGGTACAGGAGCGCGTCAGCGTGGAGATCATGCGCGGCTGCACTCGCGGATGCCGGTTCTGCCATGCCGGCATGGTCAACCGTCCGATCCGCGAGCGGCCCGTACCTGAAATCCTGGCTGCCCTGGAAGCAGGGCTGGACCAAACCGGCTACGAGGAGATCAGCTTGCTTTCGCTCTCTTCGTCGGATCACAGCGAGATCATCGCGTTGATTGACGGCTTGAAATCGCTGCTGACAGAACGGCAGGTCAATATCACCCTGCCTTCGCTGCGCATCGAATCCTTCTCAGAGGACCTGATGGACGTGCTTCAATCTCTTTCACCAGGAGGCGGTTTCACCTTAGCGCCGGAGGCAGGCACTGAGCGGATGCGCAACATCATCAATAAACCGCTCAGCGATAAAGAGCTGATGAGCACAGTCCGCTCGGTTTTTGAGCACGGCTGGAAGACGCTCAAGCTGTATTTTATGATCGGGCACCCCCAAGAGACCCTGTCTGATGTGCAAGCTATTGCAGAGGTGTGCCAGGCGGTTTTGCAGGAGGGACGGCGCATCGCAGGCGGCCGTGCCCGGGTGCATGCCGGTGTGAGCACCTTTATCCCCAAGCCGCATACACCTTTCCAGTGGGTGCCCTTTGAGGATACGGAATCGATCCAAACCAAGATCACCTTGCTGCAGGATGCGCTGCGCGGTTCAAAAGTGAAGTTAACCTGGAACGATCCCCAGGCATCACTGCTGGAAGCCTGGTTGTCGCGCGGAGACCGGCGGTTGGCCGCAGTCATTCACCGAGCGTGGGAAAACGGCGCCCGGTTTGACGCCTGGGGTGACCAGTTCCAAATCGAGCCATGGCGCGCTGCTTTTGCTGATAGCGGCCTGGACCCGGACTTCTACAGCTTCAGGGCACGGGACTTGGATGAAACCTTACCGTGGGACCACATCAACGCCGGTGTGCGCAAAGCCTTTTTGGTAAGGGATTACCGTTACAGCCTGGCTGGCAAGATCCGACCAGATTGCAGGGGCCAATGTTATGCCTGCGGCATTCTCTCTTCTTTTGATGAACTGCGCCTGACTGGACCCGACGGTGGATGGAAGTGCCCCTGATGAGCACAGAGACCCCGATCAGCCGTATCCGTGTCCGTTACACAAAAGGGGAGAGCCTGCGCTTTACCGGTCATCTCGATCTGCAGCGCCTGTGGGAGCGTTTGCTTAGGCGAAGCGGCCTGCCCATCCGCTATACACAGGGGTATCACCCGCGGGCGCGTTTGAATTTGGCCTCCGCGCTGCCGCTGGGATTTGTCAGCGATGATGAACGGCTCGACTTCTGGATGGATGAATCCCGCCCACTGGAAGAAATCCTGGACCAGTTAAGATGTTCAGCTCCACCCGGGCTGGAGATCCAGTCTGTACGGATGGTTGATTTAGGGGAAGACGCCCTTCAGGTGAGGATGAAAGCCAGTGAATTTGTGGTTGCCTTTTATGATCCGCAGGACCGGGAGGTTTTGATGCGGAAAGTCAATTCCCTGCTGGCCCAGGAAGAGATCCAGCATGTAAGGCGCAAAAAGGTGTACGACCTGAGACCGCTGATCTTGAACCTGGAGGTGATCACCGTCCCTTCGGGGGACACCGGGTTATGGATGCGTTTGCTGGCAGAGCCAGGCGCTACAGGCCGCCCGGATGACCTTTTGGAAGAGCTGGGCTACCCGAATACGGCTTACCTGATCCGCAGGACGCAGTTGATCTTGGCTGAGGGGAATGAGTGTACCCCTCCCTAAGTCCCTCCCCAAAAGGGGAGGGACTTTTAAGACTTTATAGCGACTGAACTTTTAAAGGGGGGATTATTCCCCTCTCTAAATCCCTCCCCTGAAGTGGAGGGGCTTGTACACTTTACCCTAAATCCCTCTCCTGAAGTGGAAGGGCTTGTACACTTTACCCTAAATCCCTTCTCTGAAGTGGAGGGGGTTGTACCCCTCCCTAAATCCCTCCCCTGAAGTGGGGGGACATGTGCACCCCGCTCAAGATCCCTTCTCTGATGGGAGGGTCTTTTAAGATTAATTAGGAGATTTAACATCTGAAGGGAGGGGATTTTGAGCCAGCTGTGCTTTTCAATTCATATGGAAGGTGAAATCATCTGCTACATCAATCAGAATTGGGTATAATAGGACTGCTTGGGGATGCGATGACCCTGCAAATTTGTTCCCGTGGCCTAATGGATAAGGCGGCGGCCTCCGGAGCCGTAAATGTGAGTTCGAATCTCACCGGGAATATTTTCATTTAATCGTGGCTTCGTGTAAAATTTAGGCACATCATTCGCCGACCTAAGGGAGTTTCCATGTCCCCCCAAGACCTCAAAGCAGAGTACCAGGCTTTACAGGACGAAATTCATTATCATAATTACCGCTATCACGTGCTGAACGACCCATTGATCAGCGATCCCGAATTTGACCAAATGCTGAAGCGTCTCAGGGCAATTGAAGCGGAGCACCCGGAATGGGTCACGCCTGATTCGCCCACACAACGCGCCGGCGCTGAACCGCTGGAAGCCTTCGAAAAAGTCACTCATCCAGCGCCGATCCTCAGCCTGGCGAACGCTTTTGATGAACAGGACCTGCGGGATTGGCATGCTCGCATTGCCCGGCTGGACGATCGGGTTTTGGATGCCGATTTCACTGTGGAACCTAAATTAGACGGGCTGACCGTGGTTTTGCATTATCGCGACGGCATCTTTGTGCAAGGCGCCACCCGGGGCAATGGCGAGGTAGGTGAAGACATCACAGAAAACCTGCGCACGATCAATGCGCTTCCATTGCGGATACCGGTCGGGTCACAAAAAATACCTGTGCCCGATGTGCTGGTGGTGAGGGGTGAGGTGCTGATCACCAAGGCTGATTTTGAGGAGCTTAATCGCCGGTTGACCGAAGCGGGGCAGAAGACCTACCTCAACCCGCGCAACACAGCGGCAGGGTCCCTGCGCCAGCTGGATTCGAGAAGCACTGCGCAACGCCCGTTAACCCTGCTGGTGTATGCCATTGTGCATCACGAAGGCGGAGAAATCCCTGCTACCCAGTGGGAGACGCTTAATTACCTGCAGGCGTTGGGCTTCCCCGTTTCTGAGGCTTCGACGCACTGCCCAACCCTCGAGGATGCCGTCAGGCTGTCCATGGCGACGGATCCAAATGCCTTCCCCTTTGAGGTGGACGGCATGGTGATCAAGGTCAACGACCTGGGCCTGGCGGAGGATTTGGGTTATGTGGGTAAAGACCCACGCGGGGCAATCGCGTACAAATTCCCTGCACAGGAAGTCACCACGAAACTGAATGAGATTGGCGTTAATGTCGGCCGCACCGGCGTGATCACGCCCTATGCCATCCTCGAACCGGTTGAGATCGGCGGGGTGGTGGTGAAACAGGCCACATTGCACAACTTTGACTTCATCCAGGAGAAGGACATCCGGGTTGGAGACCGAGTCCTGGTCAAACGAGCCGGGGAGGTGATCCCTTATGTGATCGGGCCAATCGTCGACGTCCGAACCGGTGGCGAGCAACCCTACTCACCGCCAAAAACCTGCCCTTCCTGCGGCGAGCCGATCATCAACCCGGAGGGTGAAGTGGCCTATTACTGCACCAACAGCGCCTGCCCGGCACAATTGGTGCGCAACCTGGAGCATTTTGTCTCCCGCGGCGCCATGGACATCGTCGGACTGGGGATCAACACGGTTGATCAGCTTGTCCAGGCCGGTCTGGTCACGGATATTGCCGATCTTTACAGCCTGGATGTGCCTGCCCTGCTGAAGTTAGAGGGCTTTGCACAGAAAAAAGCCGAGAATCTGGTCAGCGCGATCCAATCATCCAAAGAACAACCCCTGGCGCGCCTGATCACCGGTTTGGGGATTCGTGGCGTAGGGGAAGTTGCAGCGCAAGCGCTGGCTGAACGTTACCCCGACCTGGATGCGCTCAGCCGGGCAACACGAGCGGAAATCGAGGCCATTGAGGGCTTTGGCCCCAATATCGCCGATTCGATCGTGGAATGGTTCAATAATGAAAAGAACCAGGCTGTGCTGGGGAAATTGAAGGGGCGGGGCGTGTGGCCAAAGGCTGAATTACGTCAGCAAACCGGACCACAACCCCTGGCAGGATTGAATTTTGTGATCACCGGGACCCTCCCCAACCTTTCCCGCTCGGAAGCGAAAAACCTAATCGAAGGCCATGGCGGCAAGGTCACTGGCAGCGTAAGCGGGAGCACCGATTACCTGCTTTTGGGTGAAGCGCCTGGCTCTAAATTGGATCATGCACAAAAACGGGGTATTCCGACGCTTTCCGAGGTGGACCTGCGCCAGTTAATTACGGACCGATCAGCATGAAGCGCTTAATTCTGAAAAAAGGCCGTGAAAAAGCGCTCCTGCGGCGGCATCCGTGGGTTTATTCGGGTGCAATCCAGTCTGTGGAGGGTGCACCGCTGGCAGGTGAGACGATCGCCATCCATAGTGCAAGCGGGCAATTCCTGGCCTGGGGTGCATTTTCCCCTGAATCGCAGATTCGAGCCCGGGTTTGGGGTTGGGAGGAGGACCTGGCCGTTGACGCTGACTTTTTTAGATTTCGCATCGCATCTGCACTTGATCTGCGCAGGCAATGGGTGGAGACGGACAAAACCTCGGCATACCGCCTGGTGCACGCTGAATCTGATGGTGTCCCCGGATTGGTGGTTGACCGCTACAACGATACCCTTGTGGTGCAGTTTCTCTCGGCCGGAGCGGAATTCTGGCGCGAGGCCATTTTATCGACCCTGGTTGAGCTGATCAACCCTGATTGTGTCTATGAACGGTCCGATGTGGCCGTGCGTGAGCTGGAAGGCCTGCCGCCTCAAGCCGGAGTGCTGTTCGGCGACCTGCCTGATGAACCTTTGGTGATCAGGGAGCTTGGGTTGGCCTTTAAGGTGGACCTGGCTGGCGGCCAAAAAACCGGGTTTTACCTTGACCAGCGTGACAACCGTCAACGCTGCAGGGAGATGGTGCGGGGGCGGTCGGTGCTGAATGGCTTTGCGTTCACTGGCGGATTCACCGTCTATGCCCTGGCAGGGGGTGCTGAGTCAGTGCTCTCGATAGATTCTTCTGAGGAAGCGCTTCAACTGGCGCAGGAAAATGTGGCCATCAACGGACTTTCAGCTGATCGCTGCCAGTGGATCACCGGAGATATGTTCGAAGAGCTGCGCACCCTGCGTGACCGAGGCTTGCAGTTTGACCTGGTGGTCCTTGACCCGCCTAAGTTTGCGCCAACGGCTGCCCAGGCGAACAAAGCGGCGCGTGGCTACAAGGATATTAACTTATTTGGGTTCAAGCTGCTCAAACCTGGCGGAATCTTGATGACCTTTTCGTGCTCAGGTGGGGTGGATATGCCCTTCTTCCAGAAGATCGTCGCCGATGCCGCCCTGGATGCCGGGGTGGATGCCAGGTTGCTCTACCGCCTGGGGCAGGCGCCGGATCATCCCACGCACCTGGCCTTCCCGGAAGGCACTTATTTGAAGGGGTTGGTTTGCCAGGTGTGACCCGGGGAATTGGTGATTAGGAATTTGGTATTAGGAAGCTTCGCCAGCGGTTGTTTTTAACCTTTATAGACCTGTTGGCATTCGTATAGGTATCCTTTAACTGTTTACTTGGCCTAATACCATACACAACAACCGCCCATTTGGGCGGTTGTTGTGTGTTAGTGGAGATGGCGGGAATCGAACCCGCGTCCGAAAGAATCGACCCTCGGATATCTACGAGTGTAGTTGACCTATTCAATCTCGCTTGAGGTTAGCCAGCCAACCGGGCGACCCTCTTGCCAGCCGTTAGGACCCGAAAGCCCTGCTTTCATGCATTTAACGGCATCCTGCATGGCATCCTGGCTTTATGACGCCGATCCCATCCCCGGCCAGGCGAACGGGGTGTGGGGGGCGAGACCTCTTCAGAGGCCGTAGCTTTTAGCCTATCAGCTTACGCTGCGAGGGGTAAAGCTGCATATTCAGTGCGATTGGCACTTTTGTTGTGTACTGATTTTACGAGTTCGGTACCTCTCGACTCGCAATCCGGGACCAGCCTCTCCCGTCGAAGCCGATCATCCCCGTTTTGTAAACAAATTATACACCATTCTTATTAACAAAGGATAAAAGATCAGGGTGGTCACTCCCACGAAAAAGTGGCCACCACGGGGTCGTGATCTGAAAATTGCTGCCAGTAGTCAAATTCACTGTTGAGGTGAAGAATATCGAGTGATACCAACGCTTCAGACAGAGGTTGGCTGACCAGGATGTGATCCAACACCTGGCTGTTGCCGTCGTAAATATAGGTGTAACGTGCGTCAATTGGCAGGGTTTCAATCAGGTTGTGGAGCAGTTCTCCCTTGAGAACCTGGACGGGTTCGGAAAAATGGAAATCGTTCAGGTCGCCCAGGACGATCACCCGGCTGGCGGGGTTGATGGCCAGAATTGAGGTGACAAAGTCATGCACGACCCGGGCTTGCTGGACGCGCTGGCCCTCTGAAGTGAGCAGCGGGGGCTGGACGGCGCCAAACAGGCTGTGATCGCCGCCTTTGGAATTAAAGTGGTTATTGATCACGAACAAGGGCTCGCCATCCAGCAGGAACGCTGCCACAAGAGGTTTGCGGCTGCTGGTAAAGGCGCGGTTGGCCGGGTCGATCCGCCCGGGGTTCAATGAAAGGGTGGGGATGCCGTCCTGATCCGTCACACTGACCGGCGTTTCCGAGTCACCGTGCGGCGCTTCCACCAGGCGCAAACCGCGATCAAGACGGTAGAGGAAGCCCACCCGAATATTGGCGTCGGGAGCGCCGCCATCCTGGTTGGGGAGGGGGTCGAGATCGAGATAACCGTAAGGCGGGCCGCCTAAAGCCAGGATGGCATCGATCACGGCCTGGTAGGTCAGATCAGCCGAGATCGCCGCGCTGCCCAACCCATCATTGTCGGCAACTTCTTGCAGCCCGATGATATCCGGGGCGGCCATCCAATGGACGATGTGTTCAGCCAGGGTTGCGATTCGGTCCCTTGCTTGTCCGGAATTATCCTGGGCTGAAAGCACAGCCACATTATAGGTCGCAACCCGTACCTGGTCAGGCTGAGCAGGTACCAGGCGATCGCTGGGCTGCAACCCCCCTGAAAGAAGGGCCACATCCTCGATGGGCTGGAGTTTGTAATTGCCGTAGGTGTAATCCATCACGCCAATGATCGGCTGTGGGAAAAAATCGCCCACCTGCACCAGAGGTAGTTCACGCAAGGCATCATCGAGGATGACCCGCTCGGGGTTGAAATCGCCCTCACGGACGACAATGCCGCTGCGGGGTGTGCGGAGGTTTGCCCAAGCGCCGTGATCTGGCAGGATGACGATTTCTTTGTACTGATTGGTGGGGCCGACCACCACCGCAGCATTGATCTGCACCAGCATACCTTCAAGGCTTTCGTAAAAATCAAGCCCGGACTCATTTGGATCGAAAGGACCGTCGGCCATGACCCGTCCCTGGGTGGTGGCGTCAATCACCTCGGTGTGGGGCATGCGCCCGGCCTGGCCGATGATCGTGGGAACGGGCAGCGGATTGGCCCGGGAAAGGATTTCGACGGTGGGATAGCTCAGATGAGTGATGAGCAAGTCGTTGACCGGGTCACCGTCGAAAACCCGTTCCTTGACCACCGCGCTGACCAGAACCTCATCACCCGGCCTGACACTTGGAACCAAACCCTGGTAGACATAAATGCCTTCAGAGGTGGCCGGGTCATCATCCGGGGTGATGGACTGCATGTAGAAACCATTCGCCCGTCTGACCGTGACCATGCCGTGGACGTTCGTGACCTCCTGGTTCACAAGGGGGGAGACATGTCCTGCGCCCTGGATCTCCGAGATGGTGATTCCGCACGGGCTGACGGGCTGGCCTGCTAATGTTGTTTGGCTGGGCTTCGCGACCTGGGGGTCATTGGTTGGCTGTTCTGCTGCCACTACCGGGGTTTCAGGGGCAATCACAGGAGAAGGCGTGCGGACGCAGCCGTTGATGGCCAAGGCCAATATCGTCAACAGGATGAGGGTTGTCAGCGGTTTGTGCGATGAAGTTTTCCAGGTTTGCATGTGGTAAAGGCCTCTCTGAAGGATTGGTGTTGGCTTTCAATCAACATAATGATTATAAATCATCTCCTATCGGGGTCTTTGAGGGGGCATGATTGGTCTGAAGGGATGACAAACCAGGTAATTTGCCCTTTCGAAAGTGTAATTTGCTCGATGGGGGGGGAAATTTCAAGTAAAATATGAGCATGGAAATTAAGATTGCAATCGCGAAGATCGATAAGCAAGGCAATGGCAGCAGCGGTGACACGGTTGAAGTGACCGAACGGCCAAACGGCGGCATTTCAATTGTCCTGGCCGATGGACAGATCGATCATCGGCCCAGCAAGGCGATCTCGACGTTGGTCAGCCACCGGGTGATCGATCACATCAGCGAAGGGGTGCGCGATGGGGCTTCAATCCGGGCGGCAGCTGGCAGGATCTTTGCTGAACACGAAGGCAGGGTTCAGGCAAATTTGTGCGTGGTCAGCGCTGACTTACAGACCGACACGATCATCGTCTCACGCAATAACCCCATTCCTGTGTTCCTGATTTCAGAAGAAACGGTGGACTGCCTGTCATCAGATAGCGAGCCGATCGGTGCACGATTGGATGTTACACCGACAATCGTTGAGCTGCCGATCAGGGCCGACATGGCTTTGGTGGTTTTTTCCGATGGAATTTACAATGCAGGTCGGCACAACCAGCAAAGCATGGATGTTTGCATGACGATCGAGGCATTCATCGAAGAACAGGAACCTACCGCCAAAGAGATTGCGGAGTTTCTGCTCAATCGAGCGATCCGGCTGGATGACGGGCAACCGCGAGACGACATGAGCATTATCGTGTTACAGGTGTCTGGCCGGCCTATGGATGCGATCCGCCGGATGAATATCTCCGTGCCCCTCAGTTGATGTGCAGGGCTGGCATCATAGAGATCGTTTTAGCTGCATGCCACTGTCATTTGGCTGTGGTTTTATTTTGAAACCTGAGCATCACTCAACTCACCATCACTGAAGGAGGCATTTATGCGTCAAAAGGTTGTGCTCATCACCGGAGCCAACGGGGAAATGGGCCATGGTCTCATCCAATACCTGGCTAAACACACCGATTGCAATGTTGTCGCTTTGGATGTTGTGCCGTTGGATAAATCGTTGCGGAGCCTGGTCAGCACTTATATCGTGGGGGACGTCTTGGATCAAATGCTGCTGGGTAGGCTGGTTGTTGAGCATGAGATCGCCACCATCTATCACCTGGCCTCGATCCTTTCGACAAAAGCGGAGTATAACCCTGAAACTGCCCATCGCATCAATGTAGAGGGCACGCTGAACTTGCTGCGGTTGGCAGTGGAACAATCCCAATGGCAGGGAACAGCCGTGAAATTCATCTACCCGAGTTCGATTGCCGCATACGGCATCCCCACCCTCAAGGATAAAGCTGAAGCAGGCGAAGTGGTCGAAGAGGACTGGAATTACCCGACCACGATGTACGGGTGCAACAAGCTATACTGCGAACATTTGGGTCGTTACTATAATTCACACTACAGGCAGCTGGCAGCCGATCACGAAGGGAAAACCACGGTTGACTTTCGAGCGATCCGCTTCCCCGGTTTGATCAGCGCCGAAACGGTTCCCACTGGTGGCACGAGCGACTACGGACCCGAAATGCTGCACGCAGCGGCCAAGGGCGAGGCTTATAACTGCTTTGTCCGCCCGGACACGATCATACCGTTCATGGTCATGCCGGACGCCATCAAAGCGCTGGTGAAATTGGAAGAGGTGCCAAAGAACCGCCTTTCCAAGTATGTATATAACATCACCAGTTACAGCATCTCGGCCCAGGAGATCTTTGATATTGTTAAGAAGTCCTTCTCCAACGCGGATATTCACTTTGCAGTTGACCCTGCGCGGCAAAACATTGTGGATACCTGGCCTGAACGGCTGGATGATTCGGCTGCCCGGCAGGATTGGGACTGGTCACCAGATTTTGACTGCGAGCGGTCTTTTGGCGAGTACCTCATTCCGGCGATCAAGCAGCGTTACGAGTAAGTGACATATTGGCGACTTGCCGAAAATAAACCTAAAGCCAGGCTCAGCCTGGCTTTTTTGTGCTGAGGTCCGAGATTTCAACAGGGTTTGCATGCGCAACCCGCGGAAATCTGTTCACAACAATGCTGGCAGCGGGTTGAGACATAAAAAAAACCACCCGTCCGAGGTTCAACGGGTGGTTTTTTGGTCCCTGTTGAGATCACACGTCCAAATTGCGAACGTCCTTGGCGTGGGTTTGAATGAACCGGCGGCGCGGGGGCACTTTCGAGCCCATCAGCATGTCAAAAGTGCGGTCTGCTTCTGCAGCGTCTTCGATGTTGACGCGCAGCAGGGTGCGATTGTCGGGGTTCATCGTGGTTTCCCAGAGCTGGTCGGGGTTCATTTCACCCAAGCCCTTGTAACGCTGGAGGGCGTAGCGTCCGCCGTTGGAGGTGATTTTCTTGATCAGTACCTCGCGTTCACCTTCGGTGTAGACGTATTCTTTTTCTTTCCCGTGGGAGATCAAATACAATGGCGGCTGGGCGATGTATAAATGCCCGGATTCGATCAGGGGCTGCATATACCGGAAGAAGAAGGTCAGCAGCAGGGTGCGGATGTGGGCACCGTCTACATCGGCATCGGTCATGATCACGATGCGGCCGTACCGCAAACCTTCGAGCGAGAAGGAGTCGCCGATGCCTGTACCCAGGGCTGAGATCAAGGCTTTGACCTCACGGTTGGTAAGGATCTTGTCCAGCCTTGCTCGCTCGGTGTTGAGGATCTTGCCGCGCAAAGGCAGGATCGCCTGGAAATGCCGATCGCGGCCTTGTTTTGCTGAGCCACCGGCCGAATCACCCTCGACGATGTAGAGTTCGGTTTTTTCCGGATCGCGCTCTGAACAGTCGGCCAGTTTGCCGGGCAAGGTCATGCTCTCAAGGGCGGATTTACGGATCACGAGGTCACGCGCTTTGCGGGCCGCGTCCCTGGCGCGCGCCGAGGTGAGACATTTTTGGATGATCTTCCTCCCCACAGATGAATTTTGCTCGAGGAAGTTCATGAAGGAATCACTGACAACCTGCTGGACGTAGGTTTGTACTTCGGCATTCATCAGTTTGACTTTGGTCTGGCTTTCAAATTGCGGGTCAGGGTGTTTGATGCTGACAATTGCAGTAAGGCCTTCCCGGGTGTCGTCACCTGAAAAATTCGGGTCGGAATCCTTGAGCAAGCTGTTTTTACGGGCATAATCGTTGATCGTCCGGGTGAGCGCGATGCGCAGGCCGGTCAGATGGGTGCCGCCATCGATGGTGTTGATGGTGTTGGCGAAGGCGTACACAGATTCAGAATAAGCGTCGGTGTATTGGATGGCTACTTCCACGCCGATATCATCAATTTCCTTTTCCATGTACATCACTTCGTGGAGGGTGTCACGGTTGCGGTTAAGATATTTAACAAAGGATGAAATCCCACCCTCAAAATAGAAAGTAGCCTGTTTGTCTTCGCGTTTGTCTTCCAGGCTGATGGTCACCGCGCGGGTGATAAATGCCATTTCCCGGAAACGCTGGGCCAGCGTTTCAAACTTATAGGTCCCAGCATCTTTGAAAATGGTGTCGTCATACTTGAAGGTTGTGGTTGTCCCGGTTTGGGTTTGCGGTACCTTGCCGACCACCTTGACCGGGGCCTGCGGGATGCCTTTCTCGTACCGTTGGAAATAGATTTTCCCATCGCGGCAGACCTCAACCTCGCACCATTCCGAAAGTGCATTGACCGCGGACACACCCACGCCGTGCAGACCGCCGGACACTTTGTAACTGGTGCCGCCGAACTTGCCGCCGGCATGCAGGGTGGTCATGACAACCTGCAGGGCGGAGACTTTCATCTCCGGGTGGATGTCGACAGGGATACCGCGCCCGTTGTCGATCACGGTGACGCTTTCATCTTCGTTGATGATGATGTTGATTTCGTCGCAAGACCCAGCCAGGGCTTCGTCGATGGAGTTATCGACCACTTCATGAATCAGGTGATGCAGTGCCTTGGTATCTGTACCGCCGACATACATGCCTGGACGGCGGCGTACAGCCTCAAGGCCTTCGAGGACCTGGATATCGTTTGCATTGTAGGAAAGGGGTTGTTTTGTCAAGCTGATTACTCCGTTAAAAAATATTCGTGATGAAAGATTAAACCTGGGTTGATTTCAAATGCTGGTTAATCACCGCCTGAGAGTATTGTGTTGCATCGATGAAATAGTGAAAAGATGCAGCAATTACCGCCGATACAATAAAAGCATGCCCGAGGATCCCAATGACCAGGAACCAGTTATCGACTGTGGGTGAGCGCCACAAGTAATTCAGTCCTTCAACCATCAGGTAGCTCAATACGATAAACCAGATCGTCTTGTTCATGGAAATGCGCACTACTTTGATGCTGGTGATCATGGCGGCCAACAGGTTCTGCTTGTAGAGAAAAATCCCGTGCGGTGTGAATACCAATGGAATCAGCGCCCAAAAACCGAACAGCAGTGCCAGCGTCAGGACGAACTGGCCAATGGATGGGCCGATCATCGAAACCAGCGTGATCACCACTGTCAGCGGGATGGCCAGGATAATCAGGATGATCAGCAGCAGAATGGGCATCAGGACGATCTGCACAAAGGACCTCAGCAAGGATTTAATGCTGTCCTCGTTGAACCCAATCACCTGTTTGGAGATGGTCTGGAAGTACAGGCTGCCCAGAAAATAGCCAGCCAGCAGTAAAAACAGCCAAAAGACCACAAATTGCAGGCTGGAATTAAGGCTGAAGGTCAGCGGATGGCCGAGTGGGTTTAGAAAGGATGGTTTAGAGACCATCAAACTCGGAATACCAATCGGCAGTGTGCGCAATGCGACCGCCAGGTTGAAGTTCGAGAGGGTTTCCCGCAGACCCGCCTGGTAGTTTTCGATGATGGTGATGACCTCAACCGATTCTATCCCGGGGAGGTTGGTCAACCCTTGGATTAAGGGTGCAAAAATGCGATCGATGCGCAAGGCTGGGCCGAACCAGAGAAATAAATCCAGCGCGATCGGAAAGAGGATCAGCTCTGGTTTATTTGCTATCGTATTAAACCCGGCAAGGATCGCCTGGACGATGCTCGGTGTTTCAAATTTTCTTTCAGAACTTGTGTTCATACAATCCCTAATTTTACCACATTAGGGGCATGATGACCATGAAAATTTGATGGGATCCCCTCATTATTTACCGTTTGTTTCATATTAATAAACCCAATTGTTTTGTCTGGGGGGGACTGTCAAATAGCCCTGCAGTGGTAAAATGATGGCATGAATACGAGAGCCTCTTTGCCGGATATCGACCGCCTGTCTGTGGTGACGGCTACGATCATGCTGGCATTCGCCATGACTCAATTGATCTCGTTGCCGATCCAGCAGTTTTCTTTTTCGGTATTTGGGATTGTGGTGGATTATTTGTTCGATTTTGGTACCGTGATGATTGGTTTCACAGTGCTGCTGGCGGCGGCGGGCACTGAATGGCTGATCCAATCGCACCCGGAGAAAAGCCGTTACACCAGCCGCTGGGAATATATCCGCCACTGGATTGTGCCGGTGCTGACTTCACTGGTAATTGGGGTAGCACTGAATGCATTTATTGGGCGTTTGATCTGGTGGGTCGTTTATGTTTTGGGTAGTTTGCTCTTGTTTGCGGTATTTATTGCGGAATACAATGTGGTCATTGCCAAGGATTACCGCAACCCATTGGCAACAGTGGGCCTGACGGCGCTCTCCTTTGTGCTTTACTTACTTTTAGCCATTGCGGTATCTTCAGCGGGCATCCGTTTATATCTCCGGATGCCTTTGCTCGGTTTAGGGGCGATGATGGTCATTTCGCGGTCGTTATTCCTGCGGTTGGGGAAGTGGCATACCCTCTGGGCGGCGGTGACCAGCCTGATCCTTTCGGAAATCGTGGTTGGTTTTCACTATTTGCCGTTGTCCCCAATCCAGTTTGGTCTGCTTTTGGTAGGCAGTGCTTACGCGCTGACCAGCATCGTTACCGCGATCAAAGAATCACGCCAATCGTTAGCGTTTTGGGGCGAACCGATCAGCATGATCGCGCTGATGGTGCTGGCAAGCCTGATTTGGGGGTAATGGGTTTAATCTTCCGGCTCTTCTTCGAGGGATTTGTAGTACAGTGAGCGTAAGTTCCTGCGATGAAGCTCACCGGCCAATCCACCCAGTAGAATCCGGCTTTTCCCGCACGCCTCAACCCCGATACTGTCAAGGATTTCGATGGGATTCCTGCGCCTGCGGGCGGTTTTTACAGCTTTTTGAATGGCCTTCAGGTAAGTGATATTCTCTTTGACCTTGTCTTCGATCTCGCCCCGCAGAATGATCTCGCCGTGGCCCTGGATGATATTTTCCAACCCGAGCTCAACAAAGCTTTGTTCGGTAGCAATGTATTGCTCGAGATCACCTTCGACAATAAAGGGAACCGGCATAAAGGCGTCACCTGTGAACAGGATGCGGTCTTCTTCTACCAAAACAGAAATACCGTCATCGGAATGGCCCGGTGAAGCGAACAATTGCAGGTTCTTTTTGCCCACCCTGAGCCTGAAAATGCCATCCTGGAAGGTGATCTGGGGCGGGACGATATTGAGTTGCTTGTACAGGGGGTCATCCTGGCGGGCAACCTCGAGGGCTGAAGGGGCGCGGTCGACGAGCATCTGCCGGCACCGTTCGTGTGCGATGATGGTTGCGCCAGGGAAGAAGCAGTTTCCCCAACAATGGTCAGCATGGTGATGGGTATTGATGACATACCGGACGGATAGGTTGAGCTTGTTCTCGATGTATTCACGCATCCGCAGGGTTTCCTGGGGCATTAATGTATCCACCACCACTGCCCATTTTGGTCCTGCAATGACACCTGCAGAGACTTGAGCATAGGTTTCGCTCTGAAACCAGTAAACGTTTTCTGAGATGCGCTCGCGTAGCATATACCTGTCCTGGTTGTGAAAATTTTGTGCCTGCAAAGAATAGCACAAAAAAATGCAAAAGTCAAAAAATATGCCGGCGAGCGGCAGATTTACTAAGGCGTGTTTTTGCCTGGTATGCGCATATCCGGTCCCGGGTCAGGTCCCGCAATTCGGTCAAGTCCTTATAGGGATGATGAAAGGGTGTGAACTTGTCGGCCGGATCAGATGGGAAGCGTATTGTTTGTTTACGAGAAGCGAGTGCCTGCCAGGATGACGCTGGCAGCGCCGATCAGGCTCAGGCCGCCAGCGACCCCGACCAGAATGAACACCCAGCGGATGTTCTCGATGGGCAGCTCTTCTTCAGCCTCGGAACCTGGCATGGGTGTCACTTCCTCAAGATCATCCGGGCCATTTTCACCTTCCGGGCTGGGCGTTGCATCCGATGGCACAGGTGTTTCAGGCCCAGGGTACCCTTCGAAGGGCTGGGTTGGTTCCCATTCTCCTGGCTGTTCGGGCACCGGTACCGGATAGCCTTCGCCCGGATCGCTTTCTTCAGTTGGAAAGAAAGGATCAGTGTCCGTGGTTTCGGCTGTCGGTCCGAAGGTGCGCACCTGTGTGGGCCTGGTGATCGGTGTGGCTGTTCTGGGTCGATAATAAGGCGTGGGTGTGCGGTATTGGTACCACGGGGTGGGGGATAAATACGGTGTTCGTGTGGGTGTACGGGTTAAGGTCAAGGTGATCGTCGGGCTGAGGGTTGGCGTGAAGGTTCGGGTTGCCGTCGGTGTGGCGGTCGCTGTGAAGATGCTCACCGGTCCGTGGGTGCTGATGGGATTGCCGTTGATGTCGATGACTTCAATTTTGTAGAAATATGAGCGGGCGAAGGTGATGGTGTCGTCACTGTATTGATAAATCCCGCCGATATGTGCATCGCCGATGGCATTGATCAGGTTCGAAACCCGCGTATAGGTGCCGTCCTGTGAATCGGCTCTGAGCAAATAATAGCCCTTGACATTGACCTCACTGGTCGTGATCCATTTGAGATGGACTCTGCTGCCGTCAAATTGCGCGGTAAATTGCGAGAGGGTGATCCCATCAACGACGGGCAGACCAACCACAAAGGGCGTGAAGTTAAGATCGCTTGAGATGCTCGGCCGGCCGGTATTGTCAATGACGACACGGATTTCCTTCTGGGTTAGGTTGCATGAGGTCTCTTGCCCGGAGACACCGCCTGCCCCTGGACCCTGCGGGTTTTGACCTGTGCGGTCCCATCCATCGGTGGCAAAAGAGGCCGGGTCGTACCACAGCAGGGGGTAGGTTGCGCTGTTTGTGCCACCGCAATACTGACTTGATTCGATCTGTGTGATGCATTGGCTGTTCAGGTCGTATTTCAGCGCCAGGGTGAGGTCCAAAGCCACCGCATCGTCCGCCAAAAAGACGTCATAAAAATTTGAACAGGGTTGCGTGTTTCCAGCGCCCATCTGGTAGAAGGGGATGTTGGAGGCAGACCCCTGACCGTGGTTGACAACGATCACCTCGTAATCTGTGCCCGTTGAACGCTGTGCGCCAATCTGACCATCGAAGGCGGTGGTCATGGTGGTGGTGACCGGCAGCCGTTGAGCCTGCACGCCAGGTGTTGCGGTTGCCAGGCGGATCGCTGCGCCTAGACGTTTACCGTTCGTTACGGCGCAGTCTGTGGCATTTTGCGTGGCCGCTTGGCCTTCACCCCAGTAGTTATGGTTGGCCGTGCCATGCCCGTTACAAGCCACCTGGGAACCGTTGCGATTGTTGATGATGTTGTTGGCGTAAATTTTTACTTCCCCAAGGTTTTGTCCGGAATCCCTGTAGACAGCAAAGCGATCATTGTTGACAATGTGATTGAAGGCCACGATCACGTCAGCGTTGATATCGTGCACATATACGGCGTGATCGCCAAAGACGAGGGTGTTGTTTTCAATGGCGACTGGCATGCTGCTGTCGACCTCGACCAGGTTGCGAGACGGGTTGAAACAGTTGCCGTCGTTGATCGTCAGCTCAGAAAGCATCCCACCGCTGGTGAATTCGAGCATGGGTTGGGAGCATTCCGTGCCGATATAGGTAAGCAAGGCGTTCTCGTGGCCGCGAATAATGACGTCTTTGTCGATGGAAACGGCATGATCCTTGATCGGATAAACATGAAGAATGCGGATTTCATCACCTGGGTCCACAGCCATCAGGGCGTCGTGGAGACCCGTGCCGATGCCAGCCTCGAGATCATCCCCAGAATTGACGAAACAAGGCGAGTAATCCTCGCAGTCATCAGGGGTGTCGGCGACATAAACCCTGTCGCTGCGTTCGGCCACACTGATGGGCAGGCTGTATTGGGCAGTTTCTTCCCAGGCACCGCCGCCAGCTGGCGTTTCGAAGACCTTCACTTTGATGTAACCTTCGATATCGGCATCCTGATGAATATGCACGGCAAATTCAAGCTGGTCGGTTGTGTCGGTTGGTAACTTGGCATAGGCGCCGGTTAGAAATTCGTCCCCCTCGTCGTGATTGTTAACGCACAGGGAGGTGTGTTGGCCTTCATCGTAGGGTTCGCCGGAAATCAAACCTGTGTCCGAAATCCATCCTGGTGTAAAATTTGCCCAGGGGCCGTCGCCGGCGGATTGTCCTTTAGCCGGTGCATAGATGCAAACCTGGGTATTGGGTTGTTGTGTTTCGGGAGAAACGGAAAACTGGATATTAAGATTTAACCGCTGGCCTGCTGCGCAGCCATTAGGCGGGCATTCACTCGGCGCGGCCAGGCTTAACCCATCGTCAACCGCACGTGAAGCCCTCACTGTGTACAGGAACAGGGAAGCCGCCAACAGGATGAAGATTGATACAATCCAAGAGTATTTTCGCATGGGTGGATAAATTCAAGTTTAGCCTGCCCCTATTATACCATTTGATTGCCAGCTGACCGCCTTGTTTAACTTACCCAAGCGGATCAAAGCCAGAGACAAAAGCCTGGGGGAGGCAAAGTGCTTTAGTGCTGGCATAAGGGTGCGTGATGTAACCCATGCCTGATCGCCTTCTCTACTGGGTTCGTGATTAATTACATCCAATCGAGTATGATAATAATTCAAACCCGGAAAATGTAGAATTTTTCCTTAACGACCATCTGCGGGAGTGAAAATGATCTTCTCAACAGTCATAAAAGCGCTGAAACCTTTACGTTTGATCAGCCTGGTGTTGACTTATGTGCTGGGCGCGGGGCTGGTGCAATACGTGCGTGATATGAAAAGCTGGTCAGTGTTCATCCAGGGCGGCGTGTTTTTGGTGCTGATCTCCCTGAGCCTTGAGTTGATGCGCACCCTGCAACGCTTGGGTGACCCTCACAACTGGCCTGAGGGGATGACCTTGGATGTGGTTAAGCAAGTTCGCTGGATCATCGCCATGCTGACCGCCACATTCCTGACCGTGGCGACAGCAATCGTTGTCACCTGGATGCAAACAAGCATACTATGGCCCGGGCAAGGCTTTCTTATAGCTGCTTTGTTGATCGCAGGGGCATTGGATTACCTTTCGGAAGCGGTTAAATTCCTTAAACCCTTTGGGCTGTTGTTCGAAGTGCTGGTGTATGTGGTCATACCACCTGCCTTCGCCTATTTCTTACAGTCCGACGACCCGCACCGCTTGTTGACGATGGTCGTGATCGCGCTGGTCCCCAGCTACCTGGCAAACCGTTTGCTGACCTTGCTGAAACGTTTCGGCCGGGACCAAAAATACGGGGTGGAGACTTTGGTCACGCTGATCGGTTGGGAGAACTCCATGTTTTATCACAACGCATTGATCCTGCTGACCTATCTGCTGTATGCCTTGGTAGCTGTACTTGGTTTTCCGTGGTTTTTGATCTGGCCGGTTTTCTTAACGCTGCCGATCGGGTTGACCCAAATCTGGCTGATGGAACGCGTCAAGCGCGGGATGAAACCCCTGTGGCAGGTCATGCAGGTGGCTGCCGCATGCGTCCTGTTTATCCCCGTGTATTTGCTCGGGTTTGCCTTTTGGATCCGGTGAGGGTTGTACAGAACAGCGCATGACCCAGCCGGGTTGAATATAATCTAGATGTAATTGATGAGAACTGCAAGGAAAAGGAGACTTACAATGGCACTTAAAGCCGGTGAACCCGCCCCTAATTTTGAACTCAAGGATAACGAAGGAAAACTGCACAAATTAACCGATTATGCGGGGCAGACGATTGTGGTTTATTTTTATCCCCGCGATAACACGCCCGGCTGCACCACGGAAGCATGTTCGTTTCGGGATGCTTACGCTGATTTCCGAGAGGCTGGCGTAGAGGTGATCGGGATCAGCCCCGACAGCGAAAAATCGCACACGAACTTCATTAATAAGTTTGAACTGCCCTTCATATTGCTCTCTGACCCGGACCACAAAACATGTAATGCGTTCGGTGTGTGGGGACCCAAAAAGATGGCTGGCCGAGAATACGAAGGGGTCTACCGGACGACCTTTATCATTGGGCCTGAGGGCATGATCAAGAAAGTGTTTGAAAACGTCAAGCCTGCTGATCACAGCCATGAGGTTTTGGCAGCAGTTCTGGGTTGAACTGCTTGGCTGGGTGTGAACCCGCAAGGTAATCAGGTGAAGCCTTATTAATAGGCACACCTCTCCAAAAGATACACACAACGCTGCCCTGTACGCATGGGCAGCGTTTTTTATCACTCGATAAGATTGGGTTTAAGTTGGGGCTTGGCGATCTCCGGTTGCGTTTGCAATTACGGTGAGAACCGTTGGTGGGTTGCAGGTTAGATCAGACGCAGGATCACCTGGCCTTCTGACCAGAGATCTTCCAGCCGGTAATAATCGCGTTGTTCTGGGGAGAACAGGTGTACAACCACATCGCCATAATCGAGCACGATCCAGCCCGAATCGGATTGACCCTGAGGCTGGGCAGTTTTGTGGAAATGGGTCTTGACCTCCCGTGCCAAACCATTCGACAGGCTTTGGAGCATGCGGTTACTCGACCCGCTGACGATCACGAAATAATCTGTAAATGATGCGATCTCTTTGATGTCTAAGATGAGAATATCTTCCCCCTTTTTGCCTTCAAGAAAATTGGCAATTTCTCTTGCTAAGGATATTGATTCCAGAAGTCACCTCACTTTGCTTGTGTTAATTGATGGGTACATTATACTTGATTCAGCATTGCAGCAAAGAGGTTTGTGTAAATTGGCCCTGACGGGGTCAGTACGCTTTGGTAAAGGTGAACTCGGTCAATGGTGACCGTCCCGAGAGAGTCGACTTTGAATTGGGCAAGGGTTTCGCCGATGGCTTGAGCGGTTTTGCGATCTGTCCCCTTGCGGATGCGGGCGATCGTCAGATGGGGGGTAAAAGCACGGCCTTCCGGTTTGATACCCAGCTCGGAAAGGTGGCGGTCAAGGGTTGCATGGATCCTGCCCAGTGGGTCACCGCCGGTGATTCCCAGCCAGATCACGCGGGGAGCGCGTTGGTTGGGATACATGCCCAAACCTGCCACTTCGATCTCGAAAGCATTTTGGTCCTCAAGGCAGCGGGTGAGGATTGACTTGACCTGTTCCAGTTTGCCAGGGTCGATCTCGCCAATAAATTTGATGGTCAGATGCAAGTTATCAGTATCCACCCATTTTAGCGCGTGATCGGGCACCTTCTTTTTAAAATAATCAACAATCGCTTCGATTTTTCCGAGGATGACGGGTGGAAAATCTACTGCGATGAACGTCCTCACTTTGGGATCATCCTTTCAGAACAATATGATTTTATCAAGATTACCATAAGTGACAAATTTTGAAGGATTGTGGGCATAAGGTAACGGTAAATTTAACATAAGCAGCCTATTCAAGGTTTTTGAAATATGGTATAAGTAAATTACCCTGCTGTGTTCGTGATGCAGCATACCAGTTTTGGGCCAACACCCTTTACTAATGTCGGACCTCCGTCCAGTGCCGCGATAGACATCAGTCAAGGCGAATCTGACGGGTACGACTAACCTGCGTAAGCAGGTTCAAAACTCAGCAGCACACGGCACGGCGGGGTCGTTTGTCTCACACTCCCTCAATTATTGATCTTCATAGCGAAGGCCAAAGGCTGAACATGAGAGTATGATTCATATCAAGAAACGAGGCGACGCGCGGTTGAACAAAGAATTGTCCGACACTTTTCCTAACAACTGCCCAATGAGACCTCAACGAAAGGTCCACCCTCGTTTTTGAGAGGCTGCCAGAATTGATTTTGGCAGCCTCAAACTTTTCTCTGTGGAGATGTGCAATAAGGCCCTGATTACTTCAAAGTCAGAATTTGATGCTATCTGCGCGTTCAGGAAGACCTTGCGTTATAATCTGTTCTGTTGAAGTTGAAATCAGCCCAACAAGCCAGGCGTATGATACAAATCGACACGGCTGTTGAAGCCTTGTGAGGCGACATTCAGGTTGATCAGTGGATGTTTAGGAAGATGAAGCGATTACAACTGGGATTGATTTTATTGGCGGCATTTGCGCTGACAGGGTGCATGTCTGAACCCTTTGCGGCAGACGCCCTGCCCTGGGTGCGGGAAGAGCCCGTCCTGTTTATGGATGACTTCTCTCAGCAGACTGGCGGCTGGCGGACACATGCGGATAGGCTCAGCTATGCTGGTTATGTCCAAAATGGCTTTCGCCTGTGGGTGGACATGCCAGACTTCCAAGTATGGAGCGTACCCGGGTTGAATTTTAAAGACATCCACATTTATACCCGTGCCCAAAAAACAGCCGGGCCAGAGGATAACTATTTTGGGCTGATGTGCCGATATCGGGATGATGATAATTTTTATGCCTTTGTGATCAGTTCGGATGGATATTACGGGATTTTCAAGAAGGAGGGGGGTACCCAAACCCTGGTGGGGTTATCGCAGATGGATTTCGATGAAGCCATCCAGCGCGGGAGCGAGCCGAATGAGATCGTGGCCGTCTGCCAGGGAGACCAGCTGGCCCTGATTGTGAACGAGGTCAAGCTCTTGCAGGTGACAGATGCGACCTTTACCCATGGCGATATTGGGATGATCGCGGGGAATTTATCCCAGCCAGGCGCGGATATTTTATTTGATTATATTGTGGTGATCAACCCTCAACGCTGATGAAAATTTTTCTTGACGTGATTGGCTGCCGCTTGAACCAAAGCGAAATAGAGGGGTTTGCCAGTGTACTGCGTGCACTGGGTCATGAGATTGTCCCCGACCCGGATCAGGCAAATGTGGCCATCGTTAACACCTGTGCGGTGACGGTCAAAGCTGCAGCCGATTCTCGCAAACAGATCCGGCGGGCCAGCCGTGAAGGCGCCCAGGCAGTGGTCGTAACTGGTTGCTGGGCGACCCTGGAACCCGAGGCTGCACGGACATTGCCAGGTGTGAGGGACGTATTTGACAATCAGCACAAAGATGACCTCCTGCCCGTGCTGTTGAATAAAACACCCGAAGAGATTTCAGCGCTTGAATACATCCGCACGCCGCTGCCAGGGGAGCGCGGCCGCACGCGTGCCTTTATCAAGGTGCAGGAAGGGTGTGATCACCACTGCACTTATTGTCTGACCCGCCTAGTGAGGGGGCCATCACGTTCACGGAAGGTGTCTGAGATTCAGCGTGACATCAAGGCCGCGCTTGATGGGGGCTCTCATGAAATTGTGCTGACCGGTGTGCAGTTGGGCGGTTGGGGCAGGGATTTCGATCAGCCGCAAAGCTTAAAAGATTTGCTGGCACTGATCTTAACCACAACAGGTACGGCCCGGCTGCGGCTCTCGTCGATTGAGCCGTGGGAATTCGACCTCGAAATGCTGCCTCTGTGGCAGGATGAACGCATGTGCCGGCATTTGCATATTCCCTTGCAGTCGGGTAGCGACCGGGTCCTGAAAAGGATGGGGCGCCTGATCTCGGCAGATGGGTACCTGAACCTGATTGATCAAATCCAGGAGGCGATCCCTGATGTGGCATTGACCACTGATGTGATCGCTGGTTTCCCGGGTGAAGAAGGGGACGATATCGATACGACGATTGCATTGATCAAACAGGTTGGTTTCTCTGGTGGGCACGTGTTCACCTATTCCCCACGGCCTGGCACGGCGGCTGAAAAGATGGACCGGCGGGTGGAACGCAGTACAGCGAAAGCTCGCAATGCGCTACTGCGGAAAACCTTCGAACACACCAGCCGCGCTTTCCGAGAAAGATTTCTTGGCAGGTCAATGTCTGTGTTGTGGGAATCGAGTGACCGTCACGGGGATGGAACCTGGAGGCTATCAGGTCTGACGGGTCATTACCTCCGCGTGTATGCTGAATCACCTGTGGATTTGTGGAACACCATCACACCTGTGAGGTTGCTGGCGCACCATCCTGGCCGCGCCGCATTGCTGGGTGAAATCGACGGGGCAGCCACGGAAGTGATGGAATCTGGCGCTTGACGTTTGCCTTTGTTCGGATAGAATCAATAGGCTTGCGGGATAGCTGCCTCGCATGGTTTGACCGGTAATTGGGCATGCGGTATAATTGGTGGCTGTCCTAAATGCGCGAGTGTTGAGACAGAAGGTAAGAAAAAAGAAAGAAAGAAAGGACATTTAGAAAATGCCTAAGCGAACATATCAACCGAAACGGCGCCGACGCGTCCGGATGCATGGGTTTCGAAAACGGATGCAGACCAAAGGCGGTCGCAATGTTTTGAAGCGACGGCGGGCAAAGGGACGGCACGAACTGGCTAAGAAAGCCAATAACCACGTGAAAAAGGTCCGTTGGTAACCTGCGAAGGTAAATTTAACGCATGATTGTTGGAATCCTGCTGAACAGGACAATGGGTGCGACGAAAGTTTCGATTAACCCGAAATGGTGATATCTACCGCGTGCGCCAGGAAGGACGAACCCTGGCAAACGTGTTCTTAGTGTTAGGTTTTCTACCGAACGAACTGGAACAGAATCGAATAGCCGTGATCGGCGGGAGGGCAGTTGGTGGGGCTGTTCAGCGAAATTTTGCCAAACGGCGGATTCGAGCTGCTTTTCATGATCTGCAGACAGAATTGGCACAGGGCTACGATCTTGTGCTGATTGCAAGAAAACCCATCCTGAATGTTGACTATCAGACCCTGGTCGATGGCATGCGAGCACTTGCCAGGCAAGCAGGACTGATGAAAGACTGAGCGAAATGACTGAACAGACCGTTCATCCAGAACATACACCACGCGACCCGAAATTAAGGGACTTGCCCTTTGGGGTAAAAACTTTTCCGCGTTGGGTGTTGCTGGTTTTAATTCGAGCATACCAGTTGATCGTGTCGCCAGCGCTCCCTGCAGACACATGCCGCTTTTATCCCACCTGTTCCCATTATGGATACCAGGCGATATTCAAGCATGGTGCCCTTAAAGGGAGCTGGTTGGCTATCAAGCGGGTTGCCCGGTGCAATCCATTTAACCCGGGTGGATTTGACCCGGTACCCTAATGAGTCATAAAAGAGTGAACCGAATGAAAAAACCTCACATGATATTGATTGGGACATTGGTCGGATTGACCTTGATCCTAACCGCTTGTGCGCCTGGGCCAAGGGTGGTCGGCACACCGGGCATTACCATTTCCACCGATATGGTTTTTGTTGCCTACGGAAATTTTATTTTTGGGATGCAAGCTGAAACTGGGAATGTGGTTTGGAATTATCCCCAAGATTCAAATAACCAAATACTTTTCTATTCCGAACCTTATGTGTCTGGCGAGTATGTTTACGTCGGTGATGTGGCAAATAATTTTTACAAGATCAACAAGCAGACCGGGTCCCCGGTGTGGACCTTTTCCGAGGCTAACGGGTATTTCATCGGTCAAGCCAACGAAGCGGATGGTGTAGTCTATGTGCCCTCCAATGATGGCAACCTCTATGCGCTCAATGACGCAGGCAACCTGCTGTGGGTATTCGAGACGGACCACTTCCTTTGGTCGCAACCCCAGGTTGCCGAAGGCGTGATCTACCAGGGATCGATGGACAGTTTTGTATATGCCATCTCAGCCGACGGAAATGAGATCTGGTCAACTGAGATGTCAGGTGCAGTGGTAGGTTCACCCGTCTTGAGTGAGGATGGCAGCCGTTTGTATGTTGGCTCCATTGGCGGTGAAATGGTTGCCTTGAGCACCTCTGATGGCGCCGTGATTTGGCGCTTTGATGCTGGCGATAGCATTTGGGGACGGGCTGGGCTGGCGGATGGAAAGCTATATTTTGCAGACTCGGGCGGCGATCTGCACGCACTTGATCCCAACAACGGCGATCTAGTATGGCAGCAGAGCGTTCAAGGTTCGGTCATCGGTGGGATCAGTGTACTGCCGGATGGCATTGCCCTGGCAACGGAAGAAGGCCTGGTAAAGACCCTGACGTTTGACGGCAACCCCCTGTGGGAAGCCGGATTATCGGGCAATGTTTTTCAGGCACCAGCGGTCAGCGATCAATATGTGATCGTTGGCACCATCGAGGGTGACAACCTGGTTTATGCTTACAATCTGGCCGGAACACAAATCTGGTCAGCTACCCCTGAGAAATAAAGGAAAGACCTATGTGGCAAACGATCGTAATTCAACCTTTCGTTAATGTATTATTGCTGATCAACTCCTTGATTAACAATTTTGGTGTTTCGATTATCCTCTTCACGCTCCTGATCAGATTATTGACCCATCCTTTAACGGTACAGCAATTTAAAGCAACTCAGGGCATGCAGAAACTACAAAGCGACCCCCGTTACAAGAAAATTCAGGAAAAATATAAAAACGATAGAGAACGCCTTTCGCAGGAGCAAATGAAGCTCTACAAAGAGCTGGGGATCAACCCCTTGGGCTCGTGTCTACCGACACTGATTCAATTCCCGCTCATTTTAGGCTTATATCAAAGTGTTGTACGGGCGATGGCAGCGTCCCCGTTTGAACTTTTCAGGCTTGAGCAAACCATTTATTCTGGGTTTATCAACCCCGCCAATGTGCTCCCGCTTCAAAACAGCTTTTTGTGGATGGATTTAGGCCAGCCGGAGAGCCTCACCATTTTTGGGATTGGGATCCCGGTATTGGCCATTTTGGTGGTGATCACCACCTACCTGCAGTCAAAACTGATCGAACCACCATCATCCGGCGGGAATGATCAAGCCGCTATGATGACCAAATCGATGAGCATCTATATGCCGGTGTTGATGGGTTTTATGGCCTATTCACTGGCTTCTGGGTTGGCTTTGTACTTCTTGGCGAGCAACCTGATCGGCATTGCCCAATATGCTATCTTGGGAAGGGCAAACTGGTCTAACGTGCTGCCTTTCCTGAAGAACAAGCAAGTAGATAACCCGCAGGATAAGAAACCAGCCAAGGTTATCGATGCTGTGGCTGAAGAGGTGCCGGAACCTGATAAATATGACTCCGAAGAGCTGAATTCCAATAAACGAATGACCATGCCGAGGAAACAGCGCTACCAACGGAAGAAGCGTTAACCGGAGCAGGTTTTGACTGAACCCGTTCACATGCATGATGGGAGAAGATTGTATGTCTGAAGAACGAACGAAACTGGAAATCATTGCACCTTCAGTGGAAGAAGCGATTGAACAAGGATTGCTAGAACTTGGATTGACAGAAGCCGATATCGACGTTGAGATACTGGATGAGGGGAAAAAGGGCTTATTGGGTCTCGGTTCACGCCAGGCCCGCGTTGCATTGAAGATCAAGCCCGCATCCGGAGAGGTGAGACCGCCGAACAGGCAGACCACTTTCGAAGAAAAATCACAGCTTCAGGATGCTGCTGAGGCCATCCGTGAGACCCAGGAGGAACCTGAAGAAGTCAGTGTTGCCAGGGAGACGATCAATATCATCCTAGAAAAAATGAGGGTAAATGCACAGGTGTCTGTGCGCCTGGGTGAGAGTGATGCCAACCGGGTTCAGCCTGTATTGATCGATATTGAAGGCAATGACCTCAGCTTTCTGATCGGAAGAAAAGCGGAAACGATCAATGCGCTGCAATTCATCACCAGCCTGATCGTGGGGCGTGAATTGGGCCGCTGGGTACCTCTGCAAATCGATGTTCAACAGTATCGAAAGCGCCGTGAGGACGAGTTGCGCAAACTTGCCCGACGCATTGCTGACCAGGTCACCAGCACGGGCCGTAAACAAGCCCTGGAGCCGATGCCGCCTAACGAACGCCGGATCGTTCACCTCGAACTGCGAGACCACCCCGATGTGGAAACAGAGAGCGAAGGCGAAGATCCGAAGCGGAAAGTAGTTGTTCGACCTAAAAAATAACCCTTTGCCAAACAGGAAAATGATACCGTAAGGCCTTTATGCGTTTTACTGTGCGCAGATCAAGCCTTACGGTTTTTTATCTGCGGTAGAATTAACTATGGAGGCAGATATGCGAGCAGTTGAGATCATTGAAAAAAAGCGGGACGGGCTCGAACTCACCCAGCCTGAGATCGAGTTTTTCGTCCAGGGCTACGCTCTTGGGGATATCCCGGATTACCAGGCATCAGCATGGGCGATGGCAGTATTGCTGAACGGGATGAGCGCAGAGGAGACGACTTTCCTGACCCTGGCCATGGCAGACAGCGGCGAGAAACTGGACCTGAGCGGTGTGGTCGATATTGCCGTTGATAAGCACTCATCGGGCGGGGTGGGTGATAAGACCTCTATCGCCGTGGTGCCCCTGGTGCGCGCTTGCGGTCTACCTGTCGGGAAGATGTCTGGCCGCGGCTTGGGCTTCAGCGGCGGGACTTTGGATAAGCTGGAATCTATTCCCGGTTTTAGGACTGACCTGACCAAAGATGAATTCCTCAGCCAGCTGGGGTCGCTGGGTATGGTGCTCTCAGGCCAGAGTGTTGATCTGGCCCCCGCTGACGGTAAACTGTACGCCTTGCGCGATGTGACCGGCACGGTGCAATCCATCCCCCTGATTGCCTCTTCGATCATGAGCAAGAAGATCGCAGCAGGTGCGCAAGCGATCCTCCTTGATGTTAAAACCGGTAATGGCGCCTTTATGACCACTTTGGAAGAGGCGCGGAAACTGGCTTCGTTAATGGTCTCGATTGGGGCCTTGAGCGGTCGAAGTGTGACCGCCATCCTTTCGGATATGAATCAACCCCTGGGCGAGGCCGTTGGGAATGCCCTGGAGATGAAGGAAGCCATTCACACCTTAATGGGTAGAGGTCCAGCCGACTTTGTGGAGCATTGTCTGGAAATTACCGGTCAGATGCTGGTATTGGGCCACCGGGCAGATACCATTGCCGAAGGCCGCAAAATGGCCGAAGGAGCGCTCGAAACTGGCAGTGGATTGGAATACTTGAAAAAACTGGTTGAAGCGCAGGGGGGAGATGTTGCGGTGGTCGATCACCCAGACAGGCTGGCAGAAGCGCCAATTAAAGCGGTGATCGAAGCGCCGCAATCCGGCTATGTTCACGAAGTGAATGCCCGCCAGGTGGGAGAAACGGCGGTAGTGTTGGGTGCCGGTCGCTCGAAAAAGGGTGATGAGATCGACCCAGCTGTTGGCATATCCGTGATGGTCAAAGTCGGGGATCGGGTTGAGGACGGCCAGCCGCTGTTTGTGGTGCATGCCCGAGAAGAATCAACCCTCTCGTATGCCCGGTCACGATTATCCGGAGCGACCAAGATTTTTGATAAAGCCTGTGAGCCGTTGCCGTTATTTTACGGCCTGGTCAACTCAGACTGAATTGCAACAACCTTCACTAAAACTGATCTTTTACGGATGCGAAACCTGTTGAGCGCGGCTCAGCGCATGATGATTGTGCATTTAAATCCCAAAAAACCTGTTAGGCGCATTCTGATGCGTGACGGTCTGATTCTCGACTATGGGGGATGACGATCACACCTGTTCAGACCTGCATGAGAGAGTGGCTCGGCCTTTACACCAGGTGGCAAGTGTGGTGTGGGTGAGCGAGCAAAGCGGAAATTAATCGGCAATCCGTCATGACTTTATTGGTGAGGGGGTTTAGGAAATTTTTACCTAATCTCATATTTTTGAGATTAAATTCCTTGTTTTCAAAGCGAGAGTTTTATTATATAATATTAATGTATAGGTTAGTTGTGTCACTCAGGAGGCGTGAAACAGATGAACTCAGCTTACTATGCATTGGCAAAACACCTTGATTCCTATCCACATGGCTTCCCTGCAACCAAGAGCGGCATCGAATTAAAGCTCTTGGCCTATTTATTCACGCCCGAAGAAGCGCAATTGGCTTTGAGCATGAACCTGCAATATCGACCCCTGACAGAAATTTCTATTAGGTCAGGCATTTCCCGCCATGCGTGCCAAACCCTGGTCTTGAACATGGCGAAGAAGGGGCTGGTCAACCTGCGGAGCGGACCGGATGGACCAGAACTCAGCTTGCCGCCCTTTATTGTGGGGTTTTATGAAAACCAGGTCTTAACCATGGACGAGACCTTTGCACAACTATTTGAGCAATATTACCAGGAAGCATTGTATGAAATCACTGCTGAACAGCCTCAATTCCACCGGATCGTGCCGGTTAACGTTTCTATAAATTCCGGTGTGGAGATTTTGCCAGAGGAGAATGTTGCATCATTGCTATCACAGAAACAGGCTTGGGCGGTATTGGATTGCATATGCCGCAAGCAACAAGCGCTGATCGGTCAGGGCTGCGATCATCCTGTGCGGGTATGCTTGGCCATGAGCGATACGCCCGGCATTTTTGAGGGGATTCCCGATATGGAAGCTTTAGACCTGGATGGGGCCCTTCAGGTGCTTGATCAGGCCGCTAAAAGTGGGCTGGTTCACACGGTATCGAACCAAAAAAGAGATATCGGCTATATTTGCAGCTGCTGCACTTGCAGTTGTGGATTGCTGAGGGGCATCGCTGATGCGCATATGGCCAATATTGTCGCCAAGTCGTCATATTTTGCTGTTGTTGATGAAAGTTTATGTGTCGGGTGCGAAGATTGCGAGGCGTATTGCCAGTTCGATGCTATCAAGGTGGAGGAAACTGCCACCATTAATAAGAATTCCTGTGTAGGCTGTGGGGTGTGCGTGCGGATTTGTCCTGAAGGAGCGATCACATTAATGAAAAGACCTGCCAAAGAGGTCAAACAGATACCAGAAAGTGTGGACGAGTGGTTGGTTTTACGCCGACAGGCGCGCAAGAAGGCATGATCTTGCTTTAGAAAGACCGCTACAAGGGTTTACGGCTGAATGCAAATCATCCCGAAACCAAAAAGAAGGTTAGTAGATCCAGACCAGATGAATATTGGGGGAGTTGAGGGGTAAGGCTGTTGCTTGCGCAAACAGGGTTCTTATTGAGAACTCTGTTTTACTTTTTTGCTGGTTTTTTCCGGACTAAATTGCAGCAAACGCTTCGGGTGAGGTTTGCTATCGAGTAGAATAAATATAAACTGTAAATCATTGGAGGAAGTATGCAAAAAGCAAAGTTTGCCATGGTTGGCTTGGGCGTAATGGGTCAGAACCTGGCCTTGAATGTTGCCAACAAGGGATATCCTGTGGCAGTTTACAACCGCACAGAGGAAAAAACGAGAGAATTTCTCGCTGGGCCAGCCAAAGGAAAAGCCATTACAGGTGCATATAGCTACCCTGAACTGGCTGAAATGCTGGAGCAGCCCCGCAGGATCATGATGATGGTCAAGGCTGGGCCGGCGGTTGACGCTGTGATTGCGGATATCAAGCCGCACCTTGACCCCGGGGATATTCTCATCGATGGCGGCAACTCGTTATATGAGGACACCGAACGCCGCACTGCTGAATTGGAAGCGGAAGGTTTGCTGTTCATTGGCACCGGGATTTCCGGTGGTGAGGAAGGTGCTTTAAATGGCCCCAGCATTATGCCCGGGGGCAGCCGTGAAGGTTGGGAAGCCTTGCAGGGCATCTTGACTGCAGCTGCAGCCAAGGCCTGGGATGGTGAGCCTTGCGTGGATTACATGGGGCCGGGCGGTGCAGGCCATTACGTCAAAATGGTGCACAACGGGATTGAATATGCGATCATGCAGCTGATCGCCGAAGTGTATGATGTGCTCTCAAGAGGGTTGGGCATGGGGGCAGACGAATTGGGTGACCTGTTTGGGGCATGGAATGAAGGTGATCTCGCCTCTTACCTGATGGAAATCACCGCAGACATTTTCAAGAAACAGGATGAAGACACAGGCCGTCCTCTGGTTGACTTGATCCTTGATGAAGCCAAGCAAAAAGGTACCGGAAAATGGACCAGCCAGAACGCGTTTGATCTGGGGGCTGCAACTCACACCATCAACGCCGCCGTGACCAGCCGGATCATCTCAGGGATGAAGGAACAACGTCTTGCGGCCAGCGACCTGATCAATGGCCCGCAGCCGAATTTTTCTGGTGACCGTGAGACGCTGATCTCTGCTGCCCAGGAAGCCTTATATGCCAGTGTCATCATTGCATATGCACAAGGGTTTGATCTGATGCAAATCGCCTCCGGTGAATATCACTATGCCCTTGATATGAAGAAAATCGCCAAGATCTGGCGTGCAGGCTGTATCATCCGCGCAGATCTGCTGGAAGATATCATGCGCGCCTTTGACCGTGATCAGGCATTGGCAAACTTGCTGCTGGACGAACATTTCCGGGAGGCAGTAGTCCCGCGACAGGGTGCCCTGCGGTATCTGTTGACCCATGCCATGGGGATGGGCATACCGGTGCTTAGTCTTAGCTCTGCCCTGGCATATTTTGACGCCTTCCGATCGGCTCGCCTGCCGGCTAATCTGACCCAGGCCCAAAGGGATTATTTTGGGGCGCACACTTACCGGCGAGTGGATAAGGAGGGGTCTTTTCACACGGACTGGTAGCTGGTACCTGCCCAGTGTTTGGACATTAGATTGATCCCACAGAAGATCCCTTCTGTGGGGTTTTTTATACCAGGTAAAGCATGGTGAATTGTTTGCCATCCGGAAGCAATCAGGGGGCGGCCAAGATGTCTATAGGGGAAATTTATGCTTGCATTTTAAATCTTTGGGGTCATTAGGGGGCATGTTCGCAGGGGTAACCCAATCATTAATCTAAAAGGCCTTTGTGGCGTTAACAATTAACAATCGTTCATCAAAAGTTAATTTGGGCTTGCTGTTTTGTTAAATCGCATCTGATATCCTTTATATGTCGGACAAATTCAATGTTCATTCTCAAAAAGGAGAAAAAATGCGTCGTAAATTGTTTGTTATACCAAGCCTCGTTATCATGATGTCCATGCTGTTTGCAGCGTGCGCACCGCAGTCGAACGTGGTCACAAATGAAGTGGAAAGTGATGTAGAAGTAGTGGTTGAAGAACCTGTGGTTGAAGAAGCTGAGGTTGAAGAAGCCGAGGTTGAACAACCTGAAGTCGATGAAGCTCAGTCTGGTACCATGCTTCCTGAGGTCAACCCCCTGGAGCTCACGGGAAATGTCATCACCGCTGGCAGTTCCACGGTATTTCCACTGGCTGAGCGCATGGCCGAGCGTTTTGAAGACGAAGGCTTTGTCGGCAATGTCACCATTGACAGCATTGGCTCTGGTGCCGGCTATGAGCGCTTCTGTGTAGCAGGAGAGACAGACATAGCCAACGCCAGCCGCCCGATCAAGGACGAGGAAATCGCCAGCTGTGAAGCAATTGGCCGCACACCGATTGAATTTCGAATCGGCACTGATGCGCTGGCTGTGGTTGTCAGCCAGGAGAACGACTTCCTGACCGATGTGACCATGGAAGACCTTGCGATGATCTTCGGTGAAGGCTACGTGACCTGGGCTGACGTGAACCCCGAATGGCCGAACGAAACCATCCTCCGCTATATTCCTGGCACCGACAGCGGCACCTTCGATTTCTTTGTGGAAGAAGTCTTCGATAAGAACAACGAGCCGCACTTGCTGGCCAGCAATACGCAGTTGAGCGAAGATGACAACGTGCTGGTGCAGGGTATTCTCGGCAGCCCCTTTGCGGTCGGTTATTTTGGGTATGCTTACTATGCAGAAAATCGGGACACCTTGAGGATTTTAGCGATTGGTGGTGTTGAAGCAATCCAGGAAAACGTTGATAACAATAACTACCCGCTTTCCCGTCCCTTGTTCATGTATTCTGATGCTCGCATCATGCAGCAAAAACCGCAGGTGGCCGGATACCTGAATTTTGTGCTGACTTACGTGAATGAAGAAATAGTCGATGTGGGTTACTTCCCCGCAAATGAAGCAGCACTGAATAACGCCCGCCAGGCATGGCTGGATGCGATGAAATAACCTGGCATTGGCCAAGACGAAGAAAATAACCGATTGAATAATTAAGCAAGATATACCCGGAATATAAATGGTGACCAGCAAGAAGAATCATGCTGGTCACCATGTAACATGCGATAAGAAATGGTTCGTAATGATCAAATCTAGAATTAATTCACAAGTTTAATGGTGCGAGTTTCATAATGAATCTTAAGAAGAGAAGACGAGTTGGGGAATCCATCATTCACGGTTTTTTGATCCTCTCCAGTGTCATTTCAATTTTCATCACGGTTGGCATTATTTTCGAGCTTGGTACTGAATCCATGCTTTTTTTTACTCGCAAGCAATGGGAAAGAACCAATAAAGAGGTTGTTCAAAATGTAGAACTTGCCTCCACATCGTTTTTTGTGAGTGAATCTGGCGCTACCCTAAGAGCGGGTGACCTGATCCGCCTGAGAGATGAAGAAATGCGGGTGGTTGAAATCCAGGGCGGGCTTCTGGTTGTTGAACGCGGTGCAGAGGGCACTGAACCCATTTTTCACAGCGAAGGAACCGCGATTGAAAAAGCCACCCAGGTGACCCTGCTTGAATTCTTTGGAAAAACTGAATGGAATCCACAAATCGGGCGGTTCGGGATTTGGGCTTTGGTGAATTCAACATTGATGACGAGCCTGATCGCCCTGGTTGTTGCCCTTCCGATCGGTTTATGCGTGGCCATATTCTTGAGCGAATATGCCAGCCAACGATTTCGCAGCATATTGAAGCCAATCCTGGAGGTTTTGGCGGGTGTGCCCACTGTTGTTTACGGTTACTTTGCCCTGACTTTTATGACGCCTTTGCTGCAGGCAATCTTAGGTAAAAATGTTGTCGGCATTTACAACACGGCTTCAGCGGGCATTGTGATCGGCATCCTGATCATCCCGCTGGTGAGCTCAATGAGTGAGGATGCCCTTAGTGCGGTGCCTAATGCCTTGCGAGAGGCAGCCTATGGGTTGGGTGCGACCAAGTTCGAAACGGCTTTGCAGGTTGTGGTACCTGCAGCCTTTTCGGGGATCGCGGCAGCTTTTATTGTCGCCACCTCACGTGCGATCGGTGAAACGATGATTGTGGCCATTGCGGCTGGAGCAGGGCCTAATTTCACCTTTAATCCCTTTGAAGCAGCCGAGACCATGACCGGCCATATCGTTCGCATCAGCGGGGGAGACCTCAGTTATAACTCGCTGGATTACAACAGTATTTTTGCCATCGGCCTGCTGTTGTTCTTCATGACCCTTATTCTCAACATTATCAGTCAAAAGATCGTAAAGAAATTCAGGGAGGTTTATCAATGAGTGTGACACCGGATGAAGCACTCTCCGTTTCCCCAGCAGATGCGCATGAGATCTCTGCTGAAGCGGCGAAATTATCCCGAAGGCATTTTGTCGGGAAAGTATGGCAGGTGATATTCGCCTCTTCGACACTGGTTGGGATTGTTGCACTGACAACATTATTGCTTAACATTGTAAACAGCGCCTTCGGTTATGTTGCTGTGGAAAATACAGTACAACCTGAACACTTGGCGATCAACGGTGTTCCAATTGAGCGAATGCCCAAGGAAGACCTGGTTGCCGTGCTTGAAAGTCATGTATCGGCTGGACTTATGCGCCGTTTTGAGAATGAAATTCCCTGGGAGGAAAGGACTCGCGAAGATGTGTACAATCTCGTACTGGAGCGGGTGGTTGACCCAAAACCGGTTGCTCAGTGGTCTTTATACGAATCCCTGTTTACAGTTGATGCCATCCGGCAGGAGATGGTGGAAAGATACCCTGAAGCAGACCTGATCTTTAAAAGCTGGGTTACCCCGAGCTTTATCACTTCTCCGCAATCTTCCAATGCGTTCAATGCCGGTGTTCGAACGGCAATCCTGGGTTCGCTGTGGACAATTTCAATTGCGATTATTTTCTCATTCCCGATCGGTGTTGGCGCAGCAATCTACTTGCAGGAGTACGCTAAGGACAACCTCATCAACCGGATCATCACGCTGAATATCAACAATCTTGCCGGTGTTCCATCAATCATTTACGGGATACTCGGGTTGGCTTTATTTGTGCGCCTGCTTGGTCAGGTCACCAGCGGTGCCATCTTTGGATACACTGACCCGATGACAGCCAACGGCCGGACGATACTTTCTGCAGGCCTGACCCTGGGGTTGCTGATCTTGCCGCTCATTATCATCAATGCCCAGGAGGCGATCAAAGCTGTGCCTAATTCATTGCGCCAGGCAAGTTACGGGATCGGTGCTACACGCTGGCAGACGATTTGGCACCACGTGCTGCCCAGTGCGCTCCCGGGGATTTTAACGGGGACAATTCTGGCAATTTCCCGCGCGATCGGAGAAACCGCGCCATTGGTGGTTGTGGGGGCATCAACCTTCATCACTTTTGACCCCGATGGTCCTTTCTCAAAATTCACCACCCTGCCCGTTCAGATTTACCAATGGACAGCACGTCCACAAGATGTATTCCGCAATCTTGCTGCTGGAGGAATTATTGTGCTTTTATTGATGTTACTTTCGATGAATGCTATCGCAGTTTTATTGCGCAACAGATATTCACGGAGGATTTAAATGGCCAGTTTGAACCCAGAATCTAGCAATGGCCGTTACGCAATTGAAGCCAAAGACCTGAATCTCTATTACGGAGATTTTCGCGCTGTAAAAGATACCAACATGAAGTTCGAACGGAATAAAATTACAGCCATCATCGGCCCATCAGGTTGCGGTAAAAGCACCGTTTTACGTGCATTTAATCGGATGAATGAATTGATCCCGATCTATCACGCCACCGGGGAAGTCATTTTTAACGGGACCAATATCTATAATGACGATGTTGACCCGGTTGAGGTCAGAAGGCATATCGGGATGGTTTTCCAAAAACCGAACCCGTTTCCGAAGAGTATTTATGAAAACGTTGCCTGGGGTGTGCGTAAGGTGACAAACTACAAAGGCAAACTGGATGACATTGTGGAACAATCCCTCCGCCAGGCTGCTTTGTGGGACGAAGTGAAGGATATTTTGGATCAAAGCGGATTGGCTTTGTCGGGCGGGCAGCAGCAGCGCCTGTGCATCGCGCGCACTTTGGCGGTTAAACCCAATGTCGTCTTGATGGATGAACCTGCGTCCGCGCTGGACCCGATCGCTACGTTGCGCATCGAAGAGTTGATCCAGGAGTTGAAAAAGGACTACACGATCATCATCGTTACCCACAACATGCAGCAGGCCGCCCGAGCCTCGGATTACACAGCCTTTTTCAATATGGATGAAGACCGGGCCGGGTTCCTGGTGGAATATGACCGCACCACGAAGATGTTCACCAACCCGGAAAAACGCCTGACTGAAGATTATATCTCAGGGCGTTTCGGTTAAATAATGATTTAGAGCTGTGAAGAGATGTGCTCCAGGATCGGCCCTATGAGTCCGTCCTGGTTGCGTTTTACGAGGTAGTTTGCACTTTCAAGCGCTTTAGGATGCGCTGTGGTGGGGGCAAAGCTGGTGTGTGCAAGTTGAAAAAGAGGTAAATCGTTTTCGGCATCGCCCACGGCAAAGATGGGGCAGCCATTCAGGTGAAGGGTTTCCAGGAGGTGGGTCAGCGTGGCGGCTTTGGTGATCCCCGGGGGATTGATCTCGAAGGCATAGGGCAGACTGGTTGCGGTGGTGGCCGGCAAACTTTGGGTGTAGTGTTTGATGTTTCGCATAGGTGAACGCTCGGGTTCCAGGACCATGACCTTGATGATCTCACCTGACAGGTCAGTTGGCCGGGTCTCCTGGGCATCGAGATGGTGCGCTTTCATCAAGTTGCGGGCAAAGGAACTTGGGTTGACCAGGTGAACGCTATCCACGCCAAAAAAGGTGAAAGCTGTGTTGGGAAACGCCTGAGCAAGGTCGACCAGGGCGGCGTGTGATTCGGCGGGAAAAGCCTGAACAAAGCAAACCTGCTCACCCGGACGGTAGGCTACTCCCCCGTTCATGAACACACCTGGCAGGGGGAAGAGGATGCCCTGGTAGATGCCATGGGCTTGAAGGATGCTCTTGACCGAGCGCAGATCCCGCCCGGTGGTGATCACAGGCAGGATCGCGTCGGGAAAATCCGAGAGGATGGTGACATCTTTCGGGTGGATGTGGACCTGTTCGTCGATCAAGGTGCCGTCAAAATCAAGGCATAAAATGGCTGCAATTTGGGGCGGATGCGATGAACTGGGTATGGTAATCGGCATGATATTCACGTGTGTTCAGCCGAAAAAATACGGGGGCTGACCAGTGGTATCGGTGAGGAGGGTGAAGACATCACCGGCATGGGGTTGATCGGCCAGCTCAGCAGGGGAGAGGCCTGTGCGTGCTGTGGTGATGAACAGCTGTTGATGCCCTTCACCGCCAAAGCAGCACGATGTCACCCGTTGGGCGGGGACACTAACCTTCATCAGGGGCTCACCCTCAGGGCTATACCGGAGGACACCCCAGCCATTCCACTGGGCGCTCCACACGCAGCCTTCGGCGTCAACGCACAAACCATCGGGCACGATCTCTGCTGTGTTTTTTGGAAGCTGGACGAATGGACGCCTGTTTTGAATTGTCCCCGTGGCGAGATCAAAGTCAAACGCATAGATGGTGTACCGGAGCGAATCCGTGTAGTACATGGTACTTCGGTCCGGGCTCCACCCCAGGCCGTTAGAGATGCCAATTTCCCCCAGGATGATGTGCTGGCTGCTATCCGGGTCAAGGCGATACAGTTCGCCTTGGGCCAGCTGGGTATCGATGCTGCCGGCCCAAAACCGGCCGGCGGGGTCAACCTTGCCGTCGTTCAGGCGCACCCCGGATCGGGGAGGGAGGGGGTTCCACAGCAGGCTGGGTTCCCCTTGCATATGTGACCAGGCCAGGAATCCAGCGCCGGTGGCAAGGATGAATCCACCCGATTTTCGAAAACAAAAGGCACCTAAGGGCGTGTCGAAATGGGTGCTGCTGAAGCCAGTCATGGCGGGGTTGGAAGTATACAGTTCGCCTGCGTCGATATCCACCCAGTACAGGCAGCCTTCAGCAGGGTGCCACAGGGGGCCTTCACCGAGGGCGTTGTGGCATGAGAATAATAATTCAGCCTGAACCGTTTTCACGCGCCGGCCGCCTCACGGGTAATCACGCACATGAACCCCAAAGGCTCATCTCCAATGTTGACCAGCTGGTGGATATCATTCCCGGAGATAAATACGGAATCCAGCGGGCCAAGCTCGTGAAAATCATCCCCGATTTGCACCTTGGCCTTGCCATGTAAGATCACGATGCCGTGCTCGTGGGTGTGCTGGTCGAAAAAGGTGTTATCTCCTACGGGGACATGAAAATAGCGGATGACAAAATTCGGGGCGCCATCCTGTGGCCCAACCAGCACGTTTTTGATGACACCCTGGACTTCATCGGTGTGGATCAGCAGCGGGTCGACGCCTTCCCAGGCATAATCATTGCTGGATCTGTCGCCTTTAAAACGATGGACTGCAGACATGGCTTTTCTCCTTGGATAGTGACGGGCTTGGGAAAATTATAATGCCGTTTAGCATCCTCAAAAAAGGGAATCCCTGGTTATAATATGATTTGAGCACCCATTTAGATGAAATGAGAATGCGGATATGATCCATCACGATTTGCCCCTGATCGACCTGCATCGCCACCTGGACGGGAATGTGCGCTTATCTACCATTCTCGACCTGGCCCGCCAACATCAACTGCCCCTGCCGGCTGACAACCTCGAGGACCTGCGTCCGCACATCCAGGTGAGTGAACCGCAGACAGACATCATGGCCTACTTTCAGAAGTTCACCTGGATGGTGTCGGTGTTTGCCGACGAAGCGGCCTGCCGCCGTGTGGCTTATGAGAATGTGGTCGACGCCCACTCAGAGGGGATCGACTACATTGAGCTGCGCTTCAGCCCGTGGTTCATGGCTGAGCCGCATGGGTTGAACCCCGAGGGGGTGGTTGCTGGAGTTGTGGACGGCGTGCAGGCAGCAGCGGCCGACCTGGATGACATCCAGGTCAACCTGGTGGGCATCATCAGCCGCACCTACGGTGTAGAGATCGGCTTTAAGGAGCTGGAAGCTTTACTAACCCACAAAGATGATATTGCCGGGCTGGATTTGGCCGGGGATGAAGCCAATTTTCCTGCTGAATGGTTCATCCCGCATTTCAAACAAGCCCGCGATGCCGGCTGGGGGATCACAGTGCACGCCGGTGAATCGGCCGGTCCGGAGAGTGTGTGGCATGCGCTCCGGGATTTAGGCGCACACAGGATCGGGCATGCTGTGCGGATCGAGGAGGACCCGGCCCTGGTTGAGCATATGCGAGATGCACAAATCGGTATTGAAGCCAACCTGACGAGCAACTGGCACACCAACACCGTTTCAAGCTATGCGGAACACCCGCTAAAAAGGTGGCTGGACCTGGGTTTGCGGGCGACGATCAACACCGATGACCCGGGCATCAGCCCGGTGACATTGCGGGAGGAGTTCGAAGTGGCAGCACCCCAAGCCGGCCTGACGGCAGATGACACGCATAAAGCGCAGGAGAACGCTTTAGCGGTGGCATTTTTATCGCCGCAGGAAAAACAAACTTTGCTGGAGAAGAAGGTTAAGCCAATTAACTACTGACCGAAAGGATTAGCGTGGTTGTTATCTGGATCATCATCTTTGTTGTTGTTCTGCTGCTGATTTATGCAGGGATAGGATTTTATGCCGCTTTGACATTGACTAAAGTTGGCGATCATCCCCAATATGAGCAAGACCCGGGTTCGTTTGGACTTGAATTCTCCACTGTTTCCTTTCCATCCAGGGGAGATCAGCTCAAGATCGCAGCCTGGTACATCCCGCACCCCAAGGCGGCCAAAGCGTTCATCCTGGTGCATGGGCGCAATGCCAGCAAGCAGAACGCTATCTCGGGGGAACTGCCCCGCTTGGCTGCTGAACTGCATGCGGCAGGCTTGGCCGTCTTGATGATTGACCTGCGCGCCCATGGCGACAGTGAGGGAAAGCGCTATACTTTTGGTGCGCATGAGCGCCGGGATGTGCTGGGCGGGGTAGATTTTTTGCTGAAACAAGGTTTTGGTGCTGGTCAGATTGGCGTTTTGGGAATTTCATTGGGCGGCGCTGCGGTCATCGGTGCGGCTGCAGGGGAGCCTGCCATCGGCGCTGTGGTCGTTGAAAGCAGCTTCGCTGATATCGACATGTTGATCGAGCCCAAGTGGAAAGCGGAAAGCGGCCTGCCGATGTTCTTTGTGCCCGGGGTGTTTTTCATGTGGCAGCTGCTGATGGGAATTGACCTCAAAGGGGTCAAACCCATGGAAGAACTGGCCAGGGTACCTCCACGCCCGGTTCTGATCATGCATTCGTGGTCAGATGAGACGGTGGATGTCCAGCATGCCTATGCCTTGAAAAATGCCGTCCCGGAAGCTGAGCTGGTGGTTTTCAACAACTGCGAGCATGCTGAACTGTTCCGGGACGCTCCCGAGGCTTATTTGGCTGCCTTGGGGCCCTTTCTCCAGGAGCAGTGGGTGGGGTAAACGCTGAAGCGACAGTCAAACTCATTGCCGCTATATGGAAAAGTAGTTGGGAGACCGTTAATTAATGGTTTTTTTCAGGATGGTAAGAAAAATGCCTGGTTGTCCAGAGTGCACTCAGCAGGATCGGAACACCGACGCCATCGAAAATAATGAAGCGCAGGATGCTGGCGCGTAATAGCTGGTATTCACCGGGGATCGTTGTGAGCAAGATCGACTCAGCGACAACACCAATGGATTGCATGATGAAGGCTGACCACAGCGAGACTTTGAACTTAACCGGGTGCAGCAGGGCAAACACATATGGCACCTGCCACATCAGGAACAGGATGCCGTAACCAGCCACGGCGGCGCGGCCGGGCACACCCTCGAGCTGGAATGCCGGTGCAAAGGCTTCGGGTCTCAACATGAACTGAAACGCAGCCTGCAGGTTCCAAAACAAGACAATGGCGATCAGCAGGCGCGCCGCCCAGGCTTGCCTGGGGTTATTGTGACGGGCGAAAAGGGTGCGCATGGAGTAATTATAATGAAGATGGCCGAGTTTTGTGCGTGTGATAGATGGTAAGGATGTAATGCGTTCTTACCTTCTCGAAACTGCGTCCATCATGATTTCGGAATTCTTTACAATTGCCTTGGCAATATGCGCTGTGTCTTCTGCACAGCCATAGATCAGCCCGGATTTACCTGAATGCAGAAAAGGCATCCCAATGAAGTATAGCCCCGGGCAAGGTGTGACGCCCCAATCGTTTACCGGGAGTCCGTCGTCATCTAAGACGGAGCACCTGACCCAGCTGAAGTCGTAGGTATAGCCTGTCGCCCAGATGATGCTGCTGATGCCGGCCTCATCCAGGCGCAATTCGGTGAGTTCTTCAACGCGGAATCCATCGTCCAGGTGGGGGAGGGTTTCCTCGGGGGCCGATAGATGATTTTCCTCAATGTACCGGTCCACTTCCTGGACGAATTCTTCCTCGAATTGATCGGCTTTCCTGAGGCAGTCGTGCAAACCAGGCTCAATGGTAACCAGGCTATTTTGAATGTCGCGGATGCGCCCGACCAGGTTGATGCCATCCCTGGTGAACTGGTGCATATTGATGGTATGCCCGCCATTTTTGCCTGTGCCATGTGCACTGGCAGCAAATCTGGCCTGTCCTGGGGGGAGCTGATCGACGGTCCGTTCGAAATAACCCATTCTTTCCATCCACACATCCGCATCCTCACCGCGGTAGCGGCGGGGGAAGCGCCCAGCCTCGCTGACCGACAGGTAAACTTCACGCCCATGCTCATTGAGTTCCTCGGCGATCTGACTGCCAGATTGGGCTGAGCCCACCACAAGCACGGCGCCTTCGGGGATCATTCCCGGGTTCCTGTACTGCTCGGAATGGATTTGGTAGATATCCGGCGAGCAGTTTTGACTGAAGGATGGGATTTTCGACTGCTGGTAAAAACCCACGGCTATGACTACGTTATCGGCCGTAAATTCTCCCTGGCTCGTCTTAACCTGAAACATGTTTTGAGCTTTTTCGACGGATGAAACCTGGATCCCATACCTGATGGGCAAGTGCTCGTGTTGAATGTAGGATTCGAAATAAGCAATCACCTCTTCTCGGTCCAGGAAGGCTTCGGGGTGGTCTCCCTGGTATTCAGCACCTGGCAATTGGAGCATCCAGTTGGGTGTGACCAGGGTGAAGGAGTCCCAGCGGTTGCGCCAGGCACTTGCAGGTTGGTCGGCTTTTTCGAAGATCACATGGTCAAGACCTGCTTGTTTGAGAAAATAGCTGATGGAAAGCCCGGATTGACCCCCGCCAATGATAATTGTTGTAAAGTGTTCAACCATGGTGCCTCCTAAAGAGCGAGTACTATTATGAGGGTGCTCCGACTCAGGGGTGCAAGCCTTCGGTGAGAAACATCCTCAAAAATCCAATTATTTAAAATGAAGTGATGGCCCATTGACACAGTCTGTGTTATGGTCGCTAAAATTTTCTACGAGAGAATGGAAGGGATAGTAATTCTGGATTCCTTAATTCTGGCATCACATACATTACAATATATATCTATTTTATCCAATTTATTGGTTTTGTCAAGAAACTTCGGACCGCATTGGTTGTGATTTGCTTTTCAAATGTCAATTATTGAACGCTTGGGGGGTATACGTGGCGAGCAGATTTCTAATCCCTTCTCTGTGCTTTCATCATGCGGGGGGACGGTGTTCAATCACGCCTAATCAAACCCGTTGGATAATCAATACAGTCACCTGCAGACGGAAAGTATACGCCTTTTTAGATCAGTTATGAGGGTGTTGTCCGTTGTCGCTCAGATCGGCAGGTATCAATCAGTAGACGCTCAAGCACTGAGAGCAATACATTGCTTTAATGTGAAAGGTGAGGTGAGATTTATGCGGATTCTGCGGTGATTTTGTAAATCACATCGCCTTTTTTGGCAGGTTCAATCACTTTCAGGGCAACTTCATCGCCAGGGCCGACGGTGTACACCTTCTCATGCTCAATTTCCATCGATGTGACCTCTTGTTCGAAGTCTGTGGAGTGGCCTGAGATGTGGACTTTGTCGCCAACCTCCAGTGTGTCAGTCAAAGATAGAACTGCAACACAAATGCGATCATAAAAATGGGTGATGTGTCCTATTCGGGTTTCCATAGCAACACCTCCAGTACTAATACAATAGCATATTCTGTGCGGATTTTCTATATGGCTTTGGCCGCGTGTGAGATCCCCTTCAGCGTGATGCTTAGTTCAGTATCTCCCAATCGTAAGCCTGCCTGGCTTTAGTCCTTCACACTCTGCTTGACCCCACTAGCGATACAGTATTGATCGTGAACTCTCTATTATTGTTTGGGCATGACTTCCGTCGGCGTCTTGTTCTTACAGGACCTGCCTTGCTTTTATGATCATTTATCTATACTGTGCTAACTAACAATGCTTGAGTGAGATTTGCTTTGTTAACTAAAAATAATAATTTTGGTGAATTTTCTCCCACTGGAAATGCTTTTTGGTGGATTACCTCCTCATAACGACGACCCTGTTCTCCAAAACGTCGTCCTCTACCCATTTGTGAACCCACCAACCGAACTGGTTGATGGCACTAACCTGCCCACAACTGACACTTTGACGCTCATTTCAGTGGGGAGTGATGGCACACAAATTTGGAAGATCACCCACAATGGTGTCGATGCACACTCAATTCACTTCCTTCTTTATGATGTCCAACTCCTCAACCGTGTCACATCCTTTCACATGAGGAAATGGACATGATGAGGCCTAACCTGATCGCCATGCCGCCCATTGAGCCCGACAACCTGAACGCAGTTTACTCCGGTAATGGAAGAAACCGAATAGTGACGTTGACCTGGAACGATAATTCCATCACTGAAACCTCGTTTGTGGTTCAGGCAACAGAAGACAATGTGAATTGGTTTGACCTCGGGACTGTGGATTCACCCCTCGATCAGCCTAACATCCATGAGGTGCGCTCTTTTGTGGCCTCAGCCTTCCAGAAGAATTACCTTGCTTATCGGGTATTAGCTGTCAATACAGTGGGTTATGGAGATGGGTTTATCGGTATTCGCTACGATGATGATTATCCACCCATCGGGCAGTACCCTAAAATGAGCGTTCAATCGATCTCAGCTACCCTCTCAGCGCCCGATCCCGAATCGGAAGACCCGGCATTCCAGATGTTCTTCCCAGTGATCACGCAGTAGCCAGGTTCAATCACCATGTCTCGATTGACCGGTAGCTAAAGCCAACTCGGAAGATTTGAATAGAACCTGAGTTTATCATTTAACCAAATTTTTGCCATTTTTACGGGTAATTTTGCGGAATTTGGGACACTAGCCGGTCATGTTGGGT
>DHHJ01000007.1 GCA_002403205.1 Anaerolineaceae bacterium UBA4775
TTTACAGAAAAGATGTTGCATAATCCATTTTTCAATACCTAATTGTAGTGAAAATGAGATATTTGATATCATTGAATTTCTTTATGATCATGTATCTGAACCTAAACAGGACAAAGGGTGGGTACATAATTTTTCTAATTGTGGTTGGCACTTTAGAGATTTAGATGCGGATTTTGACAAGATAAAGGGCCAAGAAAGCTATAGAAATGAGATTAATGAAGTTTTGAGAAACTATTCTACAGGATATAAACTGAATAACGAAGGTGAAGTTATCACCTCTACTGACAAGGGATTTGAAAATCTATTGGAAACTGCAGTTCCCTTTAATGATGATGATTTGGAATCAAGGATGACACATGCCATTTCACTGTTCAGAAGTGGGCACTCTAGTGTAGAACAAAGAAGAGATGCATTACGAAATTTAGGTGACATTTTGGAAAAGTTGCGTAGTGAAGCATCGCAAGTATTAACAGAAAAAGATGAAAGCGATATCTTTCATTTACTGAACCAATTTGGAATTAGGCATCACAACCTGAATCAAAAAACGGACTATGATCAACCGATTTTTTTTTAGTTGGATGTTCTATTATTTTTTAGCATCAATTCATGCTTGTCAGCGATTAACAAACAAATCGAAAGGAGAAAGAATTGATGGATGAAATGTCGAATCCTGAATCAGTTGAGAATTATTTAGAATTTCTAAAAAATTCAATCGCTCAAGGCAGTAATAATGTTTTCACTATGAATTCTCGATCCGCTACTGATTTCAATAATGTGATTCATAACTTGGATTTTTCTAATTATGTTGATTCTGCAGATTATCACTACTTCATTTCAAGAATTTTGTTCTTATCTCATCTTCCACATTTTTCATACTTTTGTGCTTATCAGTGCATAGAAAATTACCTGAAAGGTTTTATTAAATTTCATTCAGCTACTCCACCGCAATCACATGATCTTAACTATTTATTGAGTATTTGCAAAAATCTTGATAAAGACCCTAATTCCTTTATTAATGGCGATCATATTGAAACAATATTAATCATATATCAGGCTTTCTACGAAACCCCCAGATATCCTGCTGGAAAAAAATTTCCCGGTAAAGGTTCATTTATATTTCCATTTGATATTTTTATTCTTGACTACTTCGTGTTTAAGATGAAGGAATTACTCCCAATACCACAAAAGCAACGAAGCATTTTGGAACATAATCATTATTTGCTTGATCTTTGTATGAGAAAATCGCCAATGATTTATAACTTGTTTTTAATCAATAACATGAATTATCAATAACAAAGGTAATACATAAATTTGGAGTTATGGAATTCCTTATCATGCCACCTCGCATCAACGAAGAAACCTTTGAATACTACATCCTGGATGACCTGCTGGCCAACCTCGGCTATCAGGATCTGGTTTGAGGAATTTCCGCGCCATAGCCAAAATCACCTTAATTCAACACAAGCATTATGAAATTTTGAATTATAATATTAACTGCACTTATCAACTAATGCAGTTAATTCTATAACTTATGAAAACGATTGAAGAGTCAATAAATATTATTCAATCACGTGGGGGAACGATTCGCACATCTGAAGCAATTCGTGCAGGTATCGCGCCGAAGACATTTTACTCCATGCGCGATCAGCGTATCCTGATTAAGCTGTCTCGTGGGCTGTACCGCCTGGCAGAAGCCCCCCTGCCTGGCAGTCCCGACCTGGTTACAGTCTCTTTGCGATACCCTAAATCGGTCATCTGCCTAATTTCAGCGCTGGATTATTATAGCCTGACCGAGCAAATACCCCATTTTGTGTATATCGCGCTGCCTCGAGATGCTGAAAAGCCGCGTATTGAACATCCTCCACTAAAAATACTATGGCTTTCTGAGAAAGCTTACCACGCGGGCATTCAAGAAGTTGTCATTGACAGCAAGCCTGTTAAAATCTATTCGCCCGAAAAGACCATCGCCGACTGCTTCAAATTCCGCAACAAGATCGGCCTGGATGTGGCGGTGGATGCTATTCAGCGTTATTTTAAACAACCTTCCAGTAAACAAAATCTTAAAACGCTTATGAACTTTGCTAAACTCAACCGAGTTGACAAGATTATTACACCCTACATAGAATCCTTGATATGAGAAAAGAGATTGTTAATATTCCAGCTTCCATCCATGATAAGCTGCTTAATTTATCGAGATCGACAAATCAACTTTTCAATCAATTACTTTATATTTTTGCCAATGAACGTTTCTTGTATCGTTTGGGTATCTCTCCCCATAAAAATAAATTTATCCTGAAAGGTGCAATGGCGCTTTTGAATTTGTCCTTAGACCATCCACGTTATACACGTGATATGGACTTTTTAGGTTTCACTGAAAATTCGGTTGATAATATTGTTGGAATTATCAGAGAAATTTGCGTAGTTGAAGCAAATGAGGATGGTTTAATTTATGATCTAAATAGCATTTCTGGTGAACTTATCAAATTAAGTGATGAATATTCAGGTGTTCGAGTGATGTTTGATGCTTATCTGGGAAATGCAGTAATCACAAATCTTCAAATTGATGTTGTCGTGGGGGATGTTGTCTACCCTCAGCCTCGAGAAGTGGTTCTCCCCGGTCTGTTGGATTTGCCCGAAGCGATTATTCGAGTTTATCCAATAGAAGCTATCATTTCTGAGAAAATCCATGCGTTAGAAATGCATGGATTTCTTAACAGCAGGATGAAGGATATTTATGATATTTGGTTTATAGCATCAAATAGAATTATCGATGGAGAGATACTGACTGAGTCACTAAATTCAACTTTTAAGCATCGTCAGACAAAATATCCTGAGTTGTTGGTAATCTTCGAAGAAAATTATATTGATGAAAGAAAAATTGTTGCCTGGAAATCGATTGGGAAAAAATTGCTATCACCTGAACACCTTCCAGAATTGCCATTAATCATTGACCAATTAAGAGGGTTTTTAATACCATTAATGAATGCCTTATTCCAGGGCAAGGCGTTTAATTTCATCTGGGACCCATCCAATATTTGGGAATGGCAGAAAAAGCATAGCAATAAAAAATGACCACAGCATAAAAGGGGTCTACTATGGCACCTCGCATCAACGAAGAATCCTTTGAATACTACATCCTGGATGACCTGTTGGCCAACCTCGGCTACCAGATCTTGCACGGCGAGGAGATTGCCCCAGGTGAGCCGGCGGCCGAGCGGGTGGATTTCAGCCAGGTGGTTCTGCCTGAACGACTGCAGCGCGCTTTGGCGCGCTTGAATCCACACCTGCCCCCGCAGGTGATCGAAGCAGTGTACGAGAAAGTCGTCAACCTGCCCCTGGCCTCGCCTTCTGCTGCCCAGAACAACCGCATCTTCCACGGCTGGCTGCGCAGCGGGATCGAGCTCGAATACCGCCTGCCCGACGGCAGGATCAAAGGCGACCTTGCCAGGCTGATCGACTATGAAAATCTCCAGGCCAACGACCTGGTGGCGGTGAACCAGTTCACGGTGATCGAGAACAAGCGCAACCGCCGCCCGGATGTGGTCCTGTTCGTCAACGGCTTGCCGCTGGTCTTAATGGAACTCAAAGACCCCAAGAACCCCAAAGCCCACTTGCGGCGTGCTTACAACCAGATCCAGACCTATAAGCGGGACATCCCTTCGCTGTTCACCTACAATGCCATTTGCGTCATTTCGGACAATCACGATGCGCGCGCGGCCACCTTCCTCAGCGAGTGGGAGTGGTACACCCGCTGGCGCACCGTGGACGGGGACGAACGTGTTCCCAAGACCCGCCCGCAAATGCCTGTGCTGGCCAGGGGGCTGCTGGCGCCCGAACGCTTGTTGGATGTGGTCAGGCATTTCATCGTGTTCAAGGATGTGGACGGTGGGGAACCAGTCAAGATCCTGGCGGCTTACCATCAGTATCACGCCGCCCGGCATGCCCTTGAGGAAGCGGTCAAGGCCAGCAGCAACGCGGGCGACCGCAGGGTGGGGGTGATCTGGCACACCCAGGGCTCCGGCAAAAGCTTATCGATGCTGTTCTTTGCCGGGCTGCTGGTTGGCCACCCGGCGCTGGAGAACCCCACCATCGTGGTGATCACAGACCGCAATGACCTGGATGACCAGCTGTTTGGTACCTTCAGCCAGGGGCAGGAACTCCTCAGGCAGCGCCCTGAACAGGCAGAGAGCCGGGCGCATCTGCGTACCCTGCTGACTGCAGCTGCGGGCGGGGTGTACTTCACAACGGCGCAAAAATTCCTGCCGAACCGGGGTGAAAAGGCGGATGCCATCAGCCAGCGGCGCAATATCATCGTCATTGCGGATGAAGCGCACCGCAGTCAGTATGGCTTCATTGACGGCTTTGCCCGCGCTATGCGCGATACGCTCCCCAACGCGTCCTTTATCGGGTTCACCGGCACGCCCATTGCCCTGACCGACCGCAACACGCGCCAAGTGTTTGGCGACTACATCAGCGTGTATGATATTCAGAACGCCATTGAAGATGAGGTCACCGTCCCGATCTATTATGAAGCACGCCTGGCGAAAATCGATATCGATGAAGCCCTGCGCCCCTTCCTGGACCAGGATTTTGAAGACGCCACCGCCACAGCGGATGAACAGATCAGGGACCAGTTAAGGCGGAAATGGGCTGCGCTGGAAGCGGCCATTGGTACAGCGAGCCGTTTGAGCGAGGTGGCGGAGGACATCATAACCCATTTTGAAGCGCGTCAGCAGGTGATCAGGGGCAAAGGTATGATCGTCACCTACAGCCGGCGGATTGCCATTGACCTGTATCGGGAGATCGTCAAGGTACGCCCTGCCTGGCATAACGGCGATGTTTCAAGGGGGGAGATCAAGGTGGTGATCAGCGGCTCAGCGGATGACCCCATCGAATGGCAGACGTTCTTGCTCAATAAAGCCTCCCGGAAGGATGTCGAAAAACGCTTTAAAGACCCCAGGGATGACTTAAAACTGGTCATTGTGTGTGACATGTGGTTGACTGGTTTTGATGTCCCCCCACTGCACACCATGTACTTGGATAAACCCCTGCAAGGGCACAGTTTAATGCAAGCCATTGCCCGGGTGAACCGGGTTTATAAGGACAAACAGGGCGGTTTGGTAGTGGATTATCTGGGGGTGGGCGAGGCGTTGCGTGAAGCAGTCGCCACGTATACCCAAAGCGGGGGCAAGGGAGAGGTGGTTTTGGACCAGCAGGAAGCGCTGGCTGTGCTTAAAGAAAAATACGAGATCCTGTGTGATATTTTCCATGGGTTTGATTGGTCGGGGTATGTTCATGGCGATTTTGGGGAGATGCAGTCCACTGTCGCTGATGGTGTTGAGCATATCCTGGCGATGAAGGACGGCAAGAAGCGCTTGGTAAACCAAGTCAATGCGCTCAGCAAGGCCTTTTCACTGGCGGTACCTTTGGCGGATGCGCTGGCTATCCGGGATGATGTAGCTTTTTTCCAGGAAGTGCGCGCGCAGATTGTTAAATACGGCATCACGGATGACGAACATGGTGTCGAGAGTTTTGACCAGGCGATCCGGCAAATTGTGGAGCGGGCAATTGTCCCTGAAGGTGTCATCGACATCTTTGACGCTGCAGGCATTGAAAAACCGGATATCTCAATCCTCTCGCCAGCTTTCTTGCAGGGGATCCAGTCTCTGCCACAGCAAAATCTGGCGGTGGAGTTGCTGCGCAAGCTGTTAGCGGATGAAATTAAAGCCCGCGCCCACCGGAGCGTGGTGCTCTCGGAGTCCTTCTCGAGGATGCTTGAGGAGACCATCCACCGCTATCAGAATCGGACGATTGATGCGGCGACTGTCATCATGGAAATGATGGGAATTGCTGATCAGATCAAAGCGGCAGACGAGCGCGGCGAGGACCTGGGACTGACCGAGGATGAATATGCGTTTTACACCGCTCTAGCAGAGAATGAATCTGCGATTAAGGTGTTGGGTGATGAACAACTGGCGTTGATCGCGCGCAAAGTGCTCGAGGTGGTGAGGAAAAATACATCCATTGACTGGACAGAAAAGAAGAGTGTCAGGGCGCATCTGCGACGCATGGTCAAGCGTGTGTTGCGCCGGTATGGTTACCCCCCGGATAAGCAGGAACAGGCAGTAGAACTGGTGATCCAGCAAGCCGAGCTATCGGCCCAGGTAATGGTGGACAGCTAATCCCTCACTTGACCGCCAGAACGCCGAAGGCCCGTCCCTTGGGGACAACCCGAAAGCCGGCCTGGCGCAGGCGGGCCAGGACGCCCCGCCCGGTGGTGGCGCCGTAGCGGCTGTCGGGGTTGCCGATGTAGTGGAACAGGTGCCCGCCGGGTTTGAGGACGCGGTAGAGCTGGCGGTACATCTCACCTGAGTATAGCTGGCCGGCCAGCGCGAAGGTGGGCGGGTCGTGGATGACCGCGTTGAAGCAGCCGTCGGGGAAGGCCTGGACCAGGTCGGCGCTGTCGCCGATCACCGGCTGGATGTTGGGGCGGGTGAAGAGCTCGGCCGACCAGGGGTTGGCACGGCAAATTTCGAGCACAGCGGGGTCAAATTCGACCGTGATCACCAGGTCGGCGGTACGGGCAGCCTGGATGGCGGTGTAGCCCAGGCCGGTGGCCGTATCCAGGATGCGCCCGTAGGGCTTCTCCAGGGCTTTCAGCTTGTGCTTGGTATCCTGGTGGGGGGTGGTGTCTTTGATGCGGTGCATGGGAATGCCGGAGATCAGCATTGTGGGCGCATTGGGGGTGGGCATCAGGCTGTAATAGCGGTTTGTGCGGGGGGAGTAGGCTTCAATTTTCTCGAGGCCGCCTTCGGTAAGGCGATAGACGCTGTTTTGGTCCGCCAGGATGGTGTCGAGGTGGGCATGGGTCAGGGTTTGCCCGCCTGGCAGCGACCAGCCAATTTCGGAGCGATGGGCTTCAAGCGTGGAAAGGCCCAGGTCAGGTGAAAGGGGCATGACCTCGGCGGCATCAGCAGCCATCAGCGGGCTGACCTGGTAATGGGAGAATATCAGGTTTTCAGGCATGCGGGGTTCATTCCCCAAAGAAGAGTTCCTGCCAGATTTGCCACTTTTTGATCTCTTCGATGATCACTGGCTGCGAGGGGGCCTGGGTGGGAACCGGGTCGGCGGGCGGCAGGAGGATGATCGGGACGTCCCCTTCCTGGATCATCATGGCTTCTTCACGCGCCCAGCGTTCGACAGCCTCATCGGATTGGATGTAGACCAGCTCGTTCTCAAGGGCCATGCGTGTCGATTCAAGCTGGGCATAACGCTCGGTCAACATTTTTTCCTGGCCGCGCAGGCGGGTCAGCAGGCTCATGCGCTGGTTAAAGTCCACCAAGAGCAGGACCAGGACGATGGCCAGGACGGTGACGATGACGCGTTTGTCTTTGAGGATCTTTTTGATCATGTTCATTTACACTCAATCGGTGATGTTACAAGTATTGTACCATTGTTACGATTACCGTTCAGGTTAAAGCAAAAACCCCCGGTTGGGGGGTAGTGCCGAAGGAGGGATTTGAACCCTCATGAGCCCAAAGCTCACTACGCCCTGAACGTAGCGCGTCTGCCAGTTCCGCCACTTCGGCATCGGCTTTTATTGTATCCAATTATGCTGATTTGTCAACCTGAATCTGGCGATTGTTGAAACAATGAGAGCGGAAGGGGGGATTTCTGAGGTGCCCCTCCACAGCACAAAACACTTGCAGCCCTTGTTGAAAGCGTTTCTGATAACCTGACGGCTGGGCTGTCAATCACCATCTTGTTCTGGGGTATCGGCTGATGCCAAACTGGCTATTTTCGGACGATCAAACCATTTGTTGCCGGATGGGTGTTTTGTTTGGGAATATCCAGTATGTTTGCTAAAACTTTCACAAAAATTGAAACAAATTAAGGTAAAATTGAGGTAGATAGCTGCTTTGAACCTGCGAGAAAAGCGGTTCATCACCAGTGAAAGGATGGACATTTTGAATAAAAAATTTTATGCACGTTTATGGTTGGTCTTGCTGGTTACCTTGGTATTTTTACCCCTCATTTTATTGCTTATCTTTCCACGACCGCCAGCTCGTGAGTTTTTAAGGGACTTCTCTGTATCCCTGGGGTTTATCACTATGTCGATGCTGGGATTGCAGACCATTCCCACCTCGCGGCTCAAATTCCTCACCCGTTATTTCCCGATGGAAAAGCTCTACTCGGTCCATCATAAGACCTCCATCATCACTTTCATGCTGGCGGTGTTGCACCCTGTGCTGCTCTTCATCAGCAACCCGATGTATCTGCAGTTGTTGAATTTTGCCACTGCGCCTTGGCGGGCACGTGCCGCTATACTTTCACTGCTGGCGATGGTGGTGCTGATCGTCACTTCAGTTTGGCGAGAAGCCATCAAACTGCGGTATGATGTATGGCGCTGGATCCATGATGGGATGACCCTGATTGCAATCGGGTTGGCCCTTTTCCACATGTTCAGGGTGAATTACTACATGTCGCTGACCTATCAGCGAGTCTTATGGCTGGCCTTGACGGCCATTTGGGCTGCGGTGATCCTGTACATTCGGGTTGCCCGCCCGATCATCATGGTCAACCGCCCCTGGGTTGTAGACCATATCAAAGAAGAGTTGGGGCAATCGCATTCCCTGTATGTCCGTCCCGTTGGACATGACGGTTTCAAAATCCAGGCCGGTCAGTTTGCCTGGATCACGGTGGAATCACCCTTCATCTTTCGGGAGAACCCGTTTTCGTTCTCAACCAGCGCCAGGCGTGATGATGATGTGATCGGCTTTACGATCAAGGAATTGGGCGACTTCACCAGCACGATCAAGGACCTCAAGCCCGGGGATACGGTGTATGTGGACGGCCCATATGGCACCTTCAGCTTGGATGATCATGCGGACAGCAACCTGGTGCTGATCGCCGGCGGGATTGGCTCTGCACCGGTCATGAGCATTTTGCGGACGATGCGCGATCGCTGCCACGATAAGGATGTGGTGTTCTTCTACGGCAACCCGACCTATGACACGATCATCTTCCGTGATGAGCTGGAAGAACTTGAAAAAGAAATGGATTGCCTGACCGTGGTGCATGTGCTCGAGCAACCGCCAGAGGACTGGGAGGGGGAAAAGGGCTTTATCACCGCTGAGATCCTGGAACGGCATTTGCCAGAGAATTATAAGCATTGGAAATATATCTTCTTCCTATGCGGGCCAATGCCGATGATTGAAGCCGTGGAGGGTGCCTTGGTCAGCCTGGATGTGGAACATTCCAAGATTTTCTCTGAAAAATACGAGATGGCCTGAACCAGAACTTTGGAGCATATTAAGATAAAAAAGGCTGCTTGCCATCGCAAGCAGCCTTTTTGAGTCTTCAGTAAGAGCGATTATTCTATTCTGGCCGGATCAGGTCGCTCATGTCGACGGCCACAACAGCGGAGAGGTCTTCGAGGGTGTCGTAGATCAACTGGATGGCGTACCTGGGGTTGTGCACAAATGCGCCGGCTGATTCGACCACCAGATGGTAGTTGTAGGTCGCCTTGACAAGCCGGGGCGTCCAGGACGGGTATTCGTTATCCCGATTGATCTCATCCGGGTCGGCGGTCCCGTTGCCGTTGGTATCCACGACCCATTGCGGGTTTGTGAAGGTGTAGGCAATCGGCTCACCGATGACTTCGCTGGCGTAGCTCAGAATGGCGTCGTAGAGCATGTTGTGCAATGTGGTGATCTCGTAGTTGATGCCTTCGGTTGTGTTGCCGTCACCATCGTAATCGGGTGTTGAGGGTTCACGCACATCGCGCAGATTTGAAAGATCGGTCACCACGGGGTGGCACGACGCACATTCGCTGGGGGTCACCTTGGCGGTGTGGGGGTCGTGGCACTCGATGCAGGTCTGGTACCCCTCAACATGGGGGAAGAACCCATCATAGGTCTTGTTGGGGTACTGGTAGCCCGCAGTCGCATCGTTGCCGAAACGGGTGGCGCCGCCAACACGATAATGTACGTTAATAAAGCCCAGGTCCTCGTTGACCTCGTCTTCAGGAAGGTCGGCGATGGCGTTGGCCACATCCTGGTTTGAGCGCCTGCCCTGGTGACATTCAGCACAGTTGGAGGAAATGCCCATGCCCTCAATTTCTGCCCCAGAGGGGAACAGGGTGAGGTTTTTTTCGTGGGCGGTGGGGTTGTGGCACACCACGCAGCTCACCACCGAGCCGATGGGTGCCTCGTCGTCCACGACATACGCTTCGCTGCCGTCCTCGCCAAGGTAGTCGAGGTAGCCGGATTCACTGTGGCACTTGGCGCAATTTGCAGGGATGACGGGCGGTTCTCTTTCGTCCCAATAGGTGAACGAGAGGGAGTCGCGGTCGGAATGCCCGGCTGTGTTCCATTCTTCGCTGATGGCCTGCACCGATTTAGGGCGCGGGTCTGGCGGCAGAATGACCTGACCGAACAGGATGACGACCAAGCCACCCAGCAAAAAGAAAATCAGGAGCAAAGGCCAGATGTATTTTTTCATGATTATCTCTCCCATTTTACAAAGACTAAGTATAACTATCTCTATTTTACCTGAAATTTGTCTAAATTTCTGAGCAATTTGCTTTGAACAGTTTCGGATATAATCAGGACAATATGGTCAGGCATTTAATGGTGCATCGAAAGTTCTTACTGCTGGCAGCCGGGCTCATGCTCAGCCTGGGGCTTTTGTCCTGCAGCAGGGCAATCCCTGCCAGGTCAGAAGCGATACCGGCTGAGAGACCCAGTGTGCGCGTGGTACCGGTATCCGGGGATGAATCTCCGATTCCGACGGCCACTCACGTCGTTGAGGCTACCCCAACAACCTCATCGGTTAGTGTCCTATCTACAGCCAACCCATCAGGGGAGGTGCGCCGGGTTGATCACGTCCCTGCACCCCCGCTGGAAACATTCTTGCCGCATTCATCCATCAAACCGGGGGTTGAACCGGTTTCTTATCTCGCAAACCCCTGTTTTTACCTTGAAAACCGCTGGGGGGAGGGAAAAAGCCATCCTGGCACGGTTGTTGTACCTATAATGTTCCATTCCGTTGTCCAGCCAGGCCGGCTGATCGCGGATACAACATCGATCACTATGGCTTACTTTGAGTACTTTATGGAAACCGCACAGGATCTGGGCTTTTCAACGATCACCACCGATGAACTGGTGGCTTTTCTTGAGCACAACCAGTCGATTCCCGAACGGTCAATGATTTTGATCCTGGATGACCGCCGGCCTGGCGTGACGGAGTTGTTCATGCCTTACCTGGAAGAAAATGATTGGACTTTAACTCTTGGCTGGATCGCAGCGGATACCACCCGCGCCTCAGTTTGGGAGATGATGACCGCATTGGCAGGCACCGGCCGGCTGGATGTGCAATCCCATGGGTTTAACCATATTTATGTCCAGGACTATGTTGATGCGGCTCAGATTGAAGAAGAGCTGGTCAAACCGATTGAGGTCATCCAGGCACGCTTCGGGACCACGCCTTTAGCCCATGTGTGGCCTGGCGGGAATTTCAATGCGCTTTCGATTGCTTTGGCCGGCGAAGCGGGCTATAAAATCGGGTTCACTGCATATTCCCGGGGTCCGATCCTGTTCAACTGGGTCCCGTTGGGTGAGCCCGAGCTGGCCATGGACGCCCCGTTGATGGTCCTGCCCCGTTTTTGGTCGACGGGCGCTGTCCAGGCGCTTGAAGAGGCGGTGCGGGTCAGCGAGGAGGCCAAAGCGTACGCCACGGCGATGTTTGATGCTGAACAAGCCTATTACCATGACTATTGCCTGCCCCTGGGAAGTGAGTAGATCGATGCAGTTTAAGCACTCATTTATTTTGGGTTTCCTGGCCCTGGTTTTCCTGAGCGGATGTTATCAACCCGGTCCAGGATCGACGCCCTGGCAGGTTTCCTGGGCGGAGGGATTTGAACCTGAAGTGACGCTGCCTGCGGTTGGCGGCAGTGACCCTGTTGAGGTCCCATTTGTGCCCCAGATCTCCGATGCCACCCCCACGCCCAACCCGCCAATCACATTGCCCACACCCAGAAGCGAAACGATTACCCATGTGGTGGTCCCGGGGGATTATCTGCGGAAAATTGCCCAACGCTACCAGGTTTCAATTGCCCAAATTGTCGACGCGAATGAGATTACTGACCCCAACCTGATCGAGGTGGGGCAGGTGCTGTTAATCCCGCCGCCATCGTTTGATGCTGTTGCCCCTGCTTTTAAGATCCTGCCGGATTCCGAACTGGTTTACAGCCCGGGCAATGCTGGTTTCGATATTGCTGGATTTGTGGCAACGCAAGCAGGTTACCTTTCGGTCTACAGTGAAGAGGTCGATGGCGCCAGAATGGGCGGCGCTGAAATCGTTGAACGGGTGGCGGTGGAGTATTCCGTCAACCCCCGCCTGCTGCTAACGCTGCTTGAATTCCAGAGCCAGTGGGTCACGGATAGCACGCCGCCTGAAGAGACCCTCGATTACCCCTTGCGGTATTACGATTCCTGGCGGAGCGGTTTGTATGCACAGCTCGCGTGGGCGGCCAACCTGTTGAATGAGGGCTATTACCTGTGGAAGCTGGAAGCCATCAGTGTGTGGATGCTCTCGGATTCCAGCATCATTGAAGTGGACCCGACCATCAACGCTGGAACAGCAGGTGTGCTAAACCTGATGCGTTACCTGGCAACCCCGGCAGATTGGGATCGGGTGGCTTCAGAAGGGGGCATCTTTGCCACCTATTATGCATTTTTCGGTTACCCCTTTGCCTATGCAATTGAGCCGATGATCCCTCCCGGGCTGGCTCAGCCTGAGCTGCAGCTGCCCTTTGAGGGTGGCGCTGTCTGGTCATATACAGGCGGCCCGCACGGTGGGTGGGGTACAGGTTCAGCCTGGGCAGGGCTCGACTTTGCGCCACCCGGCGATGCCTTGGGGTGCGTCCCCAGTGATGCCTGGGTGGTTGCTGTTGCCCCGGGTGAGATCGTTTATTCCGCTCAAGGGGCTGTGATCCAGGTGCTGAATGGCGATGGCGTCTGGCAAACGGGCTGGTCGATCCTGTATATGCACATTGAAGCGCGTGACCGCGTGCCCGTTGGAACTACCCTGGCGGCTGGAGAGCGAATTGGGCACCCCTCCTGTGAGGGCGGTTTTTCAACCGGGACGCATTTGCACATTGCCAGACGGTATAATGGTGAGTGGATCTCAGCGGATGGTGATCTGCCCTTTGTGATGGATGGATGGGAATCCACTGGTTACGGTGTGGAATACAATGGCAACCTGGTCAAAGGTGATCAGGTCTTGGAGGCTTGGAATGGGCGCTCGCCGCGCAACGCAATCCAGCGCTAGGAGACGGTATTTCAGGCGCCGGATGAAACGCCTGTGGGGACTGCTGGCCGCAGGGTTGGTCCTGGCTGTTGTTGTGGGCGGTGGCTTGGCGTACCCCGTGCTGGCCCCGGATGCGAGCCAAGTGGTCAGGCGTGTGACCACACCCACCTCTACCCTGCCGACTGCGCCAGCCGTTGCAGCCGTCGAGACCGTGCCCCTCAGCACTGAAAGCGAAATCGAGGCACCTGTTATTCCCACAGAAGTGCCAACCCAGGTGGAACAGCGGCCATCTCTGCCCCTGCCCACCCAGGGCCAGATCATCCCACCCAGTGAAGACCCCAGTATCCTCTATTACACTGTGGCAGGCGACAGCTTGCCCGTGGTCAGCCTGCGGTTTGGCGTCAACATGGATGAGATCAAATCACCAGAGCAAATCGAGCGCAAGGGCTTGATCCCGCCTGGCCAGCTTTTGATCATCCCCAACCGGCTTGGCGAGACCAGCGCCCGCACCAAATTGCTGCCGGATAGCGAGGTCACCTTTTCTCCCTCCACCATTGATTTTGATATTCATGGCTTTGTCGATGCTGCCGGGGGCTACCTGGCAGGCTACTCACAGTACCTGGCTACCACCGGGATGACCTCCGGTGCGGATGTGATTGCTCGGATTGCCCTGGAATATTCGGTCAATCCCAGGCTGCTGCTGGCTTTTTTGGAGTATCAGTCCGGCTGGGTTTATGGCACACCGGCGGACCAAAACGCGATCGATTATCCCATGGGCCACCGGGATGAAACTAAAAAAGGTTTGTATCTCCAGGCAGCATGGTTTGCCAGCCGAGTGATGGATGGTTACTATGGCTGGAAGGAAGGCCGCTTACTGGTGGTCAGCTTTGAAGATGGGAGCGTGCTGCGGTTGGCACCGGAACTGAATTCCGGCTCTGTGGGATTGATGAATGCGTTTACCTATCTGTATGACTATGAGGATTGGGCGTATTTGCTGTACGGCGAGGAAAATTTCTTCTCCTACTATGAAACCATGTTCGACAACGCGTGGATCAGGGCTCAACAGGTGGAACCCTTGATCCCCGCGGATGTTTTCCAACCCGAGATGATCTTACCATTTGAGCCCAACATCAAGTGGGCCTTCACCGGCGGCCCCCATGCTGCCTGGAGCGCAGCAGACGTGTGGGCTGCACTTGATTTTGCCCCGCCCAGTGCTGAAACCGGGTGTGCTGAATCACCTGCCTGGGTGGTCGCATCCATGCCGGGGCTGGTGGTCCGTTCCGGGAATGGCGTGGTGGTGATTGACCTCGATGGTGACGGCTACGAACAAACGGGTTGGACCCTGCTTTATCTGCACATCGCCACGAAAAACAGGGTCCCAGCAGGCACCTGGGTCGAAGTTGGCGACCGTCTCGGACACCCCTCTTGTGAAGGCGGTCGGTCAACCGGCACGCATGTGCATATTGCACGGCGCTACAACGGCGAATGGGTCCCTGCAGATGGCCCGCTGCCCTTTGAGATGAGCGGATGGACGGCACGTGCCGCCAGCGTGGCCTACAAAGGCTGGTTGATGCAGGGCACGGAGATCATCTACGCCAACACAGCGGCGACCTTCGAGACCCATATCAGCCGCGGGGAGTGACCCTAAGGCTGGTACCCTGGCATCGGGTCACTGAAGCGTGCTTTCTTCCCCTCTGGACAAAAAGCCCCCGAAGGAGTATGCTTACGGCTCATTCTTGCAAGTGACTAACCCAATGGCTTTGAAACCGATTGTTTAGTAAGTGAAGATGTTCACCCCCTGGTTATGAAGATTCAAAAAGCAATTTACATCCTTGTGATGATTATCCTAACTGTGTCTGCCTGCAGCCCCTCGACACCGCGCACGATGATCTTGCCGACCCCGGTGGAGGAAATCGAGGCTGAGCTGGCTGTGGAGATCACGCCTTTCCCAACCCGTCCGGCCTACGAACCCGGTGAACTTGTGGACTATATTGCACAAACCGGGGATACCTTGAAAGGGTTGGCTGCGCGCTTTAACACCTCCGAAGAGGAAATCCGCCGGGCAAACCCGATTATCCCGGAAGATGCAACCACCATGCCGCCCGGCATGCCCATGGAGGTCCCGATCTATTATCGCCCGCTGTGGGGAACCCCGCATCAAATCATCCCGGATGCTGTGTTTGTCAACGGGCCTGATGCCGCAGCGTTTGACGCCTCTGGATTTATTGCCGAATCTGAAGGCTGGGTTGGGACTTACAGCGCCTGGGCTTTCAGCGGCACGCGCACAGCCGGGGAAATTGTGGATTATGTGGGTTTTAATTACTCCGTCAGCCCCAAGATGCTGCTGGCGCTTTTGGAATACATGGGCGGTGCGTTTTCTCAGCCTTACCTCAGCCCGCTCCACGAACGCAATGTCATCGGCCTGGAATCGAATTACTGGACAGGTGTATACCTGCAGTTGTCGTATGCTGCTAACCTCTTAAATGACAGCTTTTACCGCTGGCGCACCGGTGAGCTGGTTGAATTTGAACTGCCGGATGGCACCCTGGTGCGGCCTGACCCCTGGCAAAATGCGGCCACAGTCTCTTTACAACACCTGTTTTCTCAAATCATGACCGTTAACGAATATCACCAGGCCATCGGGCCGGACGGCTTCAGCCAGACTTATGAAACCTTGTTCGGGGACCCCTGGAGTGTGGAGGCGCACATTCCGGGCTCTTTGCGGCAGCCCACGATGCAATTACCCTTTGAGACCGATAAGGTGTGGGCTTTCACCGGCGGCCCGCATACCGGTTGGGGGAGCATGGCACCCTGGGCTGCGCTGGACTTTGCCCCGCCTTCTGCGGTGACGGGCTGTTTTCCGTCCTCTGTGCCCACCACGGCTGTGGCCGATGGTGTGGTGGTCAGGGACGGCGCGGGCATGCTGGTGCTCGACCTGGATGGGGACAACGATGAGCGCACCGGCTGGGCTGTGTTTTACCTGCACATCGCTGATGAAGGCCGCGTCCCGGTTGGAACGGTCGTATCCGCAGGTGACCCCCTGGGGTTCCCTTCCTGCGAAGGCGGCCGGTCGACGGGGACTCACATCCACATTGCCCGCAAATTCAACGGCGAATGGGTGGAAGCCGATGGGCCTGTGCCGTTTGTGCTGTCGGGCTGGCGCCCGATGCGCGGCGATCAGCCCTATAAAGGGTGGCTGGTGAAGGAAGATGTGCTGGTATTGGCCAGTGATAACCCGGACGGCAGGAGCATGATCCCCGTAGACGGCGATTAGCACTTTCTGTATTAACCATCAACACCCCGGGATTTTGTTCGGCGAAAAACCGGGGTGTTTGTATTTATGGTTATGGCGGTTTACTGCAAGAACTGCCAGGGGTTGACAGGATAGCCGTTAAAACGCAGTTCAAAGTGCAGATGGGGTCCGGTTGACAAGCCGGTGCTACCCATCGAGCCGATCAACTGGCCCTTTTGGACATTTGAGCCGCAGGGCAGCATGGAGCCATCCAACAGGTGGGCATAGAAGGACTGCCAGCCACGGTCGTGGTCGACGACGATCAGGTTGCCGTAGCCACGGTCAGACCAGCCAGAATAAACGATCACGCCAGAATCTGCAGCGTAGATGGGGAAGCCAGACCTACCGGCAAAATCCAGCCCGTTGTGAACAGGGGGATTGTAATCGTAACCTGAGAGCCATCTCTCGGAGGTCGGGAAGGTGAAGGTGCCGGTGCCGACATCACCGTACAGGATGCCGCCGCAGGCGCCTGGTCCCAGGTGAGAGCTGCCCGAGGCTGGGCTGTCGCGCGGGACGATCCAGGCCACGGTTGGCCTTTCGCCGCCCGGGACGACCAGCATGGTGCCCGGCGGGATATTGGGGTTTGAATAATCTCCCACAGATTCGGGTGTGAGCTCATTGCCCGGGTAGTTCACGATCTCATCCGGGCTGACACCGTAGAAAGAAGCCACCCCATTCAGCCCTTCACCCTCAGACCAGCGGTGATACACGCCGTCCATGGGCAGGATGAACAGTTCCACCCCGATGCTCAACCCATCGGGCGTATCGCCAATGATGTAACGGTTTGCCCACAGCACCGTCTCGGGCTTTAAGCCAAATTTTTCAGCAATCCCGAAGATGGTGTCACCTGCTTCAACCGTATACCTGGTGACCTCGGTGCGGGCATCGACGGTTGCTGCGGGTGTGATGTGCAGTTCGAGGGCGCGCATCAGGCTGCTGGCTTCGCCGCCGGCGGAAAAAACCGGTGTTGGTACCCCATCAGGGAGGGCAACGCGGGTGGCTGTGGGCAGCGGGGTCGGCTCTGGCGGCGTGATAGTCGCATGAACGATCAACGCCCCCACTCCCCAGATCACAAGCGCTAAAACAACGATGGAAACGGCATACATGGTGATCTTCAGCAGGGCAGGGTTATGAAGAAAGTAAAAAAATCCCTTTTCCTGCGATGTTATTTCAGTCAGATCGGCTTCAGGAATATCAGATGAGGTCTGAACCTCGTCTTGTGGGTTGATTTCTTCAGTATTTTCAGAAGGTTTGTTTGAATTTTTCATAAAATCACTCTGCAGGCATCTTATCATTAAAAAGGCGAATGTCAAGTCGCGGCGAGGTGAGCAGCGAAGGCTGTACCGTGACCAAAAAGGCCATTTCGCCTTGGAAAGACATCCTAATCAGCATATTTTCATGTCTGTGTTGCCCATGGGTTAATGCGCAGGCAGGTTCGCTCAGGGGGTTGGGGATGTCGAGAAATACGAGTCGTACAGATGGGTCAGGTCTGCAGTGGTGTGGGCATTGATGGTGGCCCAAAAGTCCTCGCTAGTGGCGATCTCATAGCGGTGGGATTGGGTGTACTCCATGAGGAAGCTGAAGAAGGCATCGTCACCCATGGTTTCACGCAAGTCACGATAAAACAAAGCGCCGCGGCGATAAACCCGGTTGAAATATTCCGGTACGCCCCCGTTGACATAAATGCTCGTATCGATCGTCCCGGAGGGCAGGTGTGAATGTACGCGGGTCTGCCACCACCAATCCAGATCTTCAGGGAAATAGCGTTCGTAAAACAGCGCTTCGGCATAGGTGGTGATGGATTCGTCCAGCCAGGGCTCCATGGGTTGATTGCTTCCCACCAGGCTGAAGAACCATTGGTGTGAGACTTCATGCGGGATGATGATATGCAGGTCTGACCTGGGCGGGTCGCGGTATAACCAGTAGAAACTGCTCTGGATCAAGATCAGGCCGTCAAACTCCATGTTGATGCCCATATCTGCCTGGACAACACTGAGCACTTCACGTTCATAGGGGCCAAACACTTCTGTGAACAGCACCAGGGCTTTTTCTGCCAGATCAACAGCAACTTCGGAGGAATCCGCCACCTCTGGTAAGGCATAGCCCTTGATCAGGGTGCCGTTGACCTCACGCTCGATGATGCCAAAGGAATCGCTGATCGCCATCACAAAGGCGCGGGCCAGGGGCAGGTTGAACTGGTAGGTGCCGTTTTCAACCTGCGGCAGGGTGCCCGCCGCGATGACCATATTTTCAGCGCGGTCTGTAAATGTGACGGTGACGTTGAAGTCCGCAGATTCAAACACCTGGTGTTCACCCACGAACATGCTGTTGACCAGTGAAATTTCATAGGCCAGCCAACCCTGCTCCTCGTCAAAGGGCGGGATGGTCGGGTACCAGTACGAGAGGAGCAGTTGGCGGCCAGTCTGGCCGAACACACCGGACCGGTCCGGCATGTAGAGCTCGTAATCGTGTACAAAGGATATTTGCTCACCAGGCAAGAGGGGTGTTTCCAGCGGGATCACCATGCGGTGGCTTTCCCAGCGATATTCGGCGACCGGCCGGCCCTCACCATCGGCGACGGAGCGGATGTAGATCGCGTTTTGAAAGATGGTGGGATATATGATGAAGACGATCTCTTCAATGGGTACTTTGGTTTTGTTGGTATAGATCACCCGGCTGGTTACATTTAAGAAGCGGTTGTAATAATTGATCTCGGCATCGATGAAATATTGCGTCTGCTGACCGTTCAACGGGAGCGGCGTGGGCGTGGGTGAGGGTTCAGGGGTCGGTGTGGGCAAGTTCGTGGGGGTGGGACTGGCCTGCTGTGTTGCCGTGGCTGAGGGCACGGGGTCGACCGTGCTGGCGGGAGCACACGCTGCCAGGAGGCTGATGGCGCACAGGATCAGGAACATAATTCGTATAGGTAAAAATTTGGAAGGAATGTTCATCATCACAGGTCTTGATTTTACCAGTTAATGGGCTAATGGGTATTTAGGGTTCCGATTTAGTAATCTCGAGCTTATTATCTGGGCTTGATGATCTGTGATTAATTGTCACCTCAGTTGTCACCTCGGGGTGTATAATCTTCCGTGGTATCACAGGGTGCCCGGGTGTGGGGCGTTCAAATCCCCCCGTCGGTATGAGGTCGACTAACTTTCCTGTTGGACCATTGAGTGGCACGCTTTGGTTCTCTGAATTGACTTTTACACCAAGGAAACTTCAACATGGCGCCTAAACCCAAAGGAATGCGCGGTTTTATCATTGTGTGGATCGGCCAGGTTTTTTCCATGATCGGTTCGCAGATGACGCAATTTGCGATGGGCATCTGGGCCTGGGAGCAAACCGGCCAGGCCACGCCCTTGGCGCTGGTGGGCTTCTTTTCATTTGCCCCGCTGATCGTTTTTTCCCCGATCGCCGGCGTGTTGGTGGACCGCTGGAATCGCAAGCTGGTCATGGCTTTGAGCGATATTGGCGCCGGTCTGGTGACGGTTTTCATCTTTGTTTTACTGATGACAGATAACCTGGAGATCTGGCATTTGTACCTGAGCGGCGCGGTCGGGGGAATCTTTGGCGCCTTTCAGTGGCCGGCCTATTCAGCGGCCATCAGCCTGATGGTGCCCAAAAAGCATTACGCCCGCACCAGTGGCATGATTTCAATGGCTGGCTCGGGGGTAGGGATTATCGCCCCGATCATGGCTGGGTTCTTGCTGCCGATGATCGGCTTTACCGGCATCATCCTGATCGACCTGGCAACACTCCTGATCGCGTTGGTCTTCCTGCTGATCGTTCTGATCCCAGAACCCAAACGAAAACAGCTCGACAAAACTAAAGGAGCGTTCCTGCGCGAGCTTGTGTACGGGTTTCGCTACCTGTTGGACCGGCCGAGTTTGCTTTACCTGCAATTGTTGTTCTTTATGGGGAATTTGTTCTTTTCGTTGGGGTACACGCTGCTGACCCCGATGGTGCTGGCGAGCACCCAGGGCAATGCTGCCATCCTCGGCTCGGTGCAGTCTGCCGGTGCCATCGGCGGACTGGTTGGGGGTTTCATCCTGACTGCCTGGGGCGGACCGAAGAAGAAAATCAATGGTGTGATTTACGGTTGGATCGCGAGCGGCACGTTGGGTTTGATCTTGATGGGGTTGGGGCGGGCTTTACCATTCTGGCTGGCCGCCCATTTCATGATGATTACACTTACCCCGCTGATCAATGGCTCAAACCAGGCTATCTGGCAGTCGAAGGTGGCGCCTGAGGTGCAGGGCCGGGTCTTTTCCGTGCGGCGGTTCATCGCCCAAATCACTGCGCCGATCTCGATGGCGGTCGCCGGCCCCCTGGCGGACCGCGTGTTTGAACCTGCCCTGGCTGCACCTCAAAATGGGGTTGCGAGGGTCCTGAGCAGGCTGTTCGGTTCCGGCCCTGGCAGCGGGATGTCGCTGTTGATCCTGATGACCGGTGTTCTGGTCACCGCAGTGGGGCTGATGGGCAGCCGGGTTAACGCTATCCGTAAGGTTGAAAGCCTGATCCCAGATCACGATGAATCCTAATGCGTGTCCCGGATGGGATTGGTTCTATCCGCCTGCTTCCTGCAGAACGATCTTATGGCTGATCTCGGCGGCTTTTTCCAGCATGGCTATTGCAGGGCAATAGCGGGTTTCAGAAAGCTCAACTGCGCGCTCAACTGCCGCCCGATCGATATCCTTGCCAGTGACCTTGTAGGTGATCAGGATCTTGGTAAACACCTTGGGGTGATCTTCAGCGCGTTCAATCTCGGCTGAGACCTCGAATTCCGTGACCTGCTGCTTTTTCTTTGTGAGGATGGAGATCACATCCATCCCGGTGCAGCCCACCAGGCCAATGGCAAACAACTGCAGGGGTTGAAAGCCCATCTCATGCCCGCCAGCAGCTTTGCGGGCATCAAGGGGGATCAAATATCCCGAATTGGCGCTGCCAGTAAAGGCCAGCCCCCCTTTCCATACAACTTTGCTTTCCATAATTCAGTTTTCCTTTCTTCCCTCCTCCAGAGGTTTTGATGATGTTATCAGGTAAACGCGCCAGCTTCCAGCACACCCCACTGCGGGCAGGCGAGTTGCAGCAAGCCATCATAATCCAGAAATGCAGACTGGCAGCGCGGGCAGAGCATCCCGAGGCGCAGCCGGGGTGAGGGCGCGCAGTTCTGGCGGGTTTCATCTGCTGTGCTGGCGACAGCATCCCCAATGCGTTGGTCATTCTTCCGATGTGAGGTCATCTTCCAGTTTTAGGGCTGCATACAGACGCTGTCGGGCATCTTGCGGTAGGGAGATCTTTTCCCCGTCACTTCTGCACAGTTCGATGGTTTTCTGCAGGGTGTTGTAGACGATGTAACAGTCTTCACAGTTCTCCATATGCTCTTCAAGCAGCGAGCACAGGGCAGGGTCAAGCTCGCCGTCAATATAGGCGTTGAGTTGTTCCAGCGTGTTGTGGCAGTGAGCGTTGTGTGAGTGTTTCATAGGACTTTATCCGGCATCATTTCCGAAAAATACTGGCTCAGTTCTTCCCGCAGCGCCAAACGGGCGCGCATCAAGCGCACCTTCAGTGCCGATTCGCTGATCTCGAGCACTTCTGCTGCTTCCTGGGTGGACAAGCCTTCAACATCCCGCAGAAGGAAGGCTGCCCGGTTGGCATCTGAGAGGGTTTGGATGGCTCGATTGATCGCCTGGCGGGTTTGATCTTTCATCAGTTCTCTTTCCGGTAAGCAGCACCAATCCACGATTTGCCTGGGCATCACCTCACCATCATCCAATTCAACGCCGGCCTCGATACTGGTTAACTTGCCTTTGCGCTTTCTAAGCAGCATCAGGGCTTCGTTGACGGCGATGCGGTAAAGCCAGGTTGACAGCTTCGAGCGGCCTTCAAAGCCATCGATGTGATTGAAGGCTTTGATGAAGGTCTCCTGTAAAACGTCCTCTGCGTCCTGTTGGTCGCCAAGCATTTTGAGGGCCAGGCGATAGATCTTGTCGGAGTGGGCGTCAACCAGGCGGGCAAAGGCACCCTTCTCCTTGCGCTGCAAGGCTGCCAGGTCAGGTACATTGTGATTGTTATGTTCACTCATTAGATGTTTCAGGGCTGATTTTGGTTACATGCGCGGCTGTCACGAGAGGGGCCAGGTCGGCAGGACATCCAGATCGAAGGGGCTGAAGTCCTCCTGGATGTAATGGAAATACCCCGCGCCGGCGATCATAGCCGCGTTATCGGTGCACAGGAACAGCGGCGGAATGTGCACAGGCCGGGTGCTTTGGGAGAGGATCTTCTCGCGCAGGCGTTTGTTGGCCGAGACGCCCCCGGCCACAACGATCTCCCGGACTTTGTGCTCTTTGGCTGCCAGAAGGGTCTTTTCAACCAGGACATCAGCCACGGCGGCCTGGAAACTGGCCGCCAGGTCTTCCGTAGGCAGTGGGCGCCCCTGTTCCTGCAGGCCCTCTACAGCCCTGAGCACAGCGGTTTTGACGCCGCTAAAGGAGAAATCCCAGGTGCCCTCCAGCATCGCCTTGGGGAAGGAGAAGGCATCGTCCTTGCCCGCCATGCCCGCTTTTTGGATTGAGGGACCGCCCGGGTAGGGCAGGTCAAGCAGGCGGGCGATTTTATCGAAGGCTTCTCCGGCAGCATCATCGAGGGTGCCACCCAGGCGCTGGTAAGTCAGATGATCTGTCATCAGGACGAGCTCGCTGTGCCCGCCTGAGACCAGCAAGGCCAACAGCGGGAAGCGAGGTGCCTGGTGCGGAGAGGCGTTGGCGAGGTACAGCCATGCGGAATAAATGTGCCCCTCCATGTGATTGACCCCGATCAGGGGTTTACCGGTTGCCAGGGCAATGCCTTTGGCCATATTGACGCCCACCACCAGCGAGCCAGCCAAGCCCGGACCCTGGGTGACAGCGATAGCGTCAATGTCCTGGATGTCGACATGGGCCTGGCGCAGGGCTTCATTCACCACCGGGTAAATTGCCTTGACGTGCTCGCGTGAGGCCAGTTCGGGGAAGACGCCCCCATATTGCGCGTGCAAATCGATCTGGCTGGCGACCACATTGGAATGGATCACCCGGCCATCACTGACGACAGCCGCCGCGGTTTCGTCGCAGGAGGTTTCGATACCAAGGATGCGGGCTGTGGGTAATGGCATAATGGCTCACCTCAGCTTTCTGTTGATGGGCAGGCACAGCGTCATGGGAAAATCCACAATTTTCTCAAACTGGCCTGCTTCGGTGATGTAATAGGTATCTTCAAGGCGCACGCCCATGCCTTGATCGGGATAGTACAAACCAGGTTCGATCGTGAACACGGAACCCGGCACGAGGGTGTTGGAGGGGTCGTCTTTTTGGCTGAACCAGGGCTTTTCGTGCACGTGTAAGCCCAACCCGTGCCCGAGTGAATGCACGTACCCGGATTCAACGGCCGGGTCTTGCCGGACCGTGGTGTGCCCCATGGCTTCGAACAGCTCACAGGTGCGCTCCTGGTAGTGGGCAGCGTTGAGGCCGGTCTGCAATTCAGACACCACCTGGTGGTACACGGTGTGGACCTGGTCGTAAAGCGCCTGGGCTTCCTCTGGGGCATAACCCAAACACCAGGTGCGGGTAAAGTCGTAATAATAACCGCCGCCCTTCTCGCATGGGAAGATGTCAAAAACAATGGTCTGCCCCAAAGCGAGGGGATCGTTGGGATTGCCGCTGCTGTGGGGCACGCCGGCATCCCGGCCGATGGCAAAAATGGTCCCTTCAGGATTTTCAGCGCCGAGTTCAGCCAGCCAGAGGTCGATCTGGGCTTTGATATCGGCGATCTGCAGCGGGATGCCGTCGGATTTCATCAGGATTTCGTAAACTGCCAGGTGACTGGTGAGGAATTCCACTAACCGTGATGCCACTTCGGTGACCACCCGGCCCATTTTGCGGATGCGGTCAATTTCGTGCGAATCTTTGGTGGCCATGGCCTGGAGCAGAACGGCATCCTCCATGTCGCCATGGAAGGAGAGGCCGGGCAGCATCTCCTGGAGTTTGGTCACCGTAGAATGCATTTTCCCGGCATCGGTCTTTCCGTAAAGGATCACTTTGCCCTGTGTCAGGCCGATTTCTTCGAAAATATGCTTGTAGAGGAGGGCATGGGCGACCAAACGGTCACCTTCGGCTGTTTTCAAGCGCTCTTTAAGGGGATATTTGCTGTAATTGAGGGTCTTCAGCCCTGTTTTTGCAGCCTCGTCCCGTTCCATGGGGGCATGACACAGAATGTCGTCCTCGCCGGGGCGCATGATGACGTCCGCCTGGGTCATGTGCCCGCCGCCGGTCAGGTAAAACATGGCCGGGTTGTGCTGCGCCGGACCGGTGACCCACAGAGCGTCGGCTCGTTGATCTTGGAGGAGTATTTTAAGGTCAGATTTCATGAGTATTGTCTTTCCGCGTGTCTTGAATGTTTGGCACCTTATGCCTGGGCCGCTGCCCAGGCGTCTGCCAGGTTGCGCAGCAAGGCGCCCTCTTGCTCTGGGAAGACCGTGCGCGGGTCCAGCAGGACCCGGTCATCCTCGATCCTGGCGATCACTGGCGGGTGCGCGTTGCGCAGCGCGGCGGTGAAAGCTTCTGGTTTGGGCGGGTCGAGCGCCAGCAGGCTGGTCGGCATTTCCTCGGTCGGCAGGCTACCGCCTCCAACAGTTGAACAGCCTGCGATCACTTCACCAGCGCCCAGGAATTGGCGCCAATTTTCGGCTGTAATTTGGATGTCGGCCAGCGGTTTGGCGATCATTATCCAGATTGGGATCTTGCTGACCGCTTCGTCTTTCAAGTAATGGGACAGGGTGGCGGTGACGCCCGCCAGGGTCAACTTGCCGCACCGCAGGGCGCGTGCCAAAGGGTGCACGCGGATACGTTTGATCAGGTTTTGCCTGCCGATGATGATCCCCGCCTGGGGGCCGCCGATGAGCTTGTCGCCCGAGAAGCACACCAGGTCACAGCCGGCCGCGACGGATTCCTGCACCATAGGTTCGTGGGCAAGGCCGTAATGTGCGGTGTCCAGCAGCGCGCCGGAGCCGAGATCGTGCAGGACGGGCACGCCGTGGCGGTGGGCAGCGGCTACAATTTCAGCCAGGTCGGGTTCGCTGTGAAAGCCGATCAGCTTGAAGTTGGAGTGATGGGCGACCATCACCAGGGCGATGTCCTCATTTTCGAGCCCGGCCTCATAATCATACAGATGGACCCGGTTCGTGGTGCCGATTTCAATCAATTTTGCGCCGGATTGACGCATGACATCCGGGATGCGAAATCCGCCCCCGATCTCCACCAGCTGGGTGCGTGAGACCAAGACTTTCTTCCTGCTGGCCAGTGCGGACAGGGTCAGCAGGACTGCGCCTGCGTTGTTGTTGACGACATACCCGGCTTCTACGCCCATCAGCTGGGCGAGGGTGCGGCTGGCATGGGCGGCGCGCTTGCCGCGCTTGCCAGAAGTGAGGTTGAACTCCAGGTTGGTGTACCCTTCTGCCGCAGCGGTGATGGCCTGGCGTGTCTCGTGGCTGAGGGGCGACCGGCCGAGGTTGGTGTGCAGGATCACACCGGTGGCGTTGATCACGGGCACCAGCGAAGGTTTTAACCAGATATCCAGCTGCGTTTTAACCCGGGCAATGATCTCGGCTTGATCGGGCACAGGGACGTTATGATGGATGTAATCCGCGCGGATGGCATCAAAGACAGCCCGGGCAGCTTCAAGGCTCAACGGGCGGCCGTAATGCTCGAGGAGCTTTGCCATTTTGGGCGCTTTTGTCAGTTGGTCAAGCGAGGGTAACAGGCTCAGGTCGGGCATGATCTCTTCTCAGATTTAGGTGAACGATCAGGCATCTTTATTGGGGTTCCAGCGACTGCGCTCAAACAGGCGCAGGAGAAACTCTATCAGGACGAATACGCCGGCCATGATCAGCGCCAGGGCAGGTGTGAGCACACGACCCAGCTGGAGCCAGGCGATCGTGCTGCCGAAGACACCGACCCACAGGGCCTGGCGCACGATCACCATGCCTTCCACCGGCGGGTTGCTGGGAAATCGTTTGTTGAGGTAATAAGTCACGGGGATGGCCGGCCCGGTCAGGGCAACCACACCCAGGAAAAAGAACAGCCAGCGCGGCCCCAGGGTGGGCAGCGCGTTCTGGATCAGGAGAATCACACCAACCCATCCGATCAGGGTTAAAACCACTGACAGGGGTAAGAATGTGCGCAGAAATGAGGGTTGCGGGCTGTTTTTCATGTTGGACTCCTTCCATTAATTATTGTAACGCATAACCCTTGCGATGTGCACGCCAATCAGCGCTGTGGCGAGTAAGCAGACGCAGGCAGATGGTATTGCGGTAAAATCATGCCAGATGGATTAATGGAGGAGCAAGAGATGAAGGCCGTGCGTGTTGCTGTGGATATGGGTATGTCGAACATCGACCTGATGTGGGAGGGGCCCTCAGGGATGCAAATGCATATGCTCGAAAACCAGTTCAAATCGCCGCTGGAACAGGTGCGCCAAGCGTTGACGGCCGTGGGGGATGCCCTGGCGCCCGGTACATTGATTGGCGTGACTGGCGGCCATTACCGGGCTTTACCCGAAATTCTCGACGGCTTTACGTTGCACAAGGTGGATGAGATGTGCGCCTTGGGCTGGGGCGGCCTGGCAGCTGCCGGCCGGGATGCCGGCTTGGTGGTCAGCGCCGGGACGGGGACGGCGATGGTCTCCGCCCGGGGAGATGCGGTGGCGCATGTGACGGGTTCAGCGGTGGGCGGGGGCACCCTGCTGGGCTTATCGAAATTGATCCTCGGTACGGCAGACGTGATCGAAATTGACCGCCTGGCGCTGGCAGGTGACGCATCGGCCGTGGATGTGATGCTGAGCGAGGCGGTGGGCGGGGAGGTAGGCCGTTTGCCGGCACACGCCAACGCGGTCAACCTGGGGAAGTTGGCTGAGGGTGATGATTTCAAGCGTAAAGACCTGGCGGCCGGGCTGGTCAGGTTGGTGGCGCAAGTGATCGCCGTAATTGCGATCAACGCGGCAGGCAGCGCCGGCCAGGACGAGATCATCCTGATTGGCCATACGATGGACTTGCAATCAGTACAAAAAGAGATCGAACTGGTGGGCGAATTTTACCAGCAAGCATTCATTGTGCCGGAAAACCCGGGCTTTGCCACAGCGCTGGGGGTGCTGGCAGCGATGAAAAAAACGGAGGAAGTTGAAAGCTAGAAGTTTGTAGCTGAAAGCTCATAGCTGATAGGTGATAGAAGAATTTGAAATCTAAAAGTTGAAAGCTAAAAGCGGAAAGGATTTTCCTGACGCCAAAACACCTAGTAACTGAAACTATTCACCAGCCCTTGCGATGCCGGCCTACCTAAAAGACTATTCACCACGCACTATTCACCAACGACCCAATACCTAGTACTTTCAACATCGCACATCTCCCACCCGGGACTCCCAAGTCATTGACTCTATTCTTCAAATGTGATAAGATTTGTCTAATTATTCTCATCGAGAGAGGTGGAGGGACCGGCCCGTTGATGCCTCGGCAACCGCGTTCATCACGCTGGTGCCAAATCCGGCAGACCCCCTTGTGGGGGAGTTCTGGAAGATGAGGTGAAGTTACACCCGTTTCGACACCTCTCATCCATTGAGAGGTCAATGTTTTAAGGACCCAGTCAGTTCCATGATTGGGTAAAAGGATGACTATGACTGAAAAATCCCGCCAATTGACCAACCGGCGGTACCTGGATGCCCTGGATCAACGCGTGCTGTTGTTCGATGGCGCAATGGGCACCAATCTTGACCGGCAAAACCTGACCCCGGAGCATTTTGGTGGCGAACGCACTGCAGGCTGCAACGATTACCTGGTGATCACCTATCCCCAGGCGGTTGAAAAAGTCCATCGTGGGTTTTTGGAAGCAGGCGCAGATGTGCTCACCACCGATTCCTTCCGTGCCAACCGGCTGACCCTGGCTGAGTTTGGTCTTGCCGATCAGACTTTGGCGATCAACCGGGCTGCGGCCGCCCTGGCACGGCGTGTGGCAGATGAATACAGCACGCCTGACAAACCGCGCTTTGTGGCCGGCTCAATGGGACCCAGCGGCAAGCTGATCTCGGCGGAAGACCCCACCCTGTCGGACATCCGCTTTGACGACCTGGTGGACGTTTTCCGTGAGCAGGCTGTCGGTCTGATCGAGGGCGGAGTTGACCTCTTGCTGATTGAGACCTCCCAGGACATTTTGGAAGTTAAAGCTGTCATCCAGGGCATCCATGCGGCGTTTGCCGAAACCGGGCAGGCCTTGCCCATCCAGGCGCAGGTTACCCTCGATACGACAGGGCGGATGCTGCTGGGAACGGATATTGCCGCTGCACGCGCGATCCTGGAGGGCATGGGCATCAATGTGATCGGGATTAACTGCTCCACAGGGCCGGATTACATGCGTGAGCCGATCCGCTTCTTGGCAGAGAACGCCGAACTGCCCGTTTCCTGCATCCCCAATGCCGGCCTACCGCTGAATGTTGACGGCCAGGCAGTCTACCCGATGGAACCTGAGCCCTTTGCTGACCTGCTGATGGAATTCGTGAATGAGTATGGCGTACGGGTGATCGGCGGGTGCTGTGGCACACGGGAAGACCACATCCAACTGCTCAACCAGCGTTTGAATCGCGAGCGCCCTAAACCACCCCAGCCTAAACGCGTTGCCGAGATTGCTTCGCCTGTGCAGGCGGTCTCCATGATCCAACAACCCGCGCCCTTCTTGATTGGTGAACGGTTGAATACCCAGGGATCACGCCAGTTCAAACGATTGGTGATGGCGGAAGATCTGGATACCATCGTGGGCATGGCACGCCAGCAGGTTGAAAGCGGTGCGCATGGGCTTGACCTGTGTGTGGCCCTGACCGAACGGGCTGACGAGGCCGACCTGATGCGCGCACTCGTCAAAAAGCTGGCCAACGCGGTGCCCGTGCCGCTGGTGATCGATTCCACCGAAATTGAGGTGATCGAGGCAGCCTTAAAAGCCAACCCCGGGCGCAGTTTGATCAATTCAACCCATCTGGAATCGGGGCCTGAGAAAGCCAGCCGGATTTTCTCCCTGGCGAAACAGTTCAACAGCGCTGTGATCGTCCTGACCATCGACGAGGCGGGCATGGCCAAAACCGCTGACCGCAAGGTGGAAATTGCTGAACGCATTTACGACCTGGCGGTGGGTGGGTACGGCTTAAAGCCTGAAGACCTGGTGTACGACACCCTGACCTTCACGTTGGCGACGGGCGATCCTGAACTGGCCAATTCGGCTGTGGAGACCCTGGAGGGCATTCGGCGGGTTAAGGCTGCCCTCCCGGGGGTGTTGACCTCGCTGGGCGTGAGCAATGTGTCCTTTGGCCTTCAAAGACCGGCGCGGGCAGTATTGAACAGCGTTATGCTGTATCATGCGGTGGATGCCGGATTGGATATGGCCATCGTCAACCCTGCGCATATCAAACCCTACGCTGAAATCCAGGATAACGAACGCGGGCTGGCCGAAGACCTGATCTTCAACCGGCATGAGGATGCCTTGGCCCGGTTGATCGCGTATTTTGAGACCGTGGAAGACAGCGGCGAGGACCAGGCGCAGGGCGGACCCGACCTGACGGAGATGACCCCTGAAGAGCGCCTGCATTGGCGCATTCTGCACCGCCACAAGGAAGATGTTCACACCGACATTGACACCATCCTTGAACGCGACCCGGCAGTGCCCAAGTCAGAGACGGCCGTGGTGGTCCTTAATGAGGTGCTGCTGCCTGCGATGAAGGATGTGGGCGATAAATTCGGCGCGGGCGAGCTGATCCTGCCCTTTGTGCTGCAAAGCGCCGAGGTGATGAAGGTTGCCGTGGGCTACCTGGAGAACTTCCTGGAAAAGAAGGCAGGTGTGGCCAAGGGCAAGCTGGTGTTGGCGACGGTCTATGGGGATGTTCATGATATCGGCAAAAACCTGGTCAAGACGATCCTGTCGAACAACGGTTACACCGTAGTTGACCTGGGCAAGCAGGTGCCTGCGGAGACGATCATCACCCGGGCGGTGGAGGAGGGGGCAGATGCGATCGGGCTGAGCGCGCTGCTGGTCAGCACCAGCAAGCAGATGCCGCTGATCGTCAACGAGCTGGACCGGCGCGGGCTGGACTTCCCGGTGTTGATCGGCGGGGCAGCCATCAACCCGCGCTTTGGCAAACGGATCTTAATGACCGAAAGCGGAGCATACTACGCGCCGGGCGTGTTCTACTGCAAGGATGCTTTTGAAGGCCTGGCAACGATGGATGCGCTCATGAACCCGGATAAGCGCGCAGCATTGATCACCAGCACCCGTGAGGCAGCCGATTTTGAGTTGGGCAGGGAATTAGGCGGCCATCGCAGTCAGCCCCGCTCAGCGGGGACTCGGCGTGTGCCCCTGCTGGACGCATTGCCCCAACCCCCGCATTGGGGGCCGCATGTTGTTATGGATATGCCCCTTGAGATGGTGGGGGAACACCTCTCAATCAACGAGCTCTATCGGCTGTCGTGGGGTGCGAAGAACTCCCATGGGGAGGCATGGGAGCAGCTCAAGGTGGAATTTGATGCGCGGCTGGTGCGCATGCGCAGGGCTGCAGAGCAGGAGGGCTGGTTAACCCCGCAAGGTGTTTACGGCTATTGGCCCTGCCAGGCTGAGGGTGATTCCCTGCTGGTCTATGACCCGGACTCGCTGGAGGGTGGTGACCCACAAGTCTTGCAGCGATTCGAATTCCCCAGGCAGGCAGGCGGCCAGGGGCTGTGCCTGGCCGATTATTTTGCGCCGGTCGAGTCGGGCAAAATCGATGTGGTCGCCTTGCAGGTGGTCACCGTGGGGCATGAAGCAACACGGCGCATTGCTGAACTTGAGGATGCCGGTGAGTATACTGAAGGCTACTACCTGCACGGGCTGGCTGTGCAGATGGCAGAGGCCACTGCGGATTACCTGCACAATCACATCCGGCGTGAATTGGGTTTAGGCCCTGAACGCGGTAAACGCTATTCCTGGGGCTATCCCGCCATCCCCGAACTGGAAGATCATCGCAAGGTGTTTGATTTGCTTCCAACCGAATCCGCTTTGGGGATGAGCCTGACCTCGGCCTACCAATTGGTGCCGGAACAATCCACTGCGGCGATCATCGTTCATCATCCCGAAGCGAAGTACTTTAACGTCGGTGTCAGCCGTGTTGAGCAACTAATGAAGAATCAATAGCAAGGAAGACGATCATGGCGACAGAATCGAACAAATTTATTGACCGTCTGGCTGAAATTGACCACCCGATCGTAAGCGATGGGGCCATGGGGACCATGCTGCACGACCACGGCATCAAGATCGATGCTTGTTTTGACGCGCTAAACCTGACCCAGCCGGCTACGGTGGCGGAGATCCACCGGGACTATATCCAGGCTGGCGCTGAAATCATCAAAACCAATACCTTTGGCGCCAACCGCACCAAGCTGGACCGGCACGGTCTGGTCGACCGGGTGGATGAGGTCAACCGCGCGGCGGTTAACCTGGTGAAGCGTGTGGTGTTGGGTTCTTTTAAAGAGGTCTTGATTGCCGGTGATGTGGGCCCCTTGCGGGTGCCCCTGGCGCCATTTGGCCGCATTCAGCCGGAGGAGGCATTTGATGTTTATGTGGAGCAAATTTCAGCCCTGGTGGATGCCGGCGTTGACCTGATCTTGATCGAGACGATGGTCGACCTGTACGCCGTGCGGGCGGCCGTGGAGGCTGCCCGGCATGTCAACCCCGCCATGCCGCTCATCGCCTCAATGACCTTCACGCGAGACCGGCGCACTTTGCTGGGGAATACTCCCCAGGAAGTGGCCAGGCAAATGGATGCCTTTGGTGTGGAAGTGATCGGTGTGAATTGTTCCGGCGGACCGGCGCAGCTATTGCACATCCTGCGCATGATGAAGGATGCCGTACCAAATGGGCGATTTTCTGTGATGCCAAATGCAGGATTTCCTGAAAAAGTCGGTGGGCGCATCATGTACCCGGCTGGTCCGGAATATTTCGGGGATTATGCTCTATCCTTCTGGCGGGCCGGTGCGGATGTGATCGGTGGGTGCTGCGGCACCACGCCTGCGCACATCGCTATGATTACCGAAGCGGTATCCTCCACGCCAAAAGATGCCCTGGTGAGCGTTATCTCCGACCTTGAGTCCGCCGCAGAAGTCGAGCAAAAGCCAGCGGAAGACCGTTCGCAGCTGGCGCAAAAACTGGAAGATGGCAAATTTGTGATCGCCGCCGAAATGGACCCACCCCGCGGGCTTTCGGCCCACAAATTGCTGGCGGGTGCCTCCCTGTTGGCGGATGCCGGCGCGGATGTGATCGATGTTGCCGACAGTCCCATGGCTCGCATGCGTATGAGCCCCTGGGCGGTTTGCCACCTGATCCAATCGACGTTTGGCATTGAGACCACCCTGCACTTCCCGACGCGCGGACGCAACCTGCTGCGCGTGCAGGGCGACCTGCTGGCGGCACATGCCATGAACGTGCGCAATGTGTTCGTTGTTATGGGCGATCCCACCGCCATCGGGGACTATCCTGATGCCAGCGATTCCTATGACCTGGTGCCCACCGGTTTGATCCGTCTGATCAAGGAAGAGTTCAACACCGGTGTTGACCATTCCGGTGGATTGATCGGGCAGCCAACATCCTTTTTTGTCGGCGCGGCGATGAACCTGTGCCCAAACGACCCTGCACGGGAGATCCAAGTGTTAAGGAAGAAAATTGATTCCGGGGCGGATTTTTTCCTTACGCAACCAGTGTTTGACATTGAAAAGGTGCAAACATTCCTTCAGAGATACAAAGACTCCCTCGGCGATGCGGCCGTGCCCATCTTGGTGGGGATCTTGCCGCTGGTCACCGAGCGGCATGCCCGGTTTTTACATAACGAGGTGCCAGGTATCAGCATTCCCGAAGCATTGCAAAAGCGTATGGCTTCAGCCGGTGAATCTGCAGCTGCAGAAGGTGCACAGATTGCTGTTGAGCTGATCCAGGCATTAAAGGCTGATTTTCAGGGTGTATATTTTATGCCGGCTTTCAGCCGCTATGATATGGTAGCGGAGATCATCGACAGCATCAAATGAGCTTTTGAAGAAGGGGTATGGATTGTCGCGGACTTTTGCGCAATTTAACTTTACGATTATAATCAATGATTGTTGATTTGTTAAAGAAATAAAACCGAACAAAGGTGACCACAATGAGGAAACATAAAAATCAATGGATTTGGGCTGGTATGGTCTTGCTGATCTTGGCATTAGCTGCCTGCAGACCCACTGAAACAGTTGATCTAGAGTTGGCCGGCACCTATGCCGCTCAGACGATAGCGGCTTTACCAGTTCCAACAGAGACAGAAGCACCAGTGCCGACGGAAGTGGAGAGCACGGCCACACCCACCGAGGAATTTACCGCCACACCAATGCCTACCCTTGGCCCAGTCGGACCTGTAGATTTCCCCGAAAATGTCAATCCCCTGACGGGCTTAGAAGTCCCCGATCCAACCATTCTCGATCGACGTCCCGTATTTGTGAAGGTTGCCAACTACCCGATTTCGGGCAGGCCGCATGCCGGGCTTTCATCCGCAGATATGGTGTTTGAATATTACATCGGCGCAGGAGGGAACCGTTTCCTGGGCATGTTTTACGGCCAGGACGCCAACATGATCGGCCCTGTGCGTTCGGGAAGGATGATCGACCCTTACCTAACCAGCCTGTATGAGGGCATTTTAGGCATGGAAGGCGCTTATGTGACCGTTCGGGAGCACATGGCCGAGATTTTAGGAAACCGGTTGATCAGCGGGAAGGATCTTTGCCCTGGCATCTGTGATGACGGGCGTAACTTGGTGACCAGCGTCTTTGCCGATTCAGAAGCCCTGACGGAAATCGCCAGCGAACGCGGTGTTGTCAACCAGCGTTACACGCTGGAAGGCATGGCTTTTGACCCTGAAACGCCCCAGGGTGGAAGTCCCGCTGAGGAGATCCGGATTCAGTTTTCCACCATCAACCCCAGTGAATGGCGTTTCGATCCCGAAAGCGGCAAATACCTGCGCTGGATCGACAATCAAACCGGGCAAACCATTGACCTCATCCCGTTGGTCGATAGGGTGAATGATGAGCAGCTCGCGTTTTCCAATGTGGTGGTGATCTTTGTCAACCACAATGAAATCGCACCGACACTGCATGATATGGCCATTTGGGACAATACCCAGGGCCAGCGTGCCGTGGTGTTCCGTGATGGAAATGCCTACGATCTCACCTGGCGCACACCCAGCCGAAATCAGCCCATCCAATTTGTCGATGAGACGGGAGAGATCTTCCGGATGAAACCGGGCAACACCTGGGTGGTCGTGTTTGGCCTCAATTCAAGTGTGGTTTCGGACGGAGTCACCTGGGCCTTTACTTTTTATATGCCTTAATTCATGCGCACGCTGATCATTTCTGATATTCATGCCAACCTGCCCGCTTTGGATGCCGTCATCGAAGATGCCGGGTCCTTTGGGCAGGTTTGGTGTTTGGGGGATGTGGTCGGGTATGGGCCCGACCCGAATGAATGTATCCAGCGCATTGCCAGCTTGCCCGGCATCCGCTGTGTGAAAGGGAACCATGATGCCGCCATTTTGGGGGACATCCCGGTGCAAGCTTTCAATTACGAGGCAAGGGCTTCCTTGCGCTGGCTGCAATCTGAATTGCACCCAGAAAATAAACTGTGGTTGGGCGAACTCCCGGAACGCCTCGAGCTGGAGGGCGTGACGCTGGCCCATGCCAGCCCGCGTAACCCGGTTTGGGAGTACATCATGGATATCCGCGCCGCTGAAGAAAACATGGGTGAATTTGCTACCCGGGTTTGCCTGGTTGGGCATACCCACTTTCCCTACCTCTTTCAGCTGGAAGCCAAGACGCCAGATACCATCCGCAGGAGCTTGCTGCCTGAGGACAAACCTTTCAGCCTCGAGGAAAAAAGCATTCTCAACCCGGGTTCGGTCGGGCAGCCGCGTGATAATGACCCCAGGGCAGCCTATTTGATCTTTGATGATGAGGATCAGCGCTGGACCTTCCGCCGTGTGCCTTACGACATCCAACAGGTGCAGGAGCGGATTTTGGCGGCCGGATTACCGCAGAGGCATGCTGCGCGGCTCGCTGCGGGCTGGTAGATCATCACCTGCCTATAGCAGAACTGCTTTTATCAACCTTATTCCCACACCCTTTGCAGGGGAACTTTTCACAAAACAATCCCGTCTATAAGTTATATAATTAACAACAACGTTGAGTGAGAGGAGAAGCTAATGCAGAAGAAACGAATGTGGTTGGTAATCATTTTTCTTGGGTTAAGCGTGGTGGTGGGCGCCTGCGCGCCCCAACGGGCAGCCGAGCAAGCCTTTCCGGAAGTGGCTCCCATGGCCCCCAGTTTCGACGGCTATGAAATGGCCGAAGAACCAGCGATGGAGCGGGACTTCGCCGTTGCTGAGGAACAGGGCATGGCTTACAGTGTTGGTGAATCGGCAAAAGAGTTCGAGCGCATGGTGATCTACAACGCCGACATGCGTATCTCGGTGGAAGACCCGGAAGTGACCATGCAAACCATCATCACCATGGCTGAGGATGCGGGTGGTTTTGTGGTGCATTCCAACCTGTATAAGACATACACCGATCGGGGGAGCCTTCCCCAGGCCAGCCTCATGGTGCGTGTGCCCGCAGGGCGTTTGAATTCGATCATGGAATCGATCAAGGACCTGACGCCAAACCCGCGCGAAGACGTGCTTTCGGAAAATGTCTCCGGGCAGGATGTGACGGCCGAATACACCGATCTCGAATCCCGGTTACGTAACCTCGAAGCCGCCGAGCAAGCCCTGGTTGAGCTCATGGATGAGGCAAAAGATCCGCAGGATGTGCTGGATGTGTTCAGCGAACTGACCTATTACCGGGGTGAGATTGAGATCGTCAAAGGGCGTATGCGCTACCTGGAAGAATCAGCAGCCATGTCAGCCCTGTCGGTGGACATTGTTGCCAAACGCTCGCTGCAGCCGATCGAAATTGCCGGCTGGCAGCCCCGGGGAACGGTCAAAGAGGCTGTGGAGGCCTTGATTGAGGCAGGGCAATACCTGGTTGATGGGCTGATCTGGTTTGGCATCTTCTGCCTGCCCTTCCTGATTCCCCTGGGTGTGGTGGTCTACTTCATTGTCCGCTCCATCCGCAAGCGCAGGGCGCAAAAAAAGGCTGAGACAGTGGAAACCCAAGGGATCAATGAGGTAGAACCGCTCGAGTAGCTGTTGTGCCTACACAGTACCGTATCAAGTCCAAGTCAAGCACCTCCCCAGCAGGAGGTGCTTTTTTTGTGCGACCTGCGTGGGTGGAAGTGGTGCATTGACAGGATCCAATTGGTCAATTAAAATATTTTCGTCGTAAAAATTAATTTTAATGAATAAGGATATTTTCATGACTGAACCTCCCGAAAAACAATCGGTTTTTATGATCTGCGACCTGGAAACATTGAAGGTGATGTCCGACCCGCTTCATCTGCAGATCATTGAGCTGTTGAGCCCAGCGCCGCAGACGGTTGGCCAGATTGCCCAGCAATTGGGCCTTTCAGGCAGCCGGCTCTATTACCACTTTAATTTGCTCGCATCGGCGGGCTTGATCAGGGTGGTGGAAACGTGCCTGGTCAACAACCTGGTCGAGAAGCGCTATTGGGTGACGGCTGACAGCATCGAAATTGACCCGGACCTGGTCAATTTTTCAACCCGGAGCGGCCAGGAACGGGTTTTCGAGGTGATTGAGTCCGCAGTGGATGCAACCCGGGCGGATATGCTGCGCAGCCTGCAGGCCAGGCGCTCCGAACTTGAGCGCGGTGCGCCGTCTCACCCGCGCAATGTGACGATCAAAAAACTGAAGAAACGTTTGCGAGATGAGACCTTCCAGCAGTTTCTTGATGAGTTCAATCAACTGATGCAGGCGTTTGAAGACCTGCCGGATGAAGAGGGCGGGGAAGAAGAGGTCAGTGTGTATGCCGTGAATTGTTTCCTCTACCCCAGCTTTGCTTTCGGCGATGAAAATGAGGTGGCTGATGCCGCGTAACCTTTTGAAGAATACTACCCAGGGGATGAAAACCTTTTTTATCATCTGGATCGGGCAGTTGACCTCGATGATTGGGTCCGGCCTGATCGGTTTTGCGCTGGCGGTGTGGATCTTCCAGCAGACGGGGCAGGCGACGCCCTTTGCCTTGACTGGCTTATTTGCGATCTTGCCGCGTGTGCTGCTTTCGCCCGTGGCAGGTGCAATCACGGACCGGTGGAACCGCAAAAAGATCATGCTGGTATCGGATTCGCTTTCGGGAATTGTCACCCTGGTGACGGCCATCCTGCTTCTGACTGGCCGGATGGAAGTATGGATGGTTTATATGATCAGTTTTTGGGGTGCGGTGTTTGCCGCTTTCCAGCAGCCGGCCTATATGGCTTCGATCGTTATGCTGGTGCCTAAAGATCAGCTCACCCGGGCAAACAGCATGGTCCAAATGGGCGGGTCGATCAGCGATATCCTCACCCCGCTGCTGGCCGGTGTGCTGTTTACCACGATCGGTATGCAGGGCATCATCCTGATCGACGTGGTGACCTATCTGATCGCAATTGTGACCTTGATCCTGGTGCATATCCCGCAGCCTGAAAAGCAGGCCGGCGAATCGCTCGGGAAGATTTCAGTGTTCGCAGATGTTGCTTTGGGTTGGCGCTATTTGGTCGAGCGACCCGGTCTGCTGGGTTTGTTGTTCTATTTTGCGGTGGTGAACTTCACGGCGAACATCTCCAGTGCGCTGATCGGCCCCCTGGTGCTATCCTTTGGGTCAGCAACCAGCCTGGGTGCGGTGCAAACAGTGATGGGTTCCGGTATGCTGGCAGGAAGTTTGCTGATGAGCATCTGGGGAGGACCCAAAAAGCGTTTGATCCACGCGGTGATCGGATTCATCGCCCTGGCTTCGCTCGGATTCTGGATCGCCGGACTGCGACCTTCTTTGGTGTATGTAGGTTTGGGGTTGTTCGTTCTGCTGTTTTTTATCCCCTTTTCTTCCGGCCCCAGTTCAGCCATTTTTGCTCGGAAAGTCGCCCCGGATGTGCAGGGGAGGGTCTTCGCCACCCGCAGTATGATCTCCATGTCGATGATGCCGCTGGCTTATCTTCTCAGCGGGGTGCTGGCTGACCGGGTTTTCAACCCGTGGCTGATGGAGGGCGGCGCATTGGCGGACACATTCATCGGCCGATGGATTGGTGTTGGCAGCGGGCGAGGGATCGGGTTGATGATGATTTGCAGCGGCTTGCTGTTGTTGATCGCCAGCGGCGCTGCCTTTGCCCACCCGCGCATCCGCAATATCGAACACGAGATCCCGGATGCCCTCCCGGTGGGTGATGAAGCTTCAGAAGCAGGAGCAACGAGGGCAGCTGAAACCCAAGCTGAACCCAGCCTGTGATGTGCTGCTGGCAAAGTGTTAAGGCAGGGATGGGTTGGTATTCAAATGTGGATAGAATGAAGGATTCCGATAGCAGCGGGGGAGAGCTTAATCTTGCGCCCATGCCGATTGCATGTCCGCCAGGGAGATCGGCCCGGGGCGCAGGATTTTGATGTCCGGCCCGGTCAGGTCTGCCACGGTGGATGCCATCGGGCCGGGGGTCGGGCCCCCATCCAGGATCAGGTCAATCCGTCCGCCCAGTTGTGCCATCACGCTTTTGGCATCAACGGGGTTTGGTCCACCGGAGAGGTTGGCAGAGGTAGTCGCCAAAGGGCCAGTTTCCGTAATCAGAGCTAAGGTGAATGCGAGGTTGGGCATGCGGACGCCGACGGTCTCATAGGGGGAGAGTTCATCGGGCACCTGGGCGCTTTTTTGCAATACCAGGGTGAGGGGGCCGGGCCAGAAAGCGGCCGTGATGCGGCTCAGACGTTCATCCCTGCGCAGGATCAAGCTGTCCAGCTGCTGGTCAAGATCGCCGATCAGCACCGGTAAAGCCTTTTCTTCGGGCCGCCCTTTGGCGGTATAAATGGCTTCAATGCCCTGGGGGTTGAACGCATCAGCCGCCACGCCATAGATGGTATCGGTGGGGAAGGCGATTAACCCGCCCGACGCGATGATTCGCTTGGCAGCAGGGATGGCCCGGGGGTCCTGGGTTGAGAGGGTCAGGGTTTCCATCCTATTTAATTCCTTGCTTTGGTCGTCTGATTGTCCAATTTTACATCACCTCAGGTCGATAACAACGATGCGGTCTTGGCCGGCCAGGTCCTGGATCAGCCTGTGTTGCGCATCGGGGAATGCGGCTTGGGCAGCGGCGAGGGTTTCAATGCCCAGTGAAGAGTCTGTTTCGAGCAGGATCGCCCCCTGGGTTGTGAGCCTGGTTTGAGCCTGTTTCAGCAGGCGGGTGATCAAATCCAGCCCGGAATCACCGCCGTCGAGGGCCAAGGTTGGCTCCCACCGGGATACGTCCAGCCCTGCCAAAACGTTGCGGGGGATGTAGGGAAGGTTGGCACAGACCAGGTCAAAGGGGCCGGAAAGGGGTGCCAGCAGGTCGCTGAGCACGAAATGCACGCCGGTTTGGCCATGATGGTGGGCATTGTGCCGCGCCAGGCGCAAGGCCGGGCCTGACAGGTCTGTTGCCCAAACCTGTGCAGCAGGCAGTTCTGCTGCCAGGGTGACGGCGATCACGCCTGAACCCGTCCCGACATCAATGATGCGGGGGGCATCCATTTTTCCGCCGAATTGGAGTGCCTGTTCAATCAAAAGCTCGGTCTCCGGCCGGGGGATGAGCACTTCGGGCGTCACAGAAAACTTGCGGCCGTAAAAATCCCAACAGCCCAGTAGATAGGGCAATGGAAAACCCTCCAGAAGGCGGGTCACGTTCGTCTGCAGGGTTTTTGTTTCCTGTGGGCTGGGTTCGTATTCGCTATGGCTGAGAATCCAGCTTTTTGACTGCTGGATGGCATGTTCCAGCAGGATCAAACTGGTGTTACCCGGGGATTCAACGCCGCCCTGGGCCAACTTTTCCTTTATTTGCCGGCGAATTTGCTGCAAATTGATGGGATTATTCCTCCACCAGGGCTAATTTTTCAGCCTCGTCCACCAGGGTGAGCTCGTCAATGAAATTATCAATATCGCCATCCAAAACGCCGAACAGGTTGTAGGATGAGAGGTTGATGCGGTGGTCCGTGACACGGTTTTGAGGGAAGTTGTAGGTGCGGATCTTTTCAGAGCGCTCACCGCTGCCGATTTGAGACCGCCGGGTGGCAGCTTCTTCAGCGTGCTTCTTTTGCTCTTCTATTTCATACAGACGGGCTCTGAGGATGCTCATGGCCCGCATCTTGTTTTGGAGCTGGGAGCGCTCATCCTGGCAGGCCACCACCATCCCGGTTGGGAGGTGGGTGATACGGACAGCCGTTGAGTTCTTCTGGACGCTTTGTCCGCCCGCACCGGCAGATTTGTAAACATCGATGGAGATGTCGGAATCTGGGATGTCAATTTCGACATCGTCGACTTCTGCTAACACAGCCACGGTCACGGTTGAGGTGTGAATCCGCCCTTGAGATTCGGTTTCTGGGACCCGTTGCACACGGTGCACGCCGGATTCGAATTTCAGCCGTGAAAAAGCACCCTTACCTTTGATCATGAAGCTGACTTCCTTGATACCGCCCAGGCCGGTTTCGTGCAAAGACAAGATTTCCGTGTTCCAGCTCTGGCGCTCGGCATAGCGAGAATACATGCGGAACAGGTCAGCGGCGAACAAACCCGCCTCGTCGCCGCCTGTGCCAGCCCGAATTTCCATGATGACATTGCGCTGGTCACGTGGGTCTTTGGGGACCAGCATGCTCTTGAGCCGGTCTTCGAGCTTGTCGCGCTTTTCAGCGAGGGATTCGAGTTCCATTTCAGCCAGGGCGCGCATTTCTTCGTCGTCAGCGTCGAGCAGCCGTTTTGTCTCTTCGATCCGTTCGAGGGTTTGCTGGTAGGCGCGTGCCTGAGTGACAATCGGTTCCAGTTCGGCGCGCTCTTTGGAGAGCTCGATGGCAGTGGAGTAATCCTCACCGACGGTGGTCAGTTGGGCTTCGATTTCATCAAATCGATCAATGATTCCAGTAAGTTTTTCTAACATGCTTATTTTTTTCTCGTGTTCAGGTTTGATTTTTTAGCCTACGGATTATACCACCTCAACTGGCGTGTAGATGATTGGATTTAGCTGATAGCTGATAGCTGAAAGGTGAAAGGTGATGGGTGAATTTCAAATGCGGGTGTGGGGGATTATTTTTCGTGCATACCCTGCACGTAGGTTTGCAGGCGTTCGTAATCGCCGGGCAGGTCCATATCCATGCCGAAACCGGCGTCGGGGATGATGACCCCTTTGGTTTGGCAGTCAAAGGCTCTGGAGAAAACCCGTTCAGCGTCTGCCAGGGAAGCCCAGCCTGCCAGGTACTTGAGGATGACCCACCACATGAGCGGTTTTTTCGCCAGCAAGCGGATCACGGGTGAGGGGTTGATCTTACGCACAGTGCGGTTGATCTGGCGGCGGCGCTGGCTGATCCCTGTGATGACATCCTGACCGATGCGGATGGCGCGCGGGCTGAGGGCGTACAATTCCCCAGGAATCAGTTTGTGGTCACGAAAGCGCATCACCACCCGGCCGGAGCCGGGAAACTCAGCTTCAATCAATTCTTCTGGCACCAGTGACAGGACAAATTCATAACCGGGTAATCCTGTGAGCTGATTAAAGAAGCGATTGATATCCTCGGTACGGATGCCCGGGGTGTCGGAGGTGCTGATCACCACCAGGTTGGGGCTTTTACCAAGGCTGGCAAGGTAATCAACACCGGCAGTGAGTTTATCGGCGAATTCCGAGACGGTCTCGATGGGCACATAGTGCACGGGGAAGGTGAAGGCTGCATCGGCTTCGGTCAGGCCGATCAGGTACAGCCCTTCCACGAAGGGTGACCTGTGCAATGCTTCAAGCTGCCAATCGATCAAGCGTTTGCCGAGAAAGGGCAGCAGGGCTTTCGATTTGTAATTCCCCTCCGGATCGATGACCTCCATTAATTTACGGCGGCGGGCATCTCGCCCGCACATCACAAAAACGGGGTATTGTGCGTTTGATTGCTGTGTCATTTTGTCATCCCATTCTTTAGGTGAGTGAGGAATCGTTCGTCGGGATTTTGATGCCATGGATGCGCGTGGTACTTCTGAAATCCATTATAAGAGGATTTTAAGTCTGTTGCTATAGCAATTGTGGCGGTCAAGCCGAATGAGGATGTTTTGTTTTAGAGTCGTGTTAAACTACTAATGCAGGCACCAGACCTGCTGGCTTAAGCCCGTTCAGGAGAGTGTTGATATGAAGCCGACTTACTGTATGATTCTCACCACAACCACAAGCAAAGCTGAAGCTGACCGACTTGCCGTTATGCTGGTGGGAAAGAATCTGGCTGCTTGTGTACAGGCAGTCCAAATTTCGAGCACCTACACCTGGCAAGACGATCTGGTTTCTGAAGCGGAGTGGCTGTTGTTGATCAAAACCCGGGCTGCGCTTTACCAGCAGGTTGAAGATGCCCTGCGAAAACACCATAGCTATGAGACACCTGAAATCATCTGCGTGCCGATCACCGCTGGTTCTGCCCCCTACCTGGCGTGGATCGATGCGACCACCATGGATTTAGGCTGATGTTGGCCGTTATAGGTGAAAACAGCACTGCCATTGGGAGTATGCCCGTGAGTTATTCCCCATCCACGGGCATGAACCCGATGATGATGCGTGATTGTGTCCAGTAATCGAGATCGTTATTGAACGTCTCTCCGGTGAGCTGGCGGCCGCAAAAATAAAACAGCAGGCCTGGGTTGTCCATCAGGTCAAATCCGCTATCGGGGTAGTTCTCAGCCAGGTAGGGAACCAGTTCCATGGGATTCTGGCTGACCTCAACAACACCGGCGGGAGGCACACGCACGGCCGCCACCACCTCGCTCACAGATAGGGTGTCGCCCTGGCGCAAGCGCATTTCAGCGCCTATCAGGCAGTCCTGCATGTGGGAGAGAAATTCGGCAGAATCCCGCCGAAAGCCGCGGGCATCGTTCTCGAGGTAGAGCTGCAATGGGTAAGCAGGCAGATCTCCAAAGGCAGGGGATTGGCCGGAATGGATCCACAAGCCATAAAAGCCGAGGTGTTCCCAGGCCATCGAAAAATCCAAAATGGTGTTAAAGATCCCGCTCTCGATGATCTCAGGCGAATACGGCACCACGTTGAATGGGTTCATGTAGACTTGATCGTCATTGCAACGCATGGAAATCAGTGCTTCTATTTCCTGATCGCGGAAGTCAACCTGGTCGTAGACCATCCACTCCGGCGTCGGTGTGGGGCTTGGGCTGGGCGTTGGTGAGCTTTCCACCACTTCGGCGGGGGTGGTTTGGGTGGGTTCGGGCTGAGGAGAGGCCGTCCGGGTCGGAACCTGCGCTTGGGTCTGCTGGAACAGTGCAATGGTATCCTCTGGAGGTGTGGTTTGGGGTCTTCTTGGGCCGTATAGGATGACCACCATGATGAGCAAGCCGATCCCGACCACTGCCAACAGGATGCTGATCACAAGAAACAGAGTGGGGTTTTTAGTTTTAGTATTCATAAAGTCTCACCAGGGTGTACCCGAAATAATTGATAGATGGGATGTCACGGCTAAAAGGCATACTGAGGTCTGATTGTAAGACACAGGTGGTGTTTTGTACAAACACCTCCTGTGGTTATTTTATTTGAAGCGGTTTACGGTTGGATTGCTACTTGCGACGTTTGAGCCAAGTCCCTAATGAGGCACCGGAGAGGCCGAGGGTCGAGATGGCTGAAATGATCAGCGCAGCAGGGCCGGAGGCAGCGCCTGTGGTCGGTGAAACGGAAGGCGCCGGGGTGGCTTGCGCTACCACTGGTGGTGCAGCTTCTTCCGTCGGCTCAGGCTCTTCGGTCGTTTCAGGTTCTTCTGTTGGTTCGGGTTCCTCTGTCGGTGTAGGTCCGGTGGGGGGTTCCTGGGTTGGGCCTGTTGGCGGTTCTTGGGTCGGCTGTTCCGTAGGTTCCTGTGTTGGCTCCTGGGTGGGCTGTTGCGTCGGTTCCTGGGTGGGCGCTGGCGTGGGTTGAACTTGCTCTACCCGGTAGTTATCGCTTTTGTTCCCAAAGGTCACCCGGTAGGTGCCGCCATCTTCAGGTCCAATCTCATAAGCGTCAAAACAGAAGGCGCCTGTCTCGTCCACTTCGAAACTGCCTGAAGCAACCTTTATGTTGGGATGGTTGGAAGCCTGGCCTGGCTGGCCGGTAATGTCCCAATCGTAAAGGCCTTCATCGAACCCAGCGCCATTGATGAATACCATATCTCCGGTTTTGTAGTGGTTGACATTTTGTGGGTCACCACATGTCCCAGTTGTTGTCCAAATGGCACCCGTGTTGGCAGAGATGAATTGTACATTAACGAAGGCAGCTGCTAAAAGCAGTGTTGTGATGAGCGTGACTTGTCCTATTCTTTTCATGATGATCATCCTTTCTAATATTATATAAAGACTTGCGATAGGCATAATACCTCTAATTTATTTTTAATGTCAATACTTGTTAATAATAATTATGCACACATTAAATAAAAGTTAATATAAATTTGTTTATTTATAATTACTTCTTCAGAATTCATTTACGGTCTGCCTGATCATTTATGTTAGTGGGTCGCCCCTGTTCTTAAGAAAACAATATACTTCTCCATTTTCTACAGAATTTGCTGATATTGATCGTGCCTAATGACTTATAAGTAAATATGCGTGTATACCTATAGTGATGATTGTTTACTGAATTGCTTGTGAGAAAATGGAAATTTCTTCAACAACATTGACGAAAAGATAAAGAAAGAATTGCCTTCATGAAGATAAATAGCTTATATCAAGACAGAATTCTTGGGAGGGGTCAGTGAAAATCTCAAAAACTATTTCACCAGATAGATCGCGTCAACATTTCAGTCCGAGTGATTGAAGAGCTTTGGATATCTCATTCAACTCGTTCTCAAATTGCTTTGTGATGTGCATATCACTAAGCATTTTCTGTAAGAGAATCTTGCATTTGCCAAATCGTTTTCATTGAGAAGAAGTCATGCATTTGTAGATCAGCATTATTTTGACAAAGGGTGGTTTATTTGCCTACCAATCCTAACATTCTTGAAAAGTCCTGCGGCGCTGCTCTGAGCTATTATGCAACAAAGAGAATCACAAGAAAACGATTCGTTAGGTTGTTGATATTGTTGGGAATCAATATGGGTACATCCGAAATCTAGTTATTGATTCTCTAGATCTCATAACTTGCTTTTACAAGAGGGGAAGGTGTCTCTCGTGGTGGTCTTTCTTAACTCGTCTTCAACAAGTCATTATGCGTTTCGCTACTCTTCTGACCATCGTTGCGTTTAAGATTGGACAATGAACAGTTCTGTTTTGGATATCATCTGTCAAAAATTCTCAATTCAAACTCAAGTGCTTGCAGCTAACCAAATGTCCACATTACCCAGTGAAATTGTCATTGATTGAGCAATCCCTTTCTGAGTATGTGGTGATAATCATTAAATTCTTGAATTTTCCGAGGTGGAATTATCCTTTTGCCTACATTGGAAAGGATTGGCTTGGTAATGTCCACAAAAGCTTCGCCTTTTCCAACTATTATGAATTTCTCAAACAGGAATTTTGGAGAATTTATTCTTTAATTATGCAGCCAAGTTCACCAAAGCAGAGTCGTTTCGAATAATCCCCTTCATACATACTCTCTTATTATTCCTAATATTCTTTTGGTAAAGTTCTGTGGCTGCAGTAGATCATGGTTTCACTTTTTTTACTTGATCTAATATCTCTTCAAAGCGTACTACATTCTACACACGTTAGTGAAACTACATTAATTATCCAACAGATCCGATATAATCATTACCTAATTATTATTATTAATTATATTATATTAATTTTAATCACGCTGTCAAGATATTTTAAGGTTTTGTAAAAAACCGATAGTGAACTATTAAGAATCATCGAGTGAGCTGCTAAAGCATGAAATTTGACGCCCCTAGGTTGTTTCAAATGTTTAAAGATTCTTCCATCAGTTTGGATTCTGCATCCCTCTTCTGTAATTTCATCAAGTCCTTCTAGTTTGTGCCTATCATCAAATAGATTCTGCCGGTTTCCCTATCCTCGCAAATTTCCATAAGGACAACACTCACCAAACGCAAACATGACAACTATTTAGGAAATATCCGGGTCACCCGCGTTCGGCGTTTGATCTTCTGGATGACCCGTTCCAGCATTTTGCTGGTTTGAATGCGCTGATGGTATGATTTCGGGAATATGAACACAGTCAAGCCCTCCGGGATGGCAACCACCATCCACTTTGCTAATCTCGATGCCACCACCGCAGAATTGAAACGGTCGCTTTCAAGTAAAGCTCTGCTTGCTGCTGAGTCGGGGTATTGAGGACTGCCCGAACCCTTGCACCATGCAGCAAGTGCAGGTGTGTCTGTTGCCACTTCAGCTTGCAATCACTACTGCGGGATATGTTGATTTGCATTCTGTTGCATATGGAATTGACATCGTTGCCATTGCACTCCAGTGAAGACTGCTGAACGAGCTTTGCGCAATCCATAGTGGTCATTGCTGACAATCGACTGCACCTTCTCCAGCCCTCGGTCGGTTAGGTCCTCCTGAAACAGCCACCAGTGCTGCTCAGCTTCGCTCAGTCAGACCGAAATACCCAGAATACGCTGTCTTCCGTCTTGTCCCACACCAGAAGCAATCAAAATGGCAGTATATCGGATCTGGCTGTCCATCCAGAAACAGATATACGATCTTGCCTAGTGGACGGGTGCGCCAGGCCTAAAGAAGTTCATCAATCTTTTCAGATGCCCTACTGACCTGCATGCTGCTTACCACTGTGCCGCATAATTGCTCGGTGGTCACTGCCACTCATTGTGTTAAAACACCCTGTACGTACATTTCTGCCAAAGCTAGCGTCAACGCCCTTTCATTGTGTAGTCCTTTCTCCAGCGCATCGGGACAAGAATCACCTTGACGCAGATGAGGTGCGTCGAACTTAATTTCGCCCACTCGAGTCCTAACTGTTTTGGGCTTGTAGCCATAGGCATACCCCTTGCGTTCCGGAGAGCATCCATTGGGCCCCGCACCCAGATGCTGTACCCGTTCCAGTCACACCACCTCGTTGATCTGGATTCATATTAGCTTTGGCAACGCTTACTATCCTTCAGCAGCTATCTATTCCAACATTTAATCTTGTCGCGAAGCATGCCTTCTGCAATGTACAAATTGGTTGATTTGTCATGGTTTGCTCCTTTTAGTCTTTGTCAACTAATAAGATACCTGACCTAGAACTTTTTGGAAAAAACAGAAACAAGGGCGTAGTGCCTCAATAGAAAAGCT